>NZ_BAABAA010000005.1:0-458213 GCF_039537185.1 Kribbella ginsengisoli | reverse complement strand
TGTTACTCACCCGTTCGCCGCTCGTGTACCCCCGAAGGGGCCTTACCGCTCGACTTGCATGTGTTAAGCACGCCGCCAGCGTTCGTCCTGAGCCAGGATCAAACTCTCCGTTGAAATCTATATATCCACCGTCCCGAAGGACGGAGAACAGACAAACGAAAAACGATCCATTGCAATCAGAAACAAATCAAACTGACTTGAATCCAGAAAAATTACAAAGGAATCCAACACGAATCAACGATGAACCAGACCGGCCAACCTCGAAGAGGCAAGCAAGCCTACTTACACCGAGACCCGTGAAGGGGGTTAATGCTAAATTTCGGCATTGACTTTCGGCACGCTGTTGAGTTCTCAAGAATCGGACGCACACCGCGTCACAGACCTTGCGGCCAGGACTCCGGGGCAACCTGCGTTACTTTACCGGACCAGCACCACCGAGTCAAGACCCAGTTTTTCTGATCCGCACCCCGCATCTGAAGCTACCGACCCGGATCAACGACACGGTGCGGCTCAGCCAGTCTTGGGGGGTTCGGAGCGACCGGCCGCTTTCGCGTCCCGCACTCGCTCCAACAAGAAGAACATTACGTGGCGGGCAGGTAGCCGGTCAAATCGGTTACCGGTGGGCCGAATCACAGGCCTGTAATTTGCCCCCGGCACCGACCTCGTGCGATACGTCAGCCGGCCGCCGGCGAGGCCAGAACCCCCGCGAACGAACGCTTCCCGCGCCGCAGTACCAGCGCTCCCCCGGGCAGCAGATCCTCGCCGCTCGGGACGTACTCCGGATCGCTCACCTTCTCGTTGTTCAGGTACGCGCCACCTTCGGCGATCGTCCGTCGCGCGGCGGACTTGCTCGCCACGAGTTCCGAGAGCACCAGCAGGTCCGTGATGGTGGGCATCTGCTCATCCGGCTTGAGCTCGTAGTGCGGCGCCTCCCGCAGCGCGGCCACCAGGGTCGACCCCTGCAGCGCCTGCAACTCCGACTGGCCGAACAGCGCCTTCGCAGCGAGCTTCACCTGCTCGGTCTCCTCAGCGCCGTGCACCAGGGTCGTGACGTCCTCCGCCAGCAACCGCTGCGCCTCCCGAGCATGCGGGCGCTCAGCAGTCGCCTCCTCGAGTGCAGCGATCTCCTCTGCCGTCCGGAACGTGTAGAACCGCACCAGCTGCATCACATCGCGGTCATCGGTGTTGAACCAGAACTGGTAGAACGCGTACGGCGACGTCAGCTCCCGGTCCAGCCAGATGGTCCCCGACTCGGTCTTGCCGAACTTGGTGCCGTCCGCCTTGGTCACCAGCGGAGTGGCCAGCGCGTGCGCCTTCCCCGCGTCCGACCGCCGGATCAGCTCGACTCCAGCGGTCAGGTTCCCCCACTGGTCGCTTCCACCGGTCTGCAAGGTGCAGCCGTGGCGCCGGTACAGCTCCAGGTAGTCCAGCGACTGCAGCAGTACGTAGCTGAACTCGGTGTAGCTGATCCCCTGCTCCAGCCGGGCCTTCACGACCTCCCGGCCGAGCATCCGGTTCACCGGGAAGTGCTTGCCGATGTCCCGGAGGAAGTCGAGCGTGTTGAGGTCCTTGGTCCAGTCGTAGTTGTTGACCATCCGCGCCGGGTTGGGCAGCGACTCGTCGAAGTCGACGAACCGCTCTACCTGGCTGCGGACCTTCTCCACCCACTGCTGCACCAGGTCCTTGGGGTTCAGCACCCGCTCGGAGGACTCCTTGGGGTCGCCGATCAGTCCGGTGGCGCCGCCGACCAGCCCGATCGGGTTGTGGCCGGCCAGTTGCAGCCGCCGCAACGTCAGGAGCTGCAGCAGGTTGCCCATGTGCAGGCTCGGCGCGGTCGGGTCGAACCCGACGTACGAGGTGATCGGTCCGGCGGCCATCGACGCACGGAGCGCGTCCGGGTCGGTGGAGTGCGCGATCAGGCCACGGCTCTCCAGGTCGTCGAGCACCTGGGTGCGGCTTGCGGTCCCGCTGTCGGTCACTTGGTCTCTCCTCGAGTCACGTCAGATCACCACAAGTGTCCTGTACCTGCTCCAGCGGGCAGGTGCCGGGTCAGCTCGCCTCGGGCCGGGACAGTACTGCGCGCAGCTGCGCGACCAGCGCATGTCCGTCAGGCCCATGCACGGTTGCGGCCGTCGGGCGATGTGGATCGTGCGCGCCAGGGTCCGGATTCGGCACTGGTAGACCGTGGGACAGCACCTGCTCCGCAGGGGTCAGCTGGCGGATACCGATGGCCCGTACGTGATCCGGGTGCGTCTGGGCGAAGTCGCCGTACAGCTGCGGGTCGTGCTGGCCGTCGTCCCCCACCAGCACCCACTTCACGTTCGGGAACTCAACTGCCAGCCGGCGCAGCGCAGTGCGCTTGTGCTCCTGCCCGCTGCGGAACCAGCCGGTGTTGGTCGGCCCCCAGTCCGTCATCAGCAGTGGGCCGGCGGGGTAGCCGTGCCGCTGGAGGAAGCGGGTCAGGGTCGGGGCCGTGTTCCAGGCACCGGTGGAGAGGTAGAACATTGGCGCACCCGGGTGGTCTGCCAGCAGCTCGGCGTACATCTCCGCCATGCCCGGTACCACCCGGCGGGCCTGCTCCTCGCGGACGAACGTGTTCCAGGCGGCGATCAGTGGTCGCGGCAGCATCGTCAGCATCACCGTGTCGTCGATGTCGCTGACCAGGCCGAACGTGGCGTCCGGGTCGGGTACCACTACCTTCCCGCGTGCCTGCCGCTCGCCATGCACGCCCAGGCTGATCTCATGCCACCCAGGTGGCAGCGCCACCGGCACAGTCAGGTCGATGAAGCCACCGCGGTCGGTGGTCGCCTCGAAGGTCTGCCCGGACACAGTGATCGACACCTGTACGCCGGTAGCCGGAGCGGTGACGAATACCCGCCAACCGCGCACCACCTGGTCCTCGTCGTACCGGGGCTGGTTGCGCGGGTCCCGGCTCAGCACGACGCGGGCCAGCACCCGGGTGAACTCCTGGGTGCCGTAGCCGACATGCGGGATGATCCGCTCCCGCCAGCCGCGGCGGCGCAGGAGGACCCCGACGCCGACGTTGAACCAGTCCTCCAGACGCGAGGAGTAGTGCGGACGGGCCATGTCCGAAACCTACCCGCAGACGGGGCCTGTACGCGCACCAGGAGGACTGTCCCCGGCGACCTTTACAGTCTCGATATGACCCAGACCTCCGCTGCTCTCGGAATGTGCTTCCCCCGGACCTTCCCTGCCGCCCTGGTGACCGACGTCGCCCGCCGTCTCGACGCCGGTGGCGCGGACGAGCTGTGGCTGATCGAGGACTGCTTCTACACAGCCGGGCCCTCGCTGGTCGCTGCCGCGTTGGCTACGACTGAGCGGCTGACCTGTGGGCTCGGCATCGTGCCGGCAGTAGCCCGTACTGCGGCTGTTACGGCGATGGAGTTCGCCACGCTCGACGCGTTGGCGCCGGGGCGGTTACTGCCTGGCATCGGGCATGGGGTGCAGGAGTGGATGGGGCAGATGGGGGTTCGGCCCAAGTCGCCGCTGACTGCGCTCGAGGAGGTGACTACTGCTGTTACCCGGCTGCTGGCGGGCGAGAAGGTGACGATGGAGGGGCAGTACGTCGTACTCCAGGACGTGCAGCTGGATGCGCCGCCGACCACGCCGCCGCCGATTCTGCTCGGGGTGCGGGGGCCTAAGTCGATGGCGCTGGCTGGGCGGGTTGCGGGTGGGGTGGTGCTCGCTGAGCCGGCTACGCCGGACTATGTGCGGGCTGCTGTCGGGCAGGCTGGGTCGCCGGAGGGCTTTGTGGTGGCTGTCTTCAGTGCGCTCTGCGTGCGGGGTGATCGGAAGACGGCGTACGAGTGGAGTGCGCCTTGGTTGGGGTGGCAGCTCAAGGACAAGAACCCGGCGCTTGCGGCGCTGCCGTTCTACGACGACCTGGTGAAGCTGCATGCGGAGAAGGGTGTCGAGGGGTTCGTCTCGATGCCGCAGGAGTGGTGGGCGGAGATCGGGCCGATCGGCACGCTGGATGACGCCGCTGCGCACATCGAGAAGCTGGAGGCGGCCGGGGTGCATCACATCGGTCTGTTCCCGGATCCGGAGGTCGAGCACGGGTTGCCTCAGCTGGAGTATGTGCTGGAGCTGGCCAACCGCTAACTGCGCTTCTTCGGTACGTGGGGCTTGTACGGCGAGACGGTGGGGTCGCCTGGGATCCAGAACCGCCACGGCCAGTCAGCCGCCTCGCGGAGGCCGACCCGGGGGCCGGTTGCCACCTCACCGTCATAGCCGTCCCCGGGCAACAGCTGGATAGCCGAGCCGCGGTTGAGTAGGTCGACGCCGTTGTCCGCTCGGTCGATGCCAAGAGCAACGCAGAGGCGGGCCGGCCCGCGAGCGAGATCGCGGTCCGGGTGGACCTTCGCAGCTCGCGGACGGGCTCGCGGCTCCGCCGCCTCGCTCCCGAGAGGGAAGGCGGGAGCGGTGGTGAAGCCCCGTCTTTGGCGGGCCAGGGGTGTGCCTTCGATGATCTCGCCGGCTCGGAAGAGGACTGCTGAGGGTTGGTTGGGTGGGCCTACTGCGATGTTCATGCAGTAGTGCATGCCGTAGGTGAAGTAGACGTAGAGGTGGCCTGGTGGGCCGAACATGACCGCGTTGCGGGGGGTTTGGCCTCGGTAGGAGTGGGAGCCGGGGTCGTTGGGGCCGTCGTAGGCCTCCACCTCGGTGATCCGGACTGCGACCACGCCCTCCGGAGTGGTCCGGCGGAGGACCATGCCTAGCAGCGCCGGTGCTACTTCGAGCACCGGCGCTGCTAGGGACGTACGACGTACGGGAGGCATCTAGGCGAGGCGGTCCGCGTGCTCAGTCGCGCGGGTGCGGAGCTCGGCCAGTTGTTCGGTGACGCGGTCGGTGGCGGTGCCGCCGCGGCCGTTGCGGGAGGCAACCGAGCCCTCGACGCTCAAGACGGTCCGCACCTCGGGAGTCAGCGCAGGCGAGATCGCGGCGAGGTCCTCGTCGGACAGGTCCCACAGCTCGATGCCGCGCTTCTCGCACTCCTGCACGCACGCGCCGGCCAGCTCGTGCGCGACCCGGAACGGCACCTTCTGCTTGACCAGCCATTCGGCGATATCGGTCGCCAGCGAGAAGCCCTGCGGCGCCAGCTCCTCCAGCCGCTCGGTGTTGAAGCGCAGCGTCCGGATCATCCCGGTGAACGCGGGCAGCAGCACCTCGAGCGTGTCCACGGAGTCGAAGACCGGCTCCTTGTCCTCCTGCAGGTCCCGGTTGTACGCGAGCGGCTGCGCCTTCAGCGTCGCGAGCAGCCCGGTCAGATTGCCGATCAGCCGGCCGGACTTGCCGCGGGCGAGCTCCGCGATGTCCGGGTTCTTCTTCTGCGGCATGATGCTCGACCCGGTCGAGTACGCGTCGTCCAGCTGGACGAACCCGAACTCCTTGGTCGCCCAGATGATCACCTCTTCGGCCTGCCGGGACAGATCGATGCCGATCTGCGCGCACACGAAGGCGAACTCCGCGACGAAGTCCCGCGCGGCCGTCCCGTCGATCGAGTTGGCCGACGAGTTCGTGAAACCCAGCTCGACCGCCACGAACTGCGGGTCCAGCCCGAGCGTGCTGCCGGCTAGCGCGCCGGACCCGTACGGCGAATCGGCGGCGACCCGGCGATCCCAGTCGGCCAGCCGGTCGAGGTCGCGGATCAGCGGCCAGGCATGCGCCAGCAGGTGATGCGACAAGAGCACCGGCTGCGCGTGCTGGAAGTGTGTCCGGCCAGGCATCGCCACACCGAGGTGCTTCTCGGCCTGCTCGGCCAGAGTGTTCACCTGGTCGAGTACGAGATCGCTGATGATCCGGCCGTGGTCGCGCAGGAAGCTCTTGAACAGCGTGGCGACCTGGTCGTTCCGCGACCGCCCTGCCCGCAGGCGACCGCCCAGCTCGGCACCGAGCCGGTCCACCAGCCCACGCTCGAGCGCGGTGTGCACATCCTCGTCCGCCTCGGCCGCGACGAAAGCGCCGGACAGTACGTCGGCCAGCAGCTCGTCCAGCCCGGCGAGCATCTTGGTGAGGTCCTCGTCGGTCAGCAGCCCCGCGCGGTGCAGCACCTTCGCGTGCGCCTTCGACCCGGCGATGTCGTACGGCGCCAGCACCCAGTCGAACTGCGTCGACTTGCTCAGCGCCGCCAGCGCATCAGCCGGCCCACCCGCAAACCGGCCGCCCCAAAGCGCCGCGCTCTCAGCTTTACCCGTGCTCACATCAACATCCTCTCAACAGATCTCATTTGCCGAAGGTCCCGGCCCACTTGCGAGCCGTGCCCTCGTCGTAGGGGCGACTGAACCCGCAACTCCACGCGGCCTGCTCGCCGCCGAGTAGCTGACCACTGACCAGCAGCCGACTGCCGACCTCGAAGTAGAGCCCGGCCTCGGACATGTTCTTCGCCCACTGCGGATCAACCGGTCCCGGCACCAGGACCCGCACCTGGTCCGCAGTGCCAGCCTTGTACCAGTGGTTCACCTTGAAGGTCACCATCGTGTAGCCCCGGCGGATGAACAGACTATGCCCGGCCGACGGCTCCTCGATTGCCAGCACTGTTCCGTCGAAGGCGAAGGCCTGTTTCCTCAGCCACTCGCCTTCAGGCGCAGCCACGCAGGACTCAGCTCCACCACCCCGATAGCTGGGCGTGGGCCCAGTCGGTACGGCCGGTACGGTCGGCGCGCTCGGCTGGTTGCCTGCGACCGGTGGTGCGTCCTGCTCCGGACCCAACACGACTGCCCCGACCACAGCAACCACTGCCACCGCAGCCCCCACGCCCAAAGCCACCAAAGGCACGCGGCGCCTCGGCCGCAAGGGTCCAGCAACTGCTTCTCGTACCGCGGTCTGGGCACGGGCCAGGGTCTCCGCGCTAGGGGGCGGTACTTCGCCTGCTTTGGTCAGTGTGTCCAGGTAGTCGGTCATGAGTCGGCTCCAAGTTTGTGGTTGGTGTTCTCGTCCACTACTTGGGTCGAGTCACCTAGCCGTTCGTCCATTCGTTGCCGTGCGCGGTGGAGGCGGGAGCGGGCTGTCCCTGCAGGGATACCGAGCACCTGGCCGGCCTCTGATGGGGTTAGCTGCTCCCAGGCGACCAGGAGGAGTAGTTCGCGCTCTACTGCAGGTAGTGAGCGCAGGGCCTCTCGTAGGGCTGGGACCAGGGCAGCGGCGTCCAGGCGGGCGTCTACTGCGGCTGTTTCGTCTGTAGGGCGGTCAGCTCGGGTCAGTACGGTCCGTAGGCGGTGGCGTCGGTAGTAACTGTGCAGTACGTGCCGTGCGATCCCGAAGAGCCAGCCGCGCACACTGCCCAGCTCGGGGTCGAAGCTGCTCCGCCCGCTGAAGGCCGCCAGCCACACGTCGGCCAGTAGGTCGTCCGCGACCTCTGACGTCGAACGCCGGCTCAGGTAGGCATGCAGGTCAGCGCTGTGCAGCTCCACCAGCCTCTCGAAGTCCATCCCGTCCCCTCCTGAGCCGCCCGCCGCGGACCGCTCGCCTGTACTTCGCACGAGGAGGCTGGAGCGTTCGCGGCTACTTGGCCTCGCTGCGAGCCGCCAGGCTGAGGAACCGGGCCGCCAGGGCCTCTCCCCCGGATGGGTGGCGCGACACCACCATCACGGTGTCGTCGCCGGCGATGGTGCCGAGTACGTCATCCAGTCCCACGTGGTCGATCGCCGACGCGAAGTACTGGGCCGCACCCGGCGGGGTTCGCAGGATCACCAGGTTGGCGCTGCCCTCGGCCGAGACGAGCAGCTCGGATGCCACCCGGCCCAGCCGCGCCTCGAAGGCTGCGGCCTCCCCGGCTCGCGGCGAACGGTCGCCGCCTTCACCCGGTACGGCGTACACGAGCTGGCCGGCCGAGTCGCGGACCTTGACCGCGCCGATCTCCACCAGGTCACGCGACAGGGTGGCCTGGCCGACGACGAGTCCGGCGTCGGCGAGCAGGTCGGCCAGTTCGGTCTGCGAGCGGACCGGTTGCCGGCCGAGCAGGTCGACGATCCGCTGCTGGCGCGCGGTCTTGGTGGTCGGTACGGCCAGATTCATGAGCTGAAGTTCCTTGCCAGCAGCCACGACAGCAGCGCCTTCTGCGCATGCAGCCGATTCTCTGCCTCGTCCCAGACGACGGACTGCGGCCCGTCGAGCACCGCCGCCTCGATCTCCTTGCCCCGGTACGCCGGCAAGCAATGCAACACGATCGCGTCGTCAGCAGCCTTCGACACCAGCGCCTCCGTCACCGAGAACGGTACAAATGGCGCCTCCCGCACTGCCGCCTCGGCCTCCTGGCCCATCGAGACCCAGGTATCGGTGGCAATCACATCCGCCCCCGCCACAGCCTCCGACGGATCGGAGGTCCACGAAGCAGAACCGCCGGTGACGAGACCGATCTCAGAAGCCTTCGCAAGCACCGCGGCATCGGGCTGGTACCCCGCCGGCGAGGCGATGACGACGTGCATCCCTGCCGTCACCCCACCGAGCAAGTAGGAGTGAGCCATGTTGTTGAAGCCGTCACCGAAGAAGACGAGCTTGAGCCCTGCCGTCCGGCCCTTGTGCTGCCGGACGGTCAGCAGATCGGCCAGGATCTGACACGGGTGGAACTCGTCGGTCAGCGCGTTGATCACCGGCGCCCGCGACGCAGCCGCCATCTCCTCGATCCGGGTCTGCCCCGAGGTCCGCCAGACGATCGCGCCCACCTGCCGGTCGAGCACCCGTGCGGTGTCCGCGATCGGCTCACCACGACCCATCTGCGACGACTGCGCGTCGATGATCAGCGGCACCCCGCCCAACTCGGCGATACCGACCGCGAAGGAGATCCGGGTCCGGGTCGAGGACTTGTCGAAGATCACCGCGACGGTCTGCGGACCGGCCAACGGCTTGTGCCCGTACCGATCCGTCGCCAACTGCTGAGCCAGCGTCAGGACCTCGTCCTGCTCGGCCGGGCTGAGATCGTCGTCCCGCAGGAAGTGCCTGGTCACACGACCTCCACCTGGTCGAGCAGCGTGGGGAGCGCTGCGATGAAGCTGTCGGCATCAGCCTTGCTCAGGATGTACGGCGGTGCCAGCCGCAACGCGTCGGGGATCGGGTTGTTGATGATGAACCCGGCCTCCAGCGCAAGCGCGGCGATCTGGTCCGACACCGGCGCCGTCAGCTCGATCGCGAGCAGCAGCCCGCGGCCGCGGACCCCGGCGATCAGCGGGTGCCCGAGCGCCTCGACCGACGAGGCGAGATGGTTGCCGATGGCACTGACATTGGCGAGCAGGCCGTCCCGCTCGATCACCGTCAGCACGGCCAGCCCGGCGATCGCGGCGACCGGGTTGCCGCCGAAGGTCGTACCGTGGTTGCCCGGCTGCAGGAGGTCAGCAGCTGCGCCGAACCCGAGGCAGGCGCCGATCGGGATGCCCGCGCCGAGCCCCTTCGCCACCGTGACGATGTCGGGCGAGATCCCGTCGGCCTGAAAAGCGAACCAGTCCCCCGTCCGTCCCACGCCGGTCTGGATCTCGTCGATCCAGAGCAGCGCGCCGTGCTCGGAGGTGATCCGGCGTGCCTCGGCGAGATAGCCGGGTGGCGGTACGACGACGCCGTTCTCGCCCTGGATCGGTTCGAGCACCACGGCAGCGGTCTCGTCGTCGACAGCGGCGGCGAGCGCGGCCACATCGCCGTACGGGACGAAGGTGACGTCACCCGGCAGCGGCGCGAACTGCTCCCGGTACGCCGGTTTCCAGGTGATCGCGAGCGCGCCCATCGTCCGGCCGTGGAACGCGCCGACCGTCGAGACGATCTTGGTCCGGCCGGTCTTGCGGGTGATCTTGAAGGCCGCCTCGTTCGCCTCGGTCCCCGAGTTGGTGAAGAAGACCTTGCCGGGGGCGTCGAAAAGCGACAGCAGCTTCTCCGCCAGGGCGACCTGCGGTGCCGAGGCGAAGAAGTTGGAGACGTGCCCCAGCGTCGCGAGTTGGCTGGTGACGGCCGAGACGACGAACGGATGCGCGTGGCCGAGGCAGTTCACCGCGAGCCCGCCGAGCAGGTCGAGGTACTTCTTGCCGTCGGCATCCCACAGGTAGGCGCCTTCGCCGCGGACCAGCACCCGCTTGGGAGCGCCGAAGGTGTTCATCATGGACTGCGAGTAGCGCTCGGCGAGGGCACTCTGCGTGCCGTCGACGGTGAGCAGTTCGGTCATGACGGAATCACCTGGGTCCCACTTCCGGCGTCGGTGAAGATCTCGAGCAACAGCGAGTGCGGCACCCGGCCGTCGATGACGGTCGCCCGGGAGACGCCGGACTGGACCGCGCGCAGGCAGGCCTCCATCTTCGGCACCATCCCCGACGCCAGCGACGGCAGCAGCTCGGCCAGCTCGGCGGCGTCGATCTGGGTGATGATCTCCTCGCTCTCCGGCCAGTTCCGGTAGAGGCCGGCGACATCGGTCAGTACGACGAGCTTCGACGCGCCCAGCGCGACCGCCAGGGCCGAGGCCGCGGTGTCGGCGTTCACGTTGTGCGCCAGCCCGTCCTCGTCCGGCGCGATCGTGGACACGACCGGGATCCGGCCGGCGTCGATCAGGTCGATGACCGCCTCGGGCCGGACGTCGACGACGTCGCCGACCAGGCCGATGTCGACCGACTCGCCGTCGATCATCGCGCCCCGCCGCTCCGCGGTGAACAGGCCCGCGTCCTCGCCGGACATGCCGACGGCGAACGGTCCGTGCGCGTTCAGCAGTCCGACGAGTTCGCGGCCGACCTTGCCCACCAGGACCATGCCGACCACGTCCATCGCCTCGGGCGTCGTCACCCGCAACCCGCCGCGGAACTCGCTGTCGATGCCGAGCCGCTGCAGCATGTCGCTGATCTGCGGTCCGCCGCCGTGCACGACGACCACCCGTACGCCGCAATGCCGCAGGAACACGATGTCGGAAGCGAACGCCTGCTTCAGCTCGTCGTCGACCATGGCGTTGCCGCCGTACTTGACCACGATCGTCTTGCCGTGGAACTCCTTCAGCCAGGGCAGCGCCTCGGTCAGCACGGCAGCCTTCTCGACCGCGTGCGCCTGGCTGGTCTCGATCAAACGTGTCGTCATGGTCATGAGGAGTACGCCGAGTTCTCTTCTACGTACGCGTGCGACAAATCCGTCGTCAGCACGGTCGCCGAAGCACTGCCCGCGTGCAGGTCGATCACGACGTCGATCTCCAGTCCGCTCAGGTCGGCCTCGGACCGGTCGACGCCCTTGCCGCCGGCGATGCAGATCGCGGCGCCGTTCAAGGTGATGTCGAGCAGCGCCGGGTCGAAGGCGGTCGGCGCGTTGCCGACGGCCATCGCGATCCGGCCCCAGTTCGGGTCGGAGGCGAAGAAGGCGGTCTTGCAGAGGTTGTCCTCGGCAACGATCTTGGCGGCGGCGACCGCCTCGGCCTCGGTGGCCGCGTTCTGCACGGTGATGCTGACGTGCTTGGTGACGCCCTCGGCATCGGCCTGCAGCTGCTTGACCAGATCCGCGGCGAGCGCGGTGAGGGCCGCCTCGAACTCGTCGGCCGGGACCTTGATGCCGGACGCGCCCGAGCTGAGCAGCAGGACGGTGTCGTTGGTCGACGTGCCGCCGTCCACGTCCAGCCGGTTGAAGGTCTTGCCGACCGCGTTCCGCAGTACGTGGTCGAGGTGCGGCTGGTCGACGATCGCGTCGGTGGTGATGACGGAGAGCATGGTCGCCATGTTCGGCGCGCACATACCGGCGCCCTTGGCGAAGCCGCCGATGCTCCAGCCGTCCGCGTGCTTGAGCACGGCCTGTTTCGGGACGTTGTCCGTCGTCATCACCGCGGTCGCGGCGGACAGGCTGTGCCCAGGCGTGTCGCCCAAGGCATCGACCACGGACTTGAGACCGGGCAGCAGCTTGTCCATCGGCAGCCGCTCGCCGATCAGGCCGGTCGAGCAGACACCGATCTCGCCCGCGCCGACCCCGAGGATCGTCGCCAGCTCCTCGGCGGTCTTGTGGGTGTCCTGGAAGCCTTCCGGCCCGGTGCAGGCGTTGGCGCCGCCGGAGTTGAGCACGACAGCCTTGAGCTTGCCCGCGGTCAGCACTTGCTGCGACCACAGGACCGGCGCGGCCTTCACTTTGTTCGTGGTGAAGACGCCCGCGGCACCGTCGTACGGGCCGTCGTTGACGACCACGGTGAGGTCCGGCTTGCCGGCGGGCTTGATGCCCGCGATCACCCCGGCCGCGCGGAAGCCGGCCGGCGCGGTGACTCCGGCGCTCCGCTCGACTTGGTGCTGCACGGTTGAGGTCACGGGGCTACTCCTACGAGGGGAAGGGCCAGCGTCTCGTCGAGACCGGCGGCCAGGTTCATGCACTGCACGGCGGCGCCGGCAGTGCCCTTGGTGAGGTTGTCCATCGCGGCCACGATCACAGCGCGGCCGGTCCGCTGGTCCAGCGTGACCTGCAGCTGGACGGTGTTCGCGCCGAGCGTCGCCTGCGTCTGCGGCCACTGGCCTTCCGGCATCAGGTACACGAACGGCTCGTCCTTGTAGGCCTCTTCATAAGCCTGGCGAAGGCTCTCGGCCGTGGTGCCCTCGGTGACCGGCGCACTGCAGGTGGCGAGGATGCCGCGAGCCATCGGCGCAAGTACCGGCGTGAAGGAAACTGAGACGGCCGCGTCGGTGACGGCGCCGAGGTTCTGCTCGATCTCCGGCGTGTGCCGGTGGACGCCGCCGACGCCGTACGCCGCGGCCGAACCCATCACCTCCGCGCCATGCAGATTCGGCTTCGGCGCCTTGCCCGCTCCCGACGTCCCGCTCACCGCGACCACCACCAGTTGGCCCGGGTCGACAAGACCGCCCTGTACTGCGGGGAGCAGGGCAAGGGTCGAAACGGTGGGATAACACCCCGGTACTGCGACCCGGTTCGTCCCGCGGAGCTTCTCCCGTTGACCGGGCAGCTCAGGCAGACCGTAGGGCCAGTGACCGGCGTGCTTGCCACCGTAGAACTCCACCCACGCCTCCGCCTCGACCAACCGGAAGTCCGCGCCGCAGTCGATCACGGTGACGTCCTCGCCGAGCTGCTCGGCGATTTCGGCGGACTGCCCGTGTGGAAGGGCCAGGAACACCACGTCGTGACCCGCCAGCGTCTCCGCTGAGGTCTCGACCAGGATGCGCCCGGCCAGGGGCAGGAGGTGTGGGTGGTGGACGCCCAGCGCGGTACCGGCGCTGCCGCCCGCCGTGAGTGCGCCGATCTCGACTTCTGGATGCACCGAGAGCAGCCTCAGCAGCTCTCCCCCGGCGTACCCACTGGCTCCAGCCACCGCGACCGTCAAACTCATGTGAATGAGTATGTCAGATACCGCATGATTATCCAACCCTGAAGATCGGTAGTTCCACTCAAGCGCACTCCCGCCGGGATCGCCAGGATCATCCGTATGAACAGTGACCGACCGTCAGCGGTGCGCGAAGCGCAGGACGCCGAGGATCGCCGGGCGTCGAACAGCTACCTGGTCTTCCTCGGCTGGATCGGCATTCAGCTGGCCGGGTATGCACTGCTGGTGCTGTCGGCCTCCGATGTGAGCCCGATGGGCTGCACCGGGCTCTGCTTCAGCCCGCGGGGCACGCTGATGGTGATCGGGATGGCGTTCGTCGCACCGGTGGTCCTCGGCCAGGTGGCCATGGGGTTGCTGCTCACGGTCGTCTACAACCGCAAGCGGATGACCTCGCTGGCGACCGGCAGCCTGTCCTTCTTCGCCACCTTCGTGGTCGCACTCTTCATCGCCGGCTGCTTCCTGCAGGCCAATCGCTGACCTGCATGTCACAAACGACCTGGCGCCGCGTGTCCGGAGGGGTGACACGATAAGCGACCAGGAAGGAGTACCGCGCGCTGTGAAGATCAGTAGATTCACTCAGGTGCTGGGACGGTCCGGCGGCCACGATCGTTTGTATGCAGACCGAGTCCAAGACCAAGCAGATGTCGTCCGGCTATCTGGTGTTCCTCGGGTGGGTCGGAGTGGAGCTGGCTGGATATGCCCTGCTGGCGCTGCTCGCTTCCGACGAGCCGCCGGCCACCTGCAGCGGGCTGTGCTTCACCGACCGGGGGCTGATTCTGTTGCTCGGGATGATGTTCGGGGTGCTGACCTTGGGTGTTCAGCTGGTAGTTGGGGCGCCGCTGACCAGGATGTACGGTCGGCGCGGGATGCGGCCTCGCGGGGCCGGCAGCGCCGCCTTCTTCACGACTTTCGGGGTGATCGCGCTGGTACTCGGTGTTCTGTCGGTGGCGAACCTGTCTCATATGTGAGGTCGGCGTGAGTGGTGACGAGGAGTTGGCGGCGGAGTTCGACGAGCATCGGGCGGTGCTGGTCGGGGCGGCGTACCGGGTGGTCGGGAGTGTGGTCGACGCGGAGGACGTCGTCCAGGAGACGTGGTTGCGGTGGTCGGCCGCGGATCGGGAGGACGTGCGGGATGTCCGGGCGTACCTGATCCGGATCACGTCGCGGCTCGCGCTCAATCGGTTGCGGCAGCAGAAGACGCGGCGGGAGCAGTACGTCGGTCCTTGGCTGCCCGAGCCGATTCTGTCGACCCGCGAGGCGGACGACCCGGCTGTCGTGGCGGAGGTCGCCGACTCGGTGTCGATGGCGATGCTCGTCGTACTGGAGACGCTGTCGCCGTTGGAGCGGGCTGCGTTCGTACTGCGGGAGGTGTTCGATCTGCCGTTCGGCGAGATCGCGGGGACGCTCGGGCGGTCCGAGGCGGCGGTACGGCAGTTGGCTCATCGGGCGCGGGAGCACGTACACGCTCGGCAGCCTCGGCATCAGGTCGACAAGGCTCGGCACGTCGAGGTGACCAACCAGTTCCTGTCGGCCGCCTGGTCAGGTGATCTCGACGGGATGGTCGCGCTGCTCGCACCGGATGTCGTGCTGGTCGCCGATGGCGGCGGCAAGAAGCAGGCCGCGATCCGGCCGCTGCGCGACCCGAACAAGATCTCCCGGTGGACGATCGCGCTGCTCGCGCCCGGTCAGCCGGCGCGCGATCTGGTGGTGCGGCTGATGGAGCTCAACGGCGAGAGCGCGTTCGTCTTCTACGACGGCGACGAGGTCGACAGCGCCGGCTTCTTCGACTTCGACGAAACCGGCCGGATCAGCCAGATCTACGTCGTCCGCAACCCCGACAAACTCACCCACGTCCCCCGCCTCAGCGAACTGCCTGACTGAGCCGGTCGAGCGCACCCTGACCGGCTTGGGGAGGATCTTGTCCGGGACCGGGGAGGGCTGTACCCCAGTTCCGGGGTATTTTCCTCCCCACTCGGGCCCGGGGCAGGGGGGTCCGGTTAGCGGAGGTGGGTGGCGATGGTGCGGGCGCAGGCGAGGGATTCGGCGGCGCCGGTGTCGACCTCGAGGTCGTAGACGACGCCTTCGTGGACGGAGATCGCCTGCAGCTCCGCCATCCCGCCGGTGCGGTCGCCTCGGGCGATCTCGCGGCCGGCGGCGATTTCGGGGGCGCAGTGGACTCCTACCCAGAGGACTTCGAGGCCGTCGAGCTGTGAGCGCACTCGGGCCTGGGAGGCGGCGCCGCTCAGGAAGACGTCGTCGAGGATGATTCGGGCGCCGGCTCGGGCCATTGCGGCGATGCCGGTCATCCAGGCGGCTTCCAGCTCGCGGAAGCCGGCACCTACCTCCACCTCGCCGTGGTCACCGAAGGCGATCCCCGAGCCGGAGTCGAGCAGCCCGGGCGGCAGCGCGTCGACCAGGTCGTCGACGCCGAGGCTGATCCATGGCTGCGGCAGGACGGCCTTCAGGCAGCGCGCGATTCCGGTCTTTCCCGAGCTGGACCCGCCGTTCAAAACGATGACTTGAGTGGACACCTCAGCGATTCTGCCAGTTAGGCTTCTGCAAGTCAGTCGCATTTAGGAGGCAGCGGTGGAGTACAGAGTGATCGACCCCGAGGCCGTTTCGGACCCGGAGCTGCGCGCCGATCTGCTGGATACCTGGATCGCCGCCACCGACGCGGGCGGCAGCGTCGGGTTCACCGCGCCGGCGCCGGTGCACCTGGTCGCCGAGACGCTCGACCTCGCGCTCGAACGAGTTGCCGCGGGCAAGGACCTGCTCGGCGTCCTGCACAACGGCGACCGGTACGTCGGCATGGGACTGCTCGTCGGCAAGGACAGCGCCCTCAACCTCCACTGGCGCACCGTGCTGCGAGTCATGGTGCACCCGAAGTACCAGGGCGGTGGCGCCGGCTCCCTGCTGATGAACGGGCTGCGGCAGTCCGCGGTAGAGCTCGGGCTGGAGCAGTTGCAGCTGACCATCCGCGACGGGAACAGCCTGGAGGAGTTCTACGGCAAGCTCGGCTACCGGGTCGTCGGCAGCCACCCCCGCGCAGTACGGGTCGCCGCTGACGACTACCGCGACGAACTGATGCTGGTCACCGATCTCTAGCGGCGATGCCGGGCCCCGCCTCCCAGTGACGGGACCCGGCGGTTCCCCACTATTTTTGGCGGCCCCGGCGGGCTATGCCCAGCAAGGTGATACCCATGCCGACCAGCAACAGGGCCAGCGTGAGGAGCAGGACCGACGGGCCACCGGTGTCCGGTAGTGCGGTCCTGTCCAGGCCGGCCTGCGCGGCAAGCTGAGCCCCGATGGTCACCTTCACCTGCGAGTCCACTGTCACGCCATCCGTGTCAGTGACCCGGTACGACTGCTTCGCCGTACCGATGAAGCCCCGCTCCGGAACGAGCCTGATCGTCCCGTCGGTACCGACCGTCCACTTGCCGACGTCCGGTACGACCACCCGCTTCCCACAGGTGGCCGGCCCGGTGGCCAGGCAGACACTGCCCGGGTCCCAGGCCGCGCCCTGAGTCGCAGCGTCGTTCAGGAGGGGGTTGACGACCACCGGGTTGCCAGGGCTGCCGGTACCGCTGTCCGGGATGGCCTTCGACGCGCTGGGAGCACCCACGGTGATCTCCAGGCGTGCCGTGTCCGACGTCCCGTTCGCATCGGTCACCCGATAGGTGAGCGATCTGGTGGTACCGGCGAAGCCCTTCACCGGGGTGTATCCGACGGTGCCGTCCGGCCGGGCGGTGAAGCCGCCCTCGTCCGGGATCGTCACCGAAGTCTTGTCCTTGCCGTCCGCCGGGTCGCGCAGCACGACCGATGAGACGACCAGGGGCGCCGACGGATCGCCGGCCTTGTCATTGCCGAGCACCGGCACGCTGACCCCTTGTCCGTACTGCGTAGTCGCGCTGTCGTCGACCGCGACCGGCCGGACCGGCAGCACCGTCACCGAGACCGTCGAGCGGGCCGCGTTGCGGTCGCTGTCCTTCACCTCGTACGCCGCCGGCCGCGCGCTGCCCACAAAGGTCTTGATCGGAGTGAACGTCACCTTGCCACCGGCCACCGCGTAGGTGCCTTGCGCAGGGATCGTCACCTTGTCGACAAGGTTGCCCGAGGCATCGACCAGGAGCAGCGTGGCCGGATCGAGGGTCGCGCCGGCGCCGGGCTTGTCGTTGGCCAGCGGGTCGAAGGTGACCGCGACGTGCTGCTTGGTCTTCGCCACATCGGGCAGGGCCACCGGCTTCGCGCCGACGGTCACGGTGAGGGTCGCAGTACCGGCGCTGCCGTTCTCGTCGCTGACCTGGTACGTCACCGGCGTCGTCTGCCCGACCCAACCGCCCCGGGGCAGCAGGCGGATGCCGCCGTCCGGCTGGACCGTGTAGGTGCCTTGGCCTTCGACGCGCAGGCTCGTCACCGGGTCGCCGGTCGCGAAGTCGATCAGCCGGACGCTGGCCGGGACGAGAGGTGCGGTGGGGTCGCCGGGCTTGTCGTTGGTCAGTACGGGCACGGTGATCGGGGTGTCGAAGGCGGTCGCGGCCGTATCGTTCGCCGGATCGGGGGTGATCGGGTCGACCGTGACGGTGACCGTCGACATCGCCTTGTTCTTGGCTGTGTCCGCTACTTGGTACGCGATCGAACTCGGGCCGCTGAAGGCCGGCACCGGGTCGAAGGAGAGCTTGCCGGTGACCGGGTCGACCTTGTACGTGCCCTGGCCGCTGATCGTCGCGGTCTTGGTCCAGGCCTTGCCGTCGTAGAGCTGGACCGACGTCTTCTCGAGTTCGGCCTGGGTGCCAGGCTGGTCGTTGGCCAGTGGGTCGAGTTGGGTGTCGACGTTCTGCTTCGTGGTACCGGTGTCTGGTTTGGCCTGTGGTCCCTTGCCGACGGTGATGAAGAGCAGTCCGTCGGCCGGGGTGCCGTTGGTGTCGCTGACCCGGTAGGTCGCGGGCGTGGTCAGGCCCTGGAAGTCCTTGACCGGCGCGAACGTGATCGAGCCGTCGGGCTTGGCGGTGTAGGTGCCCTCGCCGGCTTGGGTGACAGTCTGCTGGTACTTCGTCGGGTCGGCCGGGTCCTGCAGCAACAGACTCTTGGGCACCAGCGGGGCGCTCGGGTCGCCGGGCTTGTCGTTGGTCAGCACGTTCAGCGTGATCGGCTGGTTGAACGGGGTGATCGCCGAGTCGTCGACGGTGAACGGCTGGATGCCGGTGACCTCGACCCCGAGCGTCGACGACGCCGTGTTGTGCTGCGAGTCGGTGACCTTGTACTGGACGAAGCTGGTGTGTCCGTCGAAGGCCGGGTCGGGGTCGAACTGGACCGCGCCGCTCTTCTGTACCTCGTAGGTGCCCTGGCCGGGGACGGTCAGCTTCTTCGTGAAGACGGCCGGCTTCGTCGCGGGCAGTTCTGGCGAGGCGATGACCACCGAGCCCGGGTCGAGCTTGGCGCCCGTGCCGGGTTCGTCGTTGGCGAGCACGTCGATCGTGACGGTGACGTTCTGAAGGGTGGAGGCGCTGTCGGGTTGGGCGACGGGCGGGAGGCCGACGGTGATCCACACGGTTGCTTGGGTGGTGGTCCCGTTGTCGTCGGCGACTTGGTACGTCAGCGCAGTACCGGGTCCGCTGAATCCGGCGACCGGCTCGAACACGACGACGCCGGCTCGCGCGGTGTAGACGCCTTCTTCCTTGACCGTCACCGTCGGCTTGAACAGTCCGTCCGCCGGATCTTTGAGTTGCAGGCTGCCGACGACGAGCGGCGCGCTCAGGTCGCCGGGCTTGTCGTTGGCGAGCACCTTGACCGTCGCCGTGACGCCGTACGGCGTGGTCGCGGTGTCGTCCTCGGCCTTGGGGACGATCGGCGTCACAGCGATCGTGATCGTCGAGCGAGTCGCCTGATCGAACCAGTCCGACACCCGGTACGTCAGCGTGGTCGCCGTACCGGTGAAGGCCGGGAGCGGATCGAAGCCGACCGTGCCGTCGGGATTCACGTGGTAGGTGCCCTGGTCAGCGACCGTGACGACCTTCTTCAGCGAGCCGTCGGCCGGGTCGATCAGTACGACGCTCAGCGGGTCGAGGCCGGTGCCTTGCCCGGACTCGTCGTTGGCGAGCGGGTCGATGGTGACCGGGTCGTCCTGCTTGGTGGTCGCGGTGTCCGGCTTCGCGGTCGGTGGCGGCGGTTTGGCGACGGTGACCGTGATCGTGGCCGTCGCGAGGGTGCCGTTGACGTCCGAGACGGTGTAGGTGAGCGCGGTCGCGACGCCGGTGTACGTCGGCAGCGGGTCGAACTGCACGTCGCCGTCGGCCACCACCTTGAAGGTCGCCTCGCCGTCGACGACGACGGTGGTCTTCGGTTGGTGCGTCATCGGGTCGATCAGCCTCACGCTGCTCGGCACCAGCGGCACGGCGGGGTCGCCGGCGCTGTCGTTCGCGAGCACATCCACGGTCACGTTCTGGTCGTACGCCGTACTGGCGGTGTCGTCCGTCGCGTCCGGCTGGACCTTGGTGATCTCGAGGGTCAGCGTCGCCTTGCCGATCGCGCCGTTGCCGTCGGCCACCTGGTAGGTGATCGGGGTGGCGTGGCCACTGAAGCTGGGGACCGATTCGAACAGCACTCGGCCGTCCGGCTTGACCGTGTACTTGCCCTGGCCGGCGACGACGATGCTGGTGGCCGGGTCGCCGGCGGCTGTTGCTGTCGGCATCGGCAGCGGGGTGGCGGGGGCTGGCGGCTTGGAAGGGGTCGACCGGGTTGCGGTGATCGTGGCCGGAGTCGGCGGGATCAGGCGGACAGTGCCCGGTACGAGCGCTGAGCCGGTCGGGCCGGGCTTGTCGTTGCCGAGGACCGGGACGAAGATCGAGCCGCCTTGGAGAAGTACGGCCTGGTCGGGGTTGGCGACGGGCGGGCCGGGTGCGTCGACCGAGACCGTGAGCTGGGCGCGGGCGGGGGTGCCGTTCTTGTCGAGCACTTGGTAGGTCAGCGGGGTCGTGACGCCCTGGAAACCCTGGGCGGACTCGAAGGCGACCTTGCCGTCGGACACCGTGTAGGCGCCCTGGTTCGGCACCGTGACCTGGTCGACGAGTTTGCCCGCCGGATCGACCAGCTTGAGGGTCTGTGGGTTGAGCGGGGCCTCGGGTGAGCCGGGCAGGTCGTTGTCGAGGACCGGGATCACGACGTTGGTGTCGAAGGGGGTGGTGACCGAGTCGCCGAGCGCCTTCGGGGTGATCGGGGTGACGGTGACCGCGATCGTCGACTCGGCGACCTGGCCGGTGCTGTCGGTGACCCGGTAGCCGAGGGTCGTCGCGACGCCGGTGAACTGGGGCAGCGGCAGGAAGTCGACGGTGCCGTTGGGCTTCACGACGTACGTGCCTTCGCCGGGGACGATCACCTTCTTCTTGAAGGTGTCGGCGGCTGCTGTGGTGAAGGCTGCATCGGCCGGGTCGCGCAGGACCACCGAACTGGGGTCGAGGGTGACGCCTGGTGCGGGGCGGTCGTTGGCCAGCGGGGCCAAGGGGATGCTGACGTTCTGCTGGGTGGTGGCTTTGTCGGGGACGGCTACCGGCTTCGCGGGGAGCGCGACTGTGACGGTCAGTTTTGCGGTGGCGGTGGTGCCGTTGGTGTCGGCGATTCGGTAGGTGACCGGTTTGCCTTGGCCGACGAAACCGGGGACGGGCTCGAAGGCGATGGTGCCGTCGGGCTTGGCGACGTACTTGCCTTGGGCCACGACGTTGATCATGACGCCGCACTTGCCTGCTTCTTCGAGGCAGAGCGAGCCGGGTTTGAGGGGGCTGGCCGGGTCTCCGGGGCGGTCGTTGCTCAGGACGTCGGTGGTGAGGTCCTCGTTGTAGGGCGTGGTCGCGGTGTCGTCCAGTGCGATCGGTGGGGGTGGGGGCGCGATCGCCAGGGAGTAGTCCTCTACCTCGC
Source organism: Kribbella ginsengisoli (assembly GCF_039537185.1). Classification (NCBI taxonomy): domain Bacteria; kingdom Bacillati; phylum Actinomycetota; class Actinomycetes; order Propionibacteriales; family Kribbellaceae; genus Kribbella; species Kribbella ginsengisoli. The sequence goes on along the minus strand of NZ_BAABAA010000005.1, from coordinate 437,029 downwards.
CGCTGTCGGCGGGGCCGGTGGGCTTCTCGACCTGGGTTGTTGTGTAGCCCGTGCGGATGCGGACGTACGTAGTACCGGCGGTTGGTTTGTCGAAGGCTGACCAGGTCAGGGTCACGGCGCTCTGGCCTGGGGTGAAGGTGGCGCAGGCTCGCTCGGTGGGGTCGAACTTTCCGTCCTTGTCGAGGTCCAGCCAGCCGCAGACCTTGCCGGGCCTGCTTGCTCCGGTGAGGGCGACTGTGGCGGCGTAGTCCTTGGCTGTGGTTGCCAGCGGTTTGAGGGTTGTGCCGTCGTCGGCCTGGTCTTGGGTTTTCGGGCCGGCGGTGCCGTTGGCGGTTGCCGCATTGTCTTCGGTCGCGTCGTCGCCGAGGCGGAGGTCGGTGAGGACCGACCAGGCTGCGCCGTACGAGGTGGGCGCGTCGCCGAAGTCCTCACCGGTGGAGGCGACGATCGAGAACGCGTCGGCGGAGGACGGTGTGTTGAACGCGGGGAGCTTGGCGTTCTTGGTGAAGACGGCGGTGAGGTCGAAGGTGATCGACTTGGCGACGCCGTTGACCTTGACCGAACCGCAGGCGGCGGTGGCGGCCGCGTCGGGGCCTTCGCCGGTGTCGGTGTTGATGCAGTTCGGGCCTGCGTCGGGGTTGAGCGCGGTGATCGTGTCGCTGCTGACGGCGAGGTTGTTGCCTTGCCCGACCTTTGTCAGGCTGAGACCGGCGGTCGTGAGTCTGAGGACCGAGTGCAGCTCGGACTGGCCGCTGGTCCGGCCGTTGGTGGTCTCGGTGGCCGCGCCGCCGAGGCCGGCGAGGTGGAGGATCGGGTCGCGGACGGGCTGCGAGAAGGTGACCGTGAGGGTGCCGCGGCTGCTGCAGGTGCCGATCGCGGCGCAGGTGCCGGTGTTGACGAGGATGTCCTGGGCGGGTGTCGTGCGCGCGATGACCGGTTCGTACGTCTTGGCGGTACTGCCACGGACGCCCGCGGTGGTTGCGTCGAGCAACTCGGTCTGGCCGGTGACGGTGATCGACTGGGTGAGCCCGGACCCGGGCATCGTCGCGGTCGCCGTGTTGCCCTGGGCAAAGGGGGCCGTCGGCACCTGGTACGCCGCGGCTGGACTCAGCGCGGTCGTTGCGACGACAGCAAGACTGAGCGAGACGCCGGTGAGGACGACCGGCAGGCGCCGGTGTGCCGGCGATCGGCGGATGGCGGGCCGGTGGCCGGTCCTCGTCATACCCACGCCCTCCCGAGCACTCACGTTTCCGCATGCGTCGGCCTCGGGGCGAGCGGGCCAGCGTAGAGCTAACGCGCTACGCCAGTCCGATGTTACGCGGGATCAGCCAGTGAGTTCGTAGATCCGGACGTGCTGCCAGGAGTGTCGGAGTACCGCAAGCTTGCCGAGGTCCGGCGACACGGGTCCGCCGAACAGATCGGCGTACACCCAGCGCACGTGGTACTGGTCGCGCAGCTTGCGCAGTACGTCGGCAGTCGGCTCGTAGATCGCCTGATTCGTCAGCTCGACGCGGTCCGGCCAGGGCGACGGCTGCTGGTTGTACCGCAGCCCACCGTCACCGTGGTGGGCCATCGCTTGCGACGTGTAGCCCCAGCCTTCGAGGAACGTCCGGCGCCCGGCGATCCCGCTGACGATGTACCCACGCGCATCACACCCCGGCCCTTGCTTGCCCGCCGGGCGACACCAGGTGTTGCTGACGACAACATCCGTCGTCTTGGAGTTCTTCGCCAGCCAGAGCGCGGCGGCTTCCTCGTCCGGATAGACCCACCAGGTAGCCGACGTAAACGTCTGCGCCTGCTTCCCGCCGTTCAAATGCAGATTCTGCTCGAAGGTCCGCGCCGACGGCACCACCAACAACGTCAGCAGCACCAACAACCCACCGAGCCCAGCCACCCGCGGCACCCGCTTCACCAGCAACAACCACACAAACATCAACGCGGCGGTAACTGCGACCACAACAAGCAGCGGCCGGGCGACAAGCGCGACCCGGCGCAGCTGCGAGCCGCTGGGCAGGGCGTCGGTGGTGAGGAGAATGAAGGCGAAGAGTGCACCAAGAAGCACCCCGGCCACGGCAATCCACAGGAGCACCCGGCGCCGCCCCGCCGGTGCACATGACCTGGTGATGGTTGCGGCTAGCCAGCCTGTGGCTGCGAGGCTGAAGGGGACTGCGGAGTGGACGAAGTAGGCCTCGGAGATTGAGGGGTGGTCTACGAGGAGGAAGCCGGCCCAGCCTGCGATCAGGGCTCCGAGCAAGAACCAGGCGATGGGGTCTAGGCGGAGGGTGCGGTTAGCCAGGAGGGCGTAGCCGGTGGCGGCTAGGAGTTGGCCTGTTAGTAGGAGGGCGCACAGGACTAGTACGCCGGCGATGGAGAGTAGGTGGCCGGAGGTTAGGGCGGGGAGGATGAGGCCGCCTTCGCCTGCGGGGGTGGTGTCGCGGGTGGCTGCTGCGTAGCCGCCTTGGGTTTTCAGGACTGCGAGGAACTGGAGTCCTGAGCCGCTGGTGCTGCCGGCGACGGTGACCATCGTGCCGATGGCGGCGGCGACCAGTAGGGAACCGGCGGCTAGGAAGCGGGGTGGTAGGCGGCGGTCGCGGATCAGGAGGAAGAGGGCGGGGAGGCCTACCGCGCCTACCAGGATCGGCAGAGTGGTTGGTTTGGAGCCGCCGCCGACTACCGCGACGGTGAAGGCCAGTAACCACAGGCCCTTGCTGGATTCGCCTTTGAAGAGCAGGTGGATCAGGAAGACGGCTGCCGCGGTACCGGCGACCATGCCGAAGGTTTGGGACGGGCTGAGCAGGCTGAGCGGCGGCGACAGATTTACAGCGGTGTCGATGAAGAGGAACAGTTGCGGGCCGGCCAGCGCGACAGCGGCCAGTACGCCGGTCCACCACGCGCGACTGACCGTCCTGGCCAGCGTGGCGCACACCAGCAGCGCGACGAGCAGTTGCGGCAGCAACCACAACCGGTAGAGCACGATGATCGGTGAGAGCTTGGTGATGTCCACCGCCGCCGCCATGTCGGCATTGGCGAACCAGTGGTACTCCAGCGACTCCCCCGACACCTGCGGCAGCTGCGGCGGTACGGAGCGAGTCAGCTCGTTCAGCATCGACAGGTGGTACAGCAGGTCTTGGTAGTACGACGTGCCGTCCGGCGGCGCCGGGTGGTACTTCATCGCCCCGAGCACTGCCCCGCCGAGCAGTACGGTCGAGGCGATCACCATCCCCCACGTCCACAGCAACGGCAGCGGCTTGGGGTCGTGGATCCGCCAGTACTTCCTGAGCCGCGGCACGGCGGCGAAGGCGACGAGCACGAGCGCCGGCCAGATCATCAGCACGCGTTGCCAGCCCAGCGCGGTGAAGATCGCCCAGCCGGCCAGCTGGTACGTCGCTCCGACGGCTGACCCGAGTCCGAAGTCCTCCGCCCAGTTGCCCGTACTCCGCCAGAGCGCGCGCAGGATCAGGATCCCCGGCAACGCGACCGCCAGAGCGAAGTACAGGCTGTACTTCGCGATCGGCATGACCGGGACGTCGAGGGAGATCAGCGCGAGAACCGTGACGACATACGGAATCAGCCACGGCGCCAGCCGCGGCAGGAAACGCGTCATCTAGCAGAGACCTCATCCAGTGGCTTGTCGATGGTCTCGTGGCCGGGGTCTTCGAGGCTGTCGTAGCCGACAAGGAACTGTGGGCGCCGCTGGCTCGACTGGAACAGGCGGGCGACGTACTCCCCCAGCAGCCCGAGGCACAGCAGCTGGATGGCGCCGATGACGCTGACGGCGAGCACGGTCGACGTCCAACCGGGAACGCTGTTGCCGGACAGCTTGATCACCAGCGCGCCGACCGCGAACATCCCGGACAGCACACCGCCGAGCAACCCGAACCATGTCGCCAGCCGCAGTGGCGCCGCCGAGAACGCGGTCACGCTGTCGAACGCCAGCCGGAACATCTTCGACCAGTTGTACTTCGTCACGCCCGCCGCCCGCTCCGCCCGGACATACGGGACCTCCGCACTCGGAAAGCCGAGCCACGGGATCACCAACCGGAAGACCCGGCCGTCCTCGGGCAGCGAGTTGACCGCGTCGATCACCCGCCGCGAGACGAGCCGGAAGTCCGCCGCGTCGAACGGAATGTCCTTGCCCACCAGGCGACACATCAGCCGGTAATACATCCGCGCCGTCGTCCGCTTCGGCCACGAGTCGCTCGAACGGTCGGAGCGCACGCCGTACACGACGTCGACGTCCTTGTCCCGGGCCGTCGCGAGCAGCTCGGCGATCACCTCGGGCGGATCCTGCAGATCGGCGTCGATGGTGACCAGGTACTTCCCCCTGGCGCGACGGAACCCGGCCGACTGGGCGGCCTGGTGGCCGGAGTTGCGGAGCAGCCGGACGACTCGGAGCTGATGCCAGTCGACCGCCGCTTCGAGCAGCATCGAGGCGGTCGCGTCCCGGCTGCCGTCGTCGACGACGAGCACCTCGTAGCTGATACCGAGGCCGTCCAGCAGGGGGCGCATCCGCTCGAAGAAGATCGGCAGCACCTCTTCCTCGTCGTACATCGGCACGACGACGGAGAGTTCGGGATCCGGCATGTCCGGTGGTCCTCCACGACTGATCTGGCTGAGCCCCGTTCGGGCGGATCGGGCGGCCGGGTGGAAAGTACAGGGGCCGAAACTAGCAGGTCACACCCCGCGGCCACCCATCCCCGTCCGCCTCGCACCGGGCGCGAGGCCGACGCCCAGCCCATCAATCCGCCCCGGTTGGCCCATCGTTGTCCTCAGCACACGCTCGTGCCGCTCCCTGGACTCGACTTGGGCTGGCGATTGATGGGCTGGCGGTCCGCACCCATCACTCCCCGGGTGGTGGGGGCGAGCCGACGTGAGGACGAGCGGTAGGCGGGGCGAGGCGGCCGGTCAGCTGGGTGGGGAGACGGCGGTGGCGCCGGTGCGGCGGGGGTCGCCTACTGCGAGGAGGCCTTCGGTGGGGTCCCAGAAGGCTGCGGCTACGCCGCCGAAGTACATGGAGTGGGGTGGCATCGGGCGGGTGGGGAGGTTTGTGGCGAAGCCGGAGACGGCGAGGTCGTCCTCGTAGTCGACGACGATGTCTTCGCGGACGCGGACGTGCAGGCGGGGGTACTCGACTGCCTCTTCGAGCGACAGGCCGCCGTGGGTGTAGAGCGCATAGACCTGGGCGATCGCGGTCGGGATCCGGTCGGAGCCGGGTGAGCTGATCGCCAGGACGGCGCCATCGCTGTCTCGGCGGGCGACGCTCGGGGCCATGTTGGAGGTGAGCCGGGTGCCGGGGGCGAGGCTGTGGGGGCCGCCGTGCACGAGTTCTTGTTCGCCGAGGGCGTTGTTGAGCCAGATGCCGGTACCGGGGGTCATCACGCCGGAGCCGTAGCCGGACGAGACGGTGATCGCGCAGGCGTCGCCCTCGTCGTCGACCACGGAGACTGTCGCAGTACTGGGTGAGCTGATCGCCCGCAGATCACCGGCGTTCGCGAGGTCGAGCAGCTTCTGGCCTTCGAGCTGGCGAACGTCTTCCTCGTCGAGCTCGGCCAGCCGGCGACCGAGCACCGCATGCTGTACCTCGATCAGCCGCTCGAGCTCGGCTGGATTCCAAGCACCCTGGCCCGGTACTCCGTCGAGCAGCGCGAGGATCGCGGCCGCCGCGACTCCGCCGACGGCCGGTGGTGGGTTGGTCGCCAGCCGCCAGCCGTTCTGGCGGATCATCAGGGCCGGGCGGACGATCGCCTCGTACGCCGCGAGGTCCGCCGCCGTCAGGATGCCGTCGTTGTCGGCCATGTCGCGGACCAGCAGCTCCGCGAGCGCGCCGGTGTAAAGCGTCTCCGCGCCTTCGCTGGCGATCAGCTCGAGCGCCTCGGCCAGCTCGGGGATCACGACGGTACTGCCCGCCTTGATCACCACGCCGTCGTCGTCATGCACGACGCCGTGGCTCGGTTGATGCCAGCCGAAGATGATCTCGTGGGTGTACCCGAGGTAGTACCCGGAGGTCCGGCTGAGCGAGAACCCGTTGCGCGCGACCTCGATCGCCGGCCGGACCACCTCACTCCAAGGCGCCTTCCCAGACCGCTCGTGCGCAAGCGCCAGCGCCTTCATCCCACCCGGCGTCGCCACGGACCCATGCCCGACAGTGGTCGTCGTACCACCGCCGTACTCCGTGGTGATGTCCCAAACCCCCTGGCCGAACTTGTGCTCCGGCAACCCACGCCCAGGCATCTCCACCCAGCCGTCGATCGTGACCGCGTCGCCACCCTTCACCTGCAAGGTGACAAACCCACCCGAGGCCGGCGACACCACCCCGATCTCATTGACCATCGTCACCAAGGTCGCGGCGATAGCAGCATCAACCGCATTGCCACCCTCGGCAGCCAACCGCACACCCGCATCAGCAGCAGCCTTGTTGGGCGCCGCCACCGCAACCCGCGGATGCCCGCTCATCGTGCACCACCCGCGCGCAGACCTCGTGCGACATTCGCCTTTCCGTCCGCCCTGTCCTCCGCTGGGACGGCGGAAGACAGCGCGGTGGAGTCGCCGATGGACTGCGCGGCCGGGGGCATCGGGGGGTCAGCCGACTCGCTGGACCGCGCCGAAGCGGTCGACGGTCACCTGGACGGCTGCTTGGCGGGCGGCGCTTACTTCGGTTTCGGTGAGGGTTCGGTCGTGGGCGCGGAAGCGGAGGGCGAAGGCGAGCGACTTCTTGCCTTCGCCGATCTGCTCGCCGGTGTAGAGGTCGAAGAGCCGGATCGACTCCAGCAGCTCCCCCGCACCTTCGACCAGCGCCGCCTCGACGTCCGCCGCGGCGACCTCGGCCCCGACGATCAGCGCGACGTCTTCCTTCGCGACCGGGTACGACGAGAACGGGTGCGCCGTCACCGACGCCGGAGCCGCGGCCATCAAAGCGTCGAGATCCAACTCGACCGCACCGGACCGGGCCGGCAGCCCGAACGCCTGACACACCTTCGGGTGCAGCTCACCGGCATGACCGATGACCTTGCCACCGACCGACACCTCGGCACACCGACCCGGATGCCACGGCGCCAGCTCGACGTTCCGCAGTACCGGCTCGACACCGACGACAGCGGCAACCGACCGAGCAACCTGTACCGCGTCCGCCCAGCTCGCGGGCCGGCCCTTGCCCCACCAACCGGTCGGCGTGCGCAAACCGGTCAGCACGACGCCGAGGTGGAGCGGCTGACTCGGCAGCGCGTCGTACAGCGCCTGGATCTCCGCATCGCTGGGACGCTGCGCGACAGACGGCAGCGGCGCGGGCTTCGATTCCGGCCGGGGCAGGAACACCAGCCCGGTCTGGAAGATCGCCAGATCAGTAGCACCGCGACCGACGTTGCGCTCGGCCGTCCGGAGCAGGGTCGGCAGCAACATCGTCTGCATCGACGGCTCTTCGTCCGAGATCGGGTTGGCCAACTTCACCGTCGTACGCCGGACGTCGTCAGCAGGCAGCCCCATCGCATCGAAGTCTGCGTCGCCCGTGAACGGGTAGGACACAACCTCGGTCAGCCCCGCCCCAACCAGCGCAGTAGCGATCCGCCGCCGACGCTGCTGCGAGGCGGTCAGCCCCTTGCCGCCCGGCGCCTTCGGCAGTACGGACGGAACGTTGTCGAACCCGAACAGCCGAATGACCTCTTCGGCGTAGTCGTTGGGGTCCCGCAGATCCGGCCGCCACGACGGCGGCGTCAGCATGAGCAACGACCCGCCGGTGCCCGCACCGGTTGTCGCGGCGCCTGCGTTTGCTTCGGCGGTGCTTGCGTCGCCGATGGCGAGGGGGGCGCCGCTCAGCGCGACCGCCTCGGCGAGCATGCTCGCCCCAGCGGCGGTGCCGGCCGTGCCGCTTTCGTTGCCTTCGACAACTTCGCAGCCCACCGCGCGGAGGTGGCGGATCGTCTCCTCCAGCGAGATCGGTGCGCCGGCGACCCGGGCCGCGTGGTCGGCGCGGATCGTCACGCGCTTGGGCAGCAGGTGGGTGTCGATGACGGTTTCGTCGGGCTGGATGGTGCCGCCGGCAAGCTCGGCCAGCAGGTCGGCGACGCGTTGGGCTGCGTACCGGGGAAGCTGCGGGTCGACCTCGCGCTCGAAGCGGCGGGAGGCCTCGGAGGAGAGTTTGTGGCGGCGCGACGAGCGGGCGATCACGATCGGGTCGAAGTGCGCCGCCTCGATCACGACGTCGGTGGTCGACGCGGAGATCTCGGTGGACGCGCCACCCATCACGCCGGCGATACCGATCGGGCCGGAGTCGTCGGTGATCAGCAGGTCCTCGGCGTCCAGCTCGCGGGTCTGATCGTCGAGCGTCATCAGCTTCTCGCCGGCCGCTGCCCGGCGTACGACGATCTCGCCGGTCAGCCGGGCCTTGTCGTAGCCGTGGATCGGCTGACCCAGCTCGAGCATCACGTAGTTGGTGACGTCGACGCCGATCGAGATCGGGCGCATGCCCGACATGACGAGCCGCTGCTGCAGCCAGCGCGGCGACGGTGCCGTCGGGTCGATACCGGTGACCGTGCGCGTCACGAAGACGCTGCAGGCCTCAGCGTCGTCGACCCGCACCGGGTAGCCCCCGGATTGCGTGCCGGTGACGGTCAGCGCGGCCGGGTCCGTCAGCTCAACGCCGTACGCCGTGGCTGCCTCGCGCGCGACTCCACGGATCGACAGGCAGTACCCGCGGTCCGGGGTGACCGCGATGTCGAGCACGTCGTCGCGCAGGCCGAGCAGCTCGATCGCGTCGGTACCGACCTCGGCCTCGCCCGGCTCCAGTACGACGATGCCGCCCGTGCCGTCGTCGCCCAGACCGAGCTCCGACGACGAGCAGATCATCCCGCTGGACACGTGCCCATAGGTCTTGCGCGCGGAGATCGCGAACCCGCCCGGCAGCACGGCACCCGGGAGTACGACGACGACCAGGTCGCCGACCTCGAAGTTGCTCGCGCCGCAGACGACCCATTGCGGCTCGTCGTTGCCGATGTCGAGCGAGCACCAGCGGACGGTCTTGCCGTTCTTCTGCGGTTCCGGCTCGTAGCTGAGCACCTTGCCGACGACGAGCGGACCGGTCAGGCCGCCGCCCGCCTCGTCGACGGTCTCCACCTCGAGGCCGGCCCGGACCAGCTTCTCGCCGACGTCGCGACCGGTGACGCCGGCCGGCAGCTCGACGTACTCACGAAGCCATGACAGTGGGACCCGCATCAGATCTCCATCCCGAACTGGCGGCTGAACCGCACATCACCCTCGACCATGTCCCGCATGTCCTCGACGCCGTTGCGGAACATCAACGTCCGCTCCAGCCCCATTCCGAACGCGAATCCGGAGTACCGGTCGGTGTCGATCCCGCAGGCCTGCAGCACGCGCGGGTTCACGACACCGCAGCCGCCCCACTCGATCCAGCCCTCGCTGCCACACGTCCGGCACGGGCGGTCGGGGTTGCCGACCGACGCGCCGCGGCAGACGAAGCACTTGAGGTCGACCTCGGCCGACGGCTCGGTGAACGGGAAGAAGTTCGGCCGCAGGCGCGCTTCGAGCCCCTCGCCGAACATCGAGACGACGAAGTGGTCGAGGGTGCCCTTGAGGTGCGCGAGCGTGATGCCTTCGTCCACGACCAGGCCCTCGACCTGGTAGAAGACCGGCGTGTGGGTCGCGTCGAGCTCGTCGGTGCGGAACACCCGGCCGGGGCAGATCACGTAGATCGGCGGCTTGCGGGTGAGCATGGATCGCGCCTGGACGGGCGAGGTGTGCGTACGAAGTACCGTGCCGGAACCGGGCGGGTCGATGAAGAACGTGTCCTGCATCTGCCGGGCCGGGTGGTCGGGCTGGAAGTTCAGCGCGTCGAAGTTCAGCCACTCGGCCTCGACCTCGGGTCCCTCGGCGACGTCCCAGCCGAGCGCGGTGAACACGTCCGCGACCTGCTCGGAGATCAGGCTCAGCGGGTGCCGCGCGCCGAGCTCCGGGCTGTGCCACGGCAGCGTCACGTCGACGCGCTCGGTGGCGAGCATCCGCTCCTCGTGCTCAGCCTCCAGTACGGCGAGCCGGCCCGCGAACGCGTCGTTGATCGCCTTCCGAGCCGACCCGATCCGCTGCCCGGCCTCCTTGCGCCCCTGCGGCGGCAGCGCACCGATCTCCCGGTTGGCCAGCGCGATCGGCGACCGCTCGCCGAGGTGAGCGACCTTCGCCTCCTGCAGCGCGCTCAGATCCCCCGCCTTCGCGAAGGCGTCCAGAGCCTCATCGCGCGTCCGTTCGACCTCGTCGGCATGCAAGGGTGTGACCTCGACGGGGTCATAATTCTGGTTCGGACCGGACATGGCTCTCTTCCCGGGGTAGCTGATACCTGAAACTGCTCAAAGCAGTCTAGGAACCCCAAGCCCCCGAGCGTGAATCGGTCGTCCACAACCACTCCCCCGCAGCCTCGGGAATTACTGGTGGAGGCCGAACCAGGGTCCTTTGGCGCGTTCTCGGTGTAGGACTTCCTGGTCGCCTGGGTTGGCTACTTGGGCGGTCAGGTCGGTGGCGCGGGCCAGTTCGAGTCGGGCGGCTTCGAATGAGCCGGTGGCGGCTAGGGAACGGGCTAGGGCTTCTCGGGCGAAGGGTTCGTCCCAGTCGGCCATCAAGGTGGGGTGGGCCAGGACCAGGGAGAGGCAGCGTTGGGCGTGTTCCAGGCCTAGGGCGGCGCGGCCTATGCGGAGGGCTGCTCTTGCGATCATGTACTCGCCTCGGGCGTGGTTGGCCTCGTTGCCGGCTTCCAGCCAGTGCAGGCAGGCGGCGTACGCGCCGTAGAGGAGGCGCTCCTGGTCGGCCAGGGGGCTGGTTTCGTCGATCTGGTCCATCAGGTCCCAGGTCTCGTTGTTGAGTTCTACGCCGAAGTAGCGGTGGAGTTCGCGGCCTTCGACCAGTTCGGAGGCGACCTTCTCCATCAGTTCGGGCCAGCTGGGCATGCCGTGTTCGCGGGCGATGGTGAGCTGGGCGTCGCGCAAGGTGAAGGTGCCCGGGTCGACTGCGTTTCCCCGGTACTCCGGGTGGTGCGCCCGGACTCGGGCGATCGCGTCCGGGCGGGCCTTGGCGACGGCCTTGCGGAGGTCCTTCGCGCGGGTGCGGAGCTGGCTCAGGCTCGCCTTGGCGGGCAGTTCGGTGGTCATCGACTGATCCTTCCGGGCAGCCTGCTCCGCTGAACCAGGCCGTCCCGAAGGGTTCGTCGGCCATCGCTCACAACCACATGATCCCAGGTGCACTCGGTGCTTGCCGCGGAGAAGAGGCGCCCTGGCGCGCGCTGCGGCCTACGCTGACACGCCTTGCTCCTCCGCGTCAATCTGCACCGGGTCGGTACGCCGGCGAGGCAGCACGACCAGAGCCACCACGGCACCAGCAGCGGCGCCCACCAACCCAACCGTCATGGCGATGGACATCGCGTCGGTGAAGGCAGTGCGGGCGGCCGAAGCGAAGCCTGGGCCGAGTGCGAAGGTTTCGGCGATGGAGCTTCGAGCGGTGGCAGGGATCGAGTCTGGGAGGGCTGCTGTGTACGCCGCCGCCAGCACACTCCCCAGTACGGCGACTGACAACGCCGCCCCCGTCTGCTGCACGGTGTCGTTCATCGCCGACCCGACGCCACGATGCTCCGCCGGTACCGCCTGCATGAGCAGCGTGTACGCCGCCGGCCCGGCCAGCCCGCCGCCGACCCCCATCACCAGCAGTCCCACGATCAGCAACCCGTACCCCGTCGAAGCGCTGATCTGCGTCAGGATCCCGAAGCTCACCGCGATCACCGCGAGCCCGATCACGATCAGCGTCCGGTCAGCCAGCTTCTTGCCCAGCGTGGCCCCCAACCCGTTGAACACCGTCGCGGCCACGGCGTACGGAATCAGCGCCAACCCGGCCTTCAGCGGGCTGTACCCGAGTACGAACTGCAGGTACTGCGTCAACGCCAGCAGCAACCCACCCGCGGTGAACGACAGCAGCACGATCGAGAAGCTCGTCCCACTGAAGTTGCGATCCCGGAAGAGCCCCAGCGGCACCATCGGATGCGCACTCCGCTTCTCCCACAAGGCAAAACCGAGCAGCCCCACGACCCCTGCCGACAACCCACCCAGCACCCGGGCAGAACCGAACCCAGCCGAAGGAATCGAGATGATCGCCCAAACCACAGCGCCCATCCCGACGATCGAGAGCAAAGCACCGACCGGATCCACGGCCCGCGCCGGACCGCGCGACTCAGGAACGAAGGCCAGCGTCCCCACGATCGCGACCACCGCGATCGGCACGTTCAGCCAGAAGATCGAACCCCACCAGAAATGGTTCAGCAGTACGCCGCCAACGGTCGGCCCGGCCACCACCCCGAGCATCGCGACCGCCGACCAGCCGGCCATCGCCTTCCGCTGCTCCTCCGGCGGGAACACGGTGAACAGCAGCGACAACGTGCTCGGCATCAGCAGCGATCCCCCGACGCCCATCAGCCCGCGGCAAGCGATCAACTGCCAGGGACTCCCGGCAAAAGTAGCGAGTAGCGACGCCGCCCCGAAGAGCACCAGACCGACCAGGAGCAATTTCCGCCGCCCGAACCGGTCGGACAGGCTTCCGGCCGTCAGCAGCAGCCCGGCGAACGCCAGGATGTAGGCGTCGATCACCCATTGGATGTCGGCCGGCGTCGCGCCCAGATCGCGCATCAGCGACGGGATCGCCAGGTTGAGCACGGTGTTGTCGACCACCAGAACCATCAGGCTCAGGCAGAGAATCAGCAGGATCCACCAGCGGCGCGGGTGTCCCGGAGCGGTTGACTCGAACGCTGTACTAGTCACTCGCACACTGTACGACAGACTCGTACGCCGTACCAGCGCGAGCTAGGATCACCCCATGGACTCGATCTGGACCCGCGAACGGCCGGCCCCCGCACGCGAGACGCTCAGCCGGGCCCAGATCGTCCAAGCCGCGGTCACCCTGCTCGACGCCGAAGGGCTCCAAGGCCTGAGCATGCGCAAGCTCGCGGCCAGGCTCGACTCAGGCGCGACCAGCCTCTACTGGCACGTCCAGACCAAGGACGACCTGATCGAGCTGGTCATCGACGAGGTCTACGGCGAGGTCGACCTGCCGGAACCCGAGCTGGCCGGCTGGCGTCCCGGCGCGATCCTGTTCGCCCACAGCCTCCGCGCGGCGATCATGCACCACACCTGGCTACCCGAGGTCATCTACACCCGGCCGAGCCTCGGCCCCAAGGCGATGTCACTCGGCGAGCGTGGACGGGTGCTGTTCGGCGCCGCCGGATTCGCCGACCGTGAGATCGACTACGCGATGGGCGCGGTGATGTCGTACGTGATCGGCGCCGCCCGCCGGGCCGGCGACATGATGCAGAACGAAGCCTTCGCCTTCGGCCTCGACAGCCTGCTCGACGGCCTCGACGCCCGCCTGAAGAAGTAGGTCGCCTGAAGAAGCAGGCGGCTAGCCCAGGTAGATCGGGTTGGTCCAGGCCCGGCCGCCGGTGGCATCCTCGATGGTGATGCGGCAGTGCCTGCCGCGGAAGAGCGCGAGTGGGAGCGAGCAGTCGGTCAGATCGGTGCCCTGGGCAACCTCTGCGCCGGGGTGGCCGCCGCTCAGCAGGATCTTCGTCGCGGGTGAGCAGTGGACCAGGACCACATCGCCTTCGATCCGTACGTCATACAGCTCGGGGCCGGTGCTGGAGTAGAAGTGGCCGGCCTTCAGCGCGGTCAGGAGTGCGTCCGGCTCGCGAGCTTCCGCGCGAACCTGGACCCAGGCCTGACACGGCGGCGGGTCCTGTGGTTGGAGGTGCGCGTCGTCGGCGGCGTACGTCGTGAGTCGGTGGCCGCGGTTCAGCAGAACGTCCGTGAGGTGCCAGCTGTCGCCACGGTTCTCCCGATCGGCGAGGGCGTTGTAGACCTCGACCGAGTGAGCCGCGTCCAGGCTCTCGGCGTCGGCTGCCGACAGCAGCGAGGCCGACGGATGCGCCATCCCGATGAACGCCCCGGCCGCCCGGGCCCGGCGCGCGAGCGATGGCCCCGTCTCCGCCTTCCCCGGCGGCTCGAAATCCAGCGGGAGGCCGACCGCCACGATGTGCCAGGACTGTCCCGCCTCGGTACGGGGCGCGTGCAACTCGGCGCCGATCAGCGTGGTGAATCCCTCCGACCGCAACATCCGCGTGTCAGTCACCGGGAAGCCGTACTCCGGCCGGAAGTGGTCGGTGATCGCCACGAAGTCGTAGCCGGCGTCGCGGTAGACGCGCGCGGTCTCGGCCGGCGACAGCGCTCCGTCGGAAACGTTCGAGTGGGTATGCAGATTCCCCCGCCAGAACCGTCCCGGGAGCCCGAACGGCAGCCCGGTCATCGACGCTGGGCGCGGGCGGAGGCGTACAGGCAGACGGCCGCCGCCGTCGCCAGGTTGAGGGATTCGGCTCGGCCGTAGATCGGCACCTTCACCGAGCGGTCGACGATGGCGTCGAAACCGTCGGGCAGGCCGTGCGCCTCGTTGCCGAACAGCCAGACGGACGGTTTGGCCAGCGTGCCGTCGTCGATGCACTCATCGAGGTCGGAGGAGCCGTAGCCGTCGGCGGCCAGGACCTGCAGGCCTTGGTCCCGCCAGGACTTGGCGGCCGTGACGATGTCGGCTTCGACCGTGATCGGCAGGTGGAAGAGGCTTCCGACGCTGGCCCGGACGGCCTTCGGGTTGTGTGGGTCGACCGACTCGGCCGACAGTACGACGGCATCCGCGCCGGCCGCGTCCGCCGTACGGATCAGCGTGCCGACGTTGCCGGGGTCGCGGACCTGGACGCCGACCGCGACCAGCCGCGCTGTGCTCAGTACGGCGTCGGACAGCGGTACGTCGACCAGCTGGCAGACCGCGACAACGCCTTGCGACGTGACGGTCTCGCTCAACGCCTCGATCGCGGCGCGGTTGACGTCGTACCACGGGACGTCAGCGATCTGGGCGAGATCGCGCAGATCGCGATGGCGGGTGGCGACGTCGGGCTCGGCGTACACCTCGACCACCAGTTCGCGGTGCTCGAGCGCCTCGCGGACGGCCTGGGGTCCTTCGGCCAGGAAGCGGCCGGTCTTGCGGCGGAACGCGCGAGTGGCGAGCCTCCGGGCCTGTTTGATCCGCACGGATTGCGCGGTCAGCAGACCTGGGCTCGCCACTCGGGGTGCTATCGGAGGGATGACGCGGCTCAGGCCGCGGCGTCGCTCTTGGCGTTGACGTCGGCCGGCAGAGCAGCCTTCGCCAGCGCGACCAGCGCCGAGAACGCCGGCGCGTCGTTGACGGCCAGGTCGGCGAGGATCTTGCGGTCGACCTCGATCTCGGCCAGGCGAAGACCCTGGATGAGACGGTTGTAGGTCAGGCCTTCGGCGCGGGCCGCGGCGTTGATCCGCTGGATCCACAGCTTGCGGAAGTCACCCTTGCGCGCCTTGCGGTCACGGTAGGCGTAGACGAGCGAGTGGGTGACCTGCTCCTTGGCCTTGCGGTACAGCCGCGAGCGCTGGCCGCGGTAACCGCTGGCCTGCTCGAGGACGACGCGACGCTTCTTGTGGGCGTTGACTGCCCGCTTCACGCGTGCCATGAGGTGTTACTCCTTGTATCTGCGCCGAGAAGGTGGTCCACCCGGCGGGGGTGTTCGGGGTGGGAAGGACTTCAGATGCCGAGCAGCTTCTTGGCCTTCTTGACGTGCGACGAAGCAACCTCAACGGTGCCCGACAGGCGGCGCTTGCGCTTGGTCGACTTCGCCTCGGCGAGGTGACGCTTGCCGGTCTGCTCGCGACGCAGCTTGCCCGAACCGGTCACCCGGACGCGCTTCTTCATCCCCGAGTGGGTCTTCATCTTCGGCATGGCTATGTACTCCTGGTTTTCTTCGTTGACTCGATCGGGGGTGAAGGCTCCGGTCTCGCGACCGGAGCGTCGTGTCACTCCGGGTCGAGGTTGTCTGCCGGACCCTTCGGCTTCTTGGTGGCGCCGGCGGCCTTCTCGGCCTCGTAGGCCTTCAGCTGCTCGGCTCGCTCCAGCCGCTCGGCCTCGAGCTCGGCCTCGTGCTCGGCCTGCTTCTTGGCCTTCTCGGCTTCCACGTCCACGCGCGCCTCGGACTTCTTCTTGTGCGGTCCGAGCACCATGATCATGTTCCGGCCGTCCTGACGCGGCGACGACTCGACGAAGCCGAGCTCGCTGACGTCCTCGGCCAGCCGCTGCAGCAGCCGGAACCCCAGCTCGGGGCGGGACTGCTCACGACCGCGGAACATGATGGTGATCTTGACCTTGTCACCGGCACGGAGGAAGCGGACGACGTGACCCTTTTTGGTCTCGTAGTCGTGCGGGTCGATCTTCGGCCGCAGCTTCATCTCTTTGATGACGGTGTTGGTCTGGTTCCGGCGAGACTCGCGCGCCTTCTGCGCGGTCTCGTACTTGTACTTGCCGAAATCCATCAGCTTGCAGACCGGCGGGCGTGCCGTGGCCGCAACCTCGACCAGGTCGAGATCGGCTTCCTGTGCCAACCGAAGTGCGTCCTCGATCCGGACGATGCCTACCTGCTCACCGTTCGGTCCGACCAGGCGCACCTCAGGAACGCGGATGCGCTCGTTGACGCGCAGTTCAATGGTGATGGGTCCTCCTGGGTTGTTCGTTTACTGGGTACCACCTCGTGTCCGCACCGGGGCCGGAACAGCAAAAAGGCCCTCGTGCGTCCACACGAAGGCCCAATTCCCAGATCGACGGCTCCGCAACCCCGTTGCCGGGAAGACGAGCCGTACAATTCGCCGCGATTCCCCGGCCGGAGCCTTGGAACCTCGACGTGACCGGGACCCGCCGACTCTTCGTCGACTGGGTGGGAGGTGGCCCTCCGCTTAGACTCGAACCGTTGGCAGTCCTTGAGTATTCCGCTCAGGGGTCACCGTCGGACCGGGTCGGTCGCCATGTAAGAGTAACAGCATGAGCGACCAAGTCTCCACTCCGCCTGCAACCACCCCCGAACCGCCCGCTGAGGAGCAGTCCACGGTGGATCCGTTGTCGACGGTATCGCGGGACATCGCCGAGGTGCCGAGCGTGGAGATCATCTCGACCGCCGCCCTGCACCTGATGAGCGCCGCCGCGGTCCACCTCGGCCTGGCCGAGGACCTGCCCGAGCACCGCGATCTCGACGAGGCCCGGTCCCTGATCGACTCGCTGGCCGGCCTGCTCGACGCGGCAGCGCCGTCGCTGGGCCACCACCACGCAGCTCCCCTGCGCGACGGCCTCCGCTCGCTGCAGCTGGCCTTCCAGGAGGCCTCGACCATCCCCGACGAGCCCGGCGCGGGCCCCGGCGAGAAGTACACCGGCGCCGTCCACCCGGCCGCCGCTTCCCGCCCGCAGTACACCCGCCCCCTCCCGATCGAGGATGTGCCGACCGACAGGTAGTGCACTCCGATACGCCGTACACAGGCTGACCGCCCACGCTCAAGTGCACTACCGCGCGTCGAGGACGTCCTGTCGATCGGCACGGAAGGCTAGTGCGGGCGCACCTGGGAGAAGAAGTCGAGGATGCCCTGCGGACTGTCGGGCGCGAAGGAGATCGCCAGGTTGTCGGCCGACCCCTGGGCAGCCGACTCGCTGCGCGGGAACAGATCCGCCTCGTACTCCGCCAGCGCCGTCTCCTGATCGGCATTGCGGGCGATCGCTTCGGCCAGCTCCGCACCGTCGAGCATCGCGAGGTTGGCGCCCTCACCGGCGAAGGGCGACATCACGTGAGCAGCGTCGCCGAGCAGCGTGACTCCAGGAACCCGATCCCAGCGATGACCGATCGGCAGCGCGTGGATCGGGCGGCCGACCAACTCCGTGTCCGCCTCAGTGACCAGCGCACGCAGGTCATCGCTCCAGCCTTCGAAGTTCTCCAGCAGGGTGAGCTTGGCTTTCTCCGTGTCCGTGAAGTCGATCGCGGTCGACCAGTCGGCCGGGACCATCAGCGCGGAGTAGATGTGCAGCGACCCGTCGGTCTCGCGGTGAGCGAGGAAGCCACGGCTGTCACCGAGCGCCATCATCATGCCCGGGCCGACCAGTGCGGCAGCCGCCGGATGACGCTCGTCGGCCTCTTCGAGGCTGAACTCGACAAAGGACAAACCGGTGTAGACAGGCACGGCATCCGACACCAGCGGCCGCACCCGCGACCAGGCGCCGTCCGCACCGATCAGCAGGTCGGTGGTGAAACTGTTGCCATCGGCAAGCGTCACTTCATGTCGTCCGTCGCCGAGCGCCCGCACCCCGGTCGCCTTCGCGCCCCAATGCACCGCCTCAGAAGGCAGCGAGTCGAGCAGCAGGTCTCGCAGGTCGCGCCGGTTGATCTCGGGGCGATCGCCCGCATCACCCTCGTCGGCGTCATCGTCGCTGGCAAGCCGGACGGTGCCCTGGCTGTCGAGGATGCGCATCGCCTGCCCGCCTTGATGAACAAGCGTGCGGAACTCGTCGTACAGGCCGGCCGCTCGCAGTGCTGCTTGGCCGGACTCGACATGCATGTCGAGCATGCCGCCCTGGCCGCGGGCAGTGGCCGAGGCGTCCAGGTCGAAGACAGCGGACTCGATGCCGTTGACGTGCAGGACACGGGCGAGCGTGAGCCCGCCGAGTCCCGCGCCGATGATCGCGATCGGGTAGTGGGTGGTCATGTCAGTCTCCTTCGGGTCGCGGGGTGGCGAGCACCCCGTTGATCAGTACGCGGAATCCCCAGCTGAGCCGCGCCTCACCAGGACCGCTCAACAAGTCATCACCATGAGCCGCCAAGTGCGGCCTGTTCTCCGACGCCCGCAGTGCCCGCACCAGCGGCCCGGCGTCGGCCTCGGGTGGGCCCTGACGCGGATCGGTCGGCGCATGCTCAGCAGCCGACGAGGTGGCGAAGTGGAGCAGGATGTCCACGCCCCAGGCTGCCTGCGCTTGCGGCACCCCACCCTCTGCGAGCAGTGCGAGCACCCCTTCGAGCAGGTCGAGGTAGTGCTCCCCCGCAGGCCGAGCCACCAGAGCCGCCTGCGCCAGACCCGGGTACTCGAAGAGCACGCCGGCGTACGACGTCAGCACCTGCTCCAACCGCTCCCGCCAATCCCCCGCAGCCGTCACCGGCTCCAGATCGACAACACCGAGCAGCTCATCCAGTACTGCGGCATGCAACTCAGCCGTATTGCGCACGTAGACGTAAAGCGACGCCGCCCCCGTGTCGAGCTCGTGCGCCAACCGCCGCATGGTCACCCGGCCAAGCCCCTCGGCTCGGACCAGCTCCACAGCCGTCGCCACAATCCCGTCCCGCGTCAATGCCGGCTTGGCAGGTCGCTCCCGCCGGCTCTTCGATTCGCTGCTCATGTCTTCGACCATACACGAACATGTTCGTAACGAACATGTTCGTCAGGTCACAAAAGCAAGCCCGCGCCGGGGAAAGGAGGCTCGGCGCGGGCTTGCTGGTCACTGGATCAGGCGAAGACCTTCACTTCGTAGATGCGGGCGGCGGGGTCGGTGCCTTGGGTGGGAGTGGTGATGTTGAGGCGGACGTAGCGGGCCGAGACGCCGGCCACCGAATGCGTGGTGACGCCAGCGGTGTTGTTGGTGACGGTGGCCCGAGTGGTCCAGGTGGAGCCGTCCGGGGACGTCTGCAGGGTGAAGCCTCGGGTGTTGTAGGAGGCGGACTCGCCGCCGGCCGAGGCGTGCGAGATCTCGACGGACCCGAGCGCTTGTGAAGTACCGAGGTCCACCTGCAGGAACTTGGTCGCGACCAGGGAGCAGAACTTGTCGGAATTGCCGCCGGAGACGCTGCCGTTGAAGGCCTTGGCGGGGCCCTCGGTGGAGGCACAGGAAGCCGAGCCGGTGGCCGGCTTGTTGAGGGCCAGGTTCGCCGGGCCGCCGGTGCCGCCCGCCATCGCCGACGTCATCTCGCGCGCCCATTGCCACGGTGCCGAAGTACCGCCCGGGTCGGAGTTGAAGTACTCCCAACCATCGACACCGCCGAAGGTCGGGTACTTCGCGACGAGCGCGGCAAGGGTGCTCTTCAGCGTCGGCAACGCGACGTACCCACCGCAGTTGGCCGAGTTCGTCACCACGCCCGCGACCACCTTCGACGCCGGGATCAGGCCGCGGTTGATGATGTTGTCGTAGCCGGTGGTGTTGGCCATCGAGCCCCAGCCGCAGTAGAACTGCGCGTTGTACCAGTCGATCTTGGCGCCGCGATCGCGTTCCAGCGTCTCGTAGTTGAAGCCCGACAGGTTGCCGCCACCGGTCAGCGCCGGCGCGACCGGCGCCAGCGTGATGATGAAGCCGGTGCCGAAGTCGGTGGTCAGCTGGTCGATCAGCCGGTTGATGCCGGCCTGCGACATGCTCTCCTCGACGTCCAGGTCGAGACCGTCCAGCCCGTACGTCGTGACCAGGTTCTTCAGCCTCGGGTAGTACGTATTGAAGTCGGTGTCGAGCCGCTGGAAGCTTCCTTGCGCCGCGCCGCCGACGAAGGCCGAGACCTTGACGCCGGCCGCCTGCATCGCGTGCAGGTCGGCCCACATCTGGGTGAACTTCGCGGCCTCGGGCGGATCGTCGTTGAGGTGCACGACGTCCGGGTCGAGGTGGATCGCCCCGACCAGGACGTTCGTGACGCCGGTGTTGTTGTCGGTCAGCGCCTTCGGCGAGACGTAGACGCCGTTGACGTACTGGGTCTGGTAGTAGACGACGACCCGCTTGCTGTCGGCCGTCGTACCGGCCTGGGCCGTGCCGGTCGACAGCACGGCTGCACCGAGCAGCACCGCAGTCGCCAAACTGATTGCCTTACGCAACATGTCGAGCTCCTTGCAATGGGCGGATTGCAAACAGTGGAACTAACCCTTCACGGCGCCCTCCTCGACGCCCTTGAAGAAGAAGCGCTGCAGGGTCGCGAACACGATCACGATCGGGATGAACGCGATCATCGTGCCCGCGGCGATCAGCCGGGGGTTGTTGCTGAAGGTGCCGGACAGGTACTGCAGCCCGACGGTCAGCGTGTACTTGTCCGGATCGGTCAGCACGATCAGCGGCCAGAGGAAGTCGTCCCAGGCGCCGATGAAGGAGAAGATCGCCACCACGCTGAGGGTTCCGCGCACACTCGGCAGCGCGATGTAGACGAACCGCTGCCAGACGTTCGCGCCGTCCACCACCGCCGCCTGGTCCACCTCGAGCGGCAGCGACCGGAACGCGTTGTACATCAGCAGCACGTTCAGCGCGCCGATCATGCCGGGCAGCGCCACCCCGAACAGGGTGTTGGCCAGTCCGAGCTCCCGCACGGTGACGTACTGCGAAATGATCGTCACCTCGCCCGGCAGCACCAGCGTCGCCAGGAACAGCCCGAGCACGATCTTGCGGAACCGGAACTCCAGCCGGGACAGCGCGAAGCCGGCCAGCGACGACCCGACGATGTTGCCGCCGATCACCAGGACCGCGACCTCGATCGAGTTGCGCATGTAGTTCCACACCGGGATGGTGTCGGCCACCTCGCCGTAGTGCGCCAGCGTCGGCTGGGACGGCAGCAACCGCGGGATCCGGGTGTAGATGTCCTCCCCCGAGCCCTTCAGCGAGGTGGACAGCTGCCACAGGAACGGCCCGATCGTGATGAGCAGCACGAACACCAGCAACAGGTACCGGACGACCTTCTCGGCCGGCGACAACGAGTTGAAGCTGAACGTCCCCCGCTTCCGCTTGCGCGGCGGCGTACCGGAGGAGTCCGGCACGGCGATCGGGCGCACAGGGTCGGTCACCGTGGTCATCGGGCCTCCCGGTCTGGACTGAGGAGCGAAGCGACAAGGGACGACCGGGAGTTCAGCCCCATGACCCGCCGAGCCGGAGGCGAGGCCAAAAGCACCGTGCTCATGAGTCGGCCGCCTTTCGGTTCATCCGGGCCAGTACGAGCATCGGTACGACGGTGACGAAGAACAGCACGATCGACAGGGCGGACGCGTAGCCGAGGTTGCCCTCGAAGCCCTGGCTGTACTGCTGGATCAGCATCACCACCGAGTTGTCCCGGCCGCCCGGACCGCCCTTGCCGCCGGACAGGATGAACAGCTCGGAGAAGACCCGCAGGGCCGACACCGAGATCAGGATCGAGATCAGCACCATCGTTCCCCGGACACCGGGAATCGTCACGTTGAGGAACCGGCGGAAGGCCGACGCGCCGTCGACCGCGGCGGCCTCGTGCAGCTCACGGCCGACGTTCCCGAGCGCGGCCAGGTAGATGATCATGTAGTACCCGAGCCCCTTCCAGATCGTCAGACTGATTGCACTGAGCAACAAAAGCCACTGGTCGGACAGGAACGGCAGCGGCCCGGAGATCACGCCGAGCTTCTCGGCCAGGCCGTTGACCAGGCCGCGGTCGTCCAGGATCCACTGCCAGATCAGCGCCACCACCACGGCCGAGGCCACCACCGGGGTGTAGAAGGCGGTCCGGAAGAAGGTGATCCCGGGCAGCTTCTTCTCCACCAGCACGGCGAGCAGCAGCGGCAGGATGGTCAGGAACGGCAGGCAGACCACCATGTAGATGACGCTGTTCAGCAGCGCCCAGCGCAACTGCTCGTCGTGCAGCAGGGCCTCGAAGTTCTTCAGCCCGACGAAGGTGCCGCCGCCGATCGGCTTGGCGTTGGTGAACGACAAGATGACGGTGTTGATCGACGGCCAGAGGTTGAACACCAGCAACCAGGCGAGTGCCGGGATCACCAGCACCCACGGCGTGAACCAGCGGTGGTAGCGCATCGATCAGGACGCGAGCAGCTGGTTGGCCTTCGCCACCGCCGCGTCGAGAGCCTGCTGGGACGTCACCTTGCCGGAGATGGCCAGCGAGATCTGCTGGTTGATGAAGTCGTTGGTCGCCCCGCTGATCACGGCCGGCTGCAGCGACTTGGCCTTGGCCAGCGACTCGAACGCGAGCACCTTGGCGTCCGACTCCGGGGTCCCGTCGCTCTTGGAGAAGTACGGGTCGTTCGCCGAGGCCTTGGTGGACGGGAAGATGTTGACGATCTTCGCGAACGCGGCCTGGTTCTCGGCGTTGGTGACGAACCGGGCCAGCGCGATCGCGGCCGCCTGGTTCTTGGTCTTGGCCGAGACGGACAGACCCTGGACGTACAGCGGCGGGGTGTCCAGCGCCGGCGACGCGACGATCTTGCCCTTCAGCGACGGGTTGTCCTTCTGCATGTCGACGATCGCGTTGCCACCGCCGGTGGTCCAGGCGACCTTGTTCTGGGTGAAGAGCTTGGAGTTGCCCAGGTACTCCTGGGTCAGGATGTCGCGCGGCAGGTAGCCGGCCTTGTAGGCGGCGGCGTACTTGTCCAGTAGCGCGACGGCCTCCGGGGTGTTGAAGGTGAACTTCTTGCCGTCGTCCGACAGCACCTTGACGCCGGCGTTGGTGAAGTCGCCGATGCCGGGCAGCCGGCTCATCATGTACTCCTTGCCGCCCGACTTGTCGTGCATCACCTTGGCCGCGGCGAGCAGTTCGTCGAAGGTCTTCGGCGGGTTCTTCGCGTCCAGCCCGACGGCCGCGAACTTGGTCGCGTTCCAGTAGTCGATGTCGGTGTTCAGGTACCACGGGTAGCCGAAGGTGCCGCTCTGCCCCTGGTACTGGTACGCCTGTACGCCGCCCTCGACGTACTCCTCGGCGATCTTCGGGTCGGCCGCGCCGACGTCGAGCAGCATCGACTGCTTGGCCAGCGGCAGCGCGAAGTCCGGCGGCAGGTTGACGACGTCGGGCAGATCGCCGGCCGAGGCCTGGCTCAGCACCTTCTTGTCGTAGCCGTCACCGGGCTGGTCGAGCCAGGTCACCTTGGTGCCCGGGTACTTCGCCTCGAAGGCCTTGATCACGCCTTCGACGTACGAGGTGAACTTCGGCTTGAGGGCCCAGGTCTGGAAGCTGACATCACCCGTCACCTGGGCGTTCGCGTCAACGGTGGGCTTGCTCCCGGACGACGTGTCGTCGGAGGAACCGAGGCCACAACCAGCAAGAGTGAGGGCCGCGACGGCAAGAGCTGCCACCCCGGTCAGACGACGACTACGCATGGAATTCTCCTGAGGTGATAAACCGGTATAGCTCCTGCACTATCCACATCGTAGAATCCGCTGTCAAGGGGACACTGAGGTAAGGGAGGCTCCCGATGGCACGACCGACGATCGCGGACATCGCCGACAAGGCGGGCGTGTCCAAGGGCGCGGTCTCGTTCGCGCTGAACGGGCGGCCCGGGGTGAGCGACGCGACCCGGGCACGGATCCTGCAGATCGCCGAGCAGATGAGCTGGCGCCCGCACAGCGCCGCCCGCGCGCTCGGCGCCTCCCGGGTGGACTCCGTCGGGCTGGTGATCGCCCGGCCGGCCCGCACGCTCGGCGTCGAGCCGTTCTTCGCCCACCTGCTCTCCGGCCTGCAGTCCGGGCTGTCCACGCACTCGATCTCACTGCAGTTGCTGATCGTCGAGAACACCGAGGCCGAGATCGAGGTCTACAAACGCTGGGCCTCCGAGCACCGCGTCGACGGCGTGATCCTGGTCGACCTGACCGTTCGCGACCCGCGGATCGACGCCCTGCGCGCGCTGGAACTGCCCGCGGTGGTGATCGGCGGCCGCGGCGGCAAGGGCGCGCTCGCCTCCGTCTGGGCCGACGACCGGGACGCGATGCTCTCGATCGTCGAGTACCTGGCCGCGCTCGGCCACCGCCGGATCGCCCACGTGGCCGGTACGCCGAACTTCCAGCACACCCAGCGCCGGATCCGGGCCGTCCGCGACGCCGCGCCGCGCCTGGGCCTGATCGACGCCCCGTCGTTGACCACCGACTTCAGCGACGCCGAGGGTGCCGCCACCACGCGCAAACTGCTCTCCCAGGCGGACCGCCCGACCGCGATCGTCTACGACAGCGACGTGATGGCCGTGGCCGGCCTGGGGGTCGCGATGGAGATGGGCGTCTCCGTCCCCGGCGACCTGTCGATCGTCGCCTTCGACGACTCGATCCTGACCCAGCTGATGCATCCGGCGCTGACCGCGCTGTCCCGCGACACCTTCGAATTCGGCCGCCAGGCGGCCGAGGTGCTACTCGAAGTGATCGCCCATCCCGCCAACGTGATCAACCTGCGCACCGCCGACCCGGTGCTGACGGTTCGCGAGTCCACCGCCCCACCCAGCTCCTGAGCGCGTGGCTGGCGGTTTTTGCTAAACCGATTTAGCATCCTTCTCATGCTCTCGGATCCCGCCACGCCCCGGTTCGGCGCGAACTACGTCCCGTCGTCGGGGTGGTTCTACAGCTGGCTCGACTACGACCCGGCGGCGGTCCGCCGGGACTTCGCCGATCTGGCCGGGCTCGGCCTCGACCACGTCCGGGTGTTCCCGATCTGGCCGTGGATCCAGCCGAACCGGGCGATCATCCGCGAGCGCGCGATCGACGACCTGCTCGACCTGATCGACGCCGCCGCCGAGCACGGCCTGACGGTCGCGGTCGACCTGATCCAGGGACACCTGTCCAGCTTCGACTTCCTGCCGTCCTGGGTGCTCACCTGGCACAGGAGCAGCCTGTTCGAGAGCGAGACGGTGCGCGACGGACTGACCGCGTACGTCGATGCCGTCGCGCGCGCGGTGGCCACCAAGCCCAACGTCTTCGCGATCACCCTGGGCAACGAGGTCAACAACCTCTGGCCGGACAGCTCGACGACGCCGGAGGCCTCGACGCGCTGGGCCCACGATCTGCTGCTGACGCTGCGGAAGGCCGCGCCCGACGTCCTCGCGCTGCACTCGGTCTTCGACGACGCCTGGTACAAGCCGGACCACCCGTTCCTCCCAGCCGACGTCGTCGACCTGGGTGATCTGAGCACCGTCCACTCGTGGGTTTTCAACGGGGTCTCACGGGTGGACGGCCCGCTCGGTCCGGCGACGCTGACGCATGCCGACTACCTGGTCGAGCTCGCGGCCGCCACCTCGCTGGACAGCTCCCGACCCGTGTGGTTGCAGGAGATCGGCGTACCGGGTCCGGACATCCCGGTCGACCTGCAGGCGGAGTTCACGCGCCGTACGGTCGAGCTGGTCGTCCACAATCCGGCGCTGTGGGGTGTCACTTGGTGGTCCTCGCACGACATCGACCGGCGGCTGCTCGATTTTCCGGATCGTGAGTACGACCTGGGCCTGTTCACGGTCGACCACCAGCGCAAGCCGGCTGCGCAGGCATTGGCCGACGTCATCGCGGAGGTGCGCGCGAACGGCGTACGGGCTCAACCAGCCACCACCTTGATGAGCCCGCTCAACCCACGCACCGAACCAGGGCGCCGCGGCGAGCTCGCGCCCGGCAGCGACTTCCACCGCAGCTG
Source organism: Kribbella ginsengisoli (assembly GCF_039537185.1). Taxonomy (NCBI): domain Bacteria; kingdom Bacillati; phylum Actinomycetota; class Actinomycetes; order Propionibacteriales; family Kribbellaceae; genus Kribbella; species Kribbella ginsengisoli. The sequence goes on along the minus strand of NZ_BAABAA010000005.1, from coordinate 410,754 downwards.
GGTCGAAGCCCGCACAACCGGACCGGTCCGCATCGCCTTCCCCACCTGACCCTGTTCAAGCCCGCCGGTCGATCAGGGCCTGGATGCCGTCGAGGATTCGGTCGAGGCCGAAGTCGAAGTCGTCGTCGAGGGTGTCCTCGTACTCCTGGTTCGTGTACATCGCCAGGAGGCGGTCGTAGCCGGCTGCCTGTAGGCGGGGCACCAGGAATTGGCCGACCGCCATCGACTCGACCGGAGCCGAATCGCTTGCGCCCAGTTGGCGGGCGAGGTTGGCGTAGCTGCGTGCGTAGCCGTCGAAGAGGACCGCGCAGCCGAGGGCGTCATGCTGGCTCAGGCCGGTGTCTTCCATCACCGCCAGCAGCGTCTCCACCCAGTGCAGCAGGTTGGGTGTGACGGGGGCGCCGCGGATGGGGACGTCGAGCAGCCATGGACGTTCGGCGTACCGGTCGACCTGGGCCTTGACCCAGGCGCGGGCTCCGGCGCGCCAGCCGGGCGCGGCGGCGATGTGCTCCGGCGCGCGGCCCCACGCCTTCTCCGCGACGAGGACGATCAGCTCGTCCTTGGAGGAGAGGTAGCGGTACATCGCGTTGGTGGAGACGCCGAGGTGGGCCGCGATCTTCTGCAGCGAGATGGCCTCGAAACCCTGCGCGTCGCCGAACTCGATCCCGGTGGCGACGATCTGGTCGACCGACAGCGCCGGCTTCGGGCCGCGGCGCTGGACCGGGTGCACGCCCCAGGACAGGGCAAGGCCGGGCGGTAGCTGCGCCGGCTCGTCTGTCATACCCCCATCCTTCCGCACCCGGGCGCGGGACGCAGGAAGGTCTGGCACCCGGCGCGTAGGGGGCCTGACACCACCGCCGGAACGGGTTCCAAGACCATCCAAGTGAAACTGTTCAGTCCCTACGCTGTTTTCCATGAACACACTCAACGCAACCCTCGGCCCGCTGGTCTCGCCCGACGAGCTGGAGCTCAGTCACACCGACAAGCAGGCGGCGCACGCCAAGATCGAGAGCGCCGCCCGGCAAGGAATCCTGTCCGCGCAGCAGGCTGCCGACCGGCACCGGCTGCTGAACGCATCCCACCGGCGCGGCGAGCTGCGCGAAGTACTGGCCGGTCTGCACGACGCGGTACCGCCGACCGGGCTGACCCTCGCGCTGCGGATCGCGGCGGTCGGCTGGCTCGCGGTCTGCGTGATCCAGTTCGTCATCTGGGTCGTGCTCGCCGCCTTCGGACACCTCGACTGGCCGTGGTGGCTGTGGTCCGACGTGGGTCTCGGGCTCGCGGTCGGGGTGTTGTGGTGGTCGAACGAGTCGTACCACCGCAAGTCCCGGCTCGATCCCCAGACTGCTCGATGAACGCGCCGGTTCAGCTCAGCGAAGTACAGAAGGTGTATGGCTCCGGGCCCGGCGCGGTGACCGCGCTGGGCGGGGTGAGCTACTCCTTTGCCCAAGGCACCTTCACCGCGGTGATGGGTCCATCCGGTTCCGGCAAGAGCACGTTGCTGCATTGTGCAGCCGGGCTGGACGAGCCCAGCTCGGGCGAGGTGCACCTGGCCGGTACGCCGTTGCGCGGCCTCGACGAGACCGCGTTGACCGAGCTCCGGCGTGAGCATGTCGCCTTCGTGTTCCAAGCGTTCAACCTGATGCCGGCGCTGACCGTGCGCCAGAACATCATCCTGCCGCAGACGCTGGCTGGGCGGACACCGGACGAGGCGTGGGTGACCGAGGTCATCAAGCGGGTCGGGCTCAGTGAGCGGACTCGGCACCGGCCGAGTGAGCTGTCAGGTGGTCAGCAGCAGCGGGTCGCGATCGCTCGGGCGCTGGCTGGGTCGGCGGCGATCACCTTCGCGGATGAGCCGACGGGTGCCCTCGACACCCAGACCGCGCTCGAAGTACTCACGCTGCTCCGCGACCAGGCCCGCGCCTCCGGCCAGACGATCGTGATGGTCACCCATGACCCGGTCGCCGCCTCGTACGCCGACAACGTCGTCTTCCTTGTCGACGGCCACATCGTCTCCGAGTCCCCCGTACCCACGGCCGAAAGCGTCGCGGCGGAACTCGCCAAGCTGTCCCGCCTTGCCCGCCGAGGCGCCGCCGCTGCCGCTGCCGGCGAGTCGACTCCGGGGGTGCTGACATGATCCGGCTCGCTCTGTCCAGCCTGCGGTTTCGTGCCGCGGCCTTCCTCGCGATCTTCGTCGCCGTGCTGCTGGGTAGCTCGCTGATGTCGGCGGCAGGCGGGCTGCTCGAGACTGGACTGCGACTCAGCGCAGCGCCACAACGCCTAGCCGGTGCGCCGATCATCGTCACCGGCCGCCCGGCCTACCACCCGCCGAACGGCTCGGGGTCCGTCGCGTACCCCGAACGCCACGGCGTCGACCCAGCTCTGGTCGCCAAGCTGGCAAACACTCCTGGCGTCGCCAAGGCGATCCCCGATGTCTCCTTCCCCGCTGTCGTTGCCCAGGACAAGGACAACGGAAGGAAAGCGGAGGAGGAAGGCGGCGGCAAGGTCGCCGAGGTGGGCAACGGCGCCGCCGCTGAGCTGGATGGCAGCGATGGCGCGGGGCTGGGCGGGCATGCCTGGGGCTCGGCGGCGCTTACGCCGTACAAACTGATCGCCGGTGCGGCGCCAGCGACCGGGCAGGTCGTCCTCGACAACCGGCTGGCGCATGGCGCCAAGCCGGGTGACAAGGTGCGCGTCATCGTCAGCGGTACGGCCCGCGAGTTCGTCCTCGCCGGGGTGGCCTCGCCGCAGCACGAGGTCGACGTACCGTCCATCTTCTTCGCCGCGGCTGACGCCGCTGCAGCCGGCGCCAGTCGCCAGGCCCTGTCCGTTCCGGCTCGCGTTGACGCTATCGGCGTCTTTCCGGCTGCCGGTACTTCGGTGCCTGAGCTGGTCAAGCGGTTGGAGCTGCCCGAGGGGGTGTCCGCGCTGACTGCGGATGATCGGGGTGCGGCCGAGTTCGCGGGGATTGCGACGAGTTTGCCGCTCATCATCTTGTCGGGCGTGTTCGGTGGCATGGTCGCGGTGGTGATGGCGCTGGTGGTGTCGGCGACGATCGGGTTGTCGGTGCGGCAGCGGCGGCGGGAGTTGGCGTTGTTGCGGGCGAGCGGGGCGACGCCTGGGCAGGTGCACAAGATGGTCGTCGCCGAGACGATGCTGGTGGCGGTCGTCGCGCTGATCGGTGGGTTGCTGCTAGGGCGCACGATGGGTCGGTGGATCTTCGGGACGCTGAGCGGGAACGGCGTCGTACCGGCTGCTCTGCGGTTTGACCAGGGCCCGCTGCCGTTCGCGGGGGCTGCCGTGCTGACGCTCGTGATTCTGCGACTCACGGTTGGGTTCGCGGCTGGGCGGGCTGCCCGGATCAGGCCGATTCAGGCGCTGACGGAGGCTGCGGTACCGCCGGTGGTGATCGGTCGGGTGCGGCTGATCATCGGGGCGGTGTTCGCCGCGGCGACGGTCGGGGTCGGGATGTCGACGATCTTCATGAGTCCGACGAACGCCGCCGCGATCGGTGGGCCGGCCGTGCTCACCGGGTCGATCGCGGTCGCCGTGCTCGGTCCGTTGGTGATTCGCGCGATGCTCACCGATCGGATCACGGCGTTCCTCGAGCGGCGGGCGGGGACGAACGGCGTACTGGCCGCGATCAATCTGCGGGTGAGGGCCGTGCAGTTCGCGGCGATCCTGGTGCCGATCACGCTGGCCACGGCGATTGCGCTGGGCAACATCTACTCGCAGACAACCCAGCAGAAGGCGGCTGTCGAGGCGTACACGGACAATCTGATCGCCGATACCGTCATCACGAGTGCGGTGGGCGGGATTCCGGCCGGGATGTTCGATCAGGTGCGGAGTGCTCCGGGGGTGACGGCGGCGTCGGAGCTGGTGCGGAGCAAGGGGTGGATCGAGGAGCCGTACGACACCACTCACACGAGCGATCCGTGGCCGTTGCTCGGGCTGAACGGGCCTGTTTACAAGGGAAAGGTTCGGGCTGGTTCGCTGGATCAGCTGACCGGTGACACGGTTGCGCTGCCGCCGGGTGCGGCCAGGCATTTGAAGGTCGGCGTCGGGGATCAGATCGGTGTGCGGCTGGGCGACGATGCGCTGGTCAAGGTGAGGATCGTGGCGCTGGTCGAGGGGACTTCGGGGTATGAGTCGATTCTGTTGCCGTCGGCGCTGTTGGCGGCGCATACGACGGCTGGGTTGCCATCGCAGATCCTGCTGAAGACGTCTCAGCCTGTCGATGTGGGTGCATGGCCGGGGACGACCGTTGGTGGGCGGGCGTTGCTCTCCGCGGAGTACGACGCCGGGCTCGGGGTCGACGCTTGGATCGCCTATCTGCTGGCGGCGATCGCGATTGCGTATACGGCAATCGCTTCGATCAACACGATTGCTGTCGCGGTGCTGGATCGGCGGCGGGAGTTCGGGTTGCAGCGGCTGACCGGGTCGACGCGCAAGCAGGTGTCGAAGATGCTCTACCTCGAGAACCTGGTGATCGCTGCTCTGGGCCTGGTGCTCGGCTTGGTCGCCGCCTGCTTCAGCGTCTTCCCGATCGCGATCGCAACCCGAGGCTGGCCGATCCCCTCCGGTCCCATCTGGGTCCTCCTCGGCTGGGTCGTCCTCGTCCTGCTCCTGGTCGTGCCAGTCACCGGCATCGCCGCCCGCCTGGCCATGCGCCCCAAGCCCATGGACGCCGTCAACTCGCCGGCCGGGTGACCCTGGGAGCCGCTCCAGCCGGTGACTTCAGTCGCCGGTGGAGATCCAGCCGTAGCCGCCGTCTTCCAGTCTGACCACCTGGAGGCCGGCGGCTATCCGGCGTACGTCGTCGGTCTCGATCACCGCTGGAGCGGGGCCAGCCACGTCGAGCACGATCGCGGCGGCCCCTTCCTGGATCGCGGCGGTCGCGACCAGCTGCGCCAGAGCGGGCATCGGCCGCGCCTCCGGACTCCAGAGCTTCAGGCTCTCGGTACTCGTGAACGCCAGCAACGCGTTCCGCCCGTCCTGCCCTTTCAGCAGCGCGACAGCCATGTCCGACGTCTTGTCATGCGCCAGCCCACGCTCGTCGTACTCGACCTCCCCCAGCATCGCCACCACCGGCACCAGCAACCGAGCCTTGGTCAACGCCGCCAGAACCGCCCCCTGATCCCGCCGGACCAGCGCCTCGCTGAGCGCAGCATCAGCTGAGCCGTCATCATCATCGAACCCGGTGAAGGCAAGCTTGCGTTCTGGTTGCACGGGTCTCATTGTCCGCTCAGCCTCCCCGGAGCACGGTTTCAGGGTGGTGTCAGGGCTGTTCCCCCCTTGGTTCGCGGCGTTCCTGTGCGAGCCTGGGTATGTGCCTGACTTCAACGATCTGACGCTGCTGCCGTTCTGTGCCGGCCTCACGCTGCTCGGCCTGATCGGTTCGTGGGCCGCCTGGCGGCGCCGCGGACTCGCTTCGGGCGTCCGCGGCGTGGCTTGGTCGCTGCTCCCGGTCTCGCTGTACCTGACCGGGCTGCTCGAGCTGATCTGGGACGTGGTGAAGTCCGTGAGCAGCTGGGTCACGCACCTGATCTTCTCCCCCACTGTGTGGGCCGGCGTGGCGCTGTTCGGCGTCTCGGTCGTGCTCTACGTCGTCTCCGGCTTGGCCAAGGGCCGGGGTGGGAACAGGGAGAAGGCACCCAAGCCCCAGTCGGCCACCCGGCCGGCCTCTGACGCGATCGGTGAACTGACCGCCGGCGGCCCCGCCCCGGCCACCGCCGCGGGGCCCGCCAAGACCCCCAAACCGGCCAAGGCCCCCAAGGCGGCGAAGGGTCAGGATTCGTCGGAGTTCGACGAGATCGAGGACATCCTGAAACGCCATGGAATCAACTAATCGCCTGACCAGCGACCCCCTGACCACCCATCCGGTGACCATCGACAGCCTGCTCGACCATGTCCAGGCGGCCCCCGCCCGGCTCGGCAAGACCCGGCTGATCAGCATCGACGGCCCGGCCGGATCCGGCAAGAGCACCCTGGCCGACCGCTTCGCCGCGCGTGCGGAGGCGCGCGGCCTGCGAACCACGGTGCTCCACATGGACGACCTGTACGCCGGCTGGGACGGCGCAGTACAGGGTTTCGCCCTCCTGCGAGACCACGTGCTCACCCGTCTGGCCGACGGCCGCGAGGGACGGTACCGGCGCTACGACTGGGCTGCCGGAGCGTACGCGGAGCTGCACCTCGTGCCGGCGACTGTCGAGCTCCTGATCGTCGAAGGCGTCACCTCCTGCGACCGCGACGCCGACACCTGGCAATCGCTGAAGATCTGGATCGAGACGACCAACGAGGTCCGCCTCGACCGTGGCATCGAGCGCGACGGCGAAGCCCTCCGTGACCAGTGGCTCGACTGGATGCGCTGGGAACGCGACCACTTCGCCACCGAGAACACCCGCACCCGCGCCAACCTGATCGTCGACGGCGACCCCACCCTGCCCCACGACCCGGACCTCGAACTCATCACCAAATCCGTCAACCTCCCCCACGACTCAGCCGCGTCCTGAGCACACTTTGTGTCCCACCTGAGCATCCAGCGGCCACCAATTCGCTCAGGTCGAGCACAAAGTGGCTCGGCCAGTAGGCGAGGATGGGCGCATGAGCGTTCTGCCGTCGGGTGAGCAATGGACCATTCGCGCCGGGGAGTACTCCGGGACCGTCGTGAGCGTGGGAGGTGGGTTGCGGGGGCTCTCGTACGCCGGACGCGAAGTCCTACTCGGCTACCCCGAGGACCAACCCGCCCGAGCAGGCATCGGCCAGCACCTGATCCCGTGGCCGAACCGGATCACCGACGGGAAGTACACGTTCCAGGGCGTCGACCAGCAGCTGTACCTGACCGAGCCGGCCCGGAGCAACGCGATCCACGGCCTGACCCGCTGGGCCAACTGGGAGCGGGTCGACGACGGCAGTGACGAGTCACTCGTCAAGGCCGGTTACCGGTTGCACGGGCAGCCGGGGTACCCGCACCAGCTCGACCTGACCCTCACCTACCAGCTCGACGCGACCAACGGTCTGACCGTCACGGCCCGCGCGGTCAACGTGGGCGCCGGCGACGCGCCGTACGGTTATGGCACCCATCCGTACCTCACCGTCGGGCGGCAGATCGACGAGTGCGAGCTCGAGTTCACGGCCGCGGACTGGCTAGAGGTCACCCCCGACCGGCTGAGCCCGATCGGACTCGCGCCGGTCGCCGGCTCGCAGTACGACTTCGGCCAGGCTCGCCGACTCCGGGACCTGGACATCGACAACGCCTTCACCAACCTGCCGACCCCTTGGGAAGTCCGGCTCACCGACCCCGCCACCGGCAACTCGGCCCGCCTGACCAGCGATACCAAGTGGATGCAGCTCTACACGGCCAACGCGATCGGCCGCGTCGGTCTGGCCGTAGAACCCATGACCTGCCCACCCGACGCCTTCATCACCGGTACCGACCTGGTCGTGCTCGAACCTGGTGACGAACACACCACCAGGTTCACCGTCAGCAGCTGAACGGGCCTACTTGGTTTCGTAGTACATCTCGTCCACGCTGTCCTCGGAGTGGCGGCAGTAGATTCTCGAGGCCGGGTTGTCGGGCACCGATCCGTTGCCCCAGACCCAGGGACCGTAGGACGTGTACCAGCCGCTGCCGACGACGCCGGAGGGGCCGCTTCGAAATGTCTAGAAATCAGGAGCCGGCTCCGTGCGAGCGGGCCACGGCCGCCAGCTCCTTGGCGGCCCGGCTTGCCCGGGCGCCTTCGGAGGCTTGGACCGCGAGGATGCCCAGGCGGTTGCCCTCGGTGTCGAAGAGCTGCAGCCAGGGGTCGCCCGAGCGGAACCGCAACGCCTTCACGTCCTGCCACGAGTACCGGTAGGTGCGGAAGACGTTGCGCACCCGCAGGCTGTCCTCGTACGCCGTGACGCGAACCGTCGCCATCCGGTACAGCAGGTAGAGCACCGTGCCGAAGAACGCGAGCAAGGTGAGCTGCTGGAAGAGGCTGAAGGTGTCGCGGGACTCGGGCGACAGCCGGAACCAGATCACCCCGAAGACGGCGACGATCGACAGTCCCATCACGCCGGCCATCACGGCGATGGCCCACGGATGGAACGTCCACAGCGCCTTGGCCGCCGGCGCCTTCGGGGTCATCGCGCTCAGATCCGGCAGGCGTGGATGTCGGTGGTCAGAATCGCGCGCGCCCCGACCTCCCAGAGCTGGTCCATGATCCGCTGTGCGTCGGCTCGGAGCACCATCACCCGGACGGCGACCCAGCCTTCCCGATGAAGCGGCGAGACCGTCGGCGACTCCAGGCCCGGCGCGACCGCGTTGGCGGCCTCGACGGCTTCGGCGCGGATGTCGTAGTCCATCATCACGTAGTTGCGCGCGACCAGGACGCCTTCCAGCCGGCGGACGAGCTGCTCCAGGCCGGCCGGCTGCTCGACACCGTGGCGGCGGATCAGCACGGCCTCGGACTTGAGGATGACGTCGCCGAACACCTCGAGGCCGGCCTGGCGGAGCGTCGTACCGGTCTCGACCACGTCGGCGATCACGTCGGCCACGCCGAGCTGTACGGCGGACTCGACCGCGCCGTCGAGCTTGATCACGGACGCCTCGACGCCGTTCTCGGCCAGGTGGTCGCCGAGGATGCCGGCGAAGCTGGTGGCGATCCGCTTGCCCTGCAGGTCCTTGACCGACTGCGCCACGCCCGGTCGGCCGGCGAACCGGAAGGTCGAGCCGCCGAAGCCGAGCTCGAGGATGGTGTCGGCGTCGGCGTGCGAGTCGAGCACCAGGTCGCGGCCGGAGATACCGACGTCGAGGGTGCCCTCACCGACGTACACGGCGATGTCGCGCGGGCGCAGGTAGTAGAACTCGACGCCGTTGTCCGGGTCGGTCAGCGAGAGGTCCTTGGTGGTCCGGCGCTGCCGGTAGCCCGCCTCGGACAGGATGGAGGTGGCGGCTTCGCTCAGCGAGCCTTTGTTGGGTACTGCGACGCGCAGCATGACTTGGGCCAATCTGTGGGAGGTGAACCGGCTCTGTGGGTGCTCCTACAGATGTCGGTACACGTCGTCGAGGCTCAGGCCGAGCGCATGCATCATCACCTGCGCGTGGTAGAGCAGCTGGCTCAGCTCCTCCGCGGCCCGCTCCTTGCCCTCGTGCTCGGCGGCCATCCAGGACTCGGCGGCCTCCTCGACCAGCTTCTTCCCGATCGCGTGCACGCCGGCATCCAGCGCCGCCACCGTCCCGGATCCCTCCGGCCGGCTCACCGCCTTCTCGCCCAACTCGGCGAACAACTCATCAAAGGTCTTCATCGCCCCTCCACCCTAAAGGTCGCCACCCGAGAGGTTGCGATCAGGTCTCGCTCCCCGGACTTCCCGGTACTACGGGACGCCGGTCTGCCCGACGATGGCGACATGAGAATCCGCGCCCTGGGCGTCACCCCCGGCTCCTTGCCGCCTGGCCAGCTGAACGCGATCACCGATGTACCCGGGGTGCTGGTCGGGCACACGACGCTGGCGACCGGGCCGGTGAATACCGGGGTCACGGCGATCGTGCCGCCTGGGTATGAGGGCGGGCAGGCTGGGTACGCCGGTGGGCTGCCGGCTGCGATTGCCGTCGGCAACGGGTATGGGAAGTTGGTGGGGTCGACCCAGGTGGACGAGCTCGGGGTTCTGGAGACGCCGGTACTTCTGACCGGGACCCTCTCGGTGTTCCGGGTCGCCGACGCGCTGGTCAGTTGGCTGCTGGAGCGGGATCCGTCGGCGATCAGCCTCAATCCGGTGGTCGGCGAGACCAACGACGGCTACCTCTCGGACATCCGCTCCCGCCCGATCACCCCCGAACACGTCTTCGCCGCCCTCGACTCAGCCACCGCGGACCTCCCCGCCGAGGGCAACGTCGGAGCAGGAACCGGCACAGTCGCCCTCGGCTTCAAAGCCGGCATCGGTACCTCGTCTCGCCAACTGACAGCTGGGGTTGTCGGGGTGTTGGTGCAGGCGAACTTCTCGGGGACTTTGACTGTTCTTGGGACTCCGGTGCTGCCGCCGGTGGAGTCGCCCGTGCCGGAGGGGAATTCTTGTGTGATCGTCGTCGCCACCGACCTGCCGCTCGACGCCCGGCAGTTGGGCCGGGTCGCCAGGCGGGCGGTGTTCGCGATGGGGCGGGTCGGGTCGGACTTCTCGCCGGGGAGTGGCGACTACGCGATCGCGTTCAGCACCAACCGGGCGACACCGCCGCAAGACCAAGCCTTGAAGGAGGTCTTCAATGCGACCACCGAAGCGACGGAGGAGGCGTTGCTCAACTCGTTGACGATGGCTGGCACCGTCACGGGCCACCACGGGCACACGCAGTACGCCGTACCGCATGAGCTGATCAGTAGAGCGCTGCGACCGACTCCGCCAGCCGTTTGAGTTCAGCGCGCAACTCGGCCGGCTCCAGCACCTCCAGAAGGTTGCCGTAGCGGATCAGGCCGGTTGCCGCGTTGCCGATGGACTCGATCGGGACCGAGACGGTGATGCTGCCGTCGGCGGCGGGCTCCACGCCAGTGTCGGCGATTGCCTTCAACAACAAGGTTGCGGACAGGTCGGCTAGGCCGGCGACCAAGCCGGCGGAGATCCGCACCAGCGCAGCGCCGGTGAAGCGTTCGGACTCGAAGCGGTCGAGGTGTTCCTGCCAGCGTTGAGCGAGGTCGAATCCATCGGGACGCGTGAAGACTTCGTCAGTGGGAGCGAGCTGCAGGATGTTGGAGACGCGGTACGTCCGCACCCCACCGGGCGCCGCGGCGACGACGTACCAGGTGCCGTTCTTCAACACGAGCCCGTACGGTTCGAGGGTGCGCTCGACCTCGCGCGGTGCCTCCCACCGGCGGTACAGCACCTTGATCCGCCGATCCTCCATCACCGCCGACGCGACCGCGGCCAAATACGGCGACTCCTCCGCGTCCCGGTACCAGGCGGGCATGTCGAGATGGAACCGATTCTTCAGCCGCCCAGCCCGATCCCGCTGATCCGGCGCCAACGCGGCAAGCAGCTTCAACTCGGCCGAACTCGTCTGCTCGGTCAATCCGAGCGCTGCCGCCGGTCCCGGCATCCCGACGAGAAACAGCGCCGCCGCCTCCCCCTCGTTGAGCCCGGTCAGCTTGGTCCGGTACCCGTCAACCAGCCGATACCCACCGGCGCGCCCCTGATCGGCATAGACCGGTACGCCGGCCGCCGCCAGCGCCTCCACATCGCGATAGATCGTCCGGAGCGACACCTCCAGCTCCGAAGCGAGCTCGCGCGCGGTCAACTGCCGCCGCGTCTGCAGCAGCAGAAGGATCTGGAGAAGCCGGCTCGAGCGCATCTCCACAGGTTAGCCGTAATCACTGACACTCACTGGCAGGTATAGGCGACAAGCTCTGGGCATGAGCACAAACGACTTCGACTTCCTCAACGGCCACTTCGACGTCGCCCACCGCGTCCTCACCCCGGCCGGCGACTGGACCGAGTTCGCCGGCACCCACAGCGGCCGCACCCATCACGGCGGCGCGGTCAGCGTCGACGAGGCACGGTTCCCGGCCAAAGCGGCGTACGGGATGTCACTTCGGCTGTACGACCCGGCCGAGCAGATCTGGACGGTCTACTGGGTCAGCAGCACGACCGGCAAGCTCCAGCCGCCGGTCCGCGGCGGCTGGTCGGACGGCGTCTGCACCCTGTACGGCGAGGACGACCTCGGCGACCGGATGATCCCCGTCCGGCTGCGCTGGTCCGACGTCACGGAGACGACCGCGCACTGGGAGCAGGCGTACTCCGAGGACGGCGGCCAGACCTGGCAGACCAACTGGACGATGGACCTGACCCGCCGGTCGACCGAGCCGCCGCCGTTGGACACTCCCAAGCTCACCGGCGACTTCGACTTCTTCGTCGGCTCCTGGAAGGTGCAGCATCGCCAGCTCCTGGCCCCGCTGACCGGCAGCGACGAGTGGCGCGAGTACGCAGGCACAGCCGAGACCTACACCCTCTTCAACGGCGCCGTGTGCATCGACGAGACCTTCTTCCCGACCGAGGACTTCGACGGGATGACGGTTCGCCTGTACGACGTGGAGGCCGGCGCATGGGCGATCTACTGGATCAGCAGCAAGCGCGGCGTCCTGGAGCCACCCGTGTACGGCGGCTTCGGGCCCGATGGCGTCGGCATCCTCGAAGGCCCGGACACGCACGACGGCCGGCCCGTCGATGTCCGATTCCGCTGGACGAAAGGCGACGTACCGGTCTGGGAACAGTCCTTCTCCGAAGACGGCGGCGCGACCTGGGAGAGCAACTGGTCGATGACCTTCACGCGGATGTTCCCCAAGGTGACGAGCGACTTCGACTTCCTCAACGGGTACTTCGATGTGCGCCACCGGACCCTGAACAAGGTGTTCGTCGGCAGCGACGACTGGCAGAGCTACGAAGGCACGTGCTCCGCGCGGACCCATTTCGACGGCGCGATCAGCATCGACGAAATGCAGTTCCCGGGCAAAGCGTCGTACGGGATGTCGGTGCGGCTGTTCGATCCGGTCGCCGAGGAGTGGACGATCTACTGGATCAACAGCACGACGATGGAGCTGTATCCGCCGGTGAAGGGCCGCTGGGCCGACGACGGCAAGTCCTGCTGGCTGACCGGGGAGGAGGAGCTCGACGGCAAGCCGATCCTGGTCAGCTACGCCTGGTCGGACATCACCGAGACGACCGCGCACTGGGAGCAGTCGTTCTCCGAGGACGGCGGGACGACCTGGGAGGTGAACTGGACGATGGACTTCACCCGGCGGCCGACCGAGCCGCCGCGGGTCGGCATCCCCAAGCCCACCAGCGATTTCGACTTCCTGGTCGGCGAATGGGACATGCACAACGAACGCCGCCGGCCGCCGCTCGGCGAGCCGTCAGAGTGGTACGAACTCGCCTCGAAGATGAAGGTCTACTCGTACTTCGACGGCGCGATCAGCTTCGACGAAGGCTGGTACCCGACCGAGGGCTTCCGCGGCGCGACCCTCAGGCTCTACAACCCCACCACCGAAACCTGGTCCATCCACTGGATCAACAGCCTCCGCGGCACCCTGGAAACCCCAGTGATCGGCGCGTTCGGCACCGACGGCCGCGGCATCTTCGAAGGCCCCGACGAATGGAACGGCCAACCCATCGACGTCCGCTTCATCTGGACCCCCGGCACCACCCAAGCCGCCTGGGAACAACTCTTCTCCACCGACCATGGCAAAACCTGGGTCAGCAACTGGAAAATGCGCCACACCCGCGCCGCCTGAGCACGGCGCGCCCCCGAGAGGTGGCGAGCCCACATCATGTGGGCTTGAACAAGCAGCGGTGGGCTTGGACAGGGTGTGCGCTGTTCAAGCCCACCGTTTGTTGTTCAAGCCCACATGATGTGGGCTCGCCACTCGGCGGTTAGAGGGTGCGGGTGGCGAGGAGGGTGGAGAGGGCTGCTTGGGCCGACTCGTAGCCCTTGTCTTCGCGGCTGTCGGGGAGGCCGGCCCGGTCGAGGGCCTGTGGGTCGTTGTCGCAGGTCAGGAGGCCGAAGCCGACTGGTACGCCGGTCTCGACGGCGACCCGCATCAGCCCTTCGGTCGCCGCCTGGCAGACGTATTCGAAGTGCGGGGTGTCACCACGAATCACCACGCCCAGCGCGACGACCGCGTCGTACCCAGCCTTGGCCGCATGCAACGCCGCGACCGGGAGCTCGAACGACCCGGGCACCCGGATCACCTTGAAATCGGTCACTCCTGAGTCGGCGAGTGCTCGTTCAGCGCCCGCCACCAGGGAGTCGGTCACCTTCGGGTGCCACTGCGCCGCGACGACCGCGACGCGTACGCCCTCGGCCTGCGGGATCTCGATGGTGGGTGCTCCACTTCCCGACATCAGATGGTTCCGTTCTCTTCGGTGCCGGTGGGCAGGTGGTGCCCCATCCGGTCGCGCTTGGTCGACAGGTACCGCAGGTTGTGCTCGGTCGGATCGATCGTGATGCCGCGGCGCTCGACGACGTCGATGCCGTAACCCTGCACGCCCGACAGCTTGGCCGGGTTGTTCGTCAGCAGCTTCACCGAGGTGATCCCCAGGTCGGCCAGGATCTGCGCGCCGGTCCCGTAGTCGCGGGCGTCGGCCGGCAGTCCGAGATCGAGGTTGGCGTCGACCGTGTCCCGGCCGGCGTCCTGCAACTCGTACGCCTGCAGCTTGTGCAGCAGGCCGATGCCGCGCCCTTCATGCCCACGCAGGTACACGACGACGCCGCCCTCGGCCGCGACCTGGCGCATCGCCTCGTCGAGCTGCGGACCGCAGTCGCACCGCTGCGAGCCGAACACGTCACCCGTCAGGCACTCCGAGTGCAGCCGCACCAGCGTCGGCCCGTCGCCGATCTCGCCACGGACCAGCGCCAGTTGCTCGGTACCGTCGATCGTGTTCCGGTAGCCGTGGGCAACGAAATCGCCGTACTGCGTCGGCAGCGTGGTGGTCGCCACCCGCTGGATCTGGGTCTCGGTCCGCTGCCTGTACCGGATCAGGTCCTCGATCGAGACGAGCACCAGCCCGTGCTCGTCGGCGAAGGTCCGCAGGTCTGTCCCGCGCTTCATCGTGCCGTCGTCGTTGACCAGCTCGGAGATCACCGCGGCCGGTCGCAGCCCCGCGAGCCGGGCCAGATCCAGCGACGCCTCGGTGTGCCCGGGCCGTACGAGGACGCCGCCCTCGCGGCCGCGCAGGGGGAAGACGTGGCCCGGCTGTACCAGGTCGTACGGCTCCGAAGCCGAGTCGGCGAGCACCCGGATCGTCCGGGCCCGGTCGGCCGCCGAGATGCCGGTGGCGATGTTGTCGCGGGCATCCACCGAGATCGTGTACGCCGTCCGCAACCGCTCACGGTTGTGCGGCGTCATCAACGGGATGCCGAGCCGGTCGAGCTCGGCCGGCTCCATCGGGACGCAGACCACGCCGGAGCTGTACCGGATCAGGAACGCCAGCAGCTCCGGCGTCGCCTTGGAGGCCGCGAAGATCAGGTCGCCCTCGTTCTCGCGGTCCTCGTCGTCGACCACGATCACCGGCCGTCCGGCCCGGATCTCGTCGATCGCATGCTCGATCGTGTCGAGCTTCAGTACCTCGCCCATCGGTCAGCCCACCGTCACTGGCTCAGGAGTGGCCGTAGCCGACTCGCGATTCTGGATCCGCCACCATGAGACGAATCCGAGGACACAGAAGAGCCCGTAGACGACGTACATCGTCGCGGACGGGTAGAACTTCGCCTGCACGAGCAGCGGTACGCCGACCACGTCGACGGCGATCCAGATCAGCCAGAACTCGACGTATCCGCGGGCCATCCCGTACGTCGCCAGGATCGACCCGGTCAGGATCCATGCGTCCCACTGCGGACCCCACGAGCCCAGCGCCTTCAGCACCGGGTAGGCGATCGCGTAGAGCACGACGCCCACGCCCAGCAGCTCGATCCGCTGGCGGGTGGTCGCCCACTTCGGTTGCACGCCCGTCGCCGCGCCACCGTGGCGGGTCTGGTACCACCGGTACCAGCCGTAGAGGCTCACCAGCGCGAAGAACACCTGGCGGCCGGCCTGGCCCCAGAGGTCCTTGTCCTGCGGGGTGTCGAACAGCCCGCCGACGAAGACCGTGAACAGCAAGACGTTGCCGATGATGCCCACCGGCCACGCCGAGACGAGCCGGCGCATCCCGAACAGCGCGCTGGCCAGGCCGAAGACGTTGCCGACGATCTCGCGGACCAGCACCGGCGAGCCGCCGATCGTGACCTGCGAGTGCAGTAACCAGTCGAAGAAGTTCATTCCTTGCCTCCAGCAACTAGCAAGCGCTCTACGTATTTGGCGATCACGTCGACCTCGAGGTTGACGGTGTCGCCGATCTTGTTCGTCCCGAGCACGGTCAGCTCGAGCGTGGTCGGGATCAGGCTGATCCCGAAGGTGCCGGTGCTGTCGTCCACGTCGGTGACGGTGAGGGAGACGCCGTCGACGGCGATCGAGCCCTTCTCGGCGACGTACTTGAGGATCTCGGCGGGAGCCGCGATCCGGACGACCTCCCAGTGCTCCGCCGGCTCGCGGCCGGCGATCGTGCCGGTGCCGTCGACGTGCCCCTGGACGATGTGTCCGCCGAGCCGGGCGTGGGCCGTGACCGCGCGCTCCAGGTTGACCCGGGAACCCTTCTCGACGCCCCCGAGGCTGGTGCGCTGCAGGGTCTCGCGCATCACGTCCGCGGTGAACGTGCCGTCGCCGTGCTCGATCACCGTGAGGCAACAGCCGTTCACCGAGATCGAGTCGCCGTGGCCGGCGTCCTCGGTCACCTTCGGCCCACGGATGGTCAGCCGGGCGGCGTCGCCGTCCAGCAGGTCGAGCGCTTCGACCGTACCGAGCTCTTCGATGATTCCGGTGAACATGGGTTATTTCCCTCCCAGGGGAGTCAGGGTGAGGCGGACGTCGTCGCCGAGGCGGGTGACGTCCGCAAGGTTGAAGCGTTTGAGCTGGTCGATCGATTCCGCGCCCAGGTCGCCGATGGCGGAGAAGCCGGAGCCGAGCAGCGCGGGAGCGACGTACGCGACGATCTGGTCGACCCAGCCGGCGCGCAGGAACGCGGCGGCCAAGGTCGGACCGCCTTCGAGCCACAGGTGCCGGATCTGGTGGTCGTCCAGCTGGCGGAGTACCTCGGCGGGGTCGTGGGTGGGGAGAATGAGCGTCTCGGCGCGGTCGTTGCGGACCTTCGCCGTGAGCGGGATCTCGCGGTCGCCGACGACGACACGTAGCGGCTGCCGGGCGGCCGGGCGGTCCTGCTCGTCGCGGACGGTCAGCTCGGGGTCGTCGGTGAGTACGGTCTGGGTGCCGACCGCTATCGCGTCACACTCGGCGCGCTTCTTGTGCACGTCGGCGCGAGCAAGCGGGCCGGTGATCCACTTGCTGGAGCGGTCCTTGGCGGCTGACCGCCCGTCGAGCGTGGTGGCGAACTTCCAGGTGACGAACGGGCGGCCCTGGCGGACGCTGTGCAGCCAGACGTGGTTGACGGCCTCGGCCTCGTCTTGCAGCACGCCTTGTTCGACGCGGATGTTCTTGGCCTGGAGCTTCTCGGCGCCGCCGGCGGCGTGCTTGTTCGGGTCCGGTACGGCGTACACGACTCTGGCGATGCCGGCCGCGATGAGTGCATCGGAGCACGGCCCGGTGCGGCCGGTGTGGTTGCACGGCTCGAGCGTCACGTACGCCGTACCGCCGCGAGCGCGATCACCGGCCATCCGGAGCGCCTCGACCTCCGCATGCGGACCGCCCGGGTAGGCGTGGTAGCCCTCGCCGACCGGGTGACCGTCACGGCCGGTGATGACACAACCGACGACCGGGTTCGGATGGGTGCTGCCGACGCCGCGCGCGGCGAGCTCGACGGCACGGCGCATCCAGGCGATGTCGATCGGCGAAGCGTTCTTCACTGACGGGTCCCTCGTTGTCACGGACGCACACCGGGGCCATGACAACCGGCGCACGCGCGGACCCGACGCCTGGAAAACGGCTCGCCTGAGCCACGTCCGGACGCCGGAGCGCACCCGCCGACCGCGTGCGCCTCCCATCCGGACTTTCACCGTCGGTCCTGGAATTCCACCAGGTCAACCGGCCGAGATACTGCTTCGACCGGGTCGCGGACTGTCACCGCCGGCTCGGAATTACACCGACCCCGGAGCACGCGAGTGGGTTCACTCGTACTACGAGTGTGCCACGCCCCCGAAACCTCGCCAGGATCTGGGTCACATCCTGATACCGGACATGGCTTGTAGTGGTTACCGGTTAAACCGGTAACATCGGGGGCATGACGATCAAGGTGGCTGTGCTGGGTGCGGGTGGCGTCGGTGGGTATTTCGGGGGGCGGTTGGCGCAGGCCGGCCATGACGTGCGGTTTGTCGCGCGGGGTGAGCACCTTGCGGCGATGCGCGGGAGCGGGCTCACGGTCGAGAGCGTGGCGGGTGACTTTGCGCTGGAGACCGTGGTGGCGACGGATGATCCGGCAGAGGTCGGGGTCGTTGACTACGTGTTGCTGGGGGTGAAGACGTGGCAGCTCGAGGCGGCTATCGCGTCGTTGGGGTCGCTGGTCGGGCCGAACACCGCGGTGGTGACTACGCAGAACGGAGTCGAGGCGCCGCAGCAGGTGGCGGACGTGGTCGGGCGGGAGGCCGTGCTTCCGGGGGCGGTCGAGGTGGTCGCGTTTCTGGATGGGCCGGGGCGGGTGCGGCACATCGGTGGGCTGGGAAAGCTCACGTTCAGCGAGTGGGACAACCAGAAGAGCGAGCGGGTCGAGCGGTTGCGGAAGGCACTGGAGGAGTCGGGGCTGACTGCAGTCGTCCCGGATGATGTCTGGGTCGCGCTCTGGAGCAAGTTTCTGGCGCTCGGGTCGTTCGGGGCGGTCGCGACACTCGCGGATTCGCCGTACGGCGTATTGCGCAGTCGCCCGGGCATGCGGCACCTGATCGTCGACAGCATGAACGAGATCAAGCAGGTCGCGAAGGCAACCGGCGTCGAACTGCCGGGTGACGCCGTCGACAAGACGCTCGCGTTCCTCGACAGCCTGCCCGAGGCGGGCACCACCTCGCTGCAGCGCGACATCAACTCCGGCAAGCCCTCGGAGCTGGAGGCGTGGACCGGCGCCGTCGTCAGGCTCGGGCGCGCGACGGGCACGCCGACCCCGATCAACGACATCCTGTACGAGCTGACCAGCGCGCGGACCCTGGCGACCTGATGCCTGTCGACCTACTCGCCTTCCCGCTCGTCGGCGGACGGCTAGCCCTCAACTTCGTCGGCACGCTCGGCAAGCGGACCACGGAAAGATTCGAGCGGATGCGTACGCCGGAGGACCTGGCCCACTGGGTGGAGCTCGCCGGCCTGGGGTCCGTCTCCACCACGGCGGAAGATCTCATGAACGCCCGCGCAGTACGAGAAGCCCTGTACTCGCTGACCCTCGCAGCCCTCAACCGAGGCCCCCTGCGCCAAGCAGACATCAACCTGGTCAACGGGTGGGCAGCCCGCGCGACGCCGGCCCCGGCGCTCGCGACTGGCGTGGGCCAGGCGGACGGCGTGCGGGCCAACGCGTTGCAGCGGCAGGATCCTGAGCCGTCGGCTTCAGGCGTACTGGCTGTTGTTGCTCGTGATGGGATCGAGCTGTTGTCGGGTCCGGAGGTCGAGGCGATTCGGGAGTGTGAAGACCCAGCCTGCACACTGCTGTTCGTGGACAGCAGCCGCGGTCGTCGCCGTCGGTGGTGCTCGATGAATTCCTGCGGCGCCCGGGCCAAGATGCGCACTCTCCGCGACCGATAGTTGCCCACTGCAAGGAAGCTCGGTCCGCACATATACCATGACTGGACTAGACATTCCGGACCCGTCTCATCCGGTGTCAGGGTGGAATTCGGTGGTCGCCGGCGGCGTTAGCGTCGTTCGGTGGGCCAACCCCACCGTTCCCGTATCGCCTGGTTCTAAGGAGACACCCGTGCGCGCCACCAGCGCCTTCCGCCGTCTTGCCGCCATCGGTACCGCCGTGACCCTCATGGTCGCGCTCGCGGCCTGTGGCAGTGACGACAAGTCCGATGCCTCCGGCCCCGATCTGGGCCTGCTCCAGAAGGGCACGCTGCGGATCGGCACGCTCACCGACGCGCCGCCGAACGTGTACGTCAAGGACGGCAAGTTCACCGGTTTCGACAACGACCTGATCAGCGCGGTCGCGGCCAAGCTGAACCTCAAGCCCGAGTTCGTCGGCACCGACTTCTCCGCCCTGCTCTCGCAGGTCAACGGCGGTCGGTTCGACCTCGGCAGCTCGTCCATCACGATCACCGAGGCCCGCAAGAAGACGGTTGCCTTCAGCAATGGCTACGACTTCGGCTACCTCGGCCTGAACACCACCAAGAGCTCCGGCATCACGAAGTTCGACCAGCTCGACGGCAAGCGCGTGGTCGTCGTCCAGGGCACTGTGCAGGACGACTATGCGACCCAGAAGAACCTCAACCCGGTCCGCGTCCCGAACTACAACGCTGCCGTCGGCCAACTGAAGGCCGGTACCGCGGACGCCTGGATCTCCCCCGCCGAGATCGGCGAGAAGATGGCCAAGGAGCAGGGCGGCGGCGTGGTCGTCCTGGCCGCCAAGGAGCTCAGCTCCGCGCCGACCGCGTTCGCGGTTGCCAAGAGCAACGACAAGCTGCGCGAGGCGGTCAACAAGGCTCTCGACGAGGTCATCGCCGACGGCACCTGGACCAAGCTCGTCGAGCAGTACTACCCCGGCCGCGCCGTACCGGCGACCTTCAAGCCTGGTAGCGGTTCTGTGAAGTTCACAGCGCCGAAGGCCAGCGCGCCTGTCGCCGGCTGATGGACGTTTGGTCCACCCTGAACGACACCTTCCTCGACTGGGGGTCGATGAAGGCAGTCCTGCCCGAGATGCTGAAGGTCGGGCTGGTCAACACCCTCGTCTTCGCGGCCGCCTCGGTCGTGCTGGGCACTGTGCTCGGCATGGTCGTGGCGGTCATGGGGCTGTCCCGCAAGTGGTGGCTGCGCTGGCCGGCGAAGATCTACACCGACATCTTCCGCGGCCTGCCGGCCATCCTGACCATCCTGCTGATCGGCCAGGGCCTGTCGCCGATCACCCGGCACTGGTGGGGCCCGAACCCGTACCCGCTGGGCATCCTCGCGCTGTCGCTGATCGCGGCGGCGTACATCGGCGAGATCTTCCGGTCCGGCATCCAGAGCGTGGAGAAGGGGCAACTCGAGGCGGCCCGAGCGCTCGGCTTCAGCCACAGCTCCGGCATGTGGCTGATCGTCATCCCGCAGGGTGTCCGGCGAGTGCTGCCCGCGTTGGTCAACCAGTTCATTGCGCTGATCAAGGAATCCAGCCTCGTGTACTTCCTGGGCCTGCTCGCCAGTCAGCGCGAGCTGTTCCGGATCGGCCAGGACGCCGCCGCGACCAACGGCAACCTGTCGCCGCTGCTGCTGGCCGGAATCTTCTACCTGATCATCACCGTGCCGTTGACCCACCTGGTCAACTATTTCGACAAGCGGCTGCGCGAAGGCCGTCCCGCCGATCTCGAGGTCGAGGAGCTCGCCCATGCCGACATTCGCTGAGGCCGCGGCGAGCCTGGAGCTCACCGGCATAGAGCTTGCCTTCGGCAACAACAAGGTACTGCGTGGCGTCGACCTCGCCGTCGCGGCCGGGAAGACCGCTTGTGTGATCGGGCCGTCCGGCTCCGGCAAGTCGACGCTGCTGCGGGCCACCAACCGGCTGCTCGAACCGGCGGCCGGCGACATCAAGCTCGGCGGCGAGTCGGTACTGCGGTCCAACCCGGACGAGTTGCGGCGGCGGATCGGGATGGTGTTCCAGCACTTCAACCTCTTCCCGCACAAGACGGTCCTGGAGAACATCACCCTGCCGCTGCGCAAGATCAAGAAGCTGACCACCGACGGGGCGGTCGAGGCGGCCCGGGTGCAGCTCGAGCTCGTCGGGCTGAAGGAGAAGGAGTCGGCGCGGCCGGGCAACCTCTCCGGTGGACAGCAGCAACGAGTGGCGATCGCCCGGGCGCTGGCGATGAAGCCCGAGGTGATGCTGTTCGACGAAGCGACCTCGGCGCTCGACCCGGAGTTGGTGAAGGGTGTCCTCGGGCTGATGGCCGACCTCGCCGGCGCCGGGATGACGATGATCGTGGTGACCCATGAGATGGGGTTCGCCCGGCAGGTGGCGGACCAGGTGGCGTTCATGGATCGCGGGGTCGTGGTCGAGTCCGGCGTACCGGAGAAGCTGTTCACGGCGGCTGAGTCGCCGCGGTTGCAGCAGTTCCTGTCGCAGGTGCTCTAGCTAAATCCGGCTCGGCGGCCGATGGTGGAGATGAGTGACTCGTCGACGCCTGGGGGTTCGGATGGCCGGCCGGATGATCAGATTGCTGGTGGCGGTCGGTCTGATCGCCATGCTGGCGGGGTGCCGTCCCCAGGCTGCCGGCAGGGCGCCGGCGGCCGCTGCTCCGCGGGGCGCGGTCGCGGCGAAGTACGTGGTGCTGACCTTTGACGACGGGCCCAGTCCGCAGTACACGGCTCAGGTGCTGGCCATTCTGCGGCGGTACGGCGTGCAGGCTACGTTCTTCGAGCTGGGGCAGAACGTGCGGAAGTACCCGTCCGTCACCCGCAAGGTCCATCAGCAGGGGCACAGCGTCCAGAACCACACGTATTCGCATCCGGATCTGCGGAAGGTGTCGGCGGCAACCTTCCGGTCGCAGATCCAGAGCGCGGATTGGTACATCCGGGCGCAGACCCGGTCGAACCCGCGGTGTCTGCGGCCGCCGTACGGCGGGGTGAACGCGACCGTCCGGCGACGAGCGGCCGCACTCCACAAGTCGATCCGATTGTGGACCGTGGATCCGCGCGACTGGTCCCGGCCGGGCACTTCGGTGATCACGCGGCGGGTGCTGTCGTCGGTACGCAACGGGTCGGTCATCCTGCTGCACGACGGCGGCGGGAATCGCAGCCAGACGGTCGCCGCGCTGCCGACGATCCTGCGGACGCTGAAGGCGCGCGGCTACACGTTCCGGTTGGCGTGCTGAGTCAGGACATCGAGGCGATCAGCGGTACGACGTCGGCGATCGACTCGACGATGCGGGTCGGGCGGTACGGGAAGCGCTCGACCTCGTGCTCGCCGGTGGAGCCGGACAGGACGAGGATGCTGCGCAGACCGGCTTCCAGGCCGCTGATGATGTCGGTGTCCATCCGGTCACCGATCATCACGGACGTCTCGGAGTGCGCCTCGATCCGGTTGAGGGCGCTGCGCATCATCAGCGGATTCGGCTTGCCCACGAAGTACGGCGCGACCCCGGTCGCCCGGGTGATCAGCGCGGCAACCGATCCGGTCGCCGGCAACGGCCCCTCGGTCGACGGCCCGGTCGGATCCGGGTTGGTCGCGATGAAGCGCGCCCCGTCGGCGATCAGCCGGATCGCCCGGGTGATCGCCTCGAACGAGTACGTCCGCGTCTCCCCCAGTACGACGTAGTCCGGTGCCCGCTCGGTCAGCACATACCCGACCTCGTGCAAGGCCGTCGTCAACCCGGCTTCACCGATCACGTACGCCGTACCGCCAGGCCGCTGATCGTCGAGGAACTGAGCGGTCGCCAACGCCGACGTCCAGATCGCCTGCTCCGGCACATCGATGCCCCCAGCAAGCAGTCGCGCCCGCAGATCCCGCGGCGTGAAGATCGAGTTGTTCGTCAGTACCAGAAACTTCTTCTCCGAAGCCTGCAACGACGCAATGAACTCACTGGCCCCCGGAATAGCCCGCTCCTCATGAACAAGCACCCCGTCCATATCGGTAAGCCAACTCTCCACCGGCTTGTGCTCACTCATCCCTGCACTCCTCGCTAGACACCTGGCAACCCACCTCGCATCGTAGACGAGCGCCCTCCTACACGGGCGAAAGCCGCACCACACCTACCCATGGGTCAGCCTCACCGGTGACCTGGACAGCGCTCACCCGCCATTGACCTGCCTGGATCGCTACGGGAGCCTCGGACGGGACGCCGTCGCCGTTCGGATACGGAACGCCGAGATCGGACCCGGCCTCAGCGGAGTCCATCAGCACTGCCGGGCCGTCCGTTGCCCAAACACCGCAATCGGTCCAGTCCGTCTCCCCATCGGACAACAGCGTCTCAGCGGCTTCGAGCAATTCCACCTCGGAATCGGCGCCGAGCCACCGTACGAAGGCCAGGTGCTCGGGGAGGTAGCAGGTGGTCGCGGGCTCATCCCCCAACACCAGCGCTTGGCGGTCGGCGACCGCGATGACACCGGCCAACTCGTCGACCCCGCAGGCGCGGTCGTAGTCGTCGACGACGGACCCGTCGCCGGCCGTTGTCCCTTGCATCGTGCCGCCATGCCAGTGGTCCAGCGCGGACACCGGGATGACGATCAACGGACCACCCATGGACTCGACCCACGCCGTGGAGTGCTCATCGTTCGGCATCCGACTCACCGTTCTGTCGTGCGACACACCGCCGGCACCCGGGTCAGTGGGTGGTGACGTCGGCGGCCAGGGTGCGGAGTTTTTCGACCATGGTGTTGGGGTCGTCGGCGTTGTAGACGGCTGAGCCGGCTACGAAGACGTCGGCGCCGGCCTCGGCGCAGCGTTCGATGGTTTCGGTGGAGATGCCGCCGTCGATCTCGATCCAGAGGTCGAGGCCGTGCTTGGCGATCAGGTCGCGGGTGCGGCGGATCTTGGGGACGCAGACGTCGAGGAACTTCTGGCCGCCGAAGCCGGGCTCGACCGTCATGATCAGGATCATGTCGAACTCGGCGAGGATGTCCTCGTAGGGCTCGATCGGGGTGGCCGGTTTGAGGGCCAACGCGGCGCGGGCGCCCTTGGCGCGGATCTCGCGGGCGGTGCGGATCGGGGCCCGGCAAGCCTCGGCGTGGAAGGTGACGCTGGAGGCGCCGGCCTCGACGTAGCCGGGGGCCCAGCGGTCGGGGTCCTCGATCATCAGGTGGCAGTCGAGCGGTTGCGAGGCGGCCTTGGCGAGCGACTCGACGATCGGCAGTCCCAGCGTCAGGTTCGGGACGAAGTGGTTGTCCATCACGTCCACGTGCAGCCAGTCGGCGTTCGACACCGCCGCCGCCTCGTCAGCCAGCCTGGCGAAGTCGGCAGTCAGGATGCTCGGCGCGATCTGAATTCCCATGAAACGACAATCTACCGGCGGTACTCCGCGCAGCTGATCACCCGGTCCAGCCCTCCACTCCACCCGCCGCCTCCAGCCAGCCGGCGATCCACCGCACCGCGCTCCGCCGTCCCCAGCCAGTCAGCCTCCGCCGTCCCAGCCAGTCGGCACCGCGCCCCGCCGTCTCCAGTCAGTTGGTGAGCCAGCGGCGTACTTCGTCGGGCGTCTCCGCCATGGCGACGCCGGGTGGGAGGGGTGGGCGTTCGATCAGTACGACCGGGATGCCCAGCTCGCGAGCCGCCGTCAGCTTGGCAGCGGTCATGTCGCCACCGCTGTTCTTGGTGACCAGTACGTCGATCCGGTGGTTCTGCAGTAGGTCCAGCTCGGCAGCCAGCTCGTACGGGCCTCGGTCCAGCAGTAGCTCGCACCAGGTGGGGAGCGGGTCGGGCGGGTCGACACAGCGTGCCAGCGTCCAGAGGCCTGTGGTGGCGAAGGCGGCCAGGCCCTGGCGGCCGATGGTTAGGAAGACTCGTCGGCCGAGCGCAGGCAGGAGTGCTGCGGCAGCTGCAACGTCGGGGGTCCAGTGCCAGATGTCGCCGGGCTGCTCGCGCCAACCGGGGCGGCGTAGTACGAGCAGGGGAAGACCGAGGGCGCTCGTGGCTGCGACCGCATGCGCAGTCATCGTTGCGGCGAAGGGGTGCGTCGCGTCGACCACCGCCTCGACCCCGTGCTCGACCAGCCACGCGGTAAGTCCGTCCACCCCGCCGAACCCACCCTGCCGAACCTCCCCCACCGGCAACCGCGCCTCTCCGATGCGCCCGGCCAACGACGACACAACGTCATGCTCAGCGGCCAATACGTCCGCCAGCCGCCGTGCCTCGCCGGTACCGCCGAGCAGCAGTACCTTCATGAGGGCGGGCCCTGGACATCAAGGTGGAAACAATTGGTCGCTGGGTGCAAGTTAGTTACCACCTTGGTCGCCAGGAGGCGATCAGGCACGGTCTCGGGTGGTCGAGTACAGGTGGCTGTCGCGGAAGGTGGTTGCTGCTAGCACCTTGCCGACCAGGATGACGGCGGTTCGGCGGATGTCGGCGGTGTGGACCAGGGCGGCGATGTCGGCGAGGGTGCCGCGGAGGATCACCTCGTCGTCGCGGGAGGCACGGGCGACCACAGCGACGGGGCAGTCGGCGCCGTAGTTGGGGGTCAGCTCGTCGACCACTCGGTCGATCTGCTGGACGGCCAGGTGGAGGACGAGGGTCGCCTGGCTCGTGCCGAGGGTGGCGAGGTCTTCGCCGGGGGGCATGGCGGTGGCTCGGCCGCCGATGCGGGTGAGGATGACGGTTTGGCCGACCTCGGGGACGGTCAGTTCGCGGGCCAGAGAGGCGGCTGCGGCCGCGTACGCCGGTACGCCGGGCGTCACGTCATACGGGATCTCCAACGCGTCGAGCCGGCGCATCTGCTCGGCCATGGCGCTGAAGACGGAGGGGTCGCCGGAGTGGAGGCGGGCTACGTCGGCGCCGGACTCGTGGGCGGTGGCGAGTTCGGCGATGATCTGGTCGAGGTTCAACTCGGCTGTGTCGACCTTGCGAGCACCGGGCGGACAGTGGTCGAGCAACTCGAGTGGGACCAGCGCACCGGCGTACAGGCAGACGGGCGAGGCGGCGATCAGGTCGCGGCCCCGCACGGTGATCAGGTCAGCGGCCCCCGGCCCGGCCCCGATGAAGTGCACAGTCACGCGACCACGCTCCGGAAGGACGGGAGCTGGGTGACCAGGCCCCGGTCGGTGCGGGGTGGCGCGGCGCTTTGGGGGTGGGTGGTCATTTGGTGAGGCTCCAGATGGTGACGGGCATCGCGGGGCGCCAGCCGGTCATGGTGCCTACGGCGGATGCTCGTTGGACGGCTAGGCGGACCAGGTCGCCGCCCAGTTCGGCGTACCAGCGGGCGATCAGGGCCTCGGTCTCCAGGGTGACGCCGTTGACTACCAGGCGACCGCCGGGGCGTAGGGCCTCCCAGCAGGTCTCGATGACGCCGGGGACGGTCGCGCCGCCGCCGACGAAGATGGCGTCGGGTGACTCCAGGCTCTCCAACGCAGCGGGCGCGGAGCCGACGACGGTGCGGACGGCGACTCCGAGGGTTGCGGCGTTGCGGTCGAGGCGTTTGGCGCGGTCGGGGTCTTGTTCGATCGCTACCGCGCGGCAGCTCGGGTGGTGCCGTAGCCACTCGATCGCGATGCTGCCCGCGCCGCCGCCGACATCCCACAGCAGCTGCCCCGGTACCGGCGCCAGCCGCGACAACGTCACCGCGCGGACCTCGCGCTTGGTCAACTGCCCGTCACTCTCGTACGCCGAATCAGGCAACCCCGGCGCCGTCGACAACAACTCCACGCCGTCGTCCGCCGCGCAGAGCACGCCGATGACGTTGAGCGCGTCGACCTCGCCACTCCATTCGTCTGCCCTGGTACTACGTACGCGCTCCTCCCCCGACCCCAACTGCTCGAGCACCGTGAACGCACTCCCGCCGTACCCGCGCTGGACCAGCAACTCCGCCACCTCGCCCGGCGTCTGCGCACCCCAACTCAAGATGACGAGCCGGCGACCCGGCTGGACGTGCGGCTGGACGAGTTCGAGTGGATGCCCGACCAGGCTGATCACCTGCACCTGATCCTGCGGCCACCCCAACCGAGCACAGGCCAGCGAAACACTCGAAGGATGCGGAATCACCCGCACCGCCTCCGCCCCCAACATCCTGGTCAGCGTCGTCCCGATCCCATGGAACGTCGGATCCCCGCTGGCCAACACACAGATCCGCCGCCCCCGATGGGTAGCCAGCAACCCAGTCAAAGACTCCGACAACGGCGAACTCCAGGCCACCCGCACCTGTCCCTCGTTCGTAGGGAGGAGGGCTAGTTGGCGGGTGCTGCCCAGGAGGACTTCGGCTGTGGTGACGGCTTGTTGGGCGGTGGGTGAGAGGCCGGGCCAGCCGTCGGCGCCTATGCCTACGACGGTGAGGGGGTCAGGCATTGCCGAGGACCTTGGTGATGGTGATCTCCAGGACTACCCGGGTTGGGTTGACGCGCGGCTGGCGGTAGCGCTCGGCGTACCGGCGTACGGCGTCGGCGACCCGCTCGGGATCGTCGCTCACCACCGCACGGCCCTCGAGCGTCGACCAGCGCCTGCCCTCGAACTGGGTCACCGCGACCGCCGCACCAGCCGACCCGGCCGCCCGGACCTGCCGGGCCTTGTGCGACCCACCCGAGCAGATCACCCGCGCGATCCCCGTCTTGAGATCCACCGTCACCCCGACCGGCGTCGCGTGCACAGTCCCGTCCGAGCGCACCGTGCTGAGCACACACAGATGCCGCTCGGTCCAGAAGTCCACGAACGACCCAGACCGTTCACTCAGCGCCAGTTCCACCCCGTGATCGTAGACACCGCCCCGGCGGGTTCAGGCAGCCACCGTGTACGTCTTCGTGACAGCCCGCCCCGACGCGTGCCCAGTCCGCCCGCAGGTGACTGCGGCGTACACGGTCTTCTTCGCCATCGCAGCGGTCAGCACCAGACCCGACTTGGTACCACTGGCAACCGCCTTGCCAGCGGAATACCACTGGTACCGGTACGACGTACAGGCCGGCGCCCAAGTCCCCGCGGACACGGTCACCGCCTTCCCAGCCTTCACCGTGCCCTTGAGCACAGGCAACACCTTCGCCACCGGAGCCAGCCCAGCAGTCACCAGTACTCCGGCAGACGTAGCAGCAGCACTTGTAGACCCGGCCCGCGAACCAGTAACCGTCACACTCAACTTGTGCCCGACCATGGCCGCCACCGGCGTATAGGTAGCCGCCGAGGCGCCCCGGATAGCCACCCCGTTGTCCCGCCATTGGTACGTATACCCCGTAGCCGCAGGCACCCACTTCCCCGGCGTAGACCGCACCACGGCACCTACCCGCACAGGCCCCACCACGGTCGGCGCACCTGCAACCGCCAATGCCTTGGGCCCAACCGTGAACGCCTTGGCCAGCGTCACGGTCTCCCCAGCAAACGACCCCACAGCAAGCGTCCGCACTCCCGGAGCCACCCCAGCCAGATTCACCGTCACTGTGGCCTTGGTCCGATCAGCCGACACCGTCTTGACCACGCCGGCCACCGCCGGCAACCCAGAAGCCGTCAACCGCACCACATCCTTCAGATGCAGCGACTTCCCGGTCACGGTCAACGTCGCCGTAGTACCTGCAGCCGCACTCGCCGGAGTCACCCCACTGACCCCGAACACAGCCCCACCACACAACGGGATGTCGCAGCCGGCGCTGAGTCTGTACTTGACCGACGTCGACTTGTCCTCCGGAAGGCTCAGCACGATGATCTGGTTCCAGCTGGGCGTGCTCCAGCCGTAACAGCTGAAGCCGCCCTGACCGTCACCGAACGAGTTGCAGTTCTCGCCGTTGGCGCTCCCGATGCCGCTGACGAACAACTCCGGCCCGCCGCTCGCCAGATTCACCGCCTGGCCGGTCAGTTGCTTGTTCGCGACCATCGGGAAGCTCGTACAGGTAGCGGTCCTGGCAGTCGTCAGCTCCCCGGTGAACGGCCCGAATCCGTAACCACTGTTGGCCACCTTCGTGCACTCCGCCGCCGGCCCGGCCGCCGTGGCGACCTTGAAGGCCTCCAGTTTGTACGCCGCCCCCGGCACCACGGCTCCACCCTGCTGGACGATCACCTGGTACGACGCGAACCCGGTGGCCAGGCAGCCCGTGCCACCGGTGAAGCGGCAGGCTTCCTGCCCGTCAGGGCCGAGCACCGTCATGCCGATGTCCCCTGTGGCGTCCCGGGTGTTCATCAGGAACTTGTCGGTGGTCGCGCCGGTGAGCTTGTGGCAGCGCACTTGCGTACGGTCGGTCGTGCCGCTCGCAGCAGTCGTCCCGACCACGGTCGAACCGACGGCGCCACACCCCTTCGCTCCGGCCGTGACGTCTCGCCGCACGGCCTGGTACGTCGACGTCGCATCGGATCCGACCAAGTAGGCCTGATAGGCGCTACCGGTGTCGAGCAGGCAGAACCTCCGCTCGTTCGCACTCTGGTTCGAGGCGCACTGCTCCCGCCCGGTGCTGTCCAGTACGAAGATCCGCGCGGTTCCGGTGCCGGCGGTCCGGTTGAACTGCACGATCTCTTCCGTACTGTGCGCGCCGGCCGGAATGGTCAGACAGGCCGCGAAGCGATCCGGCCGCAACGCCAGCGACACGCCACCGGGCGTGGTGAAGTCGCCCTGCGGGAACGCCTGGCACCCGGTCGTCTCGTCGATCCGTGGCATGGTGAAGGCATAGCTGGACGGGTTCTGGCCGACCCGGGACGTGAGCAGTGCCCGGAAGGGCGCCGTACCGGTCAGCTTGCACGGATTGTCGTCCCGCTCGCGCAGGCAGAGTTCCGCGCCGGTCGCGTCGAGCACCACTCCCGAGGTCAGGTCGGCACCGGACGGCTCGATCGGCAGCAGGACAGCACCCGCCGGAGCGTTCAGCTGCACACAGTCGAACTGCGCGTAGCTGGTCATGGTGCCCCGTACCGGCGTGAAAGCATCAGCCGGTTGCGGCACGCAGCCGTCCGTCGCGGTGACCGGGAACGCGGCGATCCGTGCGGTCTGCGGGGTGATGACGAAGTACTGGCCAGCCTGCAGCGAGCACCGCGCCAGGTTCTCGCAGGCGTGCAGCCCATCAGTCCCGTACGCCGGCTTGCGCTGCGTGACCTCGTCTCCCTGCGTCATCCCCGACTCGATCATGTACGTCGCGGGAGTCGTCACGGTCAGCTCGCGGCAACGGCTACCGTCCGGACCCGCCGGTGGTGCCACTCCGAACTTCGTCAGAGCCAAGGGTGCGCAACCAGCCGGGTTCGTCAGCCGGCCGAAGTCCAACTGGTACTCGCCGCTGTCGGAGTTCCCTGTCGACAGCACCCGGTAGGGCCCGGTGCCCTCGAGGACGCACTCCTGCTGCCCCCAGGACCGCTCACAGGTAGCAACGCCGTCGCGGTCGACGACGCGGACGCTGGCCGGATCTCCGGACCGAATCATCAGCCGGTCACCGGCCACGGCCTTGATCGGCTGGCAGTCGAGCTGGAGGGCGACCGTGTTGGGCTTGCTGAGCACCGGAAGGTTCCAGTCGGTACCCACCTCAGGAGCACAGCCACGCGTGTCCCGCAACGCGATCACCGAGGCGCCGAAGGCGAGTGCCTGGTCGCGGTAGTTGCCGATCTCCAGCAGATAGGTGCCGTCGGCCGGGATCTCGCACGAGTCCCGGCTGCTGCCGTCACACAATGATCGGCCGGCGTGGTCGTAGAAGGAGAAGGTGACCGGATCTCCGAAGCCGCCCGCCTCGGAGTACGTCCGGATCGCATGCCGGCCGGCCGACAGCGTGACCGATCGGCAGGTCGTCGCCTCGGGCGCCAGGGTGCCGCCGACGGTCGCGGTACCAGGTGTCCCGAAGGGCGCGACGGCGAGTGCCGGGCAGCCGGTCGCGTCGTTCAGCTTGGCCAGCCGCAAGGTGTAAGCGGTCTGGTTCTCCCGCGGCTGCAGCACCAGGGCGCGGTACGGCCCCGTGCCGGTCATCGTGCAACTGGTCGGCTGATAGAACCTCGAGCCGCAGACCTCGGTGGCTCCGGCGTCGTAGATCGTGACGATCTCCGTGCCGCCGCCGATCTGCACGATGTCGTCGGCTACTCCGGCGAACTGGTAGCAGTCGCCGACCGTCGTCGCCGCCAGGTCACCGGTACGACCGGGCGCCGTCGGCGAGAGGTCGGCCGCGCTCAGCGGCGTACAGGCCGAGGAGCGGATCGAGGCGACCGACAATGTGTACGCGGACGATCCGTCGCTGTCGACGGTGATCCGGTAGGTCCCAGCTTCGCCGACCGCGCACTCCCTCACGTCCGGAAACGGGCTGAAGATGCACTGTGTGCCGTCCGGGGCGGTCAGATGCCCGACGACTCGCGCGTCCGGGTTCGCCTCCGACATCCGGAACAGCAGCCGGTCAGGCGCCTCGAGGCTGGGCAGCGTGTAGGCGTGCTCCTGCCCGTCTTCGATTCCGGCGCACGAGACGACTGTGTACCAACTGATCGCTCCCCCGCAGACCTCAGCAGAGGCCTTCTTGGCAGCGCTGGTCGTCTTGGTGGCCTTCGTGGTGGCTTCGGCCGGTTTGGGAGGCGTTGCCGACGGTGTCGCCGCGGCGTTCGTGGCTACCAGCAGAGAGCCGGTCAGGGCCAGCAGTACACCGGCCACCAAGGCGGTCAGTGTGCTGCGGCGCCCAGCTCCGGGCATGCGGCTGCGGACGTACTTGCCGGTCAAAGGTCCTCCCCAGATTGCTCACCCCGAGCGCGGGGAGCGTACCAGCGCTCGGGGTGCGGGAGGAGCGGATTGCAGCTTGTTGCAAAGGGCTAGCCGATGTCTCGGCGGCGGAAGGTGGTGGCGCCGGTGAGGAGGAGGGCGGTGGCTATTGCGGCTAGGACGACTACTGGGGTTGCGGAGAAGTCGCCGCCGGGGAGGCGGGGGGTGTGGGCGTACGGGGAGATGTCCATCAGGGCTTGGGGTAGGTCGAAGAGGGGGCCGAACTGGCCCAGGAGGATGAAGGCGCCGAAGAGGGCCCAGGCTGCGGTGATGAGCTTGGGGGCCAGGCCGAAGAGGAGTACTACCAGGGCGGTGACCAGCCAGATGGCGGGGAGTTGGACTGCCGCGGCGGCCAGCATGCGTGGGAGTTGGCGGCCCATGTTGCCTAGTGAGGCGCCACTGGAGATACCGGAGCCAAGGCCGCCTACGAGGACCAGTGCGCCGGTACCGAGCAGTGCCATCAGTACATGGCTGGCGAGCCACTGGTAGCGCGTGACACCCGTTGCCAGCAACGGTTCTGCGCGTAGGGCCGTCTCCTCGGAGCGGAGGCGGAGCGCTGCCTGGATACCGAAGGCTGACGCGAGTAGGCCGAGGATGCCCATCTCGGTGGAGAGGAAGGCGTCGGTGATGCCGTTGACGCCGCCGAGCTTCTCCACCATGTCGCGAGCGCCGTCGCTGGTGACGAAGCCGTCGACGTTCGAGGCGATGTTGCCGACAACGAAGCCGAGCAGCAGGAAGGCGGCGCCCCACGCAGAGAGCGAACCGCGATGCAGCCGCCACGCCAACGCGAGCGGTGACCGCAGGGACGCCGCACCTGTCGCAGGCCCCGGCCGCGGCCGGACCAGGCCGGCGCCGACGTCGCGACGACGCAGCAGCGCGAAGGCGGCGGCGATCAGCAGCCCCAGTAAGGCCAGCGGAAGCAGCGCGACCAGCCACCGGTCACCGGCGTACGCGCGGATCTGCTGGGCCCAGCCGATCGGAGACAACCAGGAGATCCAGGCAGTACCGCCGTCGGAGGCCGAGTCGCCGGCCGCGCGGAGGATGTAGCTGACGCCCAGTACGACCGCAGTGATGCCGTTGGCCGTGCGGGCGCCTTCGGTCAGCTGCGCGGCCAGTGCACCCACGCCGGCGAAGGCGAGCCCGGCAACGATCCAGGTGAGCCCGAAGGCGAAGGATCCGGCGGCAGGGAGGCCGGTACCCATCAGGCTGAGCGCGGTCAGCAGGCCGAGGACGATCACAGTGCCGGCCGAGACGATCAGCGCTGAGGTCAACGCGGCGTACCGGCCGAGCACTCCGGCGCTGAGCAGTTCGAGCCGGCCGTTCTCCTCCTCGGCGCGGGTGTGCCGGACCACCAGCATCGCGCCGAGCAGTCCGACCAGTAGAGCGCCGAACGCGGTCAGCTTGAACAGCGACAGCTCGCCGAGCGACGAGGGGTCGAAAATCCTTCCGTACAAGGAGACCAGGGCCGGTGAGGAGTTCGAAGTGTTGGCGGCCGAGACCCGCGAGGCGACGTCCGGGTAGAGATCGATCGACGCCTTGGCGGAGCCGGCGGCCATCGAGACGAAGACCAGGATCCAGATCGGCAGCAGCACCCGGTCCCGCCGCAGCGCGAGTCGCACCAGGGTCGTAGTACCAGCGAAGTCGTTCATCGCGCGGCCGCCACCGGTTCGGGCGCTGCATCGTCCTCGTAGTGCCGCAGGAACAGCTCCTCCAGCGTCGGAGGCTGGGCGACGAGGCTCTTGATCCCGCTCGCCGCGAGCTGCTTCATCACCCCGTCGAGTTGCGCGGTATCGACCTCACAGCTCACCCGGTTGCCTTCGACATCGAGGCTGTGTACTCCGGGCAGCTGAGCCAACCCATTGGGCGAGGAGGCCAACTCCGCCTGGATCGACGTCCGGGTGAGGTGCCGTAGGTCGCCCAGCGTGCCGGTCTCGACGACCTTGCCGCGCCGGATGATGCTGATCCGGTCACACAGCGCCTCGACCTCCGACAGGATGTGGCTCGACAGCAGCACGGTGCGATCGCGGTGCCGCTCCTCCTCGATGCACTGCCGGAAGACCTCTTCCATCAGCGGGTCGAGGCCGGAGGTGGGCTCGTCGAGGATCAGCAACTCGACGTCGGAGGCGAGCGCCGCGACCAGCGCGACCTTCTGCCGGTTGCCCTTGGAGTAGGTCCGGCCCTTCTTGGTCGGGTCCAGGTCGAAGCGGCGGAGCAGGTCGTCGCGCTTCTTCGGGTCCAGCCCGCCGCGGAGCCGGCCGAGCAGGTCGATCACCTCGCCGCCGGTCAGGTTCGGCCACAGGTTCACGTCACCAGGGACGTACGCGAGCCGCCGGTGCAGCTTCGCCGCGTCGTGCCACGGATCGCCGCCGAGCAGCGACACGTCGCCCTCGTCGCCCTTCAGCAGGCCGAGCAGGACCCTGATGGTGGTCGACTTCCCGGCGCCGTTCGGGCCGAGGAAGCCATGCACCTCACCGGTCGCGACATCGAGGTCGAGACCGTCGAGGGCGTGCGTGCTGCCGTACGACTTGTGCAGTCCGGAGACCACTATGGCTGATGTCATGATTCATAACGTACACTTCATTCAGAAGTTTGTGAATCTTACTAACAGATTTCTCACGCGTCAGGTTTTTCGGTGCCGGAAGGAGATGATGGGACGGTGAGCGCAGCGATGGAGCGAGACGAAGCGGTGGTCCAGCGGTACGCCGAGCAATTCGGCAACACCCTGGCCGAGCAGGGCTGGCCGCGGATGTCGGCCAGGGCCTTCACCGCCATCCTGGCGAGCGAGGACGGCCGGCTGACCGCCGCCGAGCTGGCCGAGCGCCTCAAGGCGAGCCCGGCCGCCATCTCCGGCGCGGTGAACTATCTGCTGCAGCTGCGGCTGGCCACCCGCGAGCGGGAGCCCGGCAGCCGGCGCGATGTGTACGTGGTGATGGACGACTTCTGGTTCCAGTCGATGATGAGCCAGGACCGCGGGCTCAGCCGCTGGGAGGAGATCCTGCGCCAGATGCTCCCGTACGTCGGCGCCCGCACCGAGGCGAGCCGCCGGATCCGCGCGACGATCGGCTTCGTCGAGTTCATCCAGAACGAGGTCGATGGCCTGAGCGAGCGCTGGATCAAGCGCAAGGCGGAGATCGACGCCGAGATAGAAGCCGAAGACAACAGCTGAAAACCCCGCCTTCTCGCTCCCGCTCGAAGGCGGGGTGGGGAGAGGCCGGTGGTGAGGTGGCTGGCGCTGGTTGGGGCTGGTGGTGCGGGTGGCCGGCAGTTTGCCGGCCACCCGCAGTGTGGTTACCGCAGGGCGCTGGCTGCGACGGTGTCCATTACCTGCTGGAGGAGCGGGTTGGTCTTGGGGGCGGCTGCCTTCGACTTCGGCAGGTGCACCGATTTGCCGTCGACCGGGCCCTTGACGGCGTAGACCGAGAGGTCGCCGGGCAACGGGGTGGTGCCGCAGAACTGGTCCTTGGCGGGGAGTTCGCCGGTGAAGATGTACTTGTCGCCGATCTGCTCGGCGCACGAGGAGCGGTTGCCGAGGATGTACTGGCCGTGCTGGCCCTCGTCGTCGATCGCGACGAAGCGGGTGGCGTTCTTGGTGTCGTTGTGGGTCCGCAAAGACCCCTCGTACGCCGTGGCCGGGTCCATCTCGCTCTGCACGATCAGGATCCGCGGCGACCCGGTCAGGTCGAGCTTGCGATCCTGCGGCGCGTACTTCCAGAAGGCGCACATCGGGACGCCGTTCAGGTAGCCGAAGAAGTCGTACTTCCTGGCCATCCGATCGGCTTCCTTCAGGTAGAAGTTCGTGTCCTTGCTCCACGCCGTGTCGTTGCAGCGAACCGTCGTGCTGATCGCCCCGACGTTCACCAGCTCGTCACCCGACCTGGCGCGAGCCGCCGAGACCTTCGCGTCCGCGATGATCGACCGCAACGTGTCGACCTGCGTCGCCGCGACGGCGCTCGCCGTCGGAGTCGTCGGCGTCACGCCGTACCGGGTCCGCAGCGCCGCCAGGGTGTCGAACTTCTGCAACTCCGGCGACAACCGCG
Organism: Kribbella ginsengisoli; assembly: GCF_039537185.1. Classification (NCBI taxonomy): domain Bacteria; kingdom Bacillati; phylum Actinomycetota; class Actinomycetes; order Propionibacteriales; family Kribbellaceae; genus Kribbella; species Kribbella ginsengisoli. The sequence goes on along the minus strand of NZ_BAABAA010000005.1, from coordinate 374,727 downwards.
CCCACGCCGCGTCGACCTGCGCCAGCTCGATCTTGCCCGAGGCCGTCGGCGCCTTCGTGAACTCGTCATGCACCAGGACGTCCAGGGTCGCCCGGATGAAACGCGTGTTGTTGTAGATCGCGCTGTAGATCAGCCCGTCGAGGTTGTCGCCACGGACCGAGCTCTCCCCCGCCTTCACCAGCGTGGTCAGCGACGCGCGGATCCCGTTGTACTTCGCGGTGACCTGCGCCGGCGTACTCCCCAACCCGCTGATCTGGTCGGCGTGCCGGGCGATCCACGGGAAGAACTGGGTGTCGCGGCGACGCTGGCCGGAGAACGGGTCGAAGTTCACGTTGTCCCACTGGGTGTGGGTCCAGTCCATGTTCGAGTCGAGCACGAACCGGCCGACCTTCGACGGGTAGGTGTCGGCGTACCAGCCGCCGAGCCAGGTGCCGTAGCTGTAGCCGATGAAGTTGAGCTGCCGGGCCTTGAACAGCGCCCGCAGGAAGTCCATGTCGTAGACGGTCTGCTGGCTGCTGACGAACTGGCCGAACTCGGTCGCGGAGCAGGCGTCGGCGTAGAACTTCGCCTCGGCGACCTCGACCTTGTGGGTCTGCTTGGTGCGCTCCTTGTAGTCAGGAGTGACCGGGATCGCCGCGATGTCCTCGGCCGAGGCCAGGCACTGCAGCGGAGTGCTCGTCCCGAAACCACGCGGGTCGAAGCCGAACAGGTCGAAGTCGCTGAACAGCTGCGGCTTCGAGACGCCCAGGTTGGCGGTCAGGTTAAGGCCGGCGCCACCAGGTCCGCCGGGGTTGCTGGTCAGCAGGCCCTTCGAAGTACCGGTGGCCTTGCTGTACGAGACGGCGACCTGGATGTCGGGGTGCGCGTCCGGATGCGCCCAGTCCATCGGCACGTTGACCTTGGCGCAGTTGGTGGTCGGGGCCTGCGGATAGTTCCGCTTGATGGTGGCGTCGAACGCGCAGACCGACCAGTTGATCGGCTGGTCGAGGTAGCGCTGCGGGATCGCCGGCACGGCCGGATCCTGTGGCCCGGAGGCGGCGGTGGCTGCCACGGCGTTAGTGGCCGTCAGCAACGGAGCAAGCAATGCGACGGCGACGGCGGCCGCGAGTTTGCGGGGGCTGGGCACGCTGAGAACTCCCTGTGTCAGGCGGACGGGAAGTCGTCAACGTATTCGGCCGGACACCGTCGGCGACACCCATCGGCCCAACCGCAAGGGCAAACCCGCGTCTACAGCTCGTACACCGTGAAGATCGTGCAGTACACCGGCGGCGATTCGAGTCCTGGGTAATACAGCCGGCCGGCTTCGTCGGTGACCTTGAAATAAGCCGTGGACGCCCCGACCTGGGACGGCGCCTGCAGCCGCATCTTCACCGTCACGACCTCGCCCGGTACGGCGTCCGGCAGCCGGGCGCGAGACGGCGAGCGGAGCCATCCCGGCGTACCGGCTGCTCCTTGTCTGGTGAGCCAGCGGTCGTGCCAGTTGCTCTCCCCGCTGTTGCGGATCTCCCAGGTCTTGTCGAACTCCTCGTCCCGGATCACCCGGGTGCCGTCGGGCACGGTCTCGCCGACGAGCTCCGCACGATCCTCGGGATGATGGTCGGCCGGTACCGACCCGCCCAGCAGCGTCGGGTGCGGGAGCGAATCGCGGCGGCGGAGGTCCCGCATCGACATGTCCTTGCCGGCCCGTACGGCGGCGTCGAGCTCCATCAACTGGTTCACCAGAGCGCGACCGGCGCCGAAGGAGTCGTCGTACCACTCGATCAACTCGCGGCTGGGCTTGGTGTGCCCGCGCTCGACCCTCGAGAGATGGCCCTTGTCCCAGCCGGACAGCGCGGCCGCGCGGGTGAGCGGCACCTCTGCCGCCTCTCGCAACTCGCGCATCCGGCTGCCGATCACGTACCGCGCCTGTGCTGGCCTCACAGCGAACTCCCCAGTGTCACTAGTTCACGGAGACTACCTGGTTTCGGTTACTCGCTTTCGTTGCCTACTGCGACAACTCCGTGACGCTCTGATTCTGTGGGGTGTAGTGCCAGATCGCCAAGGATCCGCCCACTCCGAGCGACAGTTCACTCCCAGAAAGGCCACGACCATGCGGACCGCCCTCACCCGTACTTTCGCCAGGCTCACAGTTACCACCCTTCTCGGCGGCGTCGCCGTCCTCGGCGGCGCGGCGCTGCCGGCCCACGCCGCCACCGGCACCGTCGTGACCGATTCCGGGGCCGGGGTGACGATCCGCTCCGGCAACGCGACCACCTTCGGCGCGGTCGGCACCCAGCCCAACGGCGCGGTCCAGATCGACTGCCAGATCTACGGCGAGCCGGTGACCGGCAAGTTCGGCCGCAGCCTGGTCTGGGACCACGTCCCCGGCAAGGGCTTCATCTCCGACTCCTACGTCAACACCGGCAGCAGCGGCCTGGTCGCCCCGCTGTGCACGAGCAACCCGCGCGCCGACAACGCGATCAACTGGTACGCCGCCCGCAACGGCTCGACCGCCTTCCAGGGCTACTGCGAGATGGCCGCCGAGAACTCCTACGGCAAAACCGGCATCTGGGCCTCCGCCAAGGCCGACTGGAACGACGCCGTCGCCCGCGGTGTCGCCCACCGCGACCTGAACGCCCCCAAGGGCGCCCTGGTCTTCTGGGACCTTGCCGCCCCCTACGGCCACGTCGGCGTCTCCCGCGGCGACGGCTACTTCTGGGCGACCAGCGTCAACGGCAAGATCGGCCTGGCCAAACTCCCCTACTTCAACTCCTACCTCGGCTGGGCCTGGCCCAACTTCTGAACTCCCATCAGCCCTAGGCACGGGGGCTGAAGGGACACCAAGCACCCAGGCGCACCCGCCCCTCAAGCGCCTGGGTGCTTCTCAACGCCCGAAATCCGGCTGGCCTCCATGCGGTCCAGCCAGTCGGCGACCAGCACTTGGTAGAGCGCTGGTCGCCGTACCGGCAGGCCGTGGTCCTCCTGATCGAGGACGGCGAAGGTCGCGGTCGGGTAGTCGTCGAGCAGGGCCCACGCGTCGGCGTACCCGGTGATGGTGTCCTGCCGGCCGGTCACGATCAACGTCGGCCGCTCGAACCGTGCAGCCGGGTCTTCGCGCAAGGCATAGGTCGACGGATCGGCCTGGATCCGGTCGAGGAACTCCAGATCCGCAGCCTGCTCGGCTGGGTCGTAGTAGGCGTCGTCCTTGGCCTGTACGGCGGCGTCGAACGCGGCCGTGTGGTGAAGATAGTCGTCTGTCGGCAAGGTGCGAGCAGCCCGATCCGCGATGACGCCCGGGACGCGGAGCAACAACCCCAGCACCCGCGCCGGGTCGCGCCTGACCAGCCCCCGCGCGTGCAATGCCCCCGCGGACGTACCTGACAGAGCGAAGGTGTCATCGCCCAGAGCTTCGGCGATCGTGTCCGCGATGGCGTCGAGAATGCCGTCCTGATCGGTGATCGACGGGTCGCCAGGGCGGTGGTTGGTGCCGGGTGGGTCGACGTAGATGCGGCGCCAGCCGGTCCGGTCGGCGAAGACCGGCTCGTGGACGGCCTGGCTCTCGCCGTTGTCGCCACCCCAGCCCGGCAGGAACACGATCGGGCGACCTTCACCGAAGGATTCGTAGTACGTCACCCGATCAAGCTACCTACTCATCCACCGGATCGTCCCGCTGCTTTGCCCGTGGCAGAACGCTCGCCGGAGCCGCGTTGGATCAGCTGGCATGGGAGGACTATGCGTTGGGGTGGGCGGGTATCGGATTTAGAGGCCCGGTCGAGGAGGAGGCGGGCGGCGATCCGGCCCAGTTCGGCGATGTCGGAGGCAACGACGGTGACCGGGGTCGGGAGCATGTCGGCCAGGCGGAAGTCGTCGAAGCCGACGACCGCGGGCTCACCAAACCCGGGCTGCTTGGTGACCTCGCGGAGGGCGCGGAGTACGCCTTCGGTGAGGAAGTTGGTGGAGGCAAACAACGCCGTGGGCGGGTCGGGGCGGTGCATCAGCTCGCGGGTCGCCTTCTCGGCAGCTTCCGCGGTGCCTTCCGGGAGCTGGATGACGAGGCTTTCGTCGACCTCGACACCGGCTGCTCGGCAAGCTCGCCGGTAGCCGCGCAACCGCCGGCCGGTGGTGTAGTACGACGGGGCGAGCAGGATCGCGATCCGCTCATGTCCCTGCTGCAGAAGGTGATCCGTGGCGAGCTTGCCACCACCCTCGTTGTCGACCATCACGATGTCGGCCTCGATCCCGTGCGCCGGCCGGTCCACGAACACCACCGGTACGCCGGCACCCGCCAGGAACGAATGGTCGCCCTGGTCGGGAACGATCATCAGCCCCGCGACCTGACGCCCCACCAACTCCTGGATCGCCCGCCGCTCCCCCTCCGGGTCCTCGTCGACCGAGCCGAGCACAACGGCGAACCCGTCCTGCCCGGCCACCTCCAGCGACGCCTTGGCGATGGTCGCGTAGAACGGGTTGGTCAGGTCGCCGAGCACCAGCGCCAGGCTGGACGACTTCTTGCCCGGCCGTAGCGCTCGCGCGACCTCGTTGCGCTGGAAACCCAGTTCGTCGATCGCCACCCGGACCCGGCTCGCGGTCTCGTCGCGCACACCGGCTCCGCCGTTGACCACCCGGGAGACCGTACCCAACCCGACACCGGCCCGCTTGGCCACGTCGATCATCGTCGGCCGGGCGGACTCGGCTGGTCTTGGAAACGTTTCGGACACAGGGTTGACTTCCCTCTCAGGGCACGGCATCGTCACCTCACAGTAAACTTTGGAAACGTTACCGTCCAGGAGGCAGGATGAATCGTGACGGACGGAGTCGTGGCGGCCGGACCGGGTTCAGCCGCAACGCCGGTTCGGACACCTTGGCCGCCTACCTGTTCATCGCGCCGGCCATCATCGGATTCACCGTCTTCGTCGGCTATCCGCTGGTCCGCTCGTTCTATCTGTCGCTGACCAAGTACAACGGCCTGACCGACCCGGTCTTCGTCGGCCTGGCCAACTTCCGCCGGCTGTTCACCGTCGATCCGGCGTTCTGGCCGTCGCTGCGGGCAACGGGGTACCTGGTGGTCCTCTATGTGCCGCTCTCGCTGGCTCTCGGCCTCGCGCTGGCGATGTTCTGCAACCAGCGCTTCGCCGGCGTCCGGATCGTCCGGACCCTGGCGTACCTGCCGGTGGTACTGCCCGCCGTCGCGACCATCACGCTGTGGAAGTTCATCCTCAATCCCCAAGTGGGCTTGGCGAACACGATCCTCGACAAACTGCATCTGCCGACCAGCCTGTGGTTGCAGAGCCCAACGATGTCGATGCCGTCGATCGTGATCGTGATGCTGTGGGGCGTCGGCGGGACGATGATCATCTTCCTGGCCGCACTCCAGGCGGTGCCGACCGAGCTCTACGAGGCGGCCCGCGTCGACGGCGCCGGACCGTACTCGGTGTTCTTCCGGATCACCTTGCCGATGATCAGCCCGATCATGCTGCTCCAGGTGATCCTGCAGACGACGGCCGCGCTGCAGACCTTCAACCAGCCCAAGATCCTCACCAACGGCGGGCCTGGCTTCAGTACCAGCGTCTTGATGCTGTCGATCTACAACAACGGTTTCTCCAACCTGGGCAGGGTTCCGCAGCTCGGTTACGCCTCCGCCCAGGTGTGGGTGCTGTTCATCGTCATCATCGCCGTGATCGCCCTGACCGCGAAGTTCTCCTCGCTCTGGACGTACAGTGACAACACTCCCGACTGAGTCCCGCCGCCGGTTCGGCGGCACGACCGCCTGGTACGCGACCGCGCTGTTCATCTGCGCGGTGATGATCGTCCCGCTGCTGTGGATGATCACCATCGGCCTGAAGAGCCGCAACGCCGTCTTCGAAGTACCACCTAGGCTGCTGCCGCACGACTTCCACTGGCGCAACTTCCTCGACGGCCCGCAGGCGATCCACTTCCCGCGGCTGTTGCTCAACTCAACGATCATCACCGTGCTGAGCGTGCTCGGCGGCGTGATGACCGCGATGATGGCCGGCTACGCGCTGGCCCGGCTGCGGTTCCCGGGCCGGAAGGTGTGGTTCTATCTCTTCGTCGGCAGCATGCTGCTGCCCGGGGTGGTCGGCCTGATCCCGCTGTTCCAGTTGTACAAGTCCATCGGCTGGTACGACACCTGGCTGCCGTTGATCGTGCCGGCCTTCTTCGGCGGCAATCCGCTCTTCATCTTCCTCGCCCGGCAGTACTTCCTGGCCATCCCGTACTCGATCGACGAGGCGGCCAAGATCGACGGCGCCGGGCACCTGCGGATCTTCGTCAGCGTGATGCTGCCGTTGACCCGGCCGGCCTGGATCACGATGGCGATCCTCGCCTTCCAGGCGTCCTGGAACGACTTCCTCAATCCACTGGTCTACCTGTACTCCGCCGACAAGTGGCCGTTGTCGGTCGGCATGGCCCAGTTCGTTTCGCCCTTCGCCGGGCAGACGCCGAACTGGAGCTACTACATGGCCACCAACCTGCTCTACATGCTGCCGCCGCTGATCCTCTTCTTCGCCGCGCAGCGCTACTTCATCCAGGGCCTCGGCTCGCTGGGCAGCACGACGCAGAAGTGACTCACCCCCTGAGGAGCACAACAGTGAAAGCGATCATCGGCACCACCCTCGCCTGCGCCGGGTTGCTGACGGCAACGGCTGCCTGCAGCGGCTCGGACTCCGGCGGCAAGTCCGACGGCCCGGTCACCGTGACCGTGATGACGTGGGAAACCCCCGAGACGAACACGGCCATCAAGAAAGCGCTCGAAGGCTTCAAGGATGACAACGTCAAGGTCCAGCTCGTCGACACCCCGAGCGGCGGGTACGGCGACAAGCTCGCGTCGCTGACCCAGGCGAAGAAGCTGCCCGACCTGTTCTGGTGCGGCAACGACACCGAGCAGCAGTACACGTCCCAGGGCCTGCTGGTCGACTGGTCGAAGCGGGTCGACAGCGGTGACGGCGGCCTCAAGGCGGACGACTTCGTCGGCTCGGCGATGAAGAACTGGAAGACGAGCGACGGGCAGATGGGCGGGCTGCCGTCGCTGATGAACACCTACGGGGTCTGGTACAACGCCGACGCGTTCAAGGCGGCCGGCATCCCGGAGCCCAAGTCGGGGTGGAGCTGGGACGACATGTACTCCGCGGCCGGCAAGCTCGCGGGGAAGAACGGAGCGAAGTACGGGCTGGTCGCGGATCAGCTCACCTCGGCGGATGCGCCGTTCACGATGTCGATGTACGCGGTGTCAGCTGGTGGCGCACCGTTCACCGACGACGTGAACCACCCGACCAAGGCGGAGATCGACGGCAAGTACACCGAGGGCGTGGAGAAGCTGGCCGCGGCAATCAAGTCCGGGGCGGTGGCGCCTCCCGGGTACGACGCGTCGAACGTGCCGGCGCTGTTCTCCGGCGGCAAGGTGCCGATGATGTTCGGCGGGCAGTGGCTGGCGGCCGGGTTCCAGACGGACAAGCCGAAGATCAAGTACGGGTTCGCGCCGTTCCCGCAGGTGACGACACCGGCCACGCTGTACGACTCGGTGGGGATCTGCACTCCGCAGTACACGGCAAACGAGGACGCGACGTACAAGGTGCTCTCGTATCTGAACACCAAGGTGTGGGACGCCGTGCTGCCTGCGTCGCCCGTCGCGCCGCCTGCCTATACGCCGACGCAGGAGAGCTACTTCGGCGCGTTGACCAAGGCCGGTCAGACCACGGTCGTGGACACGGTCAAGGCTGATCTCTCGGCAGAGAAGACGGTCGGGGTGCGGTTCACGACGCAATGGGCCTCGCAGGTCGGGGATCTGACGACGGCGATGTACCAGCCGATCCTCAGTGGGAAGAAACCTGTTTCGGATCTGCAGGCGTACGTGGGGAAGATCAACGACCTGATCAAGTCGCAGGGCTAGACCGTCACCAGCGGAGGAGGCCCGGTGAGAAGGTGCAACTTCTCCCGGGTCTCCTCATCGACAGGCGTGTAGGTGACCAGCCTCGGGCGGTTGGAGCCGGGCTGGGTCCAGAGGCTGGTCGCCGACAGGCGCAGTACGCCGGCCTGCGGGTGGTGGTAGACCTTCAACTGGTTGCCGGGGCGGAGTACCTCGTGGTCGTCCCAGTACTCGGCGAACTCCGGTGATGCCGCCTGGAGTCGCTTGAGCAGCGCCTTCCAGGTGGGGTCGTCGAGATTCTCGACCATCGATGCGCGGAACTTGGCGACCATCGCGCGTTGGGTCTGCTCCAGGTCGGGCAGGGTCGCCTTCCACTGCTCGTTCAGGAAGCCGAGCCAGATCACGTTGCGATCCTCGGGCGGAACGGCGTCGAGGTCGCACATGAGCTTGCTGAACGGACGGTTGTAGGCAAGCAGGTCGTACCGGCCGTTCTGTACGCAGGCGGGCAGCGGCTCGAGCTGATCCAGCAGATCGCGCAGGGCGTCGGTGACGGGCGTGAAGGCGGCGGCCGGGCTGGGGTCGATCGCCCCGGCCAGCGCGAACAGATGCTCCCGCTCACTCTGGTCCAGCCGCAGGGTCCGGGCGATCGCGTCCAGCACCTCGGCGGAGACCTGGATGTCACGCCCCTGCTCGAGCCAGGTGTACCAAGTCGTCCCGATCGCCGCGAGCTGGGACACTTCCTCCCGCCGCAGCCCCGGAGTCCGGCGCCGCCGCCCACGCGGCAGCCCGACCTCCTCAGGCGCGATCCGCTCCCGCCGGCTCCGCAGGAAGCTCGCCAGCTCCTCCCGCCGCTGATCCGTCACGGCTACCACGATGCCGCATCGGCAATCCTGGTACAAGGTACTTCTTGTACCAGGATAAAGACGCTCTGGTACCACCCTGAGAACCCAGCGACGCTCGACCCATGACCGAAACAGCCCAATCCCCCACTGCCCACGGCGCAGCCAACCCAACCGCCGCGGGCGGGGCGGGGGTGGCAGCCGCTCCTCCCACCCCGCGGGCCGGCCGGGCCCCTGTGCTTTCCGGGGCCGGGTTGCTTGCCTTGCTGCTCTGCGCCGCCCTGCCGATCCTCGACTTCTTCATCGTCAACGTGGCCTTGCCCTCGATGGGTCGGGAGCTCCGGGCCGGGCCGGCCCTGCTGGAGTTGGTAGTGGCCGGCTATGGCGTCGCCTTCGCCGTACTGCTGGTGCTTGGTGGGCGGCTTGGCGACACCTTCGGGCGACGCCGGTTGCTGCTGATCGCGATGACCGCCTTCACACTCAGCTCGATCGCCTGCGGTTTGGCACCCAATGCAGCCGTGCTCGTCGGGGCCCGCATCCTGCAGGGCGCATCGGCCGCGCTCCTCAACCCACAGGTCCTCGCGACACTGCACGCGACCACCTCCGGCGACCGGCGCAACCGCGCTCTCAGCCTGTACGGCGCGATGGCCGGCCTCGCGATGGTGGCCGGTCAGATCCTCGGCGGCCTGCTCGTCGCCGCCGACATCGGTGGAGCCGGCTGGCGGGCCGTCTTCCTCGTCAACGGTCCCGTCGGCGTGATCGCGTTCATCCTCGCCTGGCGCACGGTCCCCGCGACCCGCTCCGATCGTCCAGCTCCGGTCGACCTCGCCGGTACCGCCCTCCTCGCGATCACCCTGACCGCCCTCCTCGTACCACTCAGCGAAGGCCGAGCGGCAGGCTGGCCGCTCTGGTCCTGGCTCTGCCTGGCCGCCTGCCCGATCGCCGCCGTCGCCCTGCTCGTCGTCGAGCGCCGGCAAGAACGCGCCGGCCGACTTCCCCTGCTCCCACCGAGTTTGTTCGGCTTCGGCGGAGTACGGCTCGGCCTCGGACTCATCGTGCCGTTCTCGATCAACTTCGGCGGCTTCATGTTCGTGATGGCGATCGCTCTGCAGCAGGGTCTGCGCTTCGGCCCGGTCCAGGCCGGTCTCACCCTGGCGCCGCTCGCGGTCACCCACCTGCTCGCGTCGCTCGTCAGCCCGCGCCTGATCGGCCGCTTCGGCAGCCGGGTCATCCAGGTGGCCGCGTCCATCCACCTGATCGCCTTGGTCGTCCTCGGTGTCACCGTCCTGCGTGGCTGGCCAGACCTGACCGCGCTCGACTTCGCTCCCGCGCTCGCCTTGTGGGGAGTCGCCTCGGGTTCGCAGATCCCGGTGTTCTTCCGGATCGTGCTGGCCGATCTCCCCGCCGACCGGGCCGGCATCGGCAGCGGCGTACTGGTCACCTTCCAGCAAGCCTCCTTCGCCCTCGGCGCTGCCGTGATCGGGACGCTCTTCCTGTCCCTGGAGACAGCACAGGGCGACCCGGGCAAAGCGCTGGCCGAAACCGTCGCCGCCCTGGCCGCCCTGGTCTTGCTGACCTTGACGCTCAGCACCCGCCTGCCGAGGCGGCTGTGATCAGACCGCCTGCCACAGCGAGAGCGCGAAGCGTTCCTCGGAGTCTGTCCACCAGGCGCCGTTGGTGAAGCCGGCCTTGTCGAGTTCGGCCTCGACGCCGTGGCGGTGGAACTTGGCGGAGACCTCGGTGCTGAGTTCCTCGCCTTCGGCGAAGTCGACCTCGAGGCCGATCTCCGGGATCAGGACCTTCATCGCCCGGTCGGCGCGCAGATGCATCTCGATCCACTCGTTCTCCGGGTCCCAGATCGCGCGGTGGCTGAAGGAGTCGACGTCGAAGTCCGCGCCGAGTTGGCGGTTCAGCACCCGCAGTACGTTCCGGTTGAACTCGGCGGTCACCCCGGCGCTGTCGTCGTACGCCGCGACGAGGGTGGCCGGGTCCTTCACGAGATCGGTGCCGAGCAGCAGCCACTCCCCTGGCTCGAGCACGTCGCGGATGGACTTGTAGAAGTCGGCGCGCTCGTCCGGCAGCAGGTTGCCGATCGTGCCGCCGAGGAACGCGACCACGCGCGGCGCCTCGCCGGGAAGTTTGTCGAGGTGCTCGGTGAAGTCGCCGACGACGCCGTGCACGGTGAGGCTCGGGTAGTCGGTGTTGATCGCGGCGGCGGCCTCGCGCAGGGCCGATTCCGAGACGTCGAGTGGTACGAACGTCGTCAGCGTGCCGTGGTCGCGCAGGCCGTCGAGCAGCAGCCGCGTCTTCTCCGACGAGCCCGAGCCGAGCTCGACCAGCGTGTGCGCGCCGGTGAGCTCGGCGATCTCGCCGGAACGGGCGTCGAGGATCTCCCGCTCCGCGCGGGTCGGGTAGTACTCCGGCAGCCTGGTGATCTCCTCGAACAGCTCGCTGCCGCGCGCGTCATAGAACCACTTCGGCGCAAGCCATTTCGGCTCAGCCGTCAGACCGTTGCGGGCATCCTCCCGCAGGGCGCGGGCGGCATAGTCCGCAGTGAGGTGGATATCGATTGAAGTCCCCTGTCCGGGGCGGTGGGGTGGGCTCAGATGTGACACTGTCGTCCTTCCAGCAAGGGGGTGACGGCTAGCGTGCTTTTGGTTGCCAGTAGCAATGAATGGTCGGGGATCTCTTCCCAGCCTTCGGTGGTCCAGGGCTCGGAGCTGACCGCAACGGAGTCGGTGGTACGGCGGACCCAGAGCGAATGCGTCCAGGTGGTGGCGACGATCTGCTCCCCATCGGTGAGCAGAAGATTGAGCCTGCTGTCGGGTGCCGCCGCAGCAACATCCCGTACTACGGAAGCCACCGCCTCAGGCGCCCCCAAATGCAAGCGGTCTTGCACAAGAGCCCACAGCAACGCCGAGTCCATCGGCGCATCGAGCGTCAACAACTCAGACACCGGCAAGGCTTCCGCCAACTTGGACACCGCCCCCGGCCAACCGCTGATCAGCCCGTTATGACTGAACAACCACTGGTCCTTGGTGTACGGCGCCACGGCGATCTCCGTGAGCGGCGCCCCCACGGTCCCATTCCGCACTGCCGCCAGCACCGCCCCCGAGCTGACCGATCCCGCCAACCCCGGCAACGACTCATCAGCCCAGATCGGCACACTCCGCCGATACCGCACAGGCAGGCGGCCAACGGACGCACCGGCCGATCGGGCCGAGCCGGCATCGTCGTCGGGGTACCAGCCGATGCCGAAGCCGTCGGCGTTGACTGAGCCGCCGCCACGCATGTCCGCCGGAGCCCAACTCTGCCGATACAGAGAGTGCGGCGGTTCCAGCACAAGTGAGGCGAGGGAGACGGGCGGGCCGAGGTACGCCAGGTGGCGGCACATCAGCAACCACCCCAGCGGGGGCGCGTGCTGCGCCGCCTACGGTGTTCGGCGATCACCGGGGCAGCTCCTCCGGGGTTGGGGTTCTGGCGCAGCGGAAGCCGGCGAAGATCTGGCGGCGGATGGGGTAGTCCCAGTTGCGGAAGGTGCCGCGGGCGACGATCTCGTCGGTGCCGAAGGAGCCGCCGCGCAGCATCTTGTAGTCGTTGCCGAAGAAGACCAGCGAGTACTCGTCGTACGGGAACGCGCGGAAACCCGGGTACGGCTTGAAGTCGCTGCTCGTCCACTCCCAGACATCGCCGATCAACTGCTCGACCCCCAGCGGCGACGCACCCGCCGGGTAGGCGCCGATCGGAGCGGGACGCAAGTGCCGCTGACCCAAGTTCGCGTGTTGCGGACCGGGGCTCTCATCACCCCACGGGAAGCGTCGCGTCCGCCCGGTCGCCGGGTCGAAGCGGGCAGCGAACTCCCACTCCTCCTCGGTCGGCAGCCGCTTGCCGGCCCACTTCGCGTACGCCTCCGCCTCGTAGAAGCAGACGTGCATCACCGGCTCGTCGAGCGGCAGCAACTCCCGATGCCCGAACCGCGTCCGCACCCAGTGGCCGTCCTCGCGCTCCCAGAACCGCGGCGCGACCAGCGACGCCTTCTGCACATGCGCCCAGCCGGCCTCCGACCACCACTGCGGATCCTGATACCCACCACCAGTGACGAACTCGAGGTAGTCGCCATTGCTCACCGGCGCCGTGTCGATCACGTACGGATCGACGTGCACCGCATGCGCCGGCCGCTCGTTGTCGAGCGCCCACGGCTCGATCGAAGTACCCATCTCGAAGACGCCCCCCGGTACGAGCACCTCGGCCTTGGCCAGCCGTCGACCGGGCGGCGGCCCCGGCGCATCGAGCACCGGAGCACCGGTCCGCAGCTGATGCGTGGCGAGCATCGTCTCGTCGTGCTGCTGCTCGTGCTGCACGATCATGCCGAACGCGAACCCGTTGTCGACCAACTCGCGGTCGCCACCGAACTTCACGTGATCCAGCACGTCGAGCACCTTGTCGCGCACCTCGACGACGTACTGCCGGGTCTCCGTCGGGCTGAGCAGCGGCAGCGACGGCCGGTCGGCCCGGGCGTGCATGAACGCGTCGTACAGCTCGTCGATGTCCTGCCGGACCGGGTCGCGGCCGCCGACGTCGCGGACCAGCCAGAGCTCTTCCTGGTTGCCGATGTGCGCGTAGTCCCAGACCAGCGGCGACATCAGCTTCGAGTGCTGCCGGATCAGGTCGTCCGTATCGACCGCGTCGGTCAGCTGGACGGTCCGGTCGCGCGAGCGCTCGAGCTGCTCGGCGACGAACGACCGCAGCCCCTCGGCGGTCAGATCTGACAACTGGTGGTTCATGAAGCTCGCCTTCTCTGGGTGTCGTCGACGATGTAGTGCAGTCGCTCGCCGGCCTCGGTGATCAGGTCGTGATCGACTCCGGTCCGGCTCAGATTGGTGGTGGCCAGGTCGACCAGATCGCGCGCGGCCTGCAGTACAGGCTTGTCGTGCAGACCTTCCCGTGCCGCGGGGAACCAGCGACCGGCCGCCGGCGCAGCAGCAGCCAGTGCCTGGTCGGTGACAGCCGGGTCGGACATCAGCGCGGACAACAGCAGGGTCGGCGTGATCCAGCCGTCGCCGTCCTGAGCATCGAGGTAGCGGACCTCCAAGTAGCCTCGCGGCCGCACCGGCGGGAAGAGCGTGGACAGGTGATATTCCAAGTCCCCATACGTCGGCCTGTCCCCCAGCGGATCACCAGTCCCGGCGCCGCTCGCCAGGCCGGTGCCGTCCAGGGCACCGTCGGCCCATGCTCCGAACGTGAGCCCTGCCGGTGCGTCCCAGCTGTCTCCCCGTCTCAGGCAGAGGACCGGTGCCTCCATCGCAGTGCGGGCCCAGGCCTCGGCGGGGTCGCCGTCGAGGGACGGGGGCTCCGTGAAGGGGGCGCAGGTGCCGAAGGTTGCCTCGGTGCGGGCGGAGGCCCAGCCGGTGTCGCTGCCTTCGCGGTGGCGCGAGTTGGCGAAGAGGGCGACCAAGGCCGGCCCGAAGTCGTGGAGTGCTCGCCAGCGCAGTGCGGTCTGGTCCGCTTCGCCTGCGTCGAGGCAGACCTGCAGACCGGCCGAGCTGCACATCATCCGGGGACCATGCGGGCCGAGCTGTGCGAAGGCTCGCTCCATCGCGGCGTACCGCGGAACGGTCAGGATGCGGCGGGGTGGGCGGAAGGCGTCGAGGCCGTGCCGTCCAGGCACGAGGCCTTGGGTGGCGAGCAGTTGCGTGAGCTGCGCGGCGTCGGCCGTCGTGTCGTCGATCAGCCTGGGGATGGAGTCCGAGGCCTGGCCGGAGATCTCCACCTGGCCACCCGGCTCGACGGTGACCAGAGAACCCCGGCCGAGTGGCAGCTGCGGGCTGTCCGGGACCAGGGTCGGGGGCGCGTGCACCCCCAGGGCGGTGCTGAGTCGAGCGGCGTCGAGAGGTCGATGCGGATCATCCGCGTGATGCACCGTCCACTCCAGCTCGACGCCGTGCAGCTGTGGAGGACCATGCTTGAAACACACCATCGCGACATAACCCTCTGCCTCCACGCGGGAGCCGATCGGGGTGGTCGCCGGAAACTCGCCGGGCGCGGTCACGTCAGCGAACCTAACCGCGCCCCTGGGCGCGTTCAACCGATAGTGGGTTACCCCTCGATGACGTGACAGCCGGGGCCGGAACCGTCCAACACTGTGTCGAATTCATGATCGACATCGTGCCTGCGGCCACCGACAATATTCGCGCGCACGGCAAGCACCCTTTTGTAGCGCTTCGGTCGTCCCCGCCGGTACGCCGTGACGAGCCGCCGCGGTCCGTTGCGCTCAGAGCGAAACCCCCTGCGTGCTGAGCGGTATCCGGACGGGTAGGAAGAGTGCATGCAGACCTATGACGTGGTCGTGATCGGGGCCGGCGCGATGGGGTCGGCTGCGGCTCGTGCACTCGCGGTGGCCGGGCGTGAGGTGCTGGTGCTGGAGCAGTACGAGCTCGGGCACGACCGGGGTGGGTCGCACGGTGGTACCAGGCTGTTCCGGTTGGCGATCGACGACGAGGGCGAGCTGTTGCGGGCGGCAAGGTCCCGGGAGCTCTGGCACGAACTGGAGAGCGCTACCGGCGTACAGATGCTGGACCTGGTCGGGGGTGTGGACCATGGCATGTCCGAGGCGCAGGTGTCGGAGTCTGCCTCGCTGCTTGGGCGGCATGGGGTGGAGCACGAGGTGCTGACGGCCGAGGCCGCTGGTGAGCGGTGGCCGGGGATGCGGTTCGACGGGTCTGTGCTGTACCAACCGGGGTCGGGGCGGGCGTTGGCTGCGCAGGCGTTGGGGGCGATTCGGGAGTCGGCGGTGGCGTTGGGGGTTGAGTTCCGGGGTGGGTGCGCGGCTCACGTAGTACGGGTTGTCGGGGATGGGGTTGAGGTAGAGACAGAGGCCGGCGTCGTACGGGCTGGGCAGTTGGTGGTGACGGCTGGGGCTTGGACTGATCGGCTGCTGGCTGGGGTGCTCGAGGTACCGGCGATCGCGGTGTCGCAGGAGCAGCCGCGGTTCTTCGCTGCACGGGACGAGTCGGCCGAGTGGCCGGTGTTCGTGCATCGGCGAGAGGAGACTCCGGCGTACGGGGTGTTCGAGGAGGGGCGCGGGGTGAAGGTCGGGCTGCATGCGACCGGGCCGGTGATCTCACTTGACCAGCGCGACTTCCAGGTGGAGCCGACGCGGGATGCGGCGCTGGTCGAGTATGTGCGGGAGTGGTTTCCGGGCGTGGATGTTGCGCGGTCGGAGGCGATCAGCTGCCTCTACGACAACACAGTGCGCGGGGACTTCGTCATCGACCGGCGCGGACCGATCAGCGTGGCGGCCGGCTTCCACGGCGAGGGCTTCAAGTTCGTACCGCTGGTGGCCCGCTACCTGACCGACCTGGTGACCGGCGCCGGAACCGTGCCTGCTGTTTTCAGCCTCTGACCCGCGGGCATCCGCCGCAGGGGTTGACGTTGGGAAGCGCGTAGACGAAGCAGCACGAAGTACGCACCTTCTGCTCCAGATCAATCCTGAATGCCTCGGCTGCCGTAGCCGCCTGCACCGCTTCCTCCGGCAGCCGAAGAGCCGCCCGCAGCTCATCCTCGACCGCACCACGCTTCTGCCGGGAACTCATCTTCACGCCGGGCCGGTAGCTGTCCGTGAACGCCCGAGTGTGCTCCTCAACCTGCCGAGCCGCCTCCTCGATGGACACCACACGCTCCGACAGCAAGGCGACTTCCATCGGATAGTGCGCCGTCGGATGCTTGCGAAAAGCAAGCGCCTCAGCCGATACGTCCGGCGAAACCCCGGTCAACGCGGTCGAGATCCCCGCCACGATCGCCGGCACCGACACGTACCACATCAACACGAACATCGCCGCGACCTGCACCGGCGGCTCGATCCCGTACTCCCGCCCATAATCATCCAGCAGATCCTGCCGCCACCCCAACGTAGGATCCCCACCCGCCAACTGCTCTTCAAGCACCTCAGCACACGAAACCCACTCAGGCCCAGGCACCGCCCCCGCCGCCCGAACAGCCAGCCAGGAAACCTCCCCATCCAGCCTGCCCGCGAGCCGCCCCACGGTGTAATCCACACCCCCACCCTACGTTCCACCCCCGGCTACACCCGTCAGCCTCCGCGGCTAACCTCCGCTGTCTCCTCGAACAACGGCAAACGCCCGCGAGAAGACCTCCCCGGCCGCCGCCGGCATGCCTTCCTCCGGCAGGGTGAACCGGATCGTCTCCAACTCGTTGACGAGCCCCGCCAGCGCCACTTCCTGCGCCCGCGTCAAACCATCCAACTTGAAGGTCAACCTCTCGAACTCGGCCACCAACTCCCCCACCGAAACCTCGCCGTCCAGGTACCGTCTCAGCAGCCCGCCGAGGTCCTCGGCTGTGGGTTGTTCACTCACTGGATCCCCCATCCAACTGGCCATACCCACCATCAGACTTTGGTCTCCAGATCGAGTGCTTTGCTCGGCTCAACGGGCTGCCCCGGTTTGTGCCTGTGCCAGATCTGATTGTGCTACTGCCCAGGGTCGGGGCATGGCCGGCACAACCCAACCGCCACCCCCGGGCCTGCGTGAACGACAGCAATAGCCGGGACCCTTTGTAGTTCTTCTCTGTAGTTCTTCAAGTCCCGGCAACCGGGCGCCCGGCACCGCCTGAACCACCGCGGCAGCCGGGACTGTTTGTTGCTCTTGTCTGTTGGGCTTGTGGGTAGGGTCGGCGCATGGGACTGGAGCGTTGGCATGTGGGGCCGTGGACGGCGCGGGGGTCGGTTCTGGGTGAGCCATTTGAGGCTGGGGTGAAGCGGACGCCGGATGAGTTGAACTTCGACGTCGTTGGGCTCTCGCGGATTCTTGGACGGCGGCAGGCTACTGCTGAGGAGATGTTGATGCGGCGGTGTCAGGGGTTGTTGCGGCCTACTGATCCGCGGGTTTGTGGGGTGCAGACGATCGAGGACGCGGAGGTTGCTCGGCAGTTGGCGGAGTTGGCTGAGGTGGCGTTCGGGTGGATTGCGGAGCAGGCGCCGGAGGGGTACGAGTTCGTTCGTACTGATGCTGTTGAGTTGCGGCCGGTGATGGACCTGGCGGCTGAGGTGGTTGCTGTGGAGGCGGTGGTGCAGGCGGCCGTTGAGCGCGGGGACGCGTTGCCGGCGGATCGGCTCGCGGCTTCTCAGGTACGCCGGTCGCGCACGGGCGACTGGTACGCCGGTGACGCGGTCTGCAACTGGTCGGGCCCCTACCCGACCGCCGAGCAAGCCGCCGACGCGGTGCGGGCCGCCCGGGTCGAGCTCGTCAACCAGCTGGCCGAAGCGGGCCACGATGACCTTGCAGCCACCGCGACCCGCTGGCCCGAAGTCGTCACGCAACAGCCCTGAGGCTTGCTACGCAACGGACCCGAGTTCCACGCCACAGGCCTGGAGTCCAGCCCACAGGCACGGGAGTCGCTACGCCGCCGTCCGGAAGCCGTGCTTGAGGCCTAGCCTCTTCAGCGAGTCCATCCCCGGGATGCCGTCGGCGTCTTTGCCGGTGAAGCCCAGTTTGCGTTGGAACTGGGCATAGGCCTTGATCGTGACCGTGCCGAACGAACCGTCCTTGGCGAAGGCCGGCGACAACAGTCCCTCAGCCACCAACGCGGCCTCCACGACCCGGACCTCCGCCGGGAACGAGGTCGCACCGTCGGGACCCGGTGCGTCCTTCTTCGCAGCAGCGACCACGCGAGCAAGCGACACCGTCGGTACGCCGGACCGCAGAGCGCTCCCGCGCCCGACCGACTTGTAGTCCGGGCGCCCGAACCCACGGATCATCGTCGCGCCACCGGTCCAGCGCCGGCTGTGCCGGAACACCCCGACGCCCGTCCTGCTGCCGTCCAAATTGGTGTTGCCCTCGATGCTTTTGACGAAGTCCCCCTCGACCCGCTCGACGAAGAAGACGTGCGCGATCCGGCCCAGATCCTTGTCGAACAGGAAGCCGACATCACCCGCCCGCGGGCTGTTGAAGAGCTTGCCGGCGTTCTTGAAGCCGGCCTGCATCGACGGGGTGAACGCGGTGTCCGTCCCCGCCACCAGCGGCACCTTGTTGATCTTCCAGCCCGCGACCAGGAACGTCGCGCACCAGGCCTGGCCGTTCGCGTGACCAGCCTTGGCCGCGTACGGGTTCTTGTTGGAACCGAGCGGCTTCTCCATCGTGCGCACCTGCGCCGCTGCCCAGGTGAGCAGCTCCCGCACCGTGCCGCTCATGAGTCGGACTCCAGCGTCGCACCGTCCACCAGGTCCTCGTCGTACTGCGGCAGCCGGGTCTGCACGACCTGGTCCTGCGCGCCGTCCTCCGGTAGCGGGTAGTTGCCCGTCTCCACCGGATTCTCCTTGTCAGGCATCCTCTTCTCCCCCTTGGAATCTCGAGGCCGGCCCGTCTCGAACCGGCCCTACCCAACAGATTCCACGAGGGCCTTCAGAAACCCTTAAAGTGCCCAGCTACGCCCATGTACAGACCTCACGACAGAGGTCGTCAGGTCACGTTTGCGGCACCTGCTTCCAACTGAACCCGTCATAGAACGGCTGCGCGCTGGGGGCCAGTTCAGCTCTGCACCCCGGGAGCATCAACTCCACCAACCTGATCCGCCGCGCCCACGCGCCGTTCCGAGGCCGGAATCGAACCGCCTTCCGGGTGAGCCGGAAGGGGTTGTGACTCGGCATGTTGATGTTCTGTACGCGGTACGCAGGTCGTGCTGACTTGGGAGTCAACTGAGTGGGCGACGTGTACGTGACCTTCGTCTTGGCGTGCATCGCGGCGTGCCCGCCGAGAGACCGGACCAATTCGAGCAGATCCTCCGCCAGCCAGCGAGAACTCGAACTGAACTCCAGCCTCCCGTCCGCGCCGGCATGGCCGTCGGAATCCATCAACCCCTGCAGCAACGCTAGCCGATCATCTTCAGATCCACGCCGATAGGCGGCTGGGATGAACTTCGTACGTGCCGTCGAACCAAGCAGGCCGAGGGCTCGAAGCTCGTTGATAATGACGTTGCCATTCTTGCCACCGCTGCCGACGATTCGCCAGTTCCCTGCCACCGCCCGCTCGTTGGCAATATGAGACTTGATGACGTGGCCAGGCGGCAGGAGGTTCTGGACGGACTGAACTATTTCTTCGTCGACATTGGTGAAATGCAGGCCGTTGCCGCTCATCCCTCCTTCACCCAGCAGCAAGCCCATGAGGTAGGGCTCGATCGGCAACTCGGCGGGCAGGTCATAGGAGATGACCGGCGGCTGAGGCAGCCGCACCCGAGCAGAGGAATTGACCAGACGGCGAAGCTCGGGTGTGTCCACGATCCGATCCTTACGACTGTCGAGATGCACTCGCCACAGATGCGCACTCTCGACTATCGCCGTGAATCCGTCTTGCCGCATCACCTGATAGCGACCGGTCATTTAGGAAGAATACCGGAGAACTGATTGTCATTAACTGCGCGAAACCGAGGGCAACGAAGCAGACTTATGCGGATTGACCCGGTGTCCAGCTCGCGACGAAATAGCCGACGCCGTACGGCGCAGCGTTGTACCCGAGCCGGCCGCGCAGACCAGGAGCCGCACCGGCCAGTACCTGCCAAGGGGCCCGGCCCGCGGCGTGGAGTTCGGTCGCGAGATCGGGGTCGAGCGCGGCGAGCGTCTCCGCGTCGGCCAACTCCAGTGCGGCGGCAACCGTACTGTCGAAGATTTCCGCGCGTGGGTGGAGATGTACCGGGGCGTGATCGCTACGTCGCGCTGAGCCATCGCCCATCACCAGCAGCGCGATCCGTTCGTTGCCATGGGCAATCTCTTGGCCCAGCGCGAGACAGGTGGCCGGAGTCTCGGCGGCAGCCACGGTGATCGAGGTCCGCGGCAGGTCGGCCGCCTTGCTCTGCTCGACGAGCCAGGTGCCGACGGCAAGGGACAGGGGCAGTACCGGCGTACCGGCGCTGGAACCGGAGGCCGAGCGCGGGCCGCCGACGGTTACCTCGGGAGCCCCATACGGACCGAAGCTGCCGAGGGCGGACGCGTCGTACCGCGTGCCAGTCAAAGGCCCCGTGCCGACGATCACCAGCGCGTCCGCATCGGCGAGCCGGTCGACGGCGGCGAAGCACGCGGCGCGGAGTGGATCGAGTTCGAAGGCTGCCCCGGAGGCGAGTTCGGGGATCAGCAGAGGTGGATGCGGGCAGACCGCGGCCGCGACGACAGGCACCCTCAGTTCCTTCCGTACCGCAGGAAGAGGTAACCGTCATCCCCGTTGAGCACATGCAAAGGCGTCAGCTGATGGACCTGCGTAGACGCGATCCCGTCCGTGATCCGCCGCGCCCCCGGCCCGGCCAGCAACGGCGACACCGTCAGACACATCTCGTCCACCAGACCCGCCGAAGTCAGCGCCCCCAGCAGATGCGGCCCACCCTCACACAAGATCTGCGGCAACCCGCGCGACACCAAGGCATCGACCGCCTCGGTCAGATCAACCACGTCATCCCCACAGACCAGTACGTCGGCAACCTCCGCCAACGCCTTGCGCTGATCCGCCGGCGACGACTCGCAGGTGATCACGATCGGCCGCACCGGCGCCTCGGTGAAGACAGAGCTCCCAGCGCTCAGATCAAGCCGCGCCGAAACAACCGCCAGCACCGGATTCTCCGGCAACCCTTGCAAGGCACGCCACTCCCGCCGCGCCTTGCCCAACTTCAAACCGTTGTACTGCTCAGCCCGCAGCGTCCCAGCCCCAACCAGCACGACATCCGCCAACTGACGCAGCAGCCCGAGCACATTCTGGTCGTCCTTCGACGACAACCCACCGGACAGCCCGTCCAGCGTCACCGCCCCGTCGATGCTCGTCACGAAGTTGGCCCGAAGCCGACGCGCCGAGCGGTCCGGTACGGCGTACGCGGCGATCAACTCCTCGCCGGTCAGCTCCTTGCCCTCGGCAGACCAGCGATGCATCAAACCAGGCTCCTTCGCGTGTACGCGGGCTGTTTCGTCCGCTGCAGAACGGCGATCAGGTCGAGCGCCTGCCGGATCCCGGCGACGTCGTGTACCCGGAAGACCCGGGCACCTAACCAAGCCATCACGCTGACCGCCGCCATCGTCGCCGGCCCCCTCCGCCCGGACGGCAGATCGAGGCTCTCACCGAGGAAGTCCTTGTTCGACGGCGCGACGAGCACCGGCCAGCCGGTCGCGGCCAGCTCGTCGACCCGGCGCGTCACCTCCAGCGAGTGCCAGGTGTTCTTGCCGAAGTCGTGGGTCGGATCGATCACGATCGCGTCCCGCCGTACGCCGGCCGCGACCGCGCGCTCGGCGAGAGCGGTCGTCGTCCGGATGACGTCGGCGACCACGTCGTCGTACGCCATCCGATGCGGATCGGTCCGCGGCGCGAGCCCTCCGACGTGACTGCAGACGAGCCCTGCGCCGACCTCAGCGGCCGCCCCGGCGAGCTCGGGATCGGAACCCGACCACGTGTCGTTGATGAGGTTCGCGCCCGCTTCGCCGACCCGCCGGGCGACTCCACTGCGGTACGTGTCCACGCTGATGATCAGTTCGGGGTGCCGCGCCCGGACCTCGGCCACGAAGTCGACCGTCCGGCGGAGCTCCTCGGTCTCGCTGACGTGCTCGCCGTACCCGGCCTTGACCCCGCCGACGTCGACCACATCGGCGCCGTCCGCGACGGCCCGGTCGATCGCCTCGAGCGCCGCCTCGGTCGCATAGGTCGCGCCGCCGTCGAAGAACGAGTCCGGCGTCCGGTTCAGGATCGCCATCACGGCGAACTCCCCCGGCCCGAAACTCCGCCCGCCGAGCCGGAGCACTCCGTCACCGGCCCCATCGCCGACCCTGCCCTCGGCCCCGTCCACGGCGCCGTGCCCGGTCCCGCCGTCAGCCTCGTCGTCAGCCACGGGGCGACTCTATCCATTGCATTTTCTTGAGCAGGTGAATTAAATGGGTCAACCAGTGCACTCTGACCCACATATCCTATAGGATCTACGGGACAGATCGGATCACTGCCAGAAACGGGTCTCTGCATGCCGCGCTTCTCCGAGGTCGAGACGTACGACGTCCGCTTCCCCACGTCGCTGGACCTGGACGGCTCCGACGCGATGAACGCCGACCCGGACTACTCCGCGGCGTACCTGATCATCCGCACCGACGCCGGCGACGGGCTGGAAGGCCACGGCTTCGCCTTCACGATCGGCCGCGGCAACGACGTCCAGACCGCCGCGATCGAGGCGCTCCGCGACCACGTCGTCGGGCTCGACGTCGACGCGACGCTCAGCGACCTCGGCGGATTCTGGAAGTCGCTGGTGCACGACTCACAACTGCGCTGGCTGGGGCCCGAGAAGGGCGTCATGCACATGGCGATCGGCGCGGTCGTCAACGCGGTCTGGGACCTGGCCGCGAAGCGGGCCGGCGTACCGCTGTGGAAGCTGTTGTCGGATCTCTCCCCCGAGCAGATCGTCGATCTGGTCGACTTCCGCTACCTCACCGACGCACTCACCCGCGACGAGGCGCTGGAGATCCTGTACGCCGCTCAGCCCGGCCGCGCCGAGCGGGAAGCGCTCCTGCGCGAGCAGGGCTACCCGGCGTACACGACCACGCCCGGCTGGCTCGGGTACGACGACGCCAAGCTGGTCCGGCTCTGCCGCGAGGCCGTCGCCGAGGGGTTCAGCCAGATCAAGCTCAAGGTCGGCGCGAACCTCGAGGACGACATCCGCCGGATGCGGCTGGCCCGGGAGACGGTCGGCCCGGACATCCGGATCGCGATCGACGCGAACCAGCGCTGGGACGTCGGCGACGCGATCGGCTGGATCGAGGCGCTGAAGCCGTTCGACGTGTGGTGGGTCGAGGAGCCGACCAGCCCGGACGACATCCTCGGGCACGCCGCGATCGCCCGCGCCGTCGCGCCGGTCCGGGTGGCGACCGGCGAGCACGTGCAGAACCGGGTCGTGTTCAAGCAGTTGCTGCAGGCGGAGTCGCTGTCGTTCGTCCAGATCGACTCGGCCCGGGTGGCCGGCGTCAACGAGAACATCGCCATCTTGCTGCTGGCGGCGAAGTTCGGCGTACCGGTGTGCCCGCACGCGGGTGGGGTAGGACTGTGTGAGCTGGTGCAGCACCTGTCGATGTTCGATCTGGTCGCGGTCAGCGGCAGTACCGAGAACCGGGTGATCGAGTTCGTCGACCATCTGCACGAGCACTTCCTGGAGCCCGTGGTGATCAAGGACGGGAACTACGTCGCGCCGCTGCGGCCGGGGTTCAGCGCCGAGATGGACGCGAAGACGCTGGACGACTACCGCTATCCGGCTGGCAAGATCTGGACCGAGCTGACAAAGGAGAGCGATCAGTGACCGATTTCGCCGGCCTGAAGGCCGTGGTGACCGGAGGAGCGTCGGGGATCGGGCTGGCGGCGGCCTCGCTGCTCGCCGCCCGGGGCGCCGAGGTGATCGTCTTCGACCTGAAGCCGGACGTGCCCGCGCCGCTGAGGGGAATCGCCGCCGATGTGAGCGACGACGCCTCGGTCCGGGACGCGGTGTCGGCCGCCGCGTTGCAGCTCGGCGGGATCGACATCCTGATCAACAACGCCGGGATCGGCGCGCAGGGGACGGTCGCGGGCAACGACGACGACGAGTGGCATCGGGTGCTTGACGTGAACGTCGTCGGGATCGCTCGGGTCACTCGCGCGACACTGCCATATCTGCGGCGATCGTCGGCCGCGGCGATCGTCAATACGTGCTCGATCGCGGCGACGGCGGGGCTGCCCAACCGCGCGTTGTACAGCGCGAGCAAGGGCGCCGTACTGGCGTTGACGATGGCGATGGCTGCGGATCACGTGCGCGAGGGGATCCGCGTCAACTGCGTCAATCCTGGTACTGCGGATACGCCTTGGGTCGGGCGGTTGCTGGATGTGGCGACCGATCCTGCCGCGGAGCGTGCTGCCCTGGAAGCCCGGCAACCGATGGGCCGCCTGGTGACGGCCTCGGAGGTCGCTGCTGCCATTGCCTACCTGGCCAGCCCCTTGGCCGGCTCGACCACCGGTACTGCGCTCGCCGTCGACGGCGGCATGCAAAACCTCCGCCTCCCGGCCGCTCCCGCCCCGACCTCGGCTCCTCGGTCATGAAGCTCTTTGCGGACGACAACCGCATCGGGCTGGGTGGCGCGCCTCTCGCCGGCCTCTTCTCCCCTGTCGCCGACGCCGAAGCGGTCGCCACCGTCCAAGCTGCCTGGGACGAGGGCTGGCGGTACTTCGACACCGCCCCGCACTACGGCCTCGGGCTGGCCGAGGAACGCCTCGGCGCCGGGCTCGCGGGCAAGCCGCGTTCGGAGTACGTGCTCTCCTCGAAGGTCGGCCGCATCATCTACGAAGCCGACACCCCCGCACCGGACGACGAAGGCTTCGCCGTCGTCTCGAATCGACGCCGCCGCTGGGACTTCACCCGCGACGGCGTCCTCCAGAGCATCGAGGACTCGCTGCGCCGCCTGGACGTCGACCGCCTCGATGTCGTCTTCGTCCACGACCCCGACCACCACTACGACGAGGCCGTCGCGACGGCGTTCCCGACGCTGATAGAACTGCGCGACCAGGGCGTGATCGGCGCCATCGGCTCCGGCATGAACCAGACCGCGATGCTGACCCGCTTCGTCGAGTCGGTCGACATCGACGTCATCATGCTCGCCGGCCGCTACACCCTGCTCGACCCCGACGGCCTCGACGACGTCCTCCCCGCCTGCCTCGCGAACGATGTCCAGGTCGTTGCCGTAGGCATCTTCAACTCCGGCCTCCTGTCCCAGCCCCGCCCCGCCCCCGACGCCACCTTCAACTACGCGCCGGCCCCACCCGCCTTGCTCGAGAAGGCGAACAAGCTCGCCGACGTCTGCGAGTCCCACGGGGTCACCCTCCCCGCCGTCGCCCTCAAGTTCCCGCTGGCCCATCCGGCCGTCGCCGGCATCGCCGTCGGGTGCCGCACGGCCGACGAGGTCCACGCCAACGCGGCCCTTGCGCGTACCGAAGTACCGGCCGAGGTCTGGTCGGACCTCAAGTCGGGGGGCCTCCTCCGCGAGGATGCGCCGACTCCGGGGTAGGAGCGACGCCCAGCCCATCAATAGGTCGAGGTCGGTCGGGCCCCAGCCCCCATTCGAGCGCGCGCCGGCCTGCCGCGCCGAGCCTTTGATGGGCTGGCGGTCGGCCCACTCGCTATCGTTCGCCCCTGAGGCACTCGACCCGGGGAGGAAGCACCGTGGGGTTCTTCGGCACGTACCTGTACGCCGGCGACCAATGGACCGAGCACGATCCGGACCAGCCGGTCAACGAGCCCGGCCCTTGGCTCCGGATCAACATCCACGACAGCGACTTCACGATCGTCACGTACAGCCCGGAGTACCAGGGCACCGGCGTCGCCTACCTGGGCTACACCCCACGCATGTACTTCGAATCCGAGGACGACGACTCCCGCACCAACCCCGCCCAGGAAGCCGCCGCCCTCACCACCTGGTGGACCAACCACACGCCGACCGCGGACCCGACCACCGCAGACTCCAAACGCGCCGAACTCCTCCCCTACCTGGCCGAAGACAAAGACACCTTCGACGAGGACGAGGACGAGGAAGACGACGAAGACCTCCCCGACGCGGAGATCTACGTCGAGGTCAAGACCGCCGACTTCCTCACCTCCCTGAACCTCCCCCTCCCACCCGCCCTCGAGCAGCTGCTCGCATGACCAGCCATCGAACCCGCGGTGGTCGTTGGAATGGCTGAGCTGGTGCTGGAGAGCTGGCCGGTCGGGGAATTGGAGACCGAGCGGCTGGTACTTCGGGAGGCGCGGGAACTCGATCGGGACGGGCTGGTCAGGTTGTTGTCGTCGGTGGAGGCGTACAGCTTGAAGCGGTGGGATGAGGAGTGGCCGGGAGCGATGGGTGGGGCGCTCGACATCGGCTACCTGCTACTGCCGGAGCACTGGGGGCAAGGGCTATGCGCAGGAGGCAGTGGGCGCTGTGTTGCGTTGGCTACCGGGCGTCGTACCGGACGAGACGGTTGTCGCGACCACTCAGTCGGCCAACGCGGCTTCGCTGCGGTTGTTGGGGAAGTTGGGGTTTGCCGAGGTGGAGCGGTTCGAGGAGTTCGGCGCCGAACAGGTTTGTGCGTCGCCGAACTGCCTCGGTGAAAGCTAGAGCGGGTCGATCTCGGTCAGTTCGTTGTGGTCGAGGTGGAGCCAGCGGGTGATGCCGATCTCCCGGAGGAAGGGGAGGTCGTGGCTGGCGATGACCAGGGCGCCGTTGTAGGAGGCCAGGGCGTCTTGGAGCTGGGCGACGCTGGCCAGGTCGAGGTTGTTGGTCGGCTCGTCGAGCATCAGGAGTTGGGGTGGAGGCTCGGCGAGTAGCAGCGCGGCGAGGGTTGCCCGGAAGCGTTCGCCGCCGGAGAGGGTGCTGACCGGTTGGTCGGCGGCCCGGCCGCGGAAGAGGAAGCGGGCCAGGCGCGAGCGGCGGTATTGGTTCTCCGTGCTCGGAGCCAGCAGGGCCAGGTTTTCCACTACGGACAAGGAATCCTGGAGCAGGTCCAGGCGCTGGGGCAGAAGGCGCCACGGGACCAGCGGCTTGTCGTCGGCGGCGATGGCGTGGAGGAGCGTGCTCTTGCCTGCGCCGTTCGGGCCGGTGAGGGCGATCCGCTCGGGACCGCGGATCTCCAGGTCGGCATGCAGTCCGGTACGGAGTACATAATCTTCCAGCCGTACTACGATCCGCCCGGCCGGCACAGTGGTCTTCGGCAGGTCGACGCGGATCGTGTCGTCGTCGTGGACCTTCTCCTCCGCCTCCGCCAGCGCGCTGGCCGCCGTGTCGAGCCGATCGCTGTGCATGCCGATGTGCTTGGCCGCCGACACCTGCGCGTTGCGTTTCAGGTTCCCCGCGACGATCTTCGGGATGCCGCCCTGCTCGAAGGCACGCTGACCCGCCGCCCGCCGGCGGTCCATCTTCATCCGCGCCTCGGCCAGCTCGCGCTTCTGCTTCTTCAGGTCGGATTCGGCCGCGCGGACCATCCGCTCGGCCGCCTCCTGCTCCGTCGCGACAGCTTCCTCGTACGCCGTGAGGTTGCCGCCGTACCAGGTCAGCTCGCCCTTGCGCAGATCCCCGATCTGGTCGACGCGATCGAGCAGCTCCCGGTCGTGGCTGACGATCAGCAACGCACCACGGAAGGCGTCGACCGCGTCGTACAGGTGTTTGCGGGCGCGCAGGTCGAGGTTGTTGGTGGGCTCGTCGAGCAGCAGTACGTCGGGACGCTTGAGCAACTCGGCGGCCAGCCCGAGCAGGATCGTCTCGCCGCCGGACAGCTCGCCGACGCTGCGGTCGAGGGTGATCGCGCCGAGCCCGAGCTTGCCGAGCATCGCGTCGGCGCGCTCCTCCACGTCCCAGCCGTCGCCGACGATCGCGAAGTTCTGCTCGGACGCGTCGCCGGCCTCGATCGCGGTGATCGCGGCCCGGATCGCGTCGATGCCGAGCGCCTGGTCGACGCGCAGCGTGGTGTCGAGGGTGAGGTCCTGCGGCAGGTACCCGAGCTCGCCGCTGACCCGGATCGCCCCGCGTTGCGGCGTGAGGCGTCCGGCGATCAGCCGCAGCAGGGTGGACTTGCCGGCGCCGTTGCGCCCGACCAGCCCGGACCGCACGGGTCCCGCCACGAAGGTCAGCCCGTCGAACAGCACGCCGCCGTCCGGCCAGGCGAAGGAGAGGTCAGTACAGGTCAAAGAGAAAGACATGGGGTGCTCCGAGATCTCGAACGAGACCGCCCACCGATCGGTGGCGATCAACCGCTACTGAAGAGAGATCTCAGTTCGACAACCCGAACCCCTGACGCCGGCAATGTGACACCGGCAAGCGTAGGCGCTCCCCCGCCCGCGCTTCAACTCCATTTCCGATCGGTTGCTCCAAGCAACAGATCGACCGGTACTGCGTACGCGGCGGACCTACTTGCGCCAAGGCATGTGCTGGAGCGTCCACGTGTTGCCGTCCGGGTCGGCGAACCAGGCGTAGAACACGCCGCCCATGTCCTCGACCGGCGCGACGTCGACGCCACGGCCGATCAGCTCCTCGCGGGCCGCCTCAATGTCCGCGACCACGAGGTGCAGACCGCGCAACGACCCGACCGGCATGTCTGCCTGCGCGATCCCGGTGCTGAGCGTGATCGAGGCGTACGACCCCGGCGGCGTGAGCTGCACGATCCGCACCCCCTCGGCCGGCGCCACGTCGACATCAACAGTGAACCCGAGCTGGTCGGCGTAGAACGCCTTCGACTTGTCGAGGTCGCTGACCGGCACCATCACCAACTCCAGCAGGAACGCTCCAGGGCGGACATCGGCGGTGGGGTTCTTCTCGGTCATCTGAGTGGTCCTTCTGCTCTGAGTGGTTGCCTGACATGCGGTACGTCGGAACCGATTCCCCGTTCTCGACACGCTCTTGTGGTTGGTTCCCCCATAGATCCCTGGCTCGTCACCTGGTGCCGGCAGGAGCTGGGCGCCACGCCGGTCGAGCGGTTGATGGTCTCGTCGCAGGTTGCCTGGAGAGCGGGGAGGAAATTGACCCGATCCGGGGGTACGACCCTCCCCAGATCCCTGATCAGCGGGCTTTGCGGAGCCAGGTTTCCACGCCGGAAATGTGGGCTGTCATCCAGGCTCGGGCGGCGTCGGTGTCGTTGGCTTCGATGGCGTCGAGGATGGCGGTGTGTTCGGCGAGGGTGCGTTCGACGGCGCCGGCCTGGGTGACGCCGCGCCAGATGCG
This sequence comes from Kribbella ginsengisoli, assembly GCF_039537185.1. Classification (NCBI taxonomy): domain Bacteria; kingdom Bacillati; phylum Actinomycetota; class Actinomycetes; order Propionibacteriales; family Kribbellaceae; genus Kribbella; species Kribbella ginsengisoli. The sequence goes on along the minus strand of NZ_BAABAA010000005.1, from coordinate 345,302 downwards.
GGCCCGCTGGGTGGCACCGGAGATGCCGTCCAGCAACGAGCAGACGACGGCGTTGCCGCTGGCCTCGGCGATTCCGCGATGGAAGCGCAGGTCGTTGGCGACCAGGTCGTCGATGGCTGCGTCAGCGGTGAGGTCACTCGTCAGCAACCGCAGTTCGGCCAGCTGTTCGCGGCTGATGCGGACGGCGGCCAGCGCGGCGACGCCGGGCTCCAGCAACCGGCGTACCTCGAAGAACTGCAGGACCGAGTCGTCCTGGTGCAGATCGACCATGAAGCTGAGCGCGTCGAGCAGGTGCGCCGAGTCCAGCGACGTCACATAGGTCCCGTCGCCGTGCCGCACGTCGAGCACGTTGACCAGGGTGAGCGCTTTCACGGCCTCCCGCAGCGAGTTGCGGGACAGCCCGAGCCGGGCCGCGAGGTCCGTCTCCTTGGGCAGCCGGTCGCCCGGCCTCAACTCCCCCGAGGTGATCATGTCCTTGATCTTGACGATCGCCTCATCCGTCAACGCCATTCGGTCAGTATGCCGCTACGCGCGGTCGCAAGGCGCCAAATCCGCCGGTTGGCACGCGGCAGTCGAGCACCGATGATCAGGGCTATGACGGACGGGTACTCCGGGAAGCCGCTTGCCACGAAGCTCGGGATCAAGCCCGAGCACACCGTGGTGCTCGACAACGCCCCACCCGGCTTCGCCATCGACGGCCTGCCGGACGGCACGAGAACACTCACCCGGCCCGGCAGGGCGGAGTACGACGTGATCCTTGCCTTCTGCCCGGATCGCGCCCGGCTCGCCGCCAGACTTCCCGTACTCCTGCCGAGAACCAGCACGGCCGGGATGATCTGGGTCGCCTGGCCGAAGCGCGCTTCCGGCGTACCGACCGATCTGGACGAGAACGGCGTCCGCGAGCTGGCCCTGCCGCTCGGCGTGGTGGATGTGAAGGTGTGTGCGATCGATGCCACCTGGTCGGGGCTCAAACTGGTCCGCCGGCTGGCCAATCGGTGAGAACTGGACTGATCCGCTGAGTGACGTTGGCCACATATGTACGGAAGAAAGTCCATCACGACCGGCGATCACCCGGCTGCATACTGTGGCCAGCAAGGCTCCCCGGACCATCGCCGGTAGACCGGAATGTCCGCCGGAACCCCACCCCTGCAACGGGTCCGGCAGTCAATCCGCCGTCAGTCCAGTTCCCGCCGCCGCGACCCGGCGGGGCGATCGCTGGAACACCTGCCACGGCAGTGTTTCAGCCCTCGATCGATCAACCGCGCGGGCGCCAACCACTCGATCGACTGGTCCGGTGATCCCGGGCTGCGGATCTGTTGCGGCAGCTATTAGCCTTGGCTCGGGAAGTCCCTCATAACTTCCCTAGTCATAACTCTGACCCGATCGGAAGAGGCGAACTGCCCAGTGGCCACCGAGCCATCAGAACCTGACCCCTTTGCAGCCTTCGGCGCGAACGAATGGCTGGCCGACGAGATGTACGAGAGCTACCTCTCCGATCCGAAGTCGGTGGACCCGGCCTGGATCAAGTACTTCGAGTCCGACAGCTTCAAGGGGAACAGCCCGGGTGATGCGAAGCCGGTGACGTCCAGCCCGGTCGACGCTCCCCGTCCGGACGCCGTGTCAGACAACAAGACCCCGGAGGCTCCGAGCCGCGGTACGGCCGCTGCCGCCCCCGCCTCCAGCCAGCCGGCTGCCCAGGCCGCGGCGCAGGCCCCCGCGCCGGCCGCACCGGCTCCGGCTGCCCCGGCGACCCCGGCCCAGCCCGCGGCGCAGGCCCAGACAGCTTCATCCCCACAGAAGGCAGCTGCTGCCGGAGGCGGCACCCCTACCGGAGGCACGGTGAACCAGCCGACCAGCGCGCAACCCAAGCCCGCACCCGCGACCGCCGCGGACGCGGAGCGCAAGATCCTGCGCGGCGCGCCCGCCCGGACCGCGCAGAACATGGAGACCAGCCTCACGGTCCCGACCGCGACCAGTGTTCGCGAGGTGCCGGTCAAGCTGCTGATCGACAACCGCATCGTCATCAACAACCACCTGCGCCGGGCGCGCGGTGGCAAGATCTCGTTCACCCACCTGGTCGGCTGGGCGCTGGTGAAGGCGCTCAAGACGCTGCCGGAGATGAACGCGTCGTACGACGTGACCGACGGCAAGCCGACCCTGGTCCAGCCCGAGCACATCAACCTCGGTCTGGCCATCGACATGTCGAAGCCCGACGGCACCCGGCAGCTGCTGGTGCCGTCGATCAAGGCCGCCGAGTCGATGACGTTCGCCCAGTTCTGGATGGCCTACGAGGACGTCGTCCGGCGGGCCCGGGACAACAAGCTCGCGCTGCCCGACTTCCAGGGCACCACGATCAGCCTGACCAACCCCGGCACGATCGGCACCCAGCACTCGGTGCCACGGCTGATGAGCGGCCAGGGCTGCATCGTCGGCGTCGGCGCGATGGACTACCCCTCGGCGTACCAGGGCGCGGCCGAGGAGACGATGGCCAAGCTCGCGGTCAGCAAGGTGATGACGCTGACCTCGACCTACGACCACCGGATCATCCAGGGCGCCCAGTCGGGTGAGTTCCTGCGCCGGCTGCACCGGCTGCTGCTCGGCGACGAGGGCTTCTACGACGAGATCTTCCAGTCGCTGCGGATCCCGTACGAGCCGATCCGCTGGGCCGCCGACCTCCCGCACAGCCACGAGGAGGACATCAGCAAGCAGGCCCGGATCCTCGAGCTGATCCACGCGTACCGGGTGCGCGGCCACATCATGGCCGACACCGACCCGCTGGAGTACAAGCAGCGCAGCCACCCGGACCTGGACGTCGCCACCCACGGCCTGACGCTGTGGGACCTGGACCGCGAGTTCGCCACCGGCTCCTTCGGCGAGCAGAGCGACCGCCGGTTCATGAAGCTGCGCGACATCCTGGGCATCCTGCGCGACTCGTACTGCCGGACCACCGGTATCGAGTACATGCACATCCAGGACCCCGAGCAGCGCAAGTGGATCCAGGAGCGGGTCGAGCGGCCGCACACCAAGCCGCCGCGCGAGGAGCAGCTCCGGATCCTGGCCAAGCTGAACGAGGCCGAGGCGTTCGAGACCTTCCTGCAGACCAAGTACGTCGGCCAGAAGCGGTTCTCGCTGGAGGGTGGCGAGACCACCATCCCGCTGCTCGACGAGCTGTGCGAGGAAGCCGCCGGAGCGGGCCTCGACGAGGTCACCATCGGGATGGCGCACCGCGGCCGGCTGAACGTGCTGGCCAACATCGTCGGCAAGTCGTACGGGCAGATCTTCCGCGAGTTCGACGGCAACATCGACCCGCGGACCGTCCAGGGCTCCGGTGACGTCAAGTACCACCTGGGCGCCGAGGGCGAGTTCGTCTCCGAGTTCGGCGACAAGATCAAGGTGTCGGTGGCGGCGAACCCGTCCCACCTGGAGACCGTCGACCCGGTCCTCGAGGGCATCGTCCGCGCGAAGCAGGACATCCTCGACCAGGGCGCGGCCTTCCCGGTCCTGCCGGTGCTGGTCCACGGTGACGCGGCGTTCGCCGGTCAGGGCGTCGTCGCCGAGACGCTCAACCTGTCGCAGCTGCGCGGGTACCGGACCGGCGGCACGATCCACGTGATCGTCAACAACCAGGTCGGTTTCACCACCTCGCCGGCCTCGTCGCGCTCGTCGATGTACTGCACCGACGTGGCCCGGATGGTCCAGGCGCCGATCTTCCACGTGAACGGCGACGACCCCGAGGCCTGCATCCGGGTCGCCGATCTGGCCTTCGAGTACCGCCAGGCGTTCAACAAGGACGTCGTCATCGACCTGGTCTGCTACCGCCGTCGCGGTCACAACGAGGGCGACGACCCGTCGTTCACGCAGCCGCTGATGTACGACCTGATCGAGCAGAAGCGGTCGGTCCGCAAGCTGTACACCGAGGCCCTGATCGGCCGTGGCGACATCACGGTCGAAGAGGCCGAGCAGGCGATGCGCGACTTCCAGCAGCGGCTCGAGCGGGTGTTCACCGAAGTACGGGAGGCGAAGAGCCAGCCGGACACGCCGGCGCCGTACGTCACCGTCCCGGTCTACCCCGACAAGCCGGAGGGTCCGGACGCGACCGCGACCACGCCCGAGGTGCTGAAGAAGATCGCCGACGCGTACACCACGCTGCCGGAGGGCTTCACCGCGCACCCGAAGGTGATGCCGCAGCTGCAGCGCCGGGCCGCCGCGATCACCCAGGGCCCGGTCGACTGGGCCTCCGCGGAGATCACCGCCTTCGGTTCGCTGCTGCTGGCCGGTCGCCCGGTCCGGCTCGCCGGTCAGGACAGCCGCCGCGGCACGTTCGTCCAGCGGTTCGCCGCGGTCATCGACCGGGTGAACGGCCAGGACTACGTCCCGCTGCAGAACCTGGACGAGCAGCAGGCCAACTTCTACGTCTACGACTCGCTGCTCAGCGAGTACGCCGCGCTCGGCTTCGAGTACGGCTACTCCGTGGCCCGGCCGGACGCACTGGTGCTGTGGGAGGCGCAGTTCGGTGACTTCGTGAACGGCGCCCAGTCCATCATCGACGAGTACATCTCGGCCGGTGAGGCGAAGTGGGGCCAGAAGTCCGGTGTCGTGCTGCTGCTGCCGCACGGCTACGAGGGCCAGGGCCCCGACCACTCGTCGGCCCGGATCGAGCGCTTCATGGCGCTGTGCGCCGAGAACGCGATGACCGTGGCCCAGCCGTCGACACCCGCGTCGTACTTCCACCTGCTGCGGCGGCACACGCTGCAGGAGGAGCACAACCCGCTGATCGTCTTCACGCCGAAGCAGCTGCTCCGGTTGAAGGCAGCGGTGTCGCAGCCGGAGGAGCTGACCAGCGGTACGTTCCACCCGGTGCTGGGCGACGCGGAGGCCGAGCAGAACCCGGCCGCCGTCGAGCGGGTCATCCTGTCCTCGGGCCGGATCATCTACGACCTGCTGGCCGAGCGGAAGAAGGCCGAGCCGGACAAGATCAGCACGGCGGTCCTGCGGATCGAGCAGCTGTACCCGCTGCCGGCCGAGGAGATCAAGGCCCAGCTGGCGAAGTACCCGAACCTGCAGGAGATCCGCTGGGTGCAAGACGAGCCGGCGAACCAGGGTCCGTGGCCGTTCATGGCACTGAACCTGACCGAGCACCTGGGCGGCAAGCCGTTCTACCGGGTGTCCCGGCCGGCCATGTCCGCCACGTCGGTCGGCTCGCACGGCGTGCACGTCGCCGAGCAGGCGACGCTGATGAAGCAGGCCTTCAGCTGACGTGTACTTCACCGACAGAGGAATCGAGGAGCTCGAGGGCCGGCGGGGCGAAGAAGAAGTCCCGCTGGCCTGGATCGCCGAGCGCCTCCGCGAGTTCGTCGACCTGAACCCCGACTTCGAAACCCCCATCGAACGCTTCGCCACCTGGCTCGCCCGCCTGGACGACGAAGACGACTGAGAACCCCTCTGGGTTTAGTTTGTGCAGATGCCCTTCGCCAGTCATCCGGTACGCCGGGTTGCCGCGGCGGAGGGCATCAGCGTGTCCCGCACCTGGCCCCACACCATCCCGGCCGTGCGCCAACTCCTGACCGACGGCCTCGACCTCGGCCCCGGCGTCACCTTCCTGGTCGGCGAGAACGGGGCGGGCAAGTCGACTCTGGTGGAGGCGATCGCCATTGCGTTCGGTATGTCGCCTGAGGGCGGGTCGACCGGTGCCAGGCTGACGACTCGTGCTTCGGAGTCGTCGCTCTCGCGGGACATCCAGCTGACCCGCGGCGCAGGCTCAGCGCGCTGGGGCTTCTTTCTCCGGGCTGAGACCATGCACGGGTACTACACGTACCTGGAGCAGAACCCGGGCGGACGGGACCCGAAGTTCCACGAGTTGAGCCACGGCGAAGGCTTCCTCGAAGTACTCCAGAGCCGCTTCGACAGCCCAGGCCTGTACTGCCTGGACGAACCGGAATCCGCCCTCTCGTTCTCCTCCAGCCTGGCCCTGGTCGGCGTCCTGGACGAGCTGGCCAAGGGCGGCGGCCAGGTCATCTGCGCCACCCACTCCCCCGTCGTCTGCTCCCTCCCCGGCGCCACAATCCTGGAGGTCGGCGACTGGGGCCTCCGCGAGACAACCTGGCCCGACCTCCTCCTGGTCCAGAACTGGCGCGCCTACCTCGAAGCCCCCGAACGCTACCTACGCCACGTCATTGGTAATGAGCCTGACCGACCTTGAGCGCCGTGATTCGGCCGTAGCGGGCTCGGCCGTTGTAGGTGGAGCAGTAGAGGGTGGCGGTGCCGGGAGCGTCGAGGACCAGTAGGTCCTGCACGCTGACGGGGATGCGTGGGGAGGTGATGCTCCAGCCGAGGCGCACGGGAGTTACGTCGCCGGTGCTGAGTTTGCAGTAGCCGTTCTGGTTGTCGCCGTCGAGGTTCTGCAGCTCCGCCTTACCGAAGAGCGCGTACGAGCCGGCGGGCAGCTGGATCGAGGCGACCGGCGTCTCGGTGTGGTTGTGCAGGTCGACGTTTCCACCGGCCATGTAGGCGTCGCTGAAGCCAGGAGCGCCTTGCTCCCCTTGCGCACCCTGCGGCCCTGTGGGCCCGACAGGTCCCTCGGCACCGGTTGCCCCGGTGTCGCCCTTGGCGCCTGTCGGCCCTACCGGTCCGACAGGTCCCACCGGACCTTGCGGCCCGGTCTGGCTCCAGGTCGTCGGCAGTTCGGTCGAGCGGCACCTCTCGCCCTTCTCGACGACTCGCAGCGCGCCCTTGTCCTGCAGCAGTCCGCCCTTGTTGTAGCAGCCGTGGATCACGCCGTCATCGTCCGGAATGGCCGCGTACGCGACACTCCCCACGCCGATCAGCCCCACCGCGACCGCGATCCCGGCCAGCCGTGCCTTCTTCATGAGTCCTCCCCTGGGTCGGCCGGCCCCCGCGATTCGGCCGGCTCCTCACGAACCGGCTCGGCCACCCACGAACTTAGGTGCCCAAGGCATGGGTTCGGCCCAGCCCTGACCCAGCGACCACCACACCGTGCCCTCGAAGCCCGGCGCCAGTTGCCCTCAGACGCAGTACGGCCCTAGTCCGTGTGCGGCGGACGGCGGCGCAGCGGCGGGTCGGGGGCCAGGGAGCCATCAGGGGCGATGTGCTCGAAGATCTGGTCGACCATGTTGAGGACGTGCGGGTCGTCGACGGTGTAGATGTGCCGGCGGCCCTCGCGGCGGGCGGTGATGATGCCGGCCAGGCGGAGCTTGCCGAGGTGCTGGCTGGCGGTGGCGATGCTGACGCCGACGCGGTCGGCCAGCGTGCCGACGTCGTACTCGCCCTGGGCCGCCAGGGACACCAGGTGCAGCCGGACCGGCGCCGAGAGCATCGCGAACGTGCTGGCGGCGGCGTCGAGCTGGGCTCGGGTGGGTTCAGGGGGTGTGCTCATCGCGGAGTCATTGTGACCTTTCCGGAGGTCCCCTGGTACTCGGCAGGCCGAGCGTGAGTACGGTCTCATACTTGCGCAATTGCGAAAGTATCAAAACGATGGCAGGCTGGACATCGTGATCAGAGCACTCCGCCCCGTCCTGATGCTGCTTCTCGCGGCTGTTCCGGCGATCGCGCTGCGGCTCAGCGGCGTCCATCCGGCAGCTCCGTTGGCCATCGTTGTCTTCGGGCTCGGAGTGGTCGCGGCGTCGTTCGTGCTGGCCTGGGCGGCCGAGGCGGCCGAGGTCGACATCTCCGGCGGGCTCGCGATCGCGCTGCTCGCGGTCATCGCCGTACTTCCGGAGTACGCGGTCGATCTGTACTTCGCCCACACCGCCGGCAGCCAACCGGAGTACGTCGCCTACGCCGCCGCCAACATGACCGGCTCAAACCGGCTACTGCTCGGCCTCGGCTGGTCCAGCGTCGTACTGATCAGCCTGTACGTCGCCAGCAAGCGCAGCGGCCGCACCATCAAGGCCCTGGTGCTCGAGTCGGGCTACCGCCGCGAGCTGGGCTTCCTGGCCGTCGCTAGCGTCGTGGCCTTCATCATCCCGATCACCGGGCAGATCCACTTGCTCCTGGGCATCGCCCTGCTGGCCTTCTTCGCGTACTACCTCTGGCGCGCGGCTACGGCCGACAGCGGCCACGAGCCGGACCTCATCGGACCGGCTGCCCGGATCGGTGCGCTCGGCAAGGTGCAGCGACGGATCACTGTCGTCGCGATGTTCGCGGCGGCCGCCGGAATCATCCTGCTGTCCGCAGAGCCGTTTGCTGACTCGCTGGTCGAGGGTGGGCAGGCACTGGGCATCGACCAGTTCCTGCTCGTGCAGTGGCTGGCCCCGCTGGCGTCTGAGGCGCCGGAGTTCATCGTGGCGATCCTGTTCGCCTGGCGCGGCAAGGGAGCGGCCGCACTCGGCCTGCTGATCTCCGCGAAGGTGAACCAGTGGACGCTGCTCATCGGCAGCCTCCCGATCGCCTACGGCATCGGTGGCGGCCCTGCTGCTCTTCCGCTGGACGGTCGCCAGGTCGAGGAGTTCCTGCTGACCGCTACCCAGACGGTGCTCGGCCTGGCGGTCCTGCTGAGCCTGCGCTTCCCGCGCTGGGCTGCTTGGGCGCTGCTGGGGTTGTTCGCGGTGCAGTTCGCAGTACCGGGGCAGACCGGGCGCTATGTGCTCTCGGGCATCTACCTGGCGCTGGCGATCTGGGCACTCAGCTACAACCGCCAGTACGTCGTACAGACCCTGACATCACCGTTCCGCCGCACCTCGAAGGTCACGGCGGAACAGGAGTCGGAGTTGGCGGGGGTTTAGCTGGCCTGCTGCTCCTCGACCATCGGGGTCGGGCGGCGGCGCTCCTGCGGGCCGGGGCGGCCACGGCGGCGGCCGGAGAGGAACTTCTCGCCGGCGGCGGTACCGGTGAACTTGGTCCGGCGGGCCCACTCACGGCACTCCTCGATCACCGGGCAGGCGGTCATACAGATCGCCTGTGCCTTGCGCTGCTCCCAGGCGCTCGCGGTCTCGTCGTACGCCGGCGCCTGGCCGATGCATGCCGCACGCATCATCCAGCGGTCGGCGGGGTCGGCGATCACCGTCAAGGTCGGCCTCATGGGCACTCCTGCTCAAAGCTCATCGATCGGGCGGATCGATCCGGGGGGTTTCCCGCGGTACGACCAGCGTGCGCCAGCCTCGTTGCCCCGGTGCGACGGCAATGTTTCAGCCATGAAACGTCACGACCGGACAATGTCACACCGCAGCCGCCGCCAACCCCCGATTCGCCGCCCCCGTGAGCAAACTCCGCACAGTCTCCTCAGCACAAGCCTTGTTCGCCCCGATCCCACCCTGAGCCCCTCGCTTGATCCACCCCGTCACAAAATGCCCCGGTCGCCCAACCACGGCCCCCCGCTCATTCGGCACCACCCCACGCACCTCATCAAACGGCAACCCGGCCACCGGCCGCCCGACGAACCCGATGGCGGTGAAGAGGTTGCCCGCCGAGATGACTCCCCGGCTGGTGCTGAGGCCGGCGCCCGGATCCCACGCGGTCGGCGTGGTGTTGAAGCGCAGCACGATCCGTCGCCCAGGCAGCGGCGGCACGCCCAGCTCGGGAGATGTGTCCCGAGCGACAGGACATAGTGGCTGGTCGGCGGTTGCCCGCGGGGTTTCTGAGCGCGGCGACGGGCTAGTTGAGTCACTATGTCCTGTCGCTCGGGACACATCGACGCCTTGGAGGTCCAGCAGGTCGCGGAAGGCCGAGTCGGAGTAGGCGGCGGCTTCGGGGCCTCGGCGGGCGAGGATTACTACCTCGGTGATGCCGCTGGTTGCGAGGGCCGTGCGAACTGCGGGCGGTAGGTCGAGGTCAGCCAGGCGGTCGGCGTTGCTGACCAGTAGGCGGGCCAGGTCCAGGGCCACATTGCCGTTGCCGACGATCACTGCTCGGGGGCCGCGCAGAGAGACCGGCAGGTCGGCGAAGCCTGGGCGGCCGTTGTACCAGGCAACTACCGAGGAGGCGGGGCAGCTGCCAGCGGAGTCTTCGCCGGGGATGTTGAGGCGGCGACTGGTGTAGGAGCCGACCGCGTGGATCACGGCGTCGTACCGGCTCTCCAACTCCACCGCGTCCGCCTCGACGCCGGGGCGCCAGGTGACTCGGGGGTGGTCGAGGATGCGGCTGAAGGTCGAGATGATCTGTTTGGTCATCGGATGGTCGGGGGCGACGCCATAGCGCGCCAGCCCGCCGACCAAGGGCAGCCGGTCATAGACAGTCACATCGGCGGTACTACGCAACAGCAGCTCCCGAGTCGCGTACATCCCCGCCGGCCCCGCCCCCACCACCGCAACCCGCCGCGGCCCCGAAGTCCACGGCGAGAAGGTGGGCGCCTCCCAGGTGTTCAGGTCGAGTGCGTCGAGAGCCGGCGTCGATTCGAAGTACGAGCGGTTGAGCTCCACCTCGACCGGCGTCGCCTGCTCGGCCGGCTTGGCCGCGCCGACCGGACACGCATCCGCACAAGCCCCACAGTCGATACAGGTCCGCGGATCGACGAACAGCCCATCCATGCCACCCAACGGATGAATGCTGTTCATCGGGCACACCGCCACACAGCTCGCGTCCGAGCAGCATTCGCCCGTGATGACGTAGGCCATCAGCGCAACCCCGTACGCCGGTAAACCCGCGTCGCCGCCGGCGTCAGCAACCCGACCTCGCCCAGGAAGTCCATCAGGTTGGCGCAACTCGACCGCAGCAACGACCGGTGATGCTCATTCGCCCGAGCCTCCCGCAGCGCCCGCTCCGGATCGAGACCGGCGTTCGCGTAGACCGCCCGGGTCACCATGCTGCTCACGATCATGTCGGCCGCGATCGCGATCACCAGCGCACTCACCCACCGCCGGGCCGCACCGGATCCGGCCAGCCGCTGGCGCGTCTCGTCCCGCGCGAACACCATGTGCCGCGACTCCTCGACGACATGGATGTGGTTCACCGTCCGTACCAAAGGCTCGACCCGGCGGTCCCGCATCCAGTCCCGCTGCATCACGTCGAGCACTTCCTCCGCGACCAGGATCGCCGCGTACGCCGTCTCGCCGGTCGCCACCGTCTTGAACATCCGCCCGAGTTCCCGCGCCTTCGTCCCCGGCCGGTACTCCGCGTCGACCAGCCGCCCCGACGCCCGCGCGAACATGATCGAGTGCCGGCACTCGTCGGCGATCTCGGTCAGCGCCCACTGGAACTCCGCACTGGCCGGATTCACCGAGTAGACGTCGCGAAGGATCAGCTGCTGCAGAATCATCTCGAACCAGATCCCCGTCGAGGCGACCGACGCCGCCTCGTGCCGGGTCAGCTCGACGCGCTGCGCTCCGGTCAGCTCATCCCAGTACGCCGTGCCGTAGAGCGTGCTCCACTCCGGACTCAGCCCGTAGCCGTCGCCGAGCGGCGCCGCCCAGTCGATCTCCGTCGCCGGATCCCGCGACAACCGCGCCGAGGAGTCGAGCAACCGCCGTGCAGTCTGATCCGTGCCGTGCATGGAGAACCTCCCGGCCGAGATACAACATCCTCTATGTAACATAGATCGTGTATCAAAGCAGGGCAACCCCGGCGGTCACTGGCTGGGACGAACCATCCTGAGTTCCGGGACGCCGAAGAACGGCTCGTCCACCTGGGTGCCGTCCTCGACGAACCCGTGCCGCCGGTAGAACGCCTTCGCCCGCTCGTTGCCCGCCAGCACCCAGAGGCTCGCCGCCTCCTTGCCGATGGCAACGTCCAGCAGCCGGTACCCGAGCCCGCTCCCCCACCACTTCTCACGCACGTAGATCGCGTACAGCTCCAACGCCGTCGGCGCATCCTCGTCCCGCGTCGGCCCCGGCGACGAGAACCCGATCACCCGGTCCCGTACCGCGGCCGCCGGATCAGGATTGACCGCGACCCACCGCTGCACCCCCTGTGACAGCCGCTCCGTCCACCGCTCGACCCGCAGCTCCAGATCACTCGTCTTCTCGGCCAACCGGTCCGCGTCGACAAGCCCGGCGTACGCCTCCTGCCAGCAGGTCAGGTGGCACCAGGCAGCGGCTTCCGCGTCCGCGACGACGGCGCGGCGGATCTCGATCTCCATTCAGACAGTGAAGACGATCTTGCCGAAGACGTCACCCGCATTCAGTTTCGTGAAGCCCTCGCGGGCGTCGGCGAGCGCGTAGGTGCTGTCGATGTGCGGCCGGATGCCCGCATTGGCCATGAACTGCACCAGCTCGGCCAGCTCGGCCCGCGTCCCCATCGTCGAGCCCTGCACCCGCAGCTGCAGGAAGAAGATCCGGTTGAGCTCGGCCGACTTCGGCGCCTGCCCGCTGGTCGCGCCGGAGATCACCACCGTGCCGCCCTGCTTGAGCGACTTCAGCGAGTGCGACCAGGTCGCCTGCCCCACGGTCTCCATCACCGCATCGACCCGCTCCGGCAACCGCGCACCCGACTCGAAGGCCTCATGCGCCCCGATCTCGACCGCCTTCGCCCGCTTGCCTTCATCCCGGCTGGTCGCCCAGACGCGCAGCCCGGCAGCCCGTGCGAGCGTGATCAGCGACGACGCGACCCCACCACCCGCGCCCTGGACAAGTACCGTGTCGCCCGGCTTGAGCGGCGACTGCGTGAACAACATCCGGTACGCCGTGAGCCAGGCCGTCGGCAGGCACGCGGCCTCCTCGAAACTCAACCCAGCAGGCTTCGGTACGACGTTGGCGGCCGGCACCGCGATCTTCTGGGCCAGCGTCCCCTGGTGCACTTCGCTCAGCAGCGACCGCTTGGGATCGAGCGTCTCGTCGCCCTTCCACGAGGGATCCGAGATGACCGCGTGCACCACCACTTCGTTGCCGTCCGGGTCGATCCCCGCCGCGTCGCAGCCAAGGATCATCGGCAGATTCTTCTCCGCCAGCCCGACACCCTTCAACGACCACAGGTCATGGTGATTGAGCGCCGTCGCCTTGACGTCGACCGTGACCCACCCGTCAGCCGCGACCGGCTCGGGCCGCTCCCCCACCTCCAGCGCAGAGATCGGGTCGTCCGCGTCGAACCTGGCAGCGTAAGCAGCAAGCATGTCGTCCACCTTATTGGGTTGAGCACCGCATCGGGGCTGGGGCAAGGTTCGCCGGATGAGCATCGTGGTGAACCACCCGTCCGAAGACCTGACCTTCATGACGCCGTTGTCGCAGGCGCGGGCCGGACGGCTGACAGAGTTCCTGGCCACCAGCCCACAGCAGCACAAGGAGCAAAGAGTTCTCGATCTCGGCTGCGGCTGGGGAGAGCTGCTCCTGCGCGTGGTCGAAGCCTCGCCGACAGCTCGTGGAATCGGCATCGACCTCGACCAGCCGGCGATCGAGCACGGCCGGAAGCTGGCCAGGGACCGCGGTCTGGCCGACCGGGTGACGTTCACGGACGGCGATGCGAAGGCGCAGCCCGACGGATCGGCCGACGCGGTGATCTGCATCGGCGCGAGCCAGATCTGGGGCCCGCCGGTCGAGGCGAGGCAGCCGCTCGACTACGTGAGCGCGTTGCGCGCCCTGCGGAAGGTGGTCGCCCCGGGCGGCCGGGTCCTGTACGGCGAGGGCATCTGGTCGCGTACTCCGACGCCCGAGGCCATCGCGCCGCTCGCCGGCCGGCTGGACGAATTCCTCGGACTGGGCGAACTGATCGAGCTCGCCGTCGCGCACGGCTTCCAGCCGGTTCAGGTGCACGAGGCCAACCTCGACGAGTGGGACGAGTTCGAGTCCGGATCCAACGCCCGGTACACCCGCTGGCTGGCCGAGCACGGCACCGGGCACCCGGACGCCGACGGCGTACTGGCCCGGGCGGCCGCGAAGCGCGCTGCGTACTTCGGCGGCTACCGCGGCATCCTCGGTATGGCTTACCTGGCCCTCGTCGCCGTCTAGCACGAGAGGGCCAGGGCAGCGTCGAGCACCGCAGTGCTCGACGCTGGCCTGCTCAGTCGCGGGCTACTCCGTCGCGGCGGGCCGCCTCGGCGACGGCTGCCGCTACAGCCGGGGCGACGCGCGCGTCGAACGGCGACGGGATGATGTAGTCCGCCCGCAGCTCTTCCTCCGGGATCAGCGCGGCCAACGCCTCGGCGGCGGCCAGCTTCATGCCCTCGGTGATCCGGCTGGCGTTGACGTCGAAGGCGCCCCGGAAGATGCCCGGGAAGGCCAGGACGTTGTTGATCTGATTCGGGAAGTCCGAGCGACCCGTGGCAACGACCGCGGCGTGCCGGTGAGCGATGTCCGGGTGTACTTCGGGATTCGGGTTGGCCAGCGCGAAGATCATCGCGCCAGGCGCCATCCGCGCGATGGCCTCCTCCGGCACGGTTCCGCCCGACACACCGAGGAAGACGTCAGCGCCATCCAGCGCATCGACCAGCCGACCGGAAAGTCCACCCGTGTTGGTGTCCTGGGCCAGCGAAAGCTTGACCGGGTTGAGGTCCGGGCGATCCTCGTGCAGCACGCCCTTGCTGTCCACGACGGCCAGGTCGCCGACGCCCGCCTGCAAGAGGATCCGCGCGCAAGCCACCCCGGCCGCACCCGCGCCGGAGATGACGACGCGGATGTCGGAGATGGACTTGCCGGTCAGGCGCAGTGCATTGCGCAGGGCAGCCAGTACGACGACCGCAGTACCGTGCTGGTCGTCGTGGAAGACCGGGATGTCGAGCCGTTCCTTCAGCCGGCGCTCGATCTCGAAGCAGCGCGGCGCGGAGATGTCCTCGAGGTTGATCCCACCGAAGGTCGGCGCCAGCCGGACGACGGTCTCGACGAACTCGTCCACATCCGTGCAGTCCAGGGCGATCGGCACCGAGTCGACGCCGCCGAACTCCTTGAACAGCAGGGCCTTGCCCTCCATCACCGGCAGCGACGCGGCCGGGCCGATGTCACCGAGTCCGAGCACCGCGGTGCCGTCGGTGACGACCGCGACCACGTTGGACTTCCAGGTGTACTTGCGGACCAGCGCCGGGTCCTCGGCGATCGCGGTGCAGACCCGGGCGACGCCGGGCGTGTAGGCGCGGGACAGCTCGTCGGCATTCGTGACGTGGACCGAGGACGTCACCTCGATCTTGCCACCGAGGTGCAGCTCGAAGACCGGATCACCGGCGTAGGGATCGGCTTGCGGGGTGGACGGAACCACTTCGGCGACCATGAAAAGGGACCCTTCACTTCGGAAAGCAGGCAGAAGAAATGCAGGAGCGAGCGTTCGATGAGGGTGCGTCGAACGGCGCCGTTGCCAGGGGGTCACCCGTCGCTACGAGTAAACCACAGGACACACTGGTCCTATCTGTGAGGGTTCACACACTGCAGTACCGCGGATGACGATCGAGTCTCGTCCACCGAAAGCAGCGGTCACGTGACTGCCTGCTGTGCCAGGATGCGAACCTTCCACAACCGGCACGAGGAGCACTCGCGATGAACCAGATTCTGCGTACCAGCCGCCGTACGGTGGCAGCCGCCTCGGCGGCCGTTCTCGCCCTCTCCCTGGTCGCCTGCGGTGGCGACGACTCCGGTAGCGGCGGCGGCAGCGACGACAAGGCGAAGGCGGCCGGCATCACGCTGGTCAAGTCCGGCAAGCTGACCGTCTGCACACACCTGCCGTACAAGCCGTTCGAGTTCAAGGACGGCACCAAGGTGGTCGGCTTCGACTACGACCTGCTCGACCTGGTCGCCAAGGATCTCGGCGTGGAGCAGGAGGTGGTCAACATCGAGTGGTCGCAGATCACCTCCGGGGCCGCCTTCGCCGCGAAGAAGTGCGACATGGGGATGGGCGCGATGACGATCCGCGAGGACCGGCAGAAGGCGCTCGCCATCACCGACCCCTACATGGACGCGACCCAGGTCCTGCTGGTGAAGAAGGACTCGCCGTACAAGTCGCTGGCCGACCTGAAGGGCAAGAAGATCGGCGCCCAGGCCGATACCACCGGCAAGGACTACGCGGACAAGTACAAGGCCGCCAACGGCTACGAGGTGCTGGTCTTCGCCGACCTGACGCTGCAGACCAACAACGTCAAGTCCGGCCGGGTGGACGCCGCGATCAACGACAACGGCGTGCTCTACCCGTTCGTCTCGGAGAACCCCGACACCGCCGTGGTCGCGGAGTTCGACACCGGTGAGAAGTACGGCTTCGCCGCCAAGAAGGACGACCCGTCCGGCACCAAGCTGGTGGAGAAGTTCAACGAGCTGCTGAAGAAGGCCAAATCCGACGGCAGCTACACCGAGATCTACAAGAAGTGGTTCAAGACCGAGCCGAAGAAGTGAGCGCGCCCGAACACGCCCCCGCCGTACCCCGGCGGGGGCTGAGTCCCCGGCAGCGGTCGCAGCGCTGGCGGCTGGCGCAGTACGCCGTACTGGCCGCGCTGGTCGTGGTCGCGATCTTCTCGGCCGACTGGAAGCAGATCGGTGACGTCTTCTTCCGGCCGGCGCTGATCAAGGCAGCCTTCACCGAGGGGTTGCCCGAGGCGCTGCTGAAGACGCTCGAGTACACCGCCGGAGCGTTCGTGATCGGCCTGGCCGGCGGCACGATCCTGGCCCTGATGCGACTCAGTTCGGTCGGTCCGTACCGGTGGCTGGCGACGGCGTACATCGAGTTCTTCCGTGGGCTGCCGGCCATCGTGGTCTTCATCGCGTTCAGCCTGCTGCCGCTCGCGTTCGAGGGGATGACGATTCCCTTCGATCCGTACGGCGTGGTCTGGCTCGCGCTCGGCATCGTCGCGGCCGCCTACATGGCCGAGGTGATCCGGGCCGGCATCCAGGCGGTGCCGAAGGGGCAGATCGAGGCGGCCCGGTCGCTCGGGATGCCGCCCGGGCTGGCGTTGCGCAAGATCGTCCTGCCGCAGGCGTTCCGGATCGTGCTGCCGGCGCTGGCCAACGACTTGATCCTGCTGGTCAAGGACTCGTCGCTGGTCTTCATCATCGGCGTCTCGACGTCGGCCAACGAGCTGACCGGGTTCGGTCGCGAGCTGGCCAACAGCGAGTCGAACCTGACACCGCTGATCGTGGCCGGCATCTGCTACCTGATCATCACCCTGCCGCTGGGCATCCTCGTCCGCCGGCTCGAGGCAAAGGCTGCGAGGGCGCGCTGATGGCACTGGTAGAAATCCACGATCTGCACAAGTCCTTCGGCAGCAACCACGTACTCCGCGGCATCGACTTCGCCGTCGAGGAGGGCGAGGTGGTCTGCGTCATCGGGCCGTCCGGCTCCGGCAAGTCGACGCTGCTGCGGTGCGTCAACCTGCTCGAAGTACCGGAGAAGGGCAAGGTGCTCGTCAGCGGCGAGGACATCACCGACCCCGACTGCCACCTGGACGCGGCCCGGGCCCGGATCGGGATGGTGTTCCAGCAGTTCAACCTGTTCCCGCACCTGTCCGTACTGGCCAACTGCACCGTGGCGCAGACGACGGTACTGCGACGCAACGCGTCGGCCGCCGGGGAGATCGCGCGGGCCAACCTCGATCGGGTCGGCCTCAACGACAAGGTGAACGCCTACCCGATGCAACTGTCGGGCGGTCAGCAGCAGCGGGTCGCGATCGCCCGGGCGCTGTCGATGGACCCGGCCCTGATGCTCTTCGACGAGCCCACCTCGGCGCTCGACCCAGAGCTGGTCGGCGACGTCCTGACGGTGATGCGCAAGCTCGCCCTGGACGGCATGACGATGCTCGTCGTCACCCATGAGATGGCCTTCGCCCGCGAGGTCGCCGACCGGGTGGTCTTCATGGACGGCGGCGTGATCGTCGAACAGGGCCCGCCCGCCGAGGTGATCGGCAACCCGCAGCAGGAGCGCACCCGGACCTTCCTGCGCCGGGTGCTCGACCCGACCCACGTCGAGCCGACCTGATCGTTGCCATACGCAACATGAAGTCACCGTCCGTGCGCGGCCGCCGACAGTCCGTGGCGGCCGCGGCGTACGGACCCAGTACCGAGTGTGACGATGACTACGATCCGGTCTCCAATCGGTGTTTGTCAGTGCGCAACTGGTCGGGGGCTGTGCCAAGATGCGGAAAAAGCAGCCTTGGAGGGCCTTGAGATGTCAGTTCTGCGTATGACCCTTGCCGTGTGTGGGGTCGTGGTGCTGTCCGCGAGTGGATGCGGTTCGGACAGCCTGTCGGGTAGTTCCCCGTCGACGAGCACCTCGTCGTCGAGCCAGCCGACCACCGGCGGCTCCGTGGACCCGGAACTGGCAGCGGCGTTGCCGGCCAAGATCAAGTCGGCCGGCAAGATCACCGTCGGCACGGACGCGACCTACCCGCCGAACGAGTTCCTGCAGGGCGGCAAGACCGTCGCCGGGATGGACGTCGACGTGTTCAACGCCGTCGCGAAGAAGTTCGGCGTCACCGTCGACTGGCAGCCGGCCGGCTTCGACACCATCATCACCGGTGTGCAGAGCGGCAAGTACGACATGGGCATCTCGTCGTTCACCATCAACGACAAGCGCAAGGCCCAGGTCAACATGGTCAGCTACTTCAACGCCGGCACCCAGTGGGCCACCGCGGCGGGCAACCCGAAGAAGGTCGACCCGGCCGACGCCTGCGGCAAGACGATCGCCGTGCAGAAGGGCACCACCCAGCTGGAGGACGACCTCCCGGTCAAGCAGGCGGCCTGCAAGAAGGCCGGCAAGCCGGAGATCAAGCTGATCATCCGCGAGAAGCAGGACGCCGCCACGGCCGATGTCGCCACCGGCAAGGCCGACGCGATGCTCGCCGACTCCCCCGTCGTCCTGTACGCCGCCAAGCAGTCGCAGGGCAAGATCGAGGCGCTCGGCGACATCTACGACGCCGCGCCCTACGGGTACGTCGTACCGAAGGCCGAGACCGCCTTCGCCGACGCGCTCGCCAAGGCCCTCAAGGCGGTCGATGCCGACGGCTCCTACAAGGCTGCGCTGAGCACCTGGGGCAACGAGTCGGGCGCGATCACCGACTTCGCCGTGAACCCCTGAGATGACGTCAGGTACCGACGACCCGCGTCCGGTCGACCAGCCCGCCACCACGGCGGCTGACCGGCCGGGCGCGATCGACGCCGTCCCGGTCCGGCACCCGGGCCGCTGGGTGGCCATCGCCGTCCTCGCGGTGCTGTTCGCGATGTTCGCGCACCTGGTGCTGACCAACAAGGAGTTCGACTGGAAGTTCGTCTTCCAGGCGATGAACCAGTCGCCGGTGCTCGAGGGCCTGGTCAAGGGCACCTTGCTGGTCACCGTGCTGAGCATGGTGCTCGGGGTCGGCGGCGGTGTACTGCTGGCCGTGATGCGGCTGTCGGACAACCCGATCCTGTCGGGCGTGGCCTGGCTGTTCACCTGGTTCTTCCGCAGCGTTCCGCGGTACATCCTGCTGTTCACGATGGCCACGCTCGGCATCCTGTTCAAGGACGGGCTGTCGTTCGGCTTCCCGTTCGACTGGAAGATCATCGAGTGGCTGGGGATGTCGGGTGACTGGCGGTTCCTGACCCTGGACGCCAACCAGGTCTTCACCGGCATCGTGGCCGGCGTGCTGGGACTCGGCTTGTCCGAGGCGGCGTATATGGCCGAGATCGCCCGGGCCGGCATCATGAGCGTCGACAAGGGCCAGCTCGAGGCCGCCGAGGCGCTCGGGATGAACCGGGGCAAGGCGATGCGCCGGGTCGTGCTGCCGCAGGCGATGCGGGTGATCGTGCCGCCGACCGGCAACGAGACGATCGCCATGCTCAAGGACACTTCACTGTTGATCGCGGTACCGGTGACGACCGAGCTGTTCTACCAGCTGCAGTCGATCGGAAGCGTTTACTACAAGACATTCCCGGTCGCCGTCGCCGCGACGCTGTACTACCTGGCCGCCACCAGCGTGCTGATGGTCGGGCAGTACTTCCTCGAGCGGCACTTCGGCAAGGGCTTCGGGACCAAGGCCCCGCGAGCCGCCCGGCCGGCCGGGGCAGGAGGCGCCTGATGATCGGACCATTGGTCCACGCGGTCAACGTGACCAAGTCGTTCCACCACAACCAGGTGCTGAAGGGCATCGACCTCGACGTCGACGAGGGCCGGGTGGTCTGCCTGCTCGGCCCGTCGGGATCGGGCAAGACCACCTTCCTGCGCTGCATCAACCAGCTCGAGACGATCGACGGCGGCCGGATCTGGGTCGACGGCGACCTGATGGGGTACGCCGACCGGGACGGGAAGCTGTACCGGCTGCCCGACAAGCAGATCGCGGCCCAGCGGCGCGAGATCGGGATGGTCTTCCAGCGGTTCAACCTGTTCCCGCACATGACGGCGATCGAGAACGTCGCCGAGGCGCCGGTCCAGGTCAAGGGCGAGTCGAAGAAGGCAGCCCGCCAGCGTGCGCTCGAGCTGCTCGAACGCGTCGGGCTGGCCGACCGCTGTGCGGCGTACCCGGCGCAGTTGTCAGGTGGCCAGCAGCAGCGGGTGGCGATCGCGCGGGCACTGGCGATGCAGCCCAAGCTGATGCTGTTCGACGAGCCGACGTCTGCGCTCGACCCCGAACTGGTCGGCGAGGTGCTGTCGGTGATGCGTGAGCTGGCGTCCGAGGGGATGACGATGATCGTCGTCACTCACGAGATGTCCTTCGCCCGCGAGGTGGCCGACACGGTCGTCTTCATGGACGGCGGGGTGGTGGTCGAGGCCGGCGCCCCGGCCGACGTGATCGGCAACCCGCAACACCAGCGCACCAAGACCTTCCTGAGCCGGCTGCGTTCGGAGCACGAGCACCCGTAGGCCGCAGTACGGCTGCTCGGCGTGCATAGCTGGGCTGAAGAGTGGAAGATGTAACGCGATGGGCCAGGCGCCCATCGCGTCAGCCCTGCCTGGGAGGCAAAGCACTGTGAGCAGCAACGGACGATCCGCCGAGGTCCGCCTCAGCATTCCCGCGGACAGCGCCTACATCGCGGTGCCGCGGTCGGTCGTCGGCAACCTGGCGGCCCGCAACGACTTCACCGTGGACGCGATCGACGATCTGCGGATCGCGGTGGACGAGGCGTGCGCGCTGCTGCTCCCGCAGGCCTCCGACGGCGTCCTGGACCTGGTCTTCGAGATCGCCCCGCCGCAGCTGACGATCAGTACGACGGCCACCGTGCCGAACGGCTGGAAGCCGGACACCACCTCGTTCGGGTGGACCGTACTGACCGCGCTGGTGGAGTCTGCCGCTGCCGAGACCGTCGACGGGCGGCTGACGATCACGGTGTCGTCGTCCGCGACCACGTCGGAGAAGGCGTGACAGACGAACGACCCCTGGAGAGCGAGCCCCAGGAACCCGACCTACGCACCAAGACCGCCACCTACTTCGCCGCGATGGGTGGTTCGACCCCAGGAGATCCGGCCCACACGCTCGCCCGTGACAGCCTGGTCTCCTTGCACATGCCGCTGGTGGAGCATCTCGCCCGGCGCTTCCGCAACCGCGGCGAACCGTACGACGATCTGGTCCAGGTGGCCACGATCGGCCTGATCAAGGCGATCGACCGGTTCGACTCCGATCGCGGGGTGGAGTTCTCCACCTACGCGACGCCGACGATCCTCGGGGAGATCAAGCGGTACTTCCGGGACAAGGGCTGGGCCATCCGGGTGCCGCGCCGGCTCCAGGAGCTTCGACTGTCGCTGACCGCGGCCACCGCCGAGCTGACGCAGGAGCAGGGCCGGGCGCCGACGGTCGGGGAGCTGTCCGAGCGGCTGGGGCTGCCGGCCGACCTGATCATCGAGGGCCTGGAGTCGGCGAACGCCTACAACACGCTGTCCCTGGACGCCCCGGACCAGAACGAGGCGGACGCCACGACGGTCCTGGACGGCCTGGGAGGCGAGGACGAGGCGCTGGAGAGCGTCGAGTACCGCGAGTCGCTCAAGCCGCTGCTGGCCCAGCTGGACACCCGCGAGAAGCGGATCCTGACGCTGCGGTTCTTCCGGGGCATGACCCAGTCGCAGATCGCCGACGAGATCGGCATCTCGCAGATGCACGTCTCCCGGCTGCTCGCCCGCACGCTCACCGAACTGCGGGCAGGCCTGCTCAAGGAGTGACTGCTACAGGACCGGGTGGTCCTCGCCCGGCTCCCGGTTGAGGGCCTCCATCGACGGCTTCTGGAAGACGGCGACCAGCACGGCGATCGCGGCGACGGCCAGGATCACCGAGACGAACTTGGTCGAGCCGCCCCAGAAGCTGTACGCCATGAACAGCTGGATCAGCTGGGCGAAGACGGCCGGCCCGCGGCTCCAGGGCGAGGTCCGGTAGAGCCCGCGGGCGACGAAGAGCAGGCCGGCGCCGTACAGGAGCAGGAAGCCGGCGGTGGTCAGACCGAGCACCAGCCGGTCCTTGTCGATCGTAATTGCTTCGACAATTCCCAGAACGGCGAGCACCAGCCCTTCCGCTGCGACCACAGCCGCAGCTAGCTTGAGCGGGCGCGGAGCTGTGGACGGCGTCGTTTCGGTCGGCACGGGCTCCAGCGTAGTGCTGGGCGCGGAGCGGTAGTGCGCCCGGCCGGAGAGCAACCGGGACGACGACCCTCCTCCCCCGGGAGCTCAAGGGTCGGAGAACCTCAGCCCCACAGGGATTGAAGTTTTGCGTAACCCCAGGGCTGTTGGATCGGTTACTTGCAGTGAACGGGTGATCGCACCGAGGCTCCCTCGTCCGGTTTCCGGACGCGGTGAACCGCTGTGCACCGGTTCGTAGTGTTAAGAGAGTGTTGTGATCGGATCGACAACTCCAGAACCCTTGTTTCGATCACACTAGATTGGGAACATGGAGTCGTTCGTGAAAACGTTCACAACGCTCCGCACCACCCCCGTGCGAGTACAGGCGCGCTGACTGGGCACAGACCAGGCCGTCAGCGTCACCAAACTACTGAGAGAGATGGGATCCGCCATGGATTGGCGCCACCGGGCCATTTGCCTCGATGAGGACCCGGAACTATTTTTCCCCATTGGCAACACCGGGCCCGCGATCATGCAGATCGAGGAGGCCAAGCAGGTGTGCCGTCGCTGCGACGTGCGTGAACAGTGCCTCGCCTGGGCGCTGGAAGCCGGCCAGGACCACGGTGTCTGGGGCGGTCTGAGTGAGGACGAGCGACGCGCTCTGAAGCGCCGCAACGCCCGCGCTCGCATCCGCACCGCCTGACACGAGTTTCGACGCAGGCCCCGCGGGATCCGCGGGGCCTTTCGATTTCCCTTGTAACTGCGGTAAAAAGCTCGCGTTGTTTCCGAAGAACTGTGGACAAGGACCCACGGCTGTTCAGAAATTACGGGCACTACTCCTTGACCGGAAAGTCAAGGACGACCGTTGTGCCAGGGCCGTCGGTGCGTGGGTGGAATTCGAGCAGTCCGTCGAGTTCGCCGATCACCAGCGTGCGGACGATCGACAGCCCCAGGTTGCCGGACGTCTCGGAGTCGAAGTTCGCCGGAAGCCCCTTGCCGTCATCGGTCACCACCACCCGCAGCCGCCCGACGCTCCGCTGGGCGGCCAGTTCGATGGTGCCGGTCGGGTGCTCGGTCGACCTGCTGCTGAAGGCGTGCTCGACCGAGTTCTGCATGAGTTCGGTCAGCACCATCGCCAGCGGGGTCGCCACCTCGGAGTCCAGTACGCCGAACGTGCCGGTCCGGCTGATCGTCACCTCGGCCGAGATCGTCGACACGTCCGCGACCATCGCGGCGACCCGGTCGGCGACGTCGTCGAAGTCGACGTGCTCGTCGAACGACTCCGACAGCGTCTCGTGCACGATCGCGATCGATCCCACTCTGCGGACGGCTTCGGCCAGCGCAGACTGGGCTTCTGGCACGGTGATGCGCCTTCCCTGCATTCGCAGTAACGCGGCGACGGTCTGCAAGTTGTTCTTGACGCGATGATGAATCTCCCGGATGGTCGCCTCCTTGGTGACCAGCTCCCGCTCCCGGCTCCGCAGCTCCGTGACGTCGCGGAGCAGGATCAGCGCGCCCACGTGCTCGCCCTCGGCCCGCAACGGGATCGCCCGCAGGAACAGGGTCGCGTCGGAGTTCTCGATCTCGATCTCCTTGGCGGCCCGGCCGGTGAGCACCGAGGCCGGCACGTCGTCCACCTTCTGGCCGCTGTGGATGAGTTCGCCGGTGATGTCCTTCAGCCGGCTGCCGACCAGGTCGGTGACCAGTCCCATCCGGCGGTACGCGGACAACGCGTTCGGGCTCGCGAACGTCACCATGCCGTGACGATCGACCCGGATGCAGCCGTCCCCGACGCGTGGGGTGGTGGACAGCAGCCGCTCACCGCCGTACGGGAAGATGCCGTCGGTGATCATCCGGGCGAGGTCGGTGGCGCTCTGGAGGTAGGCGATCTCGAGCCGGCTGGGCGTCCGGACGCCGAGCAGGTTGGTGTTGCGGGCGATCACGGCGATCACGCGGGCGCCGCGGCGTACCGGGATCGTCTCGACCCGGACGGGCACGTCGTCGCGCCATTCGGGGTCGCCCTCGCGGCAGATCCGGCCGGTGTCGTAGGCCTGGTCGAGCAGCGGGCGGCGGTCGCGCGGTACGAAACTGCCGACGATGTCGTCCAGGTACGCCGTCGGGCCGGTGGTCGGCCGCATCTGCGCGCCCGCCCAGAAGCCGAGCCCCTCGGTGTCGGGCAGCCAGAGCACCAGGTCCGCGAAGGACAGGTCGGCCAGCATCTGCCAGTCGGACACCAGCAGCTGCAGCCGGTCCAGGTCCGCCTGGTCCAGCGTCGTGTGGTTCCGCGCCACATCGCTCAAAGACGGCACGGGGCTGAGCCTAGGGCATGGGTTGCCGGCGGTACTTCGGGCAGGTGGGGCTGGGTCTGGGGTGGCTGGGTACGGGGTGGTTGCCGATGTCGGGCGTGGGCAGGCTCGACAGGAGCGGGTGGATGGGTGTTGATTGAGCAGGTCCAAGTGAAAGGATGCATTGGTGGAGTCGACGTACTGGCAGGACGTGATGGCCGCGGACTACGCGGTACCCCGCGACCGTGCGCTGACCGACCTCACCGAGGAGCTCGTCCGGGGCCTGGCCAGTACCAACCCGCAGGTGCGGGATGCGCTGGCCTACCCGACCCTGGCCACCTGGCTCGAGCGCGGGGTCTACGACGACCTGCTGCCTGGTTTCGGTGACGGTCTCTGCGCCGGACTCGCCTACGGGCTCGGGGAGGACGGCACCGACACGGTCTTCCGCCGCTCGTTCACCGCGCTGACGCTGGCGGAGGTGATCCATCGCGACAACGCCGAGTTCCTCGTCCACGACGAGGTAGTGATGCGGTGGGGTGACCGGCTGGCCACCTGGCTGCTGCGCGAGCGCGACCTGCGTGGGTATGTCGCCGACTGCGGGTGGGCGCATGCCGTGGCGCATGGGGCTGACGCTATCGGCGCACTGGCCCGCTCACGGCACTGCGACGCGGGGGTGCTGCGGGCGCTGCTCGACGTACTGGCTGACCGGATCGTGAAGGAAACGCAGTACCGGTGGGTGCATGAGGAGCATGACCGGGTCGCCCATGCGGTGATGACGATCCTGCACCGGAACATGCTGACCAGCGACGAACTGGAACGGTGGCTCAAGCCGGTTGCGGCTACTGCGGCCCAGCAGCCGCTGATGCACGAGACGCTGCCCGAGTGGCCGACGCCCAACGTCTTCAACGCACGCAGCGTGCTGCATGTGCTGCTCAGCCAGCTCGCCATCGGCGTCAAAGGCTTCCCCATCCCCGGCGACGACGAACTCTTCGGCCGCCCCATCGAAGCCCGAGCCGACATGCTCCTGATGCTGACGGAGGCTGTCCGAGGCTCCCAGCCCTACATCTACCGCCCAGCCGCCAACAACACCTGACTCCCCACGCCGGCGAACGCAAGCTGGCCTTGTCAGCGGTGGCTGGCCCGACGCCGCGGCGTACCGTGGTCGACCGAGCAGCCGACGGCGGTACTCAATCGGGGCGACTTTGTGCTTCACCTGAGTGCTTCGCGAGCGTTTGAATGCTCAGGTCGAGCACAAGGTTGCGGCTAGGGGCTAGCAAGCGCATGGTGGGTGCGTGACCAGCCAGCGGCACGGATCGCCACCAGTCGGGACGACGGCAGCGGAACCAACGGGCAGGTAGCCGTGGTGTTCGTCGGCCAGCGCCGTCCACACCGACCGCTGCACGCCAGGCCAGTACTCGGCGATTGCCCGGTCGACCCCGCCATCCATCTGCCCATAACTGTTGCCTGCCGTCAGTACGGCGTCGACCTCGGTCAGTACATCGAGCAGCGAGCCATGCCGCACTTCGATCGCACCCTCGGCGATCTCCCCGCGAAGACCTCGCGCCAGGCGTCCACCAGCTCGGAGTCAAGATCGACAAGGAGAATCCGCGACACCACGGAGCCATCATGCCGCGCTCGGTCGGGGACCCGTGGACGACGGCGGTCATCGCGCCGTGAGTTCGAGAATGCCTAGCGGTTGAAGTGGGTTGCGAGGCCGTCGAGGATGCAGTTGAGGCCGAAGGTGAAGTCGTTGTCGGGGTCGGGTTCTTCGGCTTCGTGGATGCGGCGGGCGAGCATGGGGTGTTCGCCGGCGGCTAGGATCTGGGTGATGTAGGGGCCTTGGCTGTGTTGCCATTGCTCCTTGGTGAGACCGCTGCGTTGCTCGGCGAGCAGGGCAGCTTGCTGGCCGGCGACCGAGCCCAGGACGTACGCGCGAACGGTGCTGAGGGCTTGCGACGCGAGGGTGATGTCGGGGGTGAGCGCGACGGCGGCGCGCAGGGCGGCTTCGGACCTGCGCAAGGAGTTGGGGCCGAGGGAGGGCCTCCCCGTGAGCTCGCCCGCCAGCCACGGGTGCCGCAGCAGGGTCGCCCGCAGGGCATGAGCGACCGCAGCCAAGCCAGCCCGCCAATCCCCCGCACTGCCGGCATCCCCGCCACCGTCCGCATCCCCGGTGCTGCCGGCATCTCCGGTGCCGTCCGCATCCCCCGCACCGTCCGCATCCCCCGCACCGTCCGCATCCCCGGTGCCGTCCGCATCCCCGCCACCGTCCGCATCCCGGGTGCTGCCGGCATCCCCGCCACCGTCCGCATCCCCGCCACCGTCCGCATCCCCGGTGCTGCCGGCATCTCCGGTGCCGTCCGCATCTCCGGTGCCGTCCGTATCTCCGGTGCTGCCGGCATCCCGGGTGCTGTCGGTGTCGTCGGGGAGGGGATCTTCGCCTTGGACGGCGTCGATCATCAGGTCGAGTAGTTCGTCGCGGTTGGTGATGTAGCGGTAGAGGGTGGCTGTGCCGGAGCCGAGGTCGCCGGCGACGCGGCGCATCGAGACGGCGTCCAGGCCTTCGGTGTCGGCGACGGCGAGGGCGGCCGCGACGTACTGGTCGACGCCGGGCGCGCGGCGGGCCGGTTGCGGGCGCTGCCTGGTCCACACCGACGAAGGCGCAGGGTCGGTCATCGAGCGGGTTCCTTTCCTCGTTGACACGCCATCCTAGCTTATGGCTACGCTGTAGCCATGACGAATACAGCGTATCCAGAAGCGCCGGTACTAGTCGCAGGCGGCGGCAGCGTCGGGCTGATCGCCGCCGCGCTGCTCGCCCATCACGGCGTACCGGCCGTGCTCGTCGAACGCCGTGACGGGCCGTCGATCCACCCGCGCGCCACCGGCATCGGGTCCCGTACGGTCGAGATCCTCCGCGAACTCGGGCTCGACACAGCCGCCGACGCCGTCGCTGTCGACCTCCAGGGCGCCGGGGCGGTGGGCAAGGCGGTGGCGCGGACCGTCATCGAGATGGGCGCGGGCGACGTGGTCACCGTCCCCATGCCCACCCCGCCCGCGGGGGCGCTGGACGTGACGCCGTTCAAGCTGCGCGGTGTCTGCGCACAGGACCGGCTCGACGCCGTGGTGGCGGCCGACCTGGTACGCCGTGGCGCGGACCTGCGCTGGTCGACCAATCTGGTCGGCATCACGCAGGACGCCGATGGGGTCGACGTCGAACTCGACGGGCCGGACGGTCGCTATTCGCTCCGGTGCTCGTGGGTCGTGGCCGCGGACGGTGGGCATAGCGCGGTACGGACTGCGCTCGGCGTCGGTACGTCCGGAGCGGGTGACCTGGGCAAGTCGATGATCAACATCCTGTTCCGCGCTGACCTGCGGCCTTATCTGCAAGGGATATCGTTCGGTACCTGCACGATCACCACGCCGGACGCGCCTGGCCTGCTGGTCACCGTCGACGGCGAGTCGACCTGGGTCTTCCATGTCGCCTGCGATGTCGACGCCGGCGAACGTCCCGAGGACTTCACACCCGAACGCTGTGTCGCAATCGTCCGCGCAGCCGTAGGCGATCCCGACCTCGCCGTGGAGATCCGCAGCGTACTTCCGTGGCGCCCCCGAAGCTCACTGGCCGACCGCTTCGCTGTCGGCCGAGTCTTCCTCGTCGGCGATGCCGCTCACACCGTCTCCCCGCTGGGCGCCTTCGGCCTCAACACCGGCGTCGCCGACGCCCACAACCTCGCCTGGAAGCTAGCAGCGGTCCACCACGGCGAAGCAGGCGTCGCCCTGCTCGACACCTACGCCCAGGAGCGCGAGCCGATCGCCGCAACCACCCTGGACCAAGCAATGCGACGTGTAGGCGACCCTGCGCTGCACTGGGGCCGCGGCCCCGAAGCCGACGCAGCCAGAAAGGCAGCCGGGGTCTGGGCAGCCCCGGTCGTCCACCTAGGCCAGCGCTACGCCTCACCCGCCATCATCAACCCCCAGCCAGTACTACCGTCCACAACCGACCTAGCCGCAGCACTGGACGGCACCCCCGGCTCCCGAGTCCCCCACGCCTGGGTCGACGGCCTATCAACCCTCGACCTGGTCGCATCCCACTGGACCCTGCTAGTAGGTGCTACCGACAACCACGCAGACGCCAGGAACGGTCGCCCGGATGGCGGGGGTGGTAACGCGGGCGCTGGGGGCGACCGGTGGCTTGCTGCTGCGGCTGAGTTGGGCTTACCGGCGTACCGGGTGTCTGTGCCTTGGCTGTCCGATGAGGGGGCCATGCTCGTACGACCGGACGCGATCGTCGCGATGCGTGTCAGTGCCGCGGTACCGGACCCCGCGCGCTTCATCACCGACGCGCTGGACCAACTGCTGGCCAGGCCGATCCCGGTGCCGACCACCTGACCTCAAACCGGCACTGAAACCCCGGCCGCGCCGTCGGCTTGGCGGGCTGTCGCGCCACCTGCGGACGGTAGGTTTGGCGAGTGTCGCGGCTACTGATTGCACCCACTGTTCGCCTGCATGCCGAGTGGTTGGAGGCACACGCGGAGTGGGGACCAGGCCTTCACGAGGACGGCTTCGGCATCGCCGAGACCGACGACGTCGAATCGGCGGAAGGATTCGCAACCTGGGTCGCCCGGCTGACAAGCCAGCCGAACGCAACCCTCCGCTGGATCCTCGAAGACAACCGGGTGCAAGGCGGTATCGCCCTCCGCCACCACCTCCACGAACAGAACGGTCACATCGGCTACGGCATCCGCCCCTCCGCCCGCGGCCGCGGCCTCGCCACCTGGGCACTAGGCGAAATCCTCAACCACGCAAGCACTCTGGGCATCCCCCGCGTAATGCTCGTCTGCCTGGCCGACAACCTCCCGTCCACCAAAACCATCGAACGCCACGGCGGAGTACCAACAGACACCCAGCACCGCGGCGACCGATCCGTACGCCGGTACTGGATCAACCTCGCCAACTCCGATGACTGAGGAAATACCGCCCCTGAAGGTCACCGTCCAGACCGCCGTACCGCACGCCTGGCGAGCTACCCTCAGCGCGATCGTCGACTCCCTCCTCCGCGGAGACGCCCGCATCGGCCAGAACCTCGAGAACGTCGATCCCCTCGCCGAAGATCGGTCGGCGCTGTGTCGCGAACTGATCGAGGCGTACGGATCACCCACCTTGATCCCGCTCCCGGACGCGACTTGGCGCACCTCGATCGCCAGCTGGCAAGGCAACCGCTGGGACTGCCTGATCGACCTCTGGTCCGCTGAAGACGGCAGCACCGACCTGGTGCTGGACATCGCGGTCTTCGAAGACGACGAAACCGCGTTCCGGTTCCGCCCCCACCTCGTCTACGTCGCGTAGCCGCTCGGTCCTCTTCGTCGGAGGATGCCGCGGTCGACAGGTGGTGGGCGCGGCCCGTACCGTCGCGGGATGGGGCGGTTTGCGGAAGTGACGATGGCCAGAGTTCCGCCGGGCATCGGCGTACCGGATCCGTTGCGGATGTTGTTCGAGTGGGTGGATATCAACGGCTTCGTCCACACGGACGAGGACGGCGAACTCTGGGGTTCGCTGTCTGACGACCCGTTCAACGGACCCGGCTCATACCTCCTTCTTCGCGGCAACACCACTGACGAGGTGGGCGACCGTTTGGCCGGCTGGCTCGCGCCGGTGCGCGACGGCGTACCGGTGCTGTGGCCGTTCTGCAGAACCGGTGGTG
The DNA here is from genome assembly GCF_039537185.1 of Kribbella ginsengisoli. Taxonomy (NCBI): domain Bacteria; kingdom Bacillati; phylum Actinomycetota; class Actinomycetes; order Propionibacteriales; family Kribbellaceae; genus Kribbella; species Kribbella ginsengisoli. The sequence goes on along the minus strand of NZ_BAABAA010000005.1, from coordinate 315,014 downwards.
ACGGTTCCATGGCTGCTTTGTGGCGCGCGCCCGACGGGCGGGATCTCATCGTCCATCTGGCCTCTGGAAGCGGATCGCTGCTGATGTGCGTGCTGGGAGAGGACGCCGTGGATTTCCTCCGCCTGCTCGCCATCGGCTACAAAGAGGTCTGCTGGAACGACGACTGGTCTGAGCCGCCGGTGCCCGAACCCGGAGGCGAGGTCGCGAATCTCCCCTACCGCCACTGGGTCGAGACGAGCTTCGGCGTCGACATCCCCGCCACCGGTCTCGAGATCATTCCGAACCCCGCCGAATGGGGTGACGAGGACACCACCGACATCTGGTGCCGGGCGGTCAATGAGACAGGCGAGTGAGACCTGGTTCTCATAGGTCGTGGAGGTGCTGGGTTTCGTTGAGGGTGACGACCTGGTGGCTGAAGTGGGTGTCGTTGCGGAGCAGAGTGGTGATGCTGCCCGATTTCAGTGGGAAGAAGCCGCGGTCGGTCGACATCATCGGCATACCGATCCAGGCCGCGATCAGATAGCTCGACGCGGAGCCGTGCGACACGAGGATCTGGTTGGCGACCGGTCGACGGATGATGTCGTCGAGAGCCGGGTACAGCCGCTCGACCAACTCCAGCCGAGTCTCCGCCCCCGCCGGCCCGTCGTGATGACCAAGCCGATCCCCGTACTCCGGCAGCGGCACCCGCCGCTCGTCGAGCCAAGCCTGCGGCCGCCCGTCCGCCTCCCCGTTGGACCTCTCCCGAAGCCGAGCATCAACCTGTACGCCGACCGAGAACCTGCCGGCAATCCGCTCCGCCGTCTGCCGGGCCCGCCGCAAATCCGACGAGTAAACCTCCACCGCCCCGGCCCCGATCCGGCCGGCCAGCACCTCACCAATCCGCTCGGCCTGCACCCGCCCCCGCTCAGTCAACTCCGAGTCGTACCAACCCCCGACCAACCCATCCACATGATGCTGAGCCTCGGCATGCGTGACGAGGTAGATCCGTCTCATTTCGGCACGGCGATCGTGGTGATGACTGCGCGGTGGTCGGAGCCTTCTATCTCGTACGTCTGGAATTTGCCCGGCAGGATGCCGTCGGAGACGACTACGTGGTCGATCTGGGTGCGGAAGAGCACCGGGCGGTCGGCCGGCCAGGTGCCCTGGAAGCCTTCGCCGACGCTGGGGCCGACGCTCTTGCAGCGCCGGCCGAGGGCGGAGCGGAAGTCCGCATGGTCGACCGTTGCGTTGAAGTCGCCCGCGACCACAGTCGGAGAACCAGCCGCACACCAGTCCTTCACGACCTGAAGGTCCTGCTTCCAGATCGTCACGTCCTTCGGTAGCGGCGGATACCCGTGATAAGCGATCAGCCGAAGCTTCCCGAGATTCCCACCCGTGACGATGATGTGCCCGAACTGCGTGGTCGTCTGCTGCACCGGCCCGATCGTCACGGCCCCCGGATCCCCGGCCCCCGGCTTGGTACCAGGCTGCTGTGAGCTGACGCTCCCCGTATCAAGCTTCTCCGAGTCGAAATGCACGCTGCCCAGATCCGCGGACACCAGCACGCTCGTAGCGCTCTCCACCGCGGCGTTCGCCTGCTGCGTATACCCGTAGTACCGCAAGCCCGAAAGATGCGCCTCGATCGACTGCCGTACGTCGACCTGTGCCTCCGGCAACGAAACGATGTCCGGCCGGTGGGCATTGATCAGCTTGGCCACCTCACCCGGATCCGCTCCCCCGCCCAGCACATTGGCGACCATCACCGTCAGCGCCCGCGTACCAGCCGGAGGCGGCGTCGGGTCCGAGAACTTCCGCGGCGCCACCAGCACCCCACCGACGAGCGCAAGCAGAATCACCAGCCCGGCCGCGATCCGCCAGTTCCACCGCAGCAACATCGCCAACCCAAGTACAAGCACCAGAACCAGGAGCTGAGGCCGGAAGGCCACCAGTTGCGCGAACGGCGTGACCTCGTCGAGCCCGTACAGCTCCGGATACAGCGGCACGGCAACAACCAGCAGAAAGAGCACCGACAGCACGACCCGCCGCAGGTTCCACGCCGCATCAGTATCCATACCCCACCCTGAAGGTCTAGTCGCTATCCGTTAGCGAGCGGTAGCCTTCACCGCGCGCCTGTGTCTCGAGGAGGTTGCTGTGTCCAAGCTTGCCGCGGTCAGACCCGCGTACTGGATCGCCGGCGTACTGCTGGCGGCCTCGGTGGTCGTACCGCTACTTGTCTCCACTTACGCCAAGGACGAACCCCGATTGTGGGGATTTCCGTTCTTCTACTGGTACCAGCTGCTCTGGGTGTTCGTCTCCGCGATCACGGTGAGCATCTCCTACCAGTTGGTGATGCGCGAGGAGCGTAAGCGACGGGCCGAGGCAGGCCTCGACGCCGGCTCGAGCCGGAAGGAGGGCGAGCGATGAACACCAAGGTCGACTGGGTCCAGCTGATCATCGTCATCGTCATCTTCGCCGCCGTCACCGTGATGGGCTTCATGGCCGCGCGCTGGCGCCGGTCGGGCGAGATGGACAGCCTGGACGAGTGGGGTCTGGGTGGCCGTGGCTTCGGCACCTTCATCACCTGGTTCCTGCTCGGTGGCGACCTCTACACGGCGTACACGTTCGTCGCCGTACCGGCCGCGATGTACGCGACCGGCGCGATCAGCGGCTTCTTCGCCGTGCCCTACACCATCGTGGTTTACCCGATCATCTTCATCTTCATGTCCCGGCTCTGGTCGGTCGCGCACCGGAACGGGTACGTGACCCCGGCAGACTTCGTCGGCGGCCGGTACGGGAGCCGCGGCCTGTCGCTGGCGGTGGCCGTCACGGGCATCCTCGCGACGATGCCGTACATCGCGCTGCAGCTGGTCGGCATGCAGGCGGTCTTCGAGACGATGGGCCTGGGCGGCAGTAACACGCTGGCCAAGGACCTGCCACTGCTGATCGCGTTCGCGGTCCTCGCGGCGTACACCTACTCGTCCGGCCTGCGCGCCCCGGCGATGATCGCGTTCGTCAAGGACGGCCTGATCTACCTGGTGATCGCCGTCGCGATCATCTACCTGCCGCACGCGCTCGGCGGCTGGGACACCATTTTCGACGCCGCCAAGGCGAAGATGGCGACCCCGAACCCGGCCACCGGAAAACCGACCGGCGCCTTCATTCCTGGTGAAGCCGGGTACTCGGCGTATTGGACGCTGGCCCTCGGCTCGGCGATGGCGCTGTTCATGTATCCACATTCCGTGACGGCGGTACTGTCCACCAAGAACAGAAATGTCGTCCGCCGGAACGCGGCGATCCTGCCGGCCTATTCACTCCTGCTCGGATTGCTCGCCCTGCTCGGATTCATGGCGATCACCGCAAAGGTCAACATCAAGGGCCTGGACGGCCTGGCGAACCCGCAACTGGCGATTCCGCGGCTGTTCGACCAGGAATTCCCGGCCTGGTTCGCCGGTATCGCCTTCGCGGCGATCGCGGTGGGCGCGCTGGTGCCGGCGGCGATCATGTCGATCGCGGCCGCGAACCTGTTCACCCGCAACATCTACCGCGACTTCCTGAAGAAGGACGCGACCCCGGCGCAGGAGGCCAAGGTCTCCAAGCTCGCCTCGCTGCTGGTGAAGTTCGGCGCGCTGATCTTCGTGCTCGGGATGGACAAGACCATCTCGCTCAACCTGCAGCTGCTCGGCGGGATCTGGATCCTGCAGACCTTCCCGGCGATCGTGGTCGGCCTGTTCACCCGGTGGTTCCACCGCTGGGCGCTGCTGACCGGCTGGGCGGTGGCGATGGTGTTCGGCACCATCTCGGCGTACAACGTGGTCAACCCGGCGACGAAGAAGCACTTCGGCGGCTCGCTGGCGAACTTCCCGTTCACCGAGAAGCAGGTCTACATCGGGCTCACGGCCGTCTCGATCAACCTGGTCGTGACCGTCGTCCTGACCCTGATCCTGCGGGCGCTCAAGGTGGGCGAGGGCGTGGACTCCACCCACCCGACCGACTACCTGGCCGACGCGGGCGATCCCGGGGTGAAGGACCTGCCGGATCTGCTCGACGAGGGTGGCGCGGCGGCTGCCAAGGCGTAGTACGCGGAACACAGAAAGTGGTTGCCTCGACACGCTAAGGAGTCGAGTGCGCTGATTTGACGGGCCATGACGGGCAGAATCACCAGGATGTTGCTGGTTCTGCTCGTCATGCTGCTCGCCGCCGGGGCGGCACTGCTGACCGGCGGGCACCTGACGGATCTGGCCGACAACACCCTCACCGGCCTCCACTGGCTCGCCGCAGCCGCCACAGGCCAGGTCCTGGGCTCTATGACCGGCGGTGTCGCCTACCCAGTAGGCCTGGTCGGCTCAGCCGTCTGCATAGCCGTTTTCCTCCGCCTGAACCTCCGGCGTCCCGGTGTAGCCCTACTAGCCGCCGGCTTCACCTGCAACGCCCTAGTAGTCGCCCTGAACGGCGCCATGCCCGTCTCCCCGGCAACCCTCGCCCGCGCCGGCATCACAACCTTCACCGAGGACCCCCGCCACGAGCTAGTAGACGCCTCCACCCGTCTCCACTGGCTAGGCGACGTAGTACCAGTAGCCCTACCCGGCCTAGGCCAAGCAGTAAGCCCCGGCGACGTCCTCATAGCCGCAGGCGCCGGCCTACTCCTGTACGCCGGAATGGGCGGCACCGGCCACATCCCGACCGACCGGCCGCCCAGCTGGTCGGACCTAGAAGCGGAACCCCCGGCCGACCACCCGGCGAAGTGACTCGACGACTACCGGGTCGTACTCCGCGCCGATGCCCAGCCCGATGTTCTCCATCGCCTTGCCCGGCGTCTGGCCGCTGCCCTCCCCCACCAACTGCTCATAGGCAAGCGACACGTTGACGATCCCACTCTCCACCGGAATGTCCGGGTTGCTGGCCCGCCCCTGCCGATAAGGGTCATTGGAGTGCCGCACGATCTCCGCGACGTGATCCAGCACCCCCGACCGCTCGATGATCGAGGCCCCGATCTCAGCAGCCTGCTGCCGCTCCTCCCGGCTCCGCAGCAACGACGCCCCACCCGGACTCGGATCCGCCAGCGCCAGCTGCCCCACCCCCGACAGCAGCGCCGCATACTCCAACGCCTCCATCCGAGCCGGCGTCAACCCCAGATCGTTCCCGATCGCCACCGCCAGACTCGCGGTCCGGGCATTCTGCCCAGGACTACTGAACCCAGCGATCTCCGTACTCCGAGCCATCGACCGAACCGTCGTCCGGTACGTCCGCTGAGCCGACGAATAGCGACGGAAGGCGAACTGAGTGAGCAGCAGCGGAACGAGAACCAGCGGCGGCGCCCACAGGCCGGCCAACGAGGTGCCCGAGGCCAGCAGAATGCCGCTGATCGCCATCGCCATCCCGATCCGTCCCATCACGCCGAACTCGTCGCGCAGGGCCGCCGGGAACGGTTTGTTGTGCCGCTCGGTGGACTGGCCCGCTCCGACGATGGCGTCGAGGACCGCGGCGGACAGCACGGCCAGGATCATCGCCCCGCACAGTGGCAGCGCGTGCCGCCAGGAGCCGTTCCATGACAGGTCGGTCGGAGCAATCGCCGCGAACACCGCCGCGGCGGCGCCGACCGACAGCAACCGCCGGCTCGAGACCACCGCGTCCCATGCCAGTCCGGCGACCACCCGGGGCAGCACGCCGGCGGCCGTCGCCACGGCCGTGACCGCGATGATCTGAGCGACATCCGGTGGTACCGCGACCTCGGGACCACGCAGCAGGCAGTAGCCGAGCGCTGCGCTGGTGGCGATCGGCGCACGGTTGCGGGTCCGGTCCACCCGGAACTGCACCATCTCTCCGACTGCGATCAGGCCACCGAAGGTCAGCGCGGCCGGCCACTCAGTCATCCCCCGCCGGGCAGTGAGTACAACCGCGGCCAGGCCGAGCACCGCGCCGGCGAGCACGATCACCACGCCACTGCCGAAGTTCCTGAGGTCAAGCCCTTCGGTCTCCCCCGTCATCGTCATGCCGGTCCGGCCGCCGATCCGGTGGCTCCGCCGCCGCTGCCGAGGCTGAGGTCGTCGTGGTCGATCGCGGCGTCGATCGTCCCGTTCGGCGCCGGCTGGTCGGCCGCCGCGGGCGTCCAGCCCTGCTTCCCGATCACCTCGACGAAAGCATCGACCAGCGCGGGGTCGAAGTGGGTGTGACGGTCCTGGACCAAGATGGCGATGGTTTCCTCGATGCTGCGGGCCGGCCGGTAGGAACGGGTCGAGGTCAGGCAGTCGAAGGCGTCCACGATGCCGATGATCCTCGCGAAGTACGGGATGTTGGTGCCACTCAGTCCGGCCGGGTAGCCCGAACCGTCGAACTTCTCGTGGTGGTGCAGGACGGCGGACTTCACTTCTTCGAGGAACGGGATGTTGCCGATCAGCTCGACGCCGCGCGCGGGATGCAGCCGGATCGCGTCCATCTCGGCGTCGTCGAGCCGGCCGGGCTTGCGGATGATGCTGGTGGGGACGCCGACCTTGCCGACGTCGTGCAGCAGCCCCGCGTGCTCGAGCGCCTGCTGGCGGTCCTCGGACAGCCGCAGATGGCGGCCGAGCATGCCGGCCCCTTCGCTGACCCGCTCGGAGTGACCGCGGGTGTACAGGTCCTTGGTCTCGATCAGCTGGATGAAGGCACGCATCGTCGCCGCCTGCGCGGCCCGCTCGACGGCGTCCTGGGACAGCGCCCAGCGCGCGACGATCAGCGGAACCAGTGTCAGCAGACCGGCGATCATGCCCAGGCCGCCGAGCCACATGAAGGCCAGGATCAGGCCGAGGAAGCCGTAGCCCAGCATCGGCAGGGCAGTCGGCACGACCACTTCGCTGAAGAACGCCCGGACTACCGCCGGCCCCCGTTCCAGCGACAGCACACACGACATCAGTACTGCGTTGACCACCTGGTGAGCCAGGCCGGTCAAGGTCACGGCCAAGATGGCTCGTGGTACGTGCTCCAGAGCAACCTGCCCGACCGGACCGTCGACGGCCATGAAGGCCAGCGCGCCACCCGCGGCGGACAGAATTCGTTGCGCACTACTGAAAACCCGCTTGATCAACGGGACCCGCCTGGCCTGGATCAGCGAGCCGACCCCGGCCACCACGACTGCGGCAGCAGGTCCCACGATCACGTAGACCGAGATGAGCACGATCGATGCCAGGGAGGCTCCCTGAGTCGGACCGTGGGGCGAGCGAAGAGCACTACCGATGAGTACTAGAAGGCACAGGCCGACCACTGTCAGGTAGCTGGACAGCGTGAGCGCCGACATGACGAAAACCACGATCGCCGCAATGGCGACGGCCGAGACGAGGATGCGCAGTCCCGCTCGGTGTATGGCTGGCGTCATAGAGTGCCTTCGCGGTTGGTCACCAGTCCCAGTTGCCATCAAGCATCTTAGGTCACCTCCGATCAGCGGCGTAGTCTCGAACCCACAGGGGATGTGCGGGTGCAGGGGGGCAGACAGCGCTTCGCTGACTAGTACCTAAATTTTGCATCGCCTGACGTGTGCCGAAACACTGTAAGCCAGACCGTGACCCGTCGCACTGTAGTGAACACACCCTCGTGGTATGAGAGACTGTGACTCTTTGCAGTTGTTACAAGGAGGCTTTCAAATGGGCAAGACCGGCCGCAAGCGTCGCGCACGCAAGAAGAAGGGCGCGAACCACGGCAAGCGCCCCAACGCCTGAGCACGACGGCTACAGACAGCGAGGACCCCGGTGAAAACCGGGGTCTTTGCAGTTTGGTCACATGTCACAACAAGACCATTGACCGCACTGGTTCCCTGTACTCAGTGTTCCCCCTCAAACACTCCCCGCTATTCACCGGAATGCTTTTGTCACCAAACCTGTACTGATTGTTATCTACAGCGCCATTGACCCGAATCCGATCGCACCGCGGATCTCGACTGTGGATAACGGCAAGCGCACTGTCGGCGATCTTCCCTACAGTTGGCGAGCGGATGCATCGTGGATTCGGTCGACGGGGAGGTGGTGGCGATGGCAGCCGAGTTCAGTGAGCTCCTGCGCCGTCATCGACTCGCCGCGGGGCACACCCAGGCGGCGCTGGCCGAGCTCGCCGGCCTCAGCGAGCAGGCCGTCAGCCTGCTCGAGCGCGGCACGAGGCGCCGGCCGAGGGCCGAGACGATCCACGCGCTGAGTACTGCGCTGAAGCTCACTACCGAGGCCGAGCAGGAGCTGCTGGGCTCGATCCGGGCGACGGGCACTCCGGTCTCACCTTCCCCGCCTGCCGCGCATGTTCCCTGGGAGCTGCCCCAGACCGTGGCCGACTTCACCGCCAGGGAAGGCCAACTGAGCAAGGTGCTCGACGCCTTGGCCGGCTCAGGGAGCTCGACTGTCTGTCTGGTCATCACTGGCATGGGCGGCGTCGGGAAGACCGCTCTGGCTGTGCACGCAGGGCATCTGAGTGCAGGCCAGTTCCCCGACGGCCAGCTGTACGTCGCGCTTCGCGGCCACGATCCGGGCGTCGCGCTGACCGCGGTCGAGGCACTGGGACAGCTCCTCCGCTCACTGGGTGTACGGCAGGAGGCGGTCCCGGACGAGCTCGACGAGATGGCCAGGCTCTACCGATCCCGGATCGCGGGGCGGCGGATGCTGATCCTGCTCGACGACGCCAGCTCCGTCGACCAGGTCACTCCGTTGCTGCCCGGCGGCAACGGTTCGGCGGCCCTGATCATCAGTCGGCGGTTCCTGGCCACGTTGCCAGGAAGTCTGATTGTCCGGCTGCCGACATTCACCTCATCGGAGTCGCTGCGGCTGCTGGCAAGCGTGGCCGGTGAAGAGCGAGTGAATTCCGAGTTGGAGGCCGCCCTCGAGTTGTCCGAGCTGACCGGCGGTCTGCCGCTCGCGTTGCGGCTGATCGGCGCGCGGCTGACCATGCGTCCGCAATGGTTGCTCCAGCATTTCGTCGACCAGCTGCAGGACGAGCGGAGAAGCCTGGACGAACTCGGGCTGGACCACTCCGGCGTCCGGGCGACCTTCGCCTCTTCGCTGAACGAGCTCACCGCCAGTCCGCTGGCCGCTGATCGCGACGCCGCCATCGCGTTCGACCTGCTGAGCCTGGCGGACGGGCCGGAGATCTCGGTCCCGCTGGTCGCCCGGCTGCTGGATCTGGATCCACGGGCGGCCGAGGAGCGTCTCGAGCGCCTCGTCGACCTCCATCTGCTCGATTCGCTCGGTCCCCTGCGCTACCAGATGCACGACCTGTTGCGAGCCTTTGCCCGCGAGCGGCTCTCGGTCCGCGACCGTGAGGCCGAGCGGACGGCCGCCATCGAGCGGGGTCTGCGGTTCTACACAGCGGCGGCGTGGCAGGCGCAACGACTGACCCATCCGTGGAGCCCGCGGCAACCAATCGGAGAAGTCGACCTCACCGGCGTACCGACCTTCACGAACCTGACCGATGCGCCGGCCTGGTTCGACGCGGAGTACGACTCGATCCTCGCTCTGTACAAGCTGGCGTCGGCCGTGCCGGGGCTGGCCCGCCGGTACGGTCCGTCCCTCGCCCTCGGCCTGTTCGGCTATCTGGAGCTCCGCGCGTACTGGCTGCGGATGCGGACCATGCTCGACCTCGTCCTGGCCTCCGGTCCGCCGATGGACGACCTGGTGACGTGGGGCTGGCTGGAGCACGACCGCGCCATCCCGGACAGCGAGTTGGGCCATCTGGCGGAGAGCCGTGCTCGCCTGCTGCGCGCGCTGGAGCATTTCGAGGCAGCACAGCACCTCGGCGGGGTGGCCCGCTGCTGCTCGTCGTTGAGCCATGTCTGCGAGCGCCTCGATCAGGTGGAGGAGGCGATCGAGTGGGGTGAGCGCGGCCTGAAACTGGCCCAGGAAGCAGGTGAACGCAACGCGCTCGGCACCAGTCACCTCGCGGTGGGAATCCTCTACAACCGGATCGGTCGCCGAGACGATGCGCGAGCCGCCTTCCGCGCCAGTATCGAGCTGGCCGACAACGACCGTTCGCTGGCTCGCCGGCACCGGCTCGCGGCGGGCAGCTACCTGGCAGCGGGCTTGTACGACATCGCCGTCGAGCATCTCGACGCAGCCCTGGCGATCTATACCCGGATCGACGATCCGCCCGGACTGGCCGAGTCCCGGCACTACCTCGGTCAGCTGGAGTTCGCCCGGGGCAACTATCCAGAGGCGGAGCGGAACGTCCGCGAAGGCCTGCGGCTGAACGAGCTCTACAACAACAGCGACAGCCAGCGACGAGGCCTCTTGCTCGCCAGCCTGGCCGCCATCCAGGACGCGACCGCCAAGCATGCGGCCGCCCGGCTGACCCGGTCGCGGGCGATCGAGATCTTCGAGGCGGAAGGCGTTCTGGCCGAGGCCGACGACCTTCGCCGCAAGCAAGCAGCCGTTTCGGGGAACGGCTCAGAAGGCTGACCATGGAGACGTTGGCGGGCCTGCTGCGGGAGTACCGGGTTGCGGCTGGGCTGACGCAGGCGGGGCTGGCGGAGAAGGCTGGGTTGAGTGAGCAGGCGATCAGCTTGCTGGAGCGGGGGACGCGGCGCCGGCCGCGGGTCGACACGATCGAGGCGCTGGGGGTTGCGCTCGGGCTGAACGCTGAACAGGCCGAGCGACTGATGAACGTCGCCAAGCCACCGCGAGCGGCGGGCGCCAAGGGCGCGCAGGCGACGGGTGCCGCGGCTTCGGGGGCTGCTGGAGCCAGGAGCACGCGGGCGGGCGCAGAGGCTTCGGGGGTAGCGGGTACGCGGGCGGGTGCCAAGGCTTCGGGGGTTGCGGGTACGCGGGCAGGTGCCAGGGGTTCGGGGGTAGCGGGTACGCGGGCAGGTTCCAGGGCTTCAGGCGTCGCGGGTGCCACGGGCATGCAGTCGTCGGGTGCCCAGGCTTCGAGTGCCCAGGCTTCGGAGGCCAAGGGGTCGAGTGCCCAGGCTTCGGGTGTCCAGGCTTCGGGGGCGAAGGGGTCGGGTGTCCGGGCTTCGGGGGCCGAGGGGCCGGGTGCCGGGCGGGCAGAGGCAGTGGCAGCGGGGGCCCCGGGAGCGGCGGTGGCGGCGGGTGGGGTGGCGGCGGAGGTGGGGCGGGTGTTGCCTCGGCAGTTGCCGCCTACCTTGTCGGACTTTGCTGGGCGGGCCAGTGAGGTCGCGGAGTTGGTGAAGGTGTTCGAGGTGGCGCAGCGGCCGGAGAAGGTGCAGTTGGCTGCGGTGACTGGGATGGGTGGGGTGGGGAAGACCGCGTTGGCGGTGCATGTGGCTCACCTGGTCGGCGACAGCTTTCCGGACGGTCAGCTCTACCTGGATCTGCGCGGCTACGGACCCGGTACTCCGCTCAGCCCGGTCGACGCGCTGAGCCAGCTGATCCGGTCACTCGGGCTCGATGACGACCGGGGCGTTCCCTCGGGCATCAACGAGCTGGCCGGTCTCTATCGCTCACGCCTGGCCGGCCAACGCGTGCTCATCCTCCTCGACAACGCCAACAGTGCAGGCCAGGTGCTGCCCTTGCTCCCCGGCGTACCAGGCTCCGCCGTCATCGCGACCAGCCGGCGGGCGCTGACCACCTTGCCGGGGTTCCGCCACATCGCGCTGGCCCCGCTCTCCGAGGCGGACTCGGTCGAGCTGCTGGCCACGATCGCCGGCCGCCAGCGGGTCACCGCCGAGGACGCCGCGGCCCGATCGATCGCCCGACTGACCGGACGTCTCCCCTTGGCGGTCCGGCTGATCGGTGCCCGGCTCGCCGCCCGGCCGAGTTGGCCGATCGAGCACATGGTGCGGCAGCTGAAGGACGAGCACCGGCGGCTCGACGAGTTCGGCACGGGCGAGTCCGGCGTACGGGCCAACATCGCCGGCACCGCCGAATTCCTTGCCAACAGCAACCAAGCCCTCGATCGGAAAGCAGCGGCGGCGCTGGGTCTGCTCGGGCTGCCCGACGGCTCTGACCTCAGCGCCCTTACGGCATCGCATCTGCTCGACATCTCCGAGAACGATGCCGAGCAGATCCTGGAGCGCCTGGTCGACCTCAACCTGCTCTCCTCCGGAGTGCCCGGCCGGTACCGGATGCACGACCTGATCCGCACCTATGCCCGCGAGCGCGCCACACAGACGCTGTCCGAAGGCGCTCGTACCGATGCGCTGACCCGGGTGCTCCAGCACTACACGGCGGTCGCCTGGCGCAGCCAGCAACTCACCCATCCCGACAGTCGTCGGCTGGAGCTGGCGAGTCCGCCCGCGCGACCGGTTGCGGTGCTGCCCGACGTACCGACCGCCATGACGTTCCTCGACCACGAGCGCGCCAACATCCTCGCTCTCGCCCGGCAAGCGAGTGCGTCGGCGGAGCTACGCGGGCTCGTACCAGAGCTGGCGATCGCCTTCTTCGGGTACGTCGAAGTCCGCTCCCGGTGGATCGAGATGCGCGCGATCGACCGGATCGCGCGGGACATCGCCGGCGACCTCGGGTACGAACGGCTGGCTGCCTGGCTCGAGCACGACCTGGCGATCCCCGACGCGGAGGGCGGCGATCTCGAGCCGTCGCTCGATCATCTACGCGCCGGCCTGCGGATGTTCCAGGCGATCGCGGATCTGCCGGGCCAGGCTCGGTGCTGTACTTCGCTGAGCTACGTGCTGGAGTTGATGGGCCGGCTGGACGAGGCGCTGGAGTGGGCCGAGGAGGCGCTCGCCCTGAGCCTGCGGATCGGTGACCAGACCGTCGTCGGGATCAGCCACCTCGCGCTCGGCCGGTTGCACAGCCGGCGTGGGGAGTACGAACTGGCCCGCGAGTCGTTCGACCTCAGCCTGGTACTGGCGGAGAAGTCGGGCAACCCGCGGTCACTGGCCAAGCGGCTCCAGATCGCGGGGCAGGCGTACATGGAGGCCGGTCATCATCTGGCCGCGATGGAGATGGAGCGCAAGAGCTTCGACATCTTCGCCCAACTGGAGGACGGCAACGCGCAGGCCGAGTGTCTCCAGCATCTCGCGACCAGCTCGTTGGCCCTCGGGGACCCGGTCGCGGCGGCGGAGCAGGCGGAGGCGGGGCTGCGGCTGGCGCATGCCATCGGCAACCAGCAGCGCGAAGGCCTGCTGCTGATCGAGCTCGGCCGCATCCGGGCCGCCACCGGGGACAGCGTCGCCGCGGAAACCGCGTGGCGGCAGGCGGCGACAGCCCTGCACGACTTCCCCCACGACGAAGCCGTCGCCCAGGCATTCCTCACCGAACACCAACCGGAGAGCTGAGCAGCCAGGCAGCGCGACGGCTGAGCAATGCCAGAGGCGGGCGGTAAAGGCGGTGGGTGGCCGGGTACACAAGGCCGGTGCGTGGCCAGCGGGCAAAGCGCGAGGCCCGGTGGACGGGTGTCCGGCCGGGCCTCGGAGAGGGGTCAGTCCGCGAGCGTGGTGGTCTCGATCCGGATCTGGGTCAGCCGGAGCAGGATCTTCTGGCGGAGTGCGTCGGGCGCCTGGTCGTCGCCGCAGGAGCGGTGGACGAGCTTCTTCACGCAGCGCTCGATGTCGTACTGGTCGAGACAGGGCCCGCACTCGTCCAGGTGCTGCTGGATCTCCTCGGTGCTCGCGCCCTCGAGTTCATTGTCGATGAACACGTAGACCCGTTCCAGGATCTCGCTGCAGTCCACGTCGTGGTCCTCGCCGCAGCTCATGACTTCTTCTCCTCGGCCGCCGCCGCGGAACCGTCCGCCGGCGCATCGTCTGACGCGGGGATCAGGCCCCGCTCCCGGGCATAGTCGGCCAGCAGCTCACGCAACTGGCGCCGGCCACGGTGCAACCGCGACATCACGGTGCCGACCGGCGTCCCCATGATGTCGGCGATCTCCTTGTAGGCAAACCCCTCGACATCGGCCAGATACACCGCCAGCCGGAAATCTTCGGGGATCGACTGCAGCGCCGACTTCACGTCGGAGTCTGGCAGGTGCTCCAGCGCCACCGCCTCGGCCGACTTCAGCCCGCCGGGAGTGTGCGACTCGGCGGCGGTGAGCTGCCAGTCCTCGATCTCCTCGGTCGGCGACTGCGTGGGCTGGCGCTGCCGCTTGCGGTATCCGTTGATGAACGTGTTCGTCAGGATCCGGTACAGCCACGCCTTCAGGTTGGTACCGGGCGTGAACTGGTGGAACGAGCTGTACGCCTTCGCGAAGGTGTCCTGAACCAGGTCTTCGGCGTCGGACGGGTTACGCGTCATCCGCATCGCCGCGGCGTACATCTGGTCGAGGAAAGGCAGCGCCTCGCGCTCGAAGCGCTCGGTCCGCTGCTCGGGTGTCTCGGTGGTCGTGGGAGTCGGCATCGTTATCGAGAATACCGGTGTCTTCGCAGTCTTCTGCGCAGGAGCCAGACTCATCGCCGTCATGCTGGTCACAACAAGGCCGGCCACCGGCTCATTCCCGCCCCGGAGAGCGACTTCAGCCGGAGATCTCCCGGGTCACCCATTCGAACACAGCTTCGACCAGCAGCTCGAAACTCTCGTCCTGGGTCAGCTCGGCCCGTTTCGGCACCTTGAACGAGTGGTCACCGTCCGGTACCACGGCCATCTCGGTCAGCGGCGGGAACTCCTCCGGCGTACCGAACGGGTCCCGCTCTCCCTGTACTACGAACGTCGGCAGCCGCGATCCCTGCAACTCATCGACCCGCGACTTGTCCGGCTTCCCCGGCGGATGCAACGGAAACGACAACGCCAGTACGCCGGAAGCCCCCAACCCCGCCGCCGTCCGGCAAGCAACCCGCGCCCCCGCGCTCCGCCCGCCCAGCACCAACGGCGTCCTGATCCGGAGCTGCCCGATGATCGCGATCCAAGCCTCGTCGAGCACCTTCGGTGCCGGCGCCAACTTCTTCCCCGCCCGCCGCCAAGGCTGCTCGATCAAAAACACGTTCATGTCCTGCTTGGGCAACCGAGCCGCCAACGCAGCCAGATCCCCCGCCTCGATCCCCCCACCCGCCCCGTGACCGAGCGCCAAGGTAGCCACCGGCCGCCGAGCCCGATGCGCCACAATCCGAGCCTCACCATGCGGCGTACTCACAATCCGTTCATCGGTCACACCCCCATCCTGTCATTCCCCAGCCCTCCCCCGCGCCAGCTCACACACAGGCCCCCCGGCCCGACCCACCACCAGCACCAGCACCAGCACCAGCACCAGCACCAGCACCAGCACACCGAACCACCAACCCCTGCAACCGCATCCACCGCCAACACACCGACCCGCCGACCGCTGCCCCGCCAGCCGCCAGCGGCCACCCGCCACCCGCCAGCCGCCAGTCGCGGGCTCAACCGCCACTCCACCGTCCGCGGCCGGCATCACCACCACGCAATTTGAGGGGTTGACCCCTCAGGTTGTGGGTTGCCACTCCATATTCAAGGGTGACAACCCACAAGCTCGGGGGTTAACCCCCGAGATTCGGCAGCACGGTACGGCTCAGGGCAAGTTGTCCCCGAAAACCGCCGGGGTTGGGGCGCACCATCGGTCGGGTGCCCGGATACCGGGGCGTGCTCGGGGTGCCGGGTTGGATGCTCACGTACCGGGGTGCTCAGGTGCCGGGATGGTCGGGCTGCTGTTGCTAGGGGTTGGGGTGCGGGTGGTCAGCCTGAAGTTGCGGGGGATCTGGATCGTCAACTGGCTGCAGAACTCCACGCCGGAACAGATCGCCTGTCTGCGCGGAGGCGCTGACTGTTGCGCCACGGTCAGCTGCTCAGCGACTCGATCCAGGCGACGTACTCCGTGACCAGCTCGGGCGGATTGCCGGCGATCGCCCAGTCGGCGTGGTGGGGCTGGTACTCCAGCTCATGGACGAGCACCGGGATCGGACGGCCGAAGGCTTTCTCGAGGACGCCTTCCTGGTGCAGCCGTTGCCCCGCCTGGAGGCAAGAGGCCTCGAAGCGCCGGGCGATGGCGCTTCCGAGCTCTAGGGTCGCCTCGAAGTCGGACTCCTCCTGCCCGTCGGAGTACCAGAGCCCGGCTGCCTTGATCCACTCCTGCCCCAGGCGCAGCCCGGTCGGGTCGGACGACCCGCCGATCTCCACCGGCATGCTCTGCAGCCAGTAGGCGTAGTTCCACCGGGCCTCGTCCGGCTCCGGGGCGTCCTCGCCGGTCAACAGCACCTGCTCGACCTGAGTCTCGGTGTTGTAGTCGACCACCAGCGTCGGGCGGCGGGTGTCGTCCTCGTCGTACGAGCACCACAGCGAGATCGCGTAGATGTCGGGCTCGGCGAAGCCTGCGATGGCCTCCTCGGCACGGGCGTAGAGGTGCTCCGGGAACATCAAAAGAGGGTGATCTCTTCAGGCTCGTCCGGCTTGTCGATGGGGTCGGTGCCGTCTGGGGGGAGGGGGTCGATGAGGTGAGGGCCGTTGTTCTTCACCGAGCTGACTGCTTTGGAGACTGCGTACGCCTCCAGGACGCCGGGAGCGGCGGGGACCAGTAGGTCGAGGAGCTCGTCGGGGTTCGAGGAGAGCGGATCGAGCCAGGCGCTGTAGCGGTCGGGCTCTACCAGCAACGGCATGCGGTCGTGGATTCGGCCTAGGTCGTCGGTGGCTGTGGTGGTGAGGACTGTGCAGGTCCAGAGCCAGGCGTCGTCGCGGTCGGGGTCGGGGACTGCTTTGTTGCGCCAGATCTCGTACAGGCCGGCCATCGCGAGCACTCCGCCGTCGGCGGGGCGGATGAAGTACGGCTGTTTGACGGGTTTGCCGTTGACCTTCTCCTCGGCGGTGTACCACTCGTAGTAGCCGTCGGCGGGCAGGATGCAGCGGCGGACGGCGAAGGCCTTCTTGAAGGCGGGCTTCTCGGCGACCGTCTCCATCCGGGCGTTGATCAGCCGGCTGCCGATCGAGGTGTCCTTGGCCCAGGACGGCACCAGGCCCCACTTGACCGTCGTCAGCTTGCGGATCGTCTCGTCCGGGTTCTCCCGGTTCTTGCGCTCGACGACCGCGATCACCTCGTCGGTCGGCGCGACGTTGTAGTTGTCCGGCAGCTCCTGCACGGACTCCTTCACGTTGCCGGCGTCGATCTCGAACTCGACGACCAGATCGGCAGGATCACGGCTCGATGCATAGCGACCACACATACCAAGCAGCCTAACCAGCAGCACCGACAAAATCCGGTACTCCGGAACGCGACCGCCGGACAGGACAGCGGCGACGGATCGCCTACCCCGTGATAGGCGATCCGCCACCGGTTCGCTGCGTCCGGTCGTCCCCCTGTCGGCGACCGGACGCAAGTCCTATGCGGGTCGTGCCAATTCGTCCAGCACCCGGCCGGCCCACTGCTCGGCCGCCGGAAGTCCTTCGATCCACACCCGGGCCAGTTGCGGCTCGTCGGTGTCCATCCGCCACTGGGTGATCAGGGCTCGTACCGTCTCGACCTGGTCCGGCAGGTCCGGCTCGCGGCCGACGAGCGCCGCCGCGCGCCGTGTGCCGAGGCGGCCCAGTACGTCACCGCCCGCGAACACGATCCGGAGGCACTCCGCGACGTCGATGAGCCGGAGTTCGCGCTCGAGGGGCGTGATGCCGCCCGGGTAGAGCGGCTCGACCACCACCAGTGCGTGGGTCGCCGGTACGGAAGTTCCACGGAGATCGGCCTCCCGGTAGATCTCGCCGAGCCGGGACCGCAGGTGCGCCAGGCTGGACAGCCCGGTCAGCGGGTCCTCGCAGGACAGCGAGTGCAGATAGATGAGTGAAGCCTCGGCCCAGCTGGAACTGAGTGCGCGTACCGCTTCGAAGGCCGGCTCGCCCCCGGCGATCGAGCGGTACAGCGCACCCAGCCCATCAAGTGCCTCGAGCAGCGAGACTCCGTCCTCCGCCAATCGGCGGCCGACCTCGTCACTCGGTGGCACTACATCGGCACCGTCCCGGAGCGCCTCTGCGATTGCCAGATAGGCGCTGCGGTCGATGCCAGCGGTGCCGTGCGGCTCCCTCCTTCCGCACGGTTGCTCTTCGGACGACGCTTCCGGCCGGTCCCGGGCGAGCGACCCCGCCAGGTTCAGGGACCGGCTGGGACGCAGGTCGAGCCGTCTGCGGATGTCCGCGAACAGCGACATGTCCCCTCCTCGGGTGGCCCCTTCGTCTCCCGACCGGGTGGCCGGAAGCGTCGTACTGGAGGTGAGACAGCCCGATGACGAGTTCATGACGCGGATTTCCGGATCTTTTTTCGCGTAACCTCACAGAGGTCGCTGTCGTCATGATTAGGTGCGCGGATCCGCCCCTCGTGGGAACCTTGATCCCGGCAACGAGCTGACAGACGGTGACGATGTAGTGACAAACCCAGGGGGACCACGGATGGAGACGCCGGAAGGGCCGAGCGACGCGGAGCTGATCGCGCGCGTCCGCACCGGCGACCTCGAGGCGTACGGCGAGCTGTTCGCCCGCCACCACCACGCCGCGGAGCGGATGGCTCGCCAGCTCGTCCCGGCCAACGACGCCGACGACCTGGCCAGCGACGCCTTCGCCAAGGTCCTCGATGCCCTGCGCAACGGCGGCGGCCCGGACATCTCCTTCCGCGCGTATCTGCTGACCACCGTCCGGCGGGTGCACGTCGACCGGATCCGCTCGGGCCGCAAGGTCCAGACGACCGACGACATCGCGGCGTACGAGCGAGAGCCGCAGGGGTTCGACGACCCGACTGTGACCGGTTTCGAGAGTGGAGCGGCGGCCAAGGCCTTCGCCTCCCTGCCCGAGCGCTGGCAGGCAGTGCTCTGGCACACCGAGGTGGAGGGCGAGAAGCCGGCCACCATCGCCCCCATGCTCGGCCTGACCGCCAACGGCGTCTCTGCCCTCGCCTACCGGGCCCGTGAGGGTCTACGGCAGGCCTACCTGCAGCAGCACCTGGCCGATGTCGCCGGTGACCGCTGCCGCTGGACTACTGAGCGCCTGGGCGCGTACGTGCGCGGCGGCCTCACCAAGCGGGAGAACAAGAACGTCCGCGAGCACCTGGACGACTGCGCCAAGTGCACCGCGGTCTACCTGGAGCTCGTCGAGGTCAACAGCGCACTACCAGCGCTGCTCGCCCCGGCACTGCTCGGTACTGCGGGCCTCGGCTACCTGGCCGCCGCCTCCGGGGTCAAGGTCGGCATCGCCGGCTTCCTGGCCACGGGCTGGCAGAAGGTCACCGAGAACAGCACCCGCGCAGCCGTCGGCGGCGGCGCCGTCGTGGTGGTCGCGGTCGCCGCTGTGATCGCAGCAATGGCGCTCACCGGCAACGACACTCCCCCAGCAGCCATCAGCAAGCCACCGTCGCTGCAGCCGACCCAAGCACCTCCCGTGAATCCGCCGGCCAACCCGCCATCGGCCAAGCCGCCGGTGGTGAAGCCCCCGGTGGTCGCACCGACCAAGCCGCAACCGACGGACCCGACCCAGCCGGCCGAGCCGACCACGGCCCCGACGACTGCGCCGACCACCGCCCCCACGACCCCAGTGGTGCCCACCCCGCCGGAGCCGACCACGCCGATTCTCGACGAGGGCCTGCTGACGATCAGCATGCCCCCGGGCGGCGGCAGTCCGGGCGGCATTCCGTACGGCGCCAGCGCGCTGCCGGGCGGAGTGTCGTACGGCGCCAGCGGACTGCCCGACGCGTCGTACGAGTCCAGCACGAGCACGGAGTCGGCGAACTCCCCCTGGCTGATCACGATCAAGGTTCCGGCGGGCAACACCAAGCCCGTCGTGATCGGGATCAAGTACGGCTCCGCGCTGCAATGGCCGATCGCCGGCACCCCGGCCGGCTGGACCTGTGTGAAGGCCACCGGCACCTGCACCGCCACCAACTCCGCCGCACCGGCGACGCTGCCGATCTCGTTCGCGGACCCGAAGGGCGGCACGGCCGCGCAGCGCACCTTCACCGTCTCGGCCAAGACGGGCCGCCTGTACGACGACGACTCCGAGACCCTCAATGCCCCGCCGCCCGCGCCGAAGCCGCACCTCGACGAGAGCCTGCTGAAGCTGGTCGCCGGCAAGAGCGACCCGGAGGAGTACTTCCGCACGATCGTCATCGCGCCCGGCACCCGGCCGAGCGTGACGGTCAAGATCCAGTACGGCTCGTCGCTGTCCTGGCCGATCACCGGGAACCCGGCCGGCTGGAAGTGCACGCCGTCGGCACGCACCTGCACCGCGACCAACCCGTCGCGACCTGCTCCGCTGCCCGGCTCATTCGCTGTACCGGACGGCAGCCCGGCCGCACGGACGTACTCGGTATCGGCCACGGCCGGCCTGCTGTTCGACACCGACTCCGAGACCCTGCCCGGCCCGCAACTGGACGAGTCGCTGCTCCGGATCGTCACCCCGGATCCGCGGCACGACCCGAACCCCCTTGTTTACAACCGGTTCCTGACCATCAGCGGCACGACCGGGCGAGTCACCCTGGAGATCAGCTGGGGCCGCAACCTGGCCATGCTTCCCCGCTTCGACCGCGGCTGGACCTGCTCCCGCACCACGGACGTACGCCGCGCCACCTGTACCACCGCCAACTACAAGAAGCCGCTGAACACCGAGTGGGCCGCCTGGCCGGGCTCAGGCGCCGCCAACACGGTCACCGTCACCGCAACCACGCCTGCCCGTCACGACACCGACACCGTCGTGATCCCGCCAGGCAAGACCAAGCGCTGAATCGTCTGGCCGCAACAACGCCGGCCGCGCACAGCCGGCGTTGTTGCGGGGTGCTCGCGGCGAGGCCGACCGGGTTGCGGCAAAACCCTTCCGGGAAAGGGGGTTGGGGCGGCTTCTACCCCCGAAACGGGCGAATCGCCTCCCCGGTACTACAGAAGACCCTCCCCAACCTCCAGCCGGGGAACTCCAGCTCCAGATTTGGTTGCTGGCAGCAACGATCGGATCGCCACCGCATCAATACGCGCCGGGTAAGCGGTTGCTCGGGCGTGTCGGGGATGTTTGCGGGGGTTGGTGTGTGATGGCGGACTTCGTCGCGGTGGGACAGCCGTGTTGGCGGGATGGTGCTGTCGCGCGGCGCGAAGTGGGACTGCCCAAGGCTGACCCTGGGCGGCTGGCGGGTTGTCCGGCGACTGGCGACCTGCAGCGTGACAGTGGCCGAAGAACCTGCTAGTGGCCCATCCCAATAGGACCGGCTGTGCTCGTCGGGCCGCAAGACGTGTCCGCCGGGCCTTGGTGGCCAGCCTTCCATTTGTTGCCGATCTTGTCAGCGGCTCCGGGACAGCTGCGTCTCCCCTAGAGCAGCCCGGCGACGCGATCCACAGCCCTTGCCACCAGTCCGCGGATTGGCTTTGCGTCTGGGGCCGGCCGCGAACTACCCTGATGGAGTTCGTGGTGAAGGAACCGAGTAGCGGCCATCACCTCGCGCCAGAGAGAGTCGCCGGTAGCTGGGAAGGCGATGCGTGAGGCGGACGCGAAGACACTCCTGAGCGAATGAAGCGCAAGAGGCCGCGTCGGCTTGAAAGCTGACGCGGTGAAGGTGTGGTGGCACCGCGAGATTCCCCTTCGCCCACACCTCCGGGGTTCGATTTGACCAACGGAGGTGAACAACAGCGATGCGCATTCTCAACCACGAGATCCCCTCAGCAGTAGGCCAGACCGTCACGGTGGCCGGCTGGGTCCATCGAAGACGACGGCTGGCGGCCGTCAGCTTCCTGGTACTACGGGACCGCTCCGGCCTGAGCCAGATCGTCGTCAAGACGGCCGAAACCCAAGCCCAGCTGGACGAACTCGGCGAGGAGACCGTCGTCCAGGTGACCGGTACGGTCGCCGCCAACCCACAGGCACCCGGCGGGGCCGAGATCGTCGACCCCGTCATCGAGCCGCTGACCGAACCGGCCCAGACGCCACCCATCGAGCTCTGGCGCCCGACGGTCGGGGCCGGGCTGCCGGTAGTACTGGACAACGCGCCCGTCGCCCTCAGGCATCCAGCTGTCCGGGCCGGGTGGGAGGTCGCTGCGGCCGCTTTGCACGGCTATCGGGCTTCGCTCGACGGGCAAGGCTTCACGGAGATCCAGACGCCGAAGATCGTCGGTACTGCGACCGAGTCCGGCGCCAACGTCTTCGCGCTGGACTACTTCGGCGGGCCGGCGTACCTGGCGCAGTCGCCGCAGTTCTACAAGCAGACGATGGTGGGTGTCTTCGAGCGCGTCTACGAGGTCGGCCCGGTGTTCCGCGCCGAGCCGCACGACACGGTCCGGCACCTGGCGGAGTACGTCTCGCTCGACGCCGAGCTCGGCTTCATCCAGGACCACCGCGACGTTCTCGCCGTACTGCGTACCGTCATCTCCGACATGCTCGGAGCCGTCGGTGAGCGGGCCGGTGGCGCGCTGGAGCGACTCGGCGTCAAGCTGCCGGAGATCCCGACCGAGGTGCCCGTCCTGCACTTCAGCGAGGCGCTGAAGCTGGCCGGGGCGAACCCGGACGAGCCCGACCTGGCGCCGGCCGACGAGCGGGCGATCGGCGAGTGGGCGTTGCGCGAGCACGGCAGCGAGTTCGTGGCCGTCGAGGGGTATCCGATGGTGAAGCGGCCCTTCTACACGCATCCGCAGCCGTCGGACCCGCGGTGGTCCAACTCGTTCGACCTTCTGTTCAAGGGGGTTGAGTTGGTCACCGGTGGACAGCGGCTGCATCGGTACAGCGAGTACGTGGCGGCGTTGGAGGCGCGTGGTGAGTCGGCGGAAGCACCGGCGTACCGGTCCTATCTGCAGACGTTCAAGCACGGGATGCCGCCGCATGGTGGGTTCGCGATCGGGCTGGAACGGTTCGTCGCGCGGCTGACCGGAGCGGAGAACGTCCGCGAGGTCACGCTGTTCCCGCGCGACCTGCACCGGCTCACGCCGTAATCAGCCGGCTGGCTGTTCCTCCGCCGCGCGGAGGAACAGCTAGTTGGCCACGGTGACGGGGATCGAGGCGCTGGCCTGGCTGACGTTGGTCACGTTGTCGGTCGCGACGGTCACCAGCCGGTACGGGCCGTTGGCGGGCTGACCGGTCCAGGTCACCGAGTAGTTCGCTGCCGCTGTCGTCGAGGAGCCGATCAGCGTCCAGTTGGCGCTCGTACAGGCCCCGGTGTAGCCGGAGCAGCGGTAGTACGAAACCGTCTGCACCCCGGACCCACTGCCGTCGTTCACGATCTCGGTCAGCGCGGCTCCGTTGCTCACGGCAACGGTCACGGTGAAGGCCGCGGACGCCGGCGACGAGGTCAGCCCACTCGCGGACGCCGTCAGGGTGAGCCCGGTGGCCGCGGTGTTGATGACGACTCCGCTGAAGGTGGCCCGGCCCGCGCTGTTGGTGGTGGCCGTGGCGCCGGCGTCGATCACTCCCGAGGACACGGCCAGCGTCACGCTGATCCCGGAGGCGGCGACAGCGTTGCCGCTCGCGTCCTGCACCTGAACGGTGATCGCCGGAGCGATCGCCACCCCGGCCGAGGCGGCAGACGGCCCCTGCACAAAGGCAAGCTTGCTCCCGGCCGGCACACTGATGACGATCGAGCCACTGGTCGCTGTACTGACCCCACCACGGCTCGTGTCGGTCGCGGTCAGGGTGTACGTCCCACCAGTGGTGAAGTACACCCCGTTGAAGGTCGCGACACCGGCCACGGCCGCCACGTTGGTGTAGGTCGATGGCGCTGAGTCAATCGCTCCCCCAGCCGGCCCGCTGGCCACGCTGAGAGTGATGTTGTCGGTAGAGCCTGTCCCGGTGGTGATTGTGTTGCCGACTGAGTCTTGGACAGAGACCCGGAAGGTGGCGAGAGGCGAGCCGGAGGTGCCCGTGGCGGGCGGTGCAGTGGTGTAGGCCAGCTGCGCGGGTGCTCCCGCGGTCAGGACGATGGCCGCCGGCGGCGAACCGGCACTAGCGTCCTTGGAGGTTGCAACGCTGAAGCTGCCGGCCGCATAGCTGTTCACTGGCCCATTGGTGATCCCTGCGATCGAGAGCGAGGCCGCAGTGCCTTTGGTGTGTGCGCAGCTGCCGCCGGCCAGCAGGATCGTGACGACGTCACCGCTGGTCGACGCCGTGGCCGAACAGCCCGGGAACCCGCTGATCAGCGTCACCGCCGGAGTGGCCGGCTCGGTGAACGCCGCAGGGAAGGTCACGATGACGGTGTTGCCGGCGGCGAGATCGCCGGAGTTCCCGTTGGCGGTCGTGAAGCCGATCTGCCAGCTCGCCGTGGCCCCGCCTGTCTGCGGCGTGCCGACGAAGGTGACACCGCTGGTGGCCGCGAAGGCGGCCGGCCCACCGACGACGCTGACGGTGACGCCGACCAGCGTCGCGACGAGCGCGCCGATCAGCCAGGCCAGCTTGCTTTTCGGGAACTTCGACAGGCTGCTCATCAGGAGTGTCCGTTCACGGTGGGACGGGTGACGGTCGGTGGGGTGGTGTCCACGGTGATGGCGGTGGCGGTACTGGGAGCGCTGGTGTTGCCGGCGGCGTCGGTAGCCACTGCGACGACTCGGTACGGGCCGTCTGCCGCGAGTGGCGCGGCTGTAGGCACCGGGAAGGAGGTTGCTGAGGCTGTGGAGGTACCGATGCCGATCCAGTTGGCACTGGTGCAACTACCGGTCGAGCCGGCGCAGTAGTAGTAGCTGACTGAGGCGACGCCCGAGTGGGTGTCGGTCGCCGTGTCGGTCAGGGTCACCACCTCGTTGTTGACGAACAGCGGGTTGGTGCCGAAGGTGACGGCGGCCGTGGCCACGGGTGCGGCGGCTGTCGGCGCAGTTACGTCGTACAGGACCGTGTTGTCGGTGCTGGTGGAGGCGGTGTTGCCTGCGCCTGCTGCGTCGTGCACGGTGTTCGCCGCGATGGAGGCGCTGACCGAGCCGGTGCCGGTTAGCCCGCTGACGGCGATGTTGTACGTCGTACCGCTCCCGGTGACCAGTGCTGTCGCAGTACTGGGTGTGACAGTCACGTCGGAGCTGGTGAAGTCCGTGACGACGGCGTCGAAGACGACGGTGAAGTTGATCGGCGCGACGCTGGTCGGGTCGGCCTGGCCTGCTGCCTGGTTGACCGTGACCGCGGGCCTGGTGTTGTTGACGGTGACGTTCCCGCTCGGGGCGCTCGCTGCTGTCCAACTGGCCCGTACGCCGGTGACCAGGTAGTGGTAGAGCCCGTCCGCGACGGCGAGGTCGTCACACGACGTACCGGTCGTTGGCTGGGCAGGAGACGTGCCGCACGCTGCAGCGGTAGTGCTGTCGCTGTTGCGGATGCGGGTCACGTAGTACCCGGTCGACTGGGCCGAGGCGGTCCAGCTGAGTGCGACGGTCCCACTGCCGGGTGTCGCCACAGCGGTGACATTGGCCGGCAGGTCCAGGGTGCCGGTCGGCGCACTACCTGTACCGGTGCCGGACGCGCCCCAGAAGGCCAGGGCCACTCCGGTCGCGGTCAACAGGGCGAGGGTCGCGCCGAGCAGGAGAAGTAAGCGTCTGCGAATCATGAGTTCAGCTCCCCTGACCTGAGCCGGAGTAGGTCAGCGTGAGAGTGGCGCCCTTGCAGCCATCCTGGTTGAACGGCGTGTTGAGCATCGACACCTTCGGCCTGGCGGAGACGGCGACACCCAGGTCGGCCAAGGACGTACTGCTGTTGGCCGGCGCGCTGAGCGGATAGGGCCCGCTGTACTGCGTGACCGCGTAGTCCGCCGCGGTACACGGCTGATTGTGGGCGATCGCGTACGCCGTCCGCGTCACCGACTGCACTGTCGCGGTCAGGTTGGTGATGGCCAGCGGTTTGTTGTTCGGGTTCGTCAGCGTGAGGTTCAGTGGACGGGAGATGCCCGGCGCCAGCGGTTCGGCGAGGTTCCCCGAGATGGTGAACGGCTTGCCGTTCGCGGTGATGACGAGGTCGACACTCGAGTACGCGTACTGCGTGGTGCCGCTCGGGTTCGTACCGGAGCCGACGAGACGCAGGGTGTAGGTGCCGCTGGACGCAGTCGCGGGTGTGGCGATCTGCAGCGTGGAGCTGTTCCCGGCGGTCGGATTCGGCGTGAAGGCGGCCGTCGCGCCGGCCGGAAGACCTCCCTGCACTGCGAACGTGACGGCGCCCGGGAGATTCGTCCGGGCCAGTTGCACGTCGTACGCCGCGGTGGAGCCGGGTGCCAACGTCACGGAGGCCGGAGTCGTGGTCATCGTCAGCGAACTCGACAACGGCTGATTCACCGTCAGGCCGGCGGACACCGTGCCGTTCACGTTGCCGTTGGCGCCCTTGACGGTGATGGTTCCCTGCCCGATCGGCGTACTCGCCGTAGTGCTGACCGTGAGGGTCGCGGTGCCGGTACTGCCTGAGGTCAGCGTGACCGATGGCGGGCTGAACGCCGCCGCTGCGCCGGTCGGCACCCCGCTCGCGGTCAGGGTCACCGGGCCGGTGAACCCGCCGGTCGAGGTGATCGCCACGGTGTAGGTGGCGGTCTGACCGCGGGTGATGGACTGGCCCGCAGGTGAGATCCCGAGGGTGAGGCCGGGCTTGGGGGGCTGCGCGGCGAACGCCACCCCGGCCGCGGTCAGCAGCAACAGCAACCCCGCGATGACGAGTTTCGTGGCGGCATGGGCAGACCGAAGGGCCGGGAACACTCGCCGGGGCGACATCTGCACCTCACTCCTTTCGGCTGAATCTGGGGGACGGCGAACTGCCGCGTTCGCGGGCCGGGCGAGGCTTCGCCCGGCGCCGGGAACATGCGGCGACTAGTTGCTGGCGTACGCGAGGTTGACCGTCGCGCCCTTGCAGCCGTCCTGGTTGGCGGCGGCCTTGTTGTTGAACTTCAAGGTCGCGCCGGTGAAGTTCGCGGTACCGCCCGCAGCGACGTCGCTGGCCACGCTCATCAACGGCGAGGCGAGCGTGTAGTCGGTGGAGTCGCAGCTGCCGACCGCGCCGGCGGCCTGGGTCACGCTGGCGATGCTCACGGTGACGGAGTTGACGTACGCGCTGTTGGCCGCGTTGTTCGTGACCGTGCCGCTGATGGTCTGCGCCGAGTCGCCCGGGTAGAAGGGCGTGAACACGGTGGTCTGCGCGATGGCGAGGTTGCTGGCGCCGGCGGACGTGCTGCCCGTGCCGGTGCCGGAGCCGGTGGTGCTCCAGTAGGCGAAGGCCGAGCCGGCGCCGATGACGACGACCGCGGCGGCCGCCAGGATGATCTTCTTCTTGCTACGCATGATGCAGGTTCTCCTCTCCCCGCGAGGGGATCCGATGGAAGCTCGCTGCGATCCGGGCCGGACCGACATCACGAAGAGTGACATTGATCACGAGGCGCTCCTGTCGGCTTGTCGGGTGCACTTCGCCCCCCGATCGGGTAGTTCGGTTGACGGGCGATCGGTGGTACCGGAGGCTGTCCGGCGCGGGTAAGGTTCAGCCGGGCCTGGTCCCGGCGACGTCGGCCCGCGCCGCCGGCCGAGGATCGGGAGACCGAGTGACGAAGTCCGAGACAGCACGAGCCGTCCTGGCCGCCGTCGACGACGCGCGGATCGTGGCGGACCTGCGGGAGCTGGTGCAGATCCCCAGCGTCGACGGGACACCGGTCGAGAACGAGATCCAGAGCTGGGTGGCCGCACGGCTGCGTGGTCTGGGGATGGACGTCGATCACTGGCAGTTCGACCTCCCCGCAATCACCGGGGACCCGTCGTTTCCGGGCTGGGAGGTCGAGCGGACCGAGGCGTGGGGTTGTGTGGGAGTCCTTGGTGGTGATGAGACTCCAGGGCTGATTTTCAATGGACATGTGGATGTGGTTCCGGTCGGGGAGCTTGCGCTCTGGCCGGACGGTGATCCGTTCTCGGCGCGGGTGAGCGACGGGATCATGTGGGGGCGCGGGACCTGCGACATGAAGGGCGGGCTGGCGGCGATCATCGGTGCCGTCGCCGCGTTGTCGGCTGCTGGAGTCACACTGCGGAAGCCGCTCGCTGTGCACACCGTGGTCGGCGAGGAGGATGGCGGGCTGGGCGCGTTCGGGACGCTCAAGCGCGGGCATACCGGCGAGGCGTGTCTGATCGCCGAGCCGACCGCCGGTGGCGTCATCCCGGCGAACGCGGGCTCACTCACCTTCCGCCTCGAGGTCCCCGGGCTCGCCACCCACGGCTCGACCCGTACTCGCGGGGTCAGCGCGATCGAGAAGTTCGCCGTCATCCAGCAGGCACTCGTACGGCTGGAGATCGAACGCAACCGTGACCCACACCCACTGCTCAAGCACCTCGACCTGGCCAACCCACTGTCGGTCGGCACCATCCACGCGGGCGACTGGGCCAGCACCGTGCCCGACCTGCTCGTCGCAGAGGGCCGGTACGGCGTACGCCTGGGCGAGCCGGTCGCCGAGGCGAGGCGGGCGTTCGAGGACGTTGTGACCGAGGCATGTGCCGGCGACGACTGGCTGAGCCAGCACCCGGTGAGGGTGAGCTGGCCGGGCGGGGTGTTCGCATCCGGTCTGCTGCCGGAGGGTGATCCCTTGCTCGACGACACGTTGCAAGCCGCAACCGGTGCCGGCGCTGCTGAGGTGCCGGACGTGAAGGGCGGCCCCTACGGCTCCGACCTCCGCCAGTACGCCGCCGCGGGCATTCCGACGTTGCAGTACGGCCCTGGAGACGTCCGCTACGCCCACGCGACCGATGAGCACGTACCGCTCGCTGAAGTCCTCCACTGCGCCCGCGCCTACGCTCTGCTCGCTTTACAGCGGTGTGCGTAGGGCTGGGTGGTAGAAAGTGCGCATGGGACCGCTGCGGGGACGCTCAGGCGAGCTGGGCCAACTGCTGGAGGCTCTGCGGGCGGCTGAGGCTGGTACTGCCTCGCTGACCGTAGTGACCGGTGAGCCGGGGATCGGGAAGTCGGCGCTTGTCCGGGCACTGGTGGAGCAGGCTGAGCGGCGTGGGGTGCTGGTCGCGCAGGCGGCGGCACACCAGACGGACGAGATCAGCCCGCTCGCTTCGCTGGCTCCTGCGCTCCGGACCGGCGTGGAGCCGCTGGTCAGCACCGAGCACTTCCTTGAGCTTGCTGGGCTCAACGGGCAACCGCTGTGGCTGGGTGAGAGGCTGGCGGACCTCCTTGGTCGCCGGCTGGACGGCGTACCGGCTCTGGTCGTCCTTGACGATGCTCAGTGGGCTGACCCGCTCACGAACTTCGTCCTGCGGATCGTGATCGCGCGGTTGAGCCGGGCGAAGGTCATGTGGGTGCTTGCGACGCGTCCTGGGCCGGGTGCGCTGTTCGACCAGCTCATCGATGCAGTGCGGGACCAGGTGCCGGTACACGCGATGCACTTGGCTCCGTTGAGTACGGAGGCAGTACTGGAGCTTGCTGCTGACCGGCTGGGCTCACCTGTCGACCCGTCGCTGTCGGTGCGGCTCGGCGGCGTACAGGGGGTGCCGTTCCTGGCTGAGCAACTGGTAGCCGGGCTGTACCTGGCGGACCTGCCAGACGGTCTGGTGGAGGGGGTGCGGCGGCGGGTCAGCAGTACTTCGGAGTTGTGCCAGGCGTTGCTGCGTACGGCGGCTGTGTTCGGCAGTGAGTTCCAGCTGGACGATGTCGCGGTACTGATGGGTGAGTCGATCGGGAAGCTCGCCGGGGCGTTGGACGAGGCAATTCGCGCCGGGTTGCTGGCGGATGGGAGCTCGACGTTGAGCTTCCGGCATGAGTTGTTGCGGGCCGCAGTACTGGCTGAGGTGCCGCCGTCGGCGCAGCGAGCTCTGCACAAGGCGATTGCCGATCAGCTGTTCGCCAGTGGGCAGGGGGCGGCGGCTGCTGCGCCGCACATCCTGGCCACGGCCGCCGCTGGAGACGTTGGGGCGACCATGGCGCTCCGGGAGGCGGCTCAGGAGCTGCTGCCGACTATGTCGATCACTGCGCTCAAGGTGATCCAGGAGACCTTCGAACTCACACTGCCGGACAGTGAGCTGCGGGGCGAGGTCGGTGAGGATGTCATCGCCATCCTGCTCCAGATCAGGCAGTTCGCCCAGGCGGAGGCGTTCGCCGAGGACCTGCTCGGTGGGACAGCGCTCTACCGCGGTCCGGTCTCGCCCGACTTGCGCGCTTCGATCATGCTCCGCCTGCTCCCGCACCGGTGGGCCACTGGCCGCCTGAACGAGAGCGAGCTGGACGTGCCCGGGGCCTCAGCCCCACTGGCCGAGCGCCTCAGGTCATACCGGGTACTGGGCCGCCTGGAAGCCCCCTTCGAGACCACCGACCCTGTTGCCCTGGGCATCCAGCACCTGGCCGCCGCCGAGCGTGCCCAGCAGGCAGGCCGGTACGCCGAAGCTCGCGACCTCTACCGCGAGGCCCGCCTGGCAGCCGGCGAGCAGGTAGGCAGCCACCCCGCCATCCACATCGAGATGGCCGAACTCTTCTGCCAGGCCCAGGCGGACGAACTGACCACCGCCCTGACCCGCCTCAAAGACCTGCTGGGCGCCAGCGACTCCTGGCTGGCCCCGCAGCTCTCCGTACTACGAGCCCGCCTCGAACTGGCCACCGGCAACCTCCCGGCCGCCACCGAAGCAGCCACCTCCTGCATCCGCTGGAGCGCCGAGGTCCACGACAACAGCTCCGAACCCACCGCCCGCCAGATCCTCGCGCTGATCGCCCTCCTCAAGGGCCACTCCACCGAAGCCCGGGAACAATCCCGCGACCCCCAGATCCGAGCCCTGCTGGCCATCGCCGACGGCGACCTGTCAGCAGCCGCCAAACTGCTGGACACCCCCCTCGACTACCCAGAACGCCACGACCTCCTGATCATGGCGGCAACCACCGCCCCAGACCCCAAAACAGCCACCCAAGCCGAACAACTCCTCACCGAGCAAGCCGAAGCCACCCCGTCCCCGAGCTTCCAGGCAGCTGCTCAGCTGATCACCGCGCACAACCAATGGCGAGAGGGCACAGCAGCCAGCCCCGCAGACCGGGGAGCGGGCGCCGAGCGCCCCACAGGCGGGCTAGCGGAGAGCGCGGCCTCCGCCCGGGCCGGCTTTGCTGCAGTGGTCGATTTGCTGGCCGGCTCCCCTCGCCACCTGCTGGTGGCTCGGGCCGACGCCCTGTTCGGGCGTGCGGAGCTCGAGACCGGCGACCGGGCTACGGGGATTGCCGCGTTGGAGCGGGCGTTGGAGCGGTTTACGGAGTTGGGGGCGAGTGCGCCGGCGGCGAAGGTGCAGGCGGTGTTGCAGGCGGCGGGGGTGAGAAGGCGGAAGTGGGCTTCGGTGCAGCAGCGGCCGGAGACTGGGTGGGAAGCGTTGACGCCGATGGAGCGGCGGGTGGCGTTGCTGGTGGCGGAGGGGCATACGAACCGGTCAGCAGCAGACGAGCTCGTGTTGTCGGCCAGTACGGTGGGGACTCACCTGAGGGCGGCGTTCGGGAAGTTGGGGGTCAACTCACGGGTGCAGCTGACCCGGCTGGTGCTCGAGCGGTTCGCCTCTCCCCCGAACGCATGAGATTTGGGTGCACCGGGTGAGCTGACCCGCCCGAACAGTTCACCCAAGTTCCGCTGTTCGGTCGATTCGCGGGCTCATCCATGCGAGGTTCTATTGCGGTGCTGGAAATCCCACCGGAAGAGAACGAGGAACTGAAGATGAGCGAGAAAGCCACCACCGTCGTCCTGGTCCACGGCGCGTTCGCCGACGCGTCCAGCTGGAACGAGGTCGTCGCCGACCTCACCGCCCGCGGCATCAACGTCCTGGCCCCGGCCAACGAGCTGAGCGGCATCGCCCGCGACGGCAAGCGGCTCGCCGCCCAGGTCCGCGAGATCGACGGCCCGGTCGTCCTGGTCGGCCACTCCTACGGCGGCGCGGTCATCACCGCCGCGGCCAACGACGCCGACAACGTCACCGGCCTGGTCTACATCGCGGCCTTCGCCCCGGACGAGGGCGAGACCCTCGGCGGCCTGAACGAGAGCTTCCCCGCCACCGACTTCGGCGCCGGCCTCGCCCCGCACAACCTGCCGGCCGACGGCGACGACGAGACCTGGCTGAGCATCGCCACGGACAAGTTCCACGCGCTGTTCGCCGCCGACGTACCGGCCGCGCAGGCCGACGTGATGGGTCGCTCGCAGCGCCCGATCGCCGCCGCCGCGTTCGGTGAGCCGGCCCCCGCGGCCAGCTGGAAGCGCCTGCCCACCCACTTCCTGATCGCGACCGGCGACCAGGCGATCCACCCCGACGGCGAGCGCGAGATGGCCAAGCGCGCCGGCGGCACCACCATCGAGGTCGACGCCTCGCACGCCGTCTCGGTCTCCCAGCCGAAGGCCGTCGCCGACTTCATCGCCTCCGCCCTCTGATCTGCCACCCACGAAACCGCCAGGAGCAAAGACAATGAATCCCCTTCGCAAGGTCCTCGTGATCGCCGCCAGCGCTGCCCTGCTGGCCACCGGCGCCACCGCCGCCACCGCGACCACCGACAAGCACCCGAACAAGCCCAAGCCGACCATCGTCCTGGTCCACGGCGCCTTCGCCGACGGCGGCAGCTGGAACAAGGTCTCCGAGAAGCTCCAGCGCGACGGCTACAAGGTCGTCGTCCCGGCCAACCCGCTGCGCGGCCCGGAGAGCGACACCAAGTACCTGACCGGCGTACTGGCCGGCATCCCCGGCCCGAAGGTCCTGGTCGGCCACTCGTACGGCGGCGCGATCATCACCGAACTCGCCTCCACCCCGGACGTGAAGGCCCTCGTGTACGTCGCGGCCTTCATCCCGCAGGCCGGTGAGACCGTCGGCGGACTCAACTCCCAGTTCCCGGGCAGCGAGATCGGCCCCGACACCACCGATGTCATCCAGTACGACGGTGGCGTCGACCTGGCGATGAAGCCCGAGGCCTTCCGCACCGTCTTCGCCGACGACCTGCCGTACCGCGAGCAGTCCCTGCTCGGCGCCTCCCAGCGCCCGATCGCGGCCTCGGCCTTCACCGAGGTGATCCAGAAGTCCGCCCCGGCCGACCTCCCGAAGTACGCGGTCCTGCCGTCGAAGGACCGTGCGATCGCCCCCGCCGCCGAGGCCTGGATGGCTCAGCGGGCCGGTGCCAAGACCGTCAAGGTCCAGGGCGCGTCCCACCTGGTGATGCTGTCCGAGCCCACCCCGGTAACCAAGCTGATCGAGCAGGCCGCCACCAACCGCTGACCATCCTTCCAGCCCAAGTCGCCCGGTCCCGGATCCTCGGGGCCGGGCGTTCTTGGGAATACAGCGGCAGTACTGACTGTTTTTCACCTTCATGCGTATTGATATCTGGTCCGACGTCGTCTGCCCGTTCTGCTACATCGGGAAGCGGCACCTGGAAGAGGCGCTGACCGCCTCCGGCGAGCAGGCCGAGATCGTCTGGCACAGCTTCCAGCTGGACCCCTCGTCGACCAACGACGACCCCCGCGACCTGGCCTTGCGGCTCGGCGAGAAGTACGGCCAGGGCCGCGAGTGGGGCGAGCAGGCGAACGCCCACGTGACCAAGAGCGCCGCCGCGGTCGGGCTGGACTTCCACCTCGAGAACGCGAAGTCGGCGAACACGCTGGACGCGCACCGGGTCCTGCACCTCGCGCTCGAGCTCGGCGAGGCCGGCGACGTACCGGCCGACACGCAGGACCGGCTCAAGGAGCGGTACCTCAAGGGCTACTTCACCGACGGCCTCCCGATGGGCGACCACACGACGCTGACCAAGCTCGCAGTCGAGGTCGGCTTGCCTGAGGACCAGGTGACAGAGGTCCTCGCCGGTACGGCGTACGCCGACGACGTCGCGGCCGACCAGGCTCAGGCGCTCGCGTACGGCGCGAACGGCGTCCCCTTCTTCGTGATCGACCAGAAGTACGGCGTGAGCGGCGCCCAGCCCGTCGAGGTGTTCACCGAAGCGATCCGGCGCGCGGCCGCGGACCGCCCAGCGGTGACGCTGATCACCACTCCCGGCACCACCGACGACGCCGCTTGCGGACCCGACGGCTGCGCGATCTAGCCCGAATCGCACGACCGGATTCAAGCTGGGTACAAGACACACGGGCACCTGGTGCCCCACCGGGATTGTCGGACCAGGTAAGAAGGAGCCATGACTGTCGTGCGTGCACTGGCCAGGCCGTTGCTGTCCACCATCTTCGTCGTCCAGGGCGCGAAGGCGGTCCGGGACCCCGAGCCGCACATCGCGAAGGCTCAGCCGGTCGCCGACCGGTTCGTCCCGCTGATCCAGAAGGTGACGCCGCCGCAGATCGGCGACCGGATCCCGGAGAGCACGGCGAACCTCGTCCGGCTCAACGGCGCCGCCCAGGTGATCGGCGGGCTCGCGCTCGCGACCGGCAAGGGCCGCCGCCTCGGCGCGGTACTGCTGGCCGGCTCGCTCGTGCCGACGACCCTCGCCGGGCACTCGTTCTGGCAGGAGACCGACAAGGCAGCCAAGGCGGCTCAGAAGGTCCAGTTCATGAAGAACCTGGGCATCATGGGTGGGCTGCTGCTCGCAGCCGTCGACACCGAGGGCAAGCCCGGCGTCGCCTGGCGCGCCACCCACGGCGCCAAGGCGGCCAAGCGCGAGACGAAGCGCGGCGCCAAGCTGGCGAAGCGGGAGGCGAAGCAGTTCGCCCGCACCGCCCGCCGCGAGGCCAAGCTGGCAGCCCACGCCGCCAAGGCAGAACTCCCCTTCGGCTGAAGCTGAGGCTTGTTCCAGTGCAGGTTCGGGGCCGTGAGTGCCTCGAACCTGACTTCGTACGGTTCCGCCGCGCACGGGCGGCAGGCCCGACCGATAGGCTCGGGGCGGAATCTTCGGAGAGCTGGGAGTGAGATGACAGCGCAGCAGGGGTGGCCGGCACCTTCCGCGACGGTAGCGGTCCGCGGCCGGGTGACCGTGCCCGGGTCGAAGTCGATCAGCAACCGGGCGCTCGTGCTCGCCGCGATCGCCGACGGCCCATCCACCCTGTCCGGGCTGCTCGTGGCCCGCGACACCAACCTCATGCGCCAAGCTCTGGTCTCCCTGGGCGTCGGCATCACCGAGCAGGACGGCCTGGTCACCGTCACCCCCGGCTCCCTCAAGGGCCCGGCGAGCGTCGACTGCGGCCTGGCCGGCACGGTCATGCGCTTCGTACCCCCGGTCGCCGCGCTGGCTGACGGCGAGATCGCGTTCGACGGCGACGCCTACGCCCGCGAGCGTCCGATGAACGTCATCCTCGGCGCGCTGCGCGCTCTCGGCGTACAGATCGAGGACCACGGCACCGGCCGGATGCCGTACTCCGTGAGCGGCACCGGCTCCGTCCGGGGCGGCCAGGTCACCCTCGACGCGTCCGGATCGAGCCAGTTCGTCTCGGCTCTCCTGCTGGCCGGCGCCCGGTACGACGAGGGCGTCGACATCATCCACGACGGCAAACCCGTCCCGTCGCAGCCGCACCTGGACATGTCCGTCGCGATGCTGCGGGAGCGGGGCGTGCAGGTCGACGACAGCCAGCCCAACCGCTGGATCGTTGCCCCCGGCCCCATTCGCGCGCTCGACTACGCGATCGAGCCCGACCTGTCCAACGCGGCGCCGTTCCTGGCCGCCGCGATCGTCACCGGTGGCGAGGTGACCGTGACCGGCTGGCCGGCCCAGACCACCCAGCCGGGCGGCCAACTGCCCGACATCTTCACCCGCTTCGGCGCCGACGTCACGCTGGCCGACGGCGAGCTGACCGTCCGGGGCACCGGCCGGATCGAAGGCCTGGACCTCGACCTGAGCGAGGTCGGCGAGCTGACGCCGGTGCTGCTGGCGATCGCCGCGTTCGCCGACGGCCCGTCGTACCTGCGCGGAATCGCCCACCTGCGCGGCCACGAGACGGACCGGCTGGCCGCGCTGGAGACCGAGTTCAACGCGCTCGGCGGCGACGTCACCCAGACCCCCGACGGCCTGGAGATCCGCCCGAAACCCTTGCACAGTGGGCTTTTCGGCACGTACCACGATCACCGGATGGCACATGCCGCCGCCGTGCTCGGCCTGGTCGTTCCCGGTCTGGAGATCGAGAACATCGCGACCACCGCGAAAACCCTGCCGGAATTCCCCGAGCTCTGGTCGGCGCTGGTGAGCTGATGTCGAAGTACGACGAGGAAGCCAAGTACGACCGGCCCAAGCGCCACACCCGGCCGCGGACCAAGGACCGGCCGACCTACGACAACGCCGTCATCGGCTTCGTGATCACCCGCGACCGCGGCCGCTACACCTGCTGGGTCGGCGAGTCTGATCGCGTCGTCACGGCGATGAAGGCCCGCCAGCTCGGCCGCAAGGGCGTCATCGTCGGCGACCTGGTCAAGCTCGACGGCGACTCCAGCGGCGACAAGGACACGCTGGCCCGGATCGTCGAGGTGCTCCCCCGCAAGACCCTGCTGCGCCGGTCCGCCGATGACGACGACCCGGTCGAGCGGCCGCTGGTCGCCAACGCGGACCAGCTCGTCATCGTCGTCGCGGTCGCCAACCCGGAACCGCGGACCAGGCTGATCGACCGCTTCCTGGTCGCGGCGTACGACGCCGGCATGCGCCCGCTGCTCTGCCTGACCAAGACCGACCTCGCCGACCCCGGTCCGCTGCTGTCGATCTACCGGCCGCTCGGCGTCGAGTCCGTCGCCACGCAGATCGACGGCGATCTCACCGAACTGCGCGAGCAGCTCCACGACCGGACGAGCATGATGGTCGGCCACTCGGGCGTCGGCAAGTCGACGCTGGTCAACGCGTTGGTGCCCGGTACGAACCGCGCGATCGGGGTCGTCAACGACAACACCGGTCGCGGCCGGCACACGTCGACCAGCGCCTTGCTGCTCCGGCTGCCCGAGGGTGGCTGGATCGTCGACACCCCGGGGATCCGGTCGTTCGGGCTGGCGCATGTGCAGCCGGATCAGCTGATCAACGCGTTCCCCGACCTGGCCGAGGAGACGCACGACTGCCCCCGCGGCTGCACTCACTCCGAGACCGAGCCCAACTGCGCCCTCGACGAAGCGGTCGCCGCGGGCCGGGTCGACGCGGAAAGAGTCGCCTCGTTCCGCCGCCTGCTGGCCAGCCGCGAGGGCCGCGATCTGGAGACGACCTAGCCGGTACGCCGAGCAGCCGCGCTCGCGTACCGGCGTACGGGCTACTTCGGCGGGAGTTGCCCGCTCCAGACCGCCCTGGCGCCGGCGTCTCCGGTGCGGATCGTCTGGATGATCACGATCACGCCGATCACCACGATCGCCGCGCTGGTGACCAGCTCCAACGGACCGCTCTTGGTTGCCTTGGCACCCTTTCCGCTCGCCAGCGCCGACGGCCCGCTGAGCAGCAGGAACGCGGCCACCGCGACCAGCGCGAAGACCAGCACGCACCAGAACAGCAGATTGCCCCGCTCACGGTGCACCTTGACCAGCGGCTCCAGCTGCGGAATCGCGGCCACGAAGGCCTCGCCGCTCTTCTTCGCCACGAACGCGCAGACGAGTGCCCCGACGCCGAGCACCAGGGTCGGCCAGCGAAGCAGCCAGCGCCACTTCGGCACCACCGCGTAGACGATCGCAGTGAGCGCGGCGACCGGCAGCACCAGCACCGTCAGGTGGATCACCAGCACGTGCAGCGGCAGATCTCCGAAGCGCTCGAACATGACGCCTCCAGCTAGTCGATGTGCTCAGACACTAGCTGCACGTTCAATCAGTCCGGATGGTTCAATCCAAGCCGAGACGAAGTTGCGACCTCGGACACCCAACGGAGACCTGGGACAGGTTATTTCATGTCCCAGGTCGCCGGTTGGTGTTCAAGGTGCCCACTTCTGGCTGGACAGGGGGCAGGCTAGCCTTCCGGTCATGCCCTCGCACACCGACGACTTGCGGCTCGCCCACATCCTGGCCGACGACGCCGACTCCACCACGATGGACCGCTACAAGGCGCTCGACCTGCACGTCGCCACCAAGCCGGATCTGACCCCGGTGAGCGACGCCGACCGCAAGGTCGAGGACGTGATGCGCAAGACGCTGGCCCGGGCCCGGCCGCGGGACGCGT
Source organism: Kribbella ginsengisoli (assembly GCF_039537185.1). Taxonomy (NCBI): domain Bacteria; kingdom Bacillati; phylum Actinomycetota; class Actinomycetes; order Propionibacteriales; family Kribbellaceae; genus Kribbella; species Kribbella ginsengisoli. Next base: position 277,269 of record NZ_BAABAA010000005.1, on the reverse strand, counting down.
TCGTCGGCGAGGAGGAAGGCACCACCGGCTGGGGCATCCGCCGCTGGGTGGTCGACCCGATCGACGGCACCAAGAACTACATCCGCGGCGTACCGGTCTGGGCCACCTTGATCAGCCTGATGATCGAGGACCAGGTCGTCGTCGGCGTCGTCTCCGCGCCCGCGCTCGGGCGACGCTGGTGGGCGTCGTACGGCGACGGGGCCTGGACCGGCCGCGCGCTGATGTCCGCCCAGCCGTGCCGGGTCAGCGACGTCTCGACGGTCGAGGACGCGTCGCTGTCCTACTCCTCGCTGAAGGGCTGGGAGAAGCTCGGCAAGAAGGACCAGTTCGCGGACCTGATGGAGTCGGCCTGGCGGACCCGCGCGTACGGCGACTTCTGGTCGTACATGCTCGTGGCCGAAGGCGCTGTCGACGTCGCGGCCGAGCCGGAGCTCAACCTGTACGACATGGCAGCGCTGTCCATCATCGTGGACGAGGCCGGCGGCAAGTTCACCTCCGTCGACGGCACTCCCGGCCCGAACGGCGCCAACGCCGTGGCGACGAACGGCCGCCTGCACGAAGAGATCCTCCGCCGCCTGGCGTAGCGACCTGACGAATCGCCTAAAGTAGTCACTGTCGAACAAGCCGTATCGGAAGGACCATGCCGCGATGGGCGAAGCAGGTAGAGAAGGCGTCGTGATTCCGGGCGTCGACACGACCAGGCCGAGCATCGCGCGGACCTACGACTACCTGCTCGGCGGCAAGGACAACTTCGCCGTCGACCGGGCCCTCGGCGACAAGTTCATCCACGGCCTGCCCGGCTCGCAGGCGATCGCCTTCGACAACCGCGGCGCACTGATCCGGGCCGTCCGGGAGATCGTCCGGACCAGCAAGGTGCGGCAGTTCATCGACCTCGGCAGTGGCCTCCCGACGGCCGACAACGTGCACCAGGTCGCCCAGCGGCACGCGCCGGAGACCAAGGTCGTCTACGTCGACAACGACCCGGTGGTGCTCGCGCACGGCCGCGCCCTGCTCGCCGAGAACGAGAACACCGCCGTCTTCCAGGCCGACCTGCGCGACCCCAAGTCGATCTACGACAGCCCGGAGACGCGAGCGCTGATCGACTTCGGCAAGCCGGTCGCGATCATCCTGAGCGCGGTGCTGCACCACCTCAACGACGACGAGGACCCGGCCGCGGTGGTGCGCTTCTGGTACGACCGGGTGCCGGCCGGGAGCTACTTCTTCATCAGCCACTTCCGCAGCGAGAACGACCCGCGCAGCGCCGAGATGCAGCAACTGCTGCAGGGCTCGCTCGGGCGCGGCCGCTGGCGCACCGACGACGAGATCCTCGCCCTGTTCGGCGAGGGTCTGACCGTGCTCGAGCCGGGGATCGTGCCGTCGGTCGAGTGGCGGCCGGAGAGGCCGGTCGACGACCTCAGCGACTGGTCCCGGCTGATCGCCGCCGCCCTCGCGGTGAAGGACTGAAGGCCTAGGTCGCGTCCTGGACCTGCTGCCCACCAGGCAGCTTGTCCTGCACGGAGTGGTGGCGTTGCAGCCGCCAGACCGACGGCACCAGCAGGGTGGCCGCCACGATCGCCAGGTGCAGCCCGGCGCCGTACAGCTCGACCGCCTTCACGCTGGTGACCGCCGCGAGGTACCCGACCGTGAGCTGACCGATCGGCCCGGCGACGAACGAGCCGAGCATGTCGTACGACGCGACCCGCGACAGCTTGTCGAGCGGGATGTGCTGGCCGAGCGCCGTCTCCCAGCCGATCCCGAAGATCTCGAACCCGACCCCGACCACGAAGCCCATCGCCGCGACCGCGACCGTGTAGGGCGCCAGCGCCAGCACCAGGTACATCGGCACCATCACCAGCATGCCGAACATGCCGATCCGGACCGGGTACTTCGGCTTGACCCGGATCATCACGATGCCGCCGGCAATCAAACCGGCGCCGAAGCAGGCGCTCACCGCACCCCAGCCGATCCGGCCGAAGGTGTCGTCGGCGATCACCGGCCCGAGCGTCGAGTAGCAGGCCGAGAAGATCATGTTCAGCACCATGAAGGCGACCACGACCGTCCAGACCCACTGCCGGGAGACGAACTCGGTCCAGCCGACCCGCAGGTCGTGCAGCACCGACGTCTCCGACCGCTCGATCGGTGGCAGCCGCAGCCTGGACATCAGCAAGGCGCCCAGGGAGAACGTCAGCGCATCGACGGCCAGCCCGATCCCGGGACTGGTCAGACCGACGATCACACCGGCCACCGCGCTGCCGCCGATCAGCGCGGTCGAGCGGGCGAAGCCGGAGACCGCGTTCGCCTGCGGCAGCTCCGCGCGGTCCACGATCGACGGCAGGATGCCGGTCATCGCTGGCATCACGAACGCCGCGGCGATCCCGTTCACCGCCTCGATCGCGGCCAGTTGCCAGATCTGGGCGTGGCCGGACAGGACCAGTCCCGCCGCGAGCGCCTGGGTCAGGGCGCTGACCGAGTTCGCGACGATGATCACCAGTTTGCGCGGCAGCCGGTCGGAGATCACCCCGCCGAGCAGCACGAAGACCACGTTCGGGATGCTCCGGGCGGCCAGTACCAGGCCGACCGCGCTGGCCGCGTCCGAGACGTCCAGGACGGCGAAGACGAGCGCGATCGGGGCGATCGAGGAGCCCAGCATCGAGATGAAGCGGGCGCTGACGAAGAACCGGACGTCGCGATGCCGTAGTACGGACAGGTCCTCACGCCAGGTCACTGGCTGTATTGTGCCAGACCTGCCGCTCACTGGTTCTATTCGCTACCTTTGGGTATTGGGCTCACTCCATCACCAGGAGGCTCCGTGAAGATCAACGACGTACTGCGCGGTAAAGGCAACCAGGTCGTCACCATCTCCCCAGAAGCCACCGTCACCGAACTCCTCGCGCTGCTGGCCGAGCACAACGTCGGCGCGCTGGTGGTCAGCGCCGACGGCAGCTCCGTGGCCGGCATCGTCTCCGAACGCGACATCGTCCGGCTGCTGCACCGCACACCCGACGCGGGCGACGTCCGGGTGAGCGCGATCATGACCGAGCAGGTGCACACCTGCGGGCCGGACGACCTGGTCGACAACCTGATGCGGCTGATGACGGATCGCCGGATCCGGCACGTCCCGGTGGTCACCGACGGCGCGCTGACCGGGATCGTCAGCATCGGCGACGTGGTGAAGACCCGGATCGGCGAGCTGGAGTTCGAACGCGAGCAACTTTCCAACTACATCTCCGGCTAGCAAGGCGTCACCTCACCGGGTTCGTCCCTGGCCGGGTCTACATTCCGACCATGGACCCGACACCACCCCCACAGAACCCCGGGCAGGCGCAGTCAGGCGGAAACCCGCCGGGGCCGTACCAGGCCGCGGCGGGTGGTCCGCCGCCCCCGGGCGGTGGCTACCCACAACCGGGCCCGGGCTACCCACCCCCGCAAGGCGGTCAGGGTGGCTATCCGCCGCCACCAGGTGGATACCCGGGCTACCACCCCTACCCCGGACAGAGCGGTCTGCCTGCGCCGGGCTCCGGCGGGACGAGCACACCCGCCATCATCGGGTTCATCCTCAGCATCTTCGGCATCGTGCTGTTCAGCATCATCCTGTGCATCGTCGCGCTCAGCCAGATCCCCAAGCGCGGCCAGCGCGGCAAGGGACTGGCCATCGCGGGTCTGATCATCAGCGGCCTCTGGGTGGTCATCGGCGGGCTCCTCGTCATCGGTCTGATCTCCACCTACAACGACAACGAGCCCAAGCGGGATGCCTCCGGGCAGGTGACCACCACGGTCGACACCAAACCGAACAAGCTCCGGGTCGGCGACTGCGTCACCGGCATCGAGGAAGGCGTAGTCAAGGACATCAAGGTCCAGCCCTGTGACCAGCCCAACGGTGGCAAGGTGTTCGCCGTCTTCGAGCTCCCGGCCGGTGAGTGGCCCGGCCTGGCCGCCGTCCAGGCCGCTGCCGAGAAGGGCTGCACCGACCGTTTCAAGGCTCTCAAGCAGACGCCGGACAAGCCGTCGGACGTCTTCTTCCTGCACCCGATCGAGAACGGCTGGACCCTCGGCGACCGCAACGCCACCTGCCTGCTCGTCCCCGAGTAACAGGACGAACCTCGGGCCCGGCACACACTGTGTGTGCCGGGCCCGGGGTCGTTGGAGCTCAGTACCTGGTCACCGCCGCGTAGGCGTCGGCGATGCCGTAGCCGTAGAAGCCGTTGAACGACCGCGGTCCTTCACAGAGCGCGTCGAACTCGGCCGGCCGGCCCTCGTTCGTGTACGTCTGCAGGCGAGGCGTCGGGCAGGCCCGCCGCTGCGCGCTGTCCAGCAGGATCTTGCGCGCCTTGTCCGGGGCCAGCCCGAACGAGTCGTGCGATCCCTTCTTGCCGTACTCGCTGACGATCAGCGCCACGACACCGGTGACGTGCGGCGACGCCATCGAGGTGCCCTGCAGCCAGTTGTAGTAACCACACTTCGTGTAGTCCGTGACCCCGGCCGGGCACTGCTTCTGTACGCCGCCGGCCACGCCGGCCGCGGTGATCTCGCCCGCTGCGTCGACGAGCGGCGTGGCCGCGTTCTGCAGCACGTTGACCGGGTAGGTCGACAGGATCAGGTTCTCGTTCGTCCGGTACTGCGGCGTACCGAAGTAGTCGCGGAACCAGCCACCCGGCGCCGCCACATCGATCTGCTCGGTGCCGTAGTTGGAGTAGTCCGCCTTCTTGCTCGACGGGCCGAGCGCGGACACACCGATCACGTGCGGGCCTTCGACCGGCAGGTCGATGCAGGTCGCGTTGTCGATCGGCCGCGGGTACGGCGCGACGTCGCCGAAGTCCGGGCTGGAGATGTCGGTCCGCGGCTTGCCGAGGTCCTCGTGGTTGTTGCCGAGCGACCCGACCAGCGAGACGCCCTTGTTGTGCGCGTAGTCGAGCGCCCGGCTCATCGTGGCGATGATGGTGCGCTGCTCGGCCTGTGCCTCCGGGCTGTCGGCCGGGTTGGCCGTGCAGTTGTAGAGCCACGGGTCGACGTAGAAGGACATGTTGACCACGTCCAGCCCGACGTCACCGGCGTAGGTGAGTGCGTCCGTCACCGGTCCGAGGAACAGGAAGCCACCGTCCTGGCCGCCGCGGATCTCGACCAGCGAGACACCCGGCGCGACACCGGAGACACCGATGCCGTTGAGCGCGGCACCAACGGTGCCGGCCACGTGCGTGCCGTGCCCACTGTCGTCCCAGCCGACCGGGTCGACACAACCACGGAACTCACACGGGCCGTCGATCTCCGGGATGTCCGTGACGAAGTTGCGGGACAAATTCCAGTCGAAGTTCGGCGCCAGGTCGGGGTTGCGCGCGTCGATCCCGGAGTCCAGGATGCCGACCTTCACCACCTTCTTGCCCGGGTGCTTGGCATGCGCCAGGTCCGCCCGGATCATCTTCAGGCCCCAGAGCTGGGCGTCGAGCGGATCGGCGGTGCTCTTCGCGGCCGCCGTCTTGGCGGTGACGCTCTTGCCCTTGGCAACGGCGCTCAGGTGCTCCTGCTCGACCGTGCTCGGCCTTGCCTGCGGCAACTGCCCGATCGGGCGGGTGCGCGCCGCGCCCTGGATGCCCGACGAGCCGGACACCCGCGTGACGAACCCGGAGGCGGCGGCCTGCACCGTCATCGTGCCCAGGTTCGTGTTCTCCTTGACCAGCTTGCCCCCGGCCGCCTGGACCGCGGCGAGCGCCTGGGCGTGGTCGGCCCCGGCCTGCAGCAACACCGTGTACTCCGTGGTGCCACCGGCAACCGCCGTCGTCCCGGCACCGGCGGTGACCGGAACTGCCAGCGCGCCGGCTACCAGCGCGATGGCGCCAGTGGCCGCACACAACGATCTACGGACGTCTCTCACGAGCGGATCCCCTCCCTGAAGTGAGTCTGACCCGGCACACGCTAAATGTGTGGAGCCCGGTTCACCAGGGGTCAGCGGGATGCCGACGTTGTCAATCCACAAGCAAGCGACTGACCGGATCAGTCCGGTCAGTCGCTAGGAGGCGAGCAGCAGGCCAGCGACGACCACGCCGACGATCAGCTCGAGGCCGAGCAGGGCGGTGCCGATCATGCCGGTGATCCGGCCCGCCACCGCCATCCCCCGGTTGCCGTACACCCCGGGATTCGCGTCGATCTCCTCGAGCGCCTGGCTGCCCTTGGCCCAGGCGAACGGCGACAGGAAGGCCAGGCAGGTCCCCAGCCCGATGATGCCCAGCACCATCGAGACCGTCGCGGCCGAGTTGTCCAGCGGTCGCTGGTTCAGCGGCTGCGGGTACACGTACTGCGACTGCCGCGGCCAGCCCTCCGGCGGGTACTCCTCGTCATCCGGCATACCCGATGTTCTCCTCTGCTCGGGGTCAACGGGGTTGGCCCCGAGCAGAAGATGATGTCAGCTCAGCTCGGTGATATCGCCGATCCCCAGCCCGGCGAGCTGGCCGCGGACCTCCTTGGCCTCCCCGACGACGACGACCAGCAGGCCGTTGGCTCCGACGTACCGGCGGTAGGCCTCGGTCGCCGTCTCGGCCGTGGTGGCGGCGATCTGGGCCAGGTAGGTGTCGGCGAAGTCGAGCGGCACCCCGGCGGCGATGTTGCTGCCGACCTGCTGCGCGATCGAGTCGGCCTGCTCGTAGCGCAGCGGGGCAGTACGGATCAGGCTGTCCTGCGCGTCCTGGACCTCCTGGGCGGTCAGGCCGTCGCGGGCCTCGAGCAGGATCTTCAGCGCGTCACCGATCGCTGCACCGGTCACCTCTGTGCGGACTGCGCCGCCCAGGCTGAAGGTGCCGCCCTTGCGCGGCGCGGTGAAGCTGGTGCGGGTGCCGTACGTGTAGCCCTTCTCCTCGCGCAGCACAGTGTCCACGCGGGAGGTGATCGTGCCGCCGACAACGTGGTTGGCGACCGCGGCTGCACCCCAGATGTCCTCGCGGCGGTCGGGGCCGGGGCAACCGATCAGCAACTGGCTCTGAACGGAGCCGGGCCGGTCCACGAGCACCAGCTTGTTACCGGCGATGTAGAGCGGCTCGGGTGTCTCCATCGCGGTACCGGCGTCAGAACTCCAGTCGCCGAAGGCATCGTCGATCACCGCGGCCACGTCGACCCCGGTCGCGTCGCCCGCGAACAGGATCTCGGCCCGGGCCGGACCGATGTTGGCGTGGTAGAACTCGGCCACTTGGACGTTCGTCAGCGGCCGGATGGTGTCCGGCGTACCAGCGGTCGGGCGGGACCTGCGCGACGACGGGTCGAACAGGTTGGCGGCGAACGCCTCACGGGCGCGGTAGCCCGCGTTGGCCCGCTCCTGGTTGATCTCACCGAGCCGGATCGTCACATGCCGCCCGACGTCGGCCTGGTTGAAGGCCGGCCGGGTGACTGCCTCGGCGAGCAGCTTGACGGCCGGGGCGAGCTGCGAGGTCGGGACCGAGATCTCGACGTGCAACGCGTCCGAGCTGACATCCACCCCGTACGCCGCGCCGTGCCGCTCCAGAGCCGCCGCGAACTCGTTGGCCGACTTGAGCTCGGTGCCCTCGTCCAGAGTGCGCGACATGATCGTGGCGACGCCCTCCAGCTCACGTGGCTCGACGGCCAGCGGCATCGCGACGGTGACGCGTACTGTGGCGACGTACTGGCCGGGGCGGTCGAAGACGTGGACCGGGGTGCCGGAGCGGGTCGTAGTGCTGGTCGCCAGCGGGAAGCGCCACGGGCGCGGCGGTGCGACGGCCGGCGGTGTGGTCAAGGCCTGGCTGTTCATTCCTGCTCCCCTGCTTCTGTGCCTGCCACTGCGTTGTCTGTCTGACGCCGGTACGTCACCTGCGCGCGCGAACCGGCACGGATCCACTTGCTCGCCGCTGCCTGGACCTGGTCCGCCGTCACCGCGCGGAGGTCGTCGATCCGGGTGTTGATCCGGTTCGGGTCGCCGAACAACAACGCGTGGTGCGAGATCTCGTCGGCACGACCGCCACACGTGGCCAGCTGCTCCAGCCAGTCGCGCTCGGCCTGCGCCTGCACGGTCGCCAGCTCGTCCTCGGTGATGCCGTCCTTGGCGAGCTTCTCGACCTCCTCGACGAGCGCGTCCTCGACCTGCTGCAGGTCGATGCCCTCGGAGGCGATCCCGGTCAGCGTCCCGAACGAGACGCCGCCGATCAGCGGCAGGGCTCCACCAGAGACTGATTGAGCGATCTGCTCGTCGCGGACCAGACGCCGGTTGAGGCGTCCACTCTGACCGCCGGCCAGGACGTCGAGCGCCAACGCGGCGGCGTCGAGTTCCGGCGTACCGTCGACCGGGAGCCGGAACATCATCGTGATCAGGTCCGACGGCACGTCGTCGACCACGTCGTCGCGGAACACCCCGTCGAGCGGGCCGACCGTGCCATCCGGTGCGGGCGGCGGCGTCGGGATGGCCGGCAGGTGCCCGAAGTACCGCTTGGCGGCGTCGAACGCGTCCTCCTCGGAGACATCTCCGACGATGGTCAGGACGGCGTTGTTCGGGCCGTAGTACTTGCGGAAGAACGCGTGCACGTCCTCGACCGCGGCCGCGTCCAGGTCGGCCATCGAGCCGATCGTCATGTGCGCGTAGGGGTGGTGCTCCGGGAAGAGCAGCCGGACGAGCCGCTCGTACGAGTCGCCGTACGGCCGGTTGTCGTAGCTCTGCCGCTTCTCCTCCTTCACCACGTCGCGCTGGTTGTCGAGGTTCTCCTGGTTGACCGCGTCGAGCAGGTAGCCCATCCGGTCCGCCTCGAGCCACAGCGCGAGGTCGAGCCCGCCGCTGGGCAGCGACTCGAAGTAGTTGGTCCGGTCGAAGAAGGTGCTCGCGTTCAGGCTCGCCCCGACGCTTTCCAGCAGCGAGAAGTGCTGCCCCGACTCGACGTTGCGCGACCCCTGGAACATCAAGTGCTCGAACAAGTGCGCGAACCCGGTCAGCCCCGGCGGCTCGTGCCGTGATCCCACGTCGTACCAGAGGTTCACCGACACGATCGGCACGTTCCGGTCAGAACTGACAACAACCCGCAGACCGTTGTCCAACGTCTGCTCAGCAAGCGGATAGTTCAGCGGCATGCAGCCCACCCTACGTGCCACCCTGAAGCCATGCGGATCCTGTTCGTCGGCAACAGCTTCACCTCGCGTAACGACCTGCCTGGCCTGATCGCCGCGATGGCGGCCGAGCGTGGTATCGCTGTCGGGCACAAGCTGATCTCGGCCGGTGGCGCCTCGTTGCGCCAGCACCTGAACGCCGGGAAAGCCCTGGCAGAGCTTGCCACCGGCAACTACGACACGGTTGTCCTGCAGGAGCAGAGCACTCTCCCGCTGAAGAACCCCGCCCGTATGCACGAGAACATCCGCGACTTCCACACCGCGATCACCGAGGTCGGCGCCCAGACCGTGCTGTACATGACCTGGTCCCGCAAGAACCAGCCGCAGGCCCCGTTCACCGCGGCGTACGCCACCATCGCGGCCGAGCTCGGAGCCACCCTCGTCCCGGCCGGTCTGATCTGGGAGCACTTCCAAGCGGCCCACCCGACGCCCTCCCTGCACGACGCCGACGACTCCCACCCAGCCCTGGCCGGCAGCTACCTCACCGCCTGCGTCTTCCTGATCACCCTCCTCCACGAAGACCCCAGCCAGCTGGACCTACCGGTGAAGGGACTCCCCGAGGAGACGGCCGCCGCTCTGCGCCGCGCGGCCTGGACCATCAGCGAGCTCATCGCGGGCGTTTAGGTATTTGAACGCTCAAAGAGACCTTCGGCCCTAGTCCGACCGCGTCTTCACTACTTAGCGTTACGGCAGGTGGTGCACGCGGAGGGGTGTGCACCGTACCTACGGAGGGTTGTCGATGTCCGAGCGCGTCTTCTTCACCCGGCACGCATCACTGGCGGTGGTCATGACCGTGGCCGCCGTGGTGTTCGCCGGGATCGTTCACGCCGGCGACGACGACCACGCGAGCGGCGGTGACCGGCCCGGCCTGGCGACGATGGCCGGCCAACTGCCGACCTCCGAGCTGCCGGCCCCGGCCGGCGTGCCTGCGGATGCCGACGGCGACGAGGGCTCGCCGCTGACCACCCACGGGTCGTTCACCGACGGCAAAGGCAAGCTGACCGTCACCAGGGTGAGCGGGGCGGGAACGGTGACCGACCACGGTGACGGAACCTGGTCCTGGTCGTACACCAGCGCCGACGACGCGTCCGGCATCGTCGTGGTCCGGGTGACGGACGGTCAGCGCGCGACCGGTACCGAGTCGTTCGGCTGGACGGCGGCCAACGTCGCGCCGAGTTTCGAGCGGCCGCGGAGTACCCGGCTCGGCGCCCGTGCGGTTTCGGTGATCGCGCCCTACCGCGATCCGGGAACAGCCGACACGCACACCGCCTTCGTCCGCTGGGGTGATGGCACCACCACGCTCGCTGCCTCGGCGCGGGGCGCGGTGACCGGAAGCCATGTCTACGCAGCGACCGGCAGCTACCAGATCGGCATCAGCATCATCGACGACAACGACGGCAGGGATTCGGCGCGGCTCGGGCTGCGCACCTAGACGGTCGTGAGGGCGGCCAGGAGGGGGGAGGCCGCCCTCACGACAGATCGTCGTCGCTGAGCAGGTCGATCGCGGCCTGCCGGTCCTTGACCCGGAGCTTGCGGAGTACCGACGAGATGTGCACCCGCACGGTGGTCGGCGACAGGAACAGCCGCCGGGCCACCTCATCGGTGCTCAGCCCGTCGGCCAGCAGCTCCATCACCTCCCACTCACGCGAGGTGAGCCGGGCCGCCACCTTCGGCCGACGGCCGAACCGGGGCCGGCCGGGCGTACGGAACTCGTTCAGGATGCGGGCCACCAGCGAACGCGGAATCGCCGCCTCGCCGGACAGCACCCCGCGCAACGCGGCCGGCAGCCGGACCGGGTCGGTGTCCTTGAGCAGGTAGCCCGACGCGCCGGCCCGGAGCGAGTCGAACAGGTCTGAGTCGTCACGGGAGACGGTGAGCATCACGATCGCCACCTCAGGCCGCAACTGAGCGATCTCGGCCGCAGCCCGGATGCCGTTGCCCGGCATGTGCACGTCCAGCAGCACCACGTCCGGCTCGTGCTCCTGCACCAGCCGCACTGCCTCCGGCCCGCTCGCCGCCTCGGCACAGACCTCGAAATCGCCTGCCTCCAGGGCCGCCCGGATCTGCTGGCGCAGTTGCGGGTGGTCGTCGGCGATCACCACCCGGCGGGGCTCGGGGCTCACCATCTGACCTGCACCGTCGTTCCGTCGCCCGGCGTCGACTCAAGACGGAACACCCCCGGCAGGGCCTCCGCGCGTTCCCGCATGCTGGTCAACCCGAAACCTTGCCGACCGGAGGTCCGGCGAGCGGGATCGAACCCCGTCCCGTCGTCGGTCACCTCCAGCAGCCGGCTCTTGCCCTCCTGAGCGAGCCGCACCCGGATCCGCTCCGCCTGGCCATGCCGTACGGCGTTCAGCACCGCCTCCCGAGCCACCCTGACCAGGGCATGCCGCTGCTCGGTATCGGCTGTGATCGAGGCGTCCAGCTCCAGTGCCAGCGCAACGCCGTACCGCTCGGCGATCTGCTCGACCGCGCGTTCCAGGGCATCGGCGAGTGGCTCGTCACCGGCCCGGCCCAGCGCGACCAGCATCTGTCTCGCCTCGTCCAGGGCCCGGTCGCTCGAGGCGACGATCCGGCCGACGCGTTCCTCGTCCACCGAGGCGAAAGCGGCCAGCTCTGAGCGGATGTAGCCCAGCTCCTGCAGTACGCCGTCGTGCATCTCGCGTGCGACTCTCCGCCGGTCCTCGGCCACGGCTGCCTCGGCCTGCGCTCCCCAGTAGCGGCTGATCTCCCGGCCGGCACCGACCAGCAGCAGGAAGTAGCAGCCGGTCCGGAGTACGTCGCCGCTGTAGACCCAGTCCGGCCCGCTCGCCGGGAAGATCAGGTAATTCGCTCTGGCCAGTGCACCCAGTGCGCACGCTGGTCCGAGCCACCGCATCAGTACGTCGTCCCGCTTGCGCGCCTCGACCATGAACGCCACCGCCGCCGCGGCGAAGGCGAGCAGCGAGACGACCTGCGTGATCAGGAGAGCAGGGTGACCATGACTGCTGATCGGGGGACGAAACCCGCCCGCCACCTGCTCCGACCCCGGCAGGTTCTCGCGCTGGAACAGCACAACGAGAACGATGACCAGTACTACGCCGAGGAGCGGCGCAAACAGCCACCGTCGCCACGCCGATCGCGCCGAGCGCCGTGGAAGCAACGCGGCCGCGGCGATCAGCAACGCGCCCAGCACCCGGAGCGGAGGGGGCAGCCACAACCCCAGCAGAGCCACCCATTCCGTCTGGGCCAGAGTCAGCGCCAAACAAGCATTCGCCAAGCCCAGCGAGGCGAATCCCTGCAGCAGCAGCAAGTCCTGCCGACTCCCACTGCGCCGGAAGCGGCCGTACACGAGGTAGGACACGAGCACCGCCACACAGGCGTCGACCGTCTCCAGCACCAGGTGCGACGCAGGGCTCCGGTACTCCCACGCGCGCTGCCCTGCCGCGAACAGAGCGACCGTGACCACTACGCCGACCGCAGCGATCAGCATGGTCACAGCAGACGTGCGGCCCCCGGTCCCCGGCCGCGCCCTCGTCACGGCATTGCTCATAGTCACCGACCGTACGCCCTCGGCGCGGCTCCCTGCACCTCCACGACCCGCCGGGCCGCGGAGATGCAGGGTCTGGCTCAGCCCTTGATGGCACCGCCGAGTGCGAAGGCGCCGCCGAGCTTCCTGCTGAGCAGCAGGTAGAGCAGCAGGACGGGCAGGGTGTAGATGAGGGAGTACGCAGCCAGCTGGCCGTAGTTCGGTTCGCCGTACTGACCGAAGAAGGTGAAGATGCTCACCGAGGCCGGCAGGCGTTCGGGCGACAGCAGCAGCATGAAGGGGACGAAGAAGTTCCCCCACATGCCGATGAAGGTGAAGATGCCGACCACCGCGATACCCGGCCACATCAGCGGCAGGACGATCCGGCGGAGCGCCTGCATGTTGCTGGCGCCGTCGACCCAGGCCGCTTCCTCCAGCGAGATCGGCACGCCGTCCATGAACGTCTTGGTCAGCCAGATCGCGAACGGCAGCGACGAGGTCGCCATGAACAGGATCGTGCCGCCGAGCGTGTCGACCAGGTTGAGCTGCACGAACAGTCCGTAGACCGGCACCATCACCGCGGTGATCGGCAATCCGGTGCAGAACAGCACGGTCAGCAGGAACGGCCGGTTGAACTTCGTCTTGAAGCGGGACAACGGATACGCCGCCAGTACCGAGCAGAGCATCGTCAGCAACGCCGACCCGCCGCACAGCACGATCCCGTTCAGGACCGGCCGGTACGTCGTGGTGACGTTCAGCACCGCCTTGAAGTTCGCGAAGGTCGGGTCGGTCGGCAGCTCGACCCGCAGCCCCGCCGTCCGGTTGACCGAGGCGAACAGCACCCACAGCAACGGCAGGATGAACAGCACACCGAGGAAGAGCAGGACCAGGTTCTGGGTCAGCTTGCTGATCCGGTCACGGGCGATCATGCGGCCTCCGCATTCAGTCCACGCAGGTAGATCAGCGAGAAGACCGCGCCGATCGCGAGCATCACCAGCGCGATCGCGGTGCCGTAGCCGATCTGCGAGAAGCTGAACGCCTGCTCGTACATGTACAGCGGCAGCGTCTGGCTCTTGGTGCCAGGGCCACCCCGGGTCATCGCGAAGATCAGCCCGAACACGCTCAGCGTCTGCAGCGTGATCAGCATCAGGTTCGTCATGATCGCCCGGCTGATCATCGGCAGCGTGACGAAGATCAGCCGCTTGAGACCGGACGCGCCGTCCATCTCGGCCGACTCCTCGATCTCCTTCGGTACTTCGCTCAGCGCCGCCGAGTAGACCAGCATCGAGAACGCCGTACCCCGCCAGATGTTGGCGATCGACACCGCGATGATCGGCGCCGCGTACAACCAGTCCTGGCCGGGCAGCCCGACCTTGTGCAGGATCACGTTCAGGGTGCCGTCGGTGTTGAAGAACGCGCTGAGCAGGTACGCCGCCACCACCTCCGGCAGCACCCACGCGCCGATCACGGCGGTACCGACGAAGCTACGGATGAACTTGGTCGACCGGCGCATCAGCAACGCCAGGCCGAGGCCGAGCGTGTTCTGGCCGATGATCGCCGAGATCAGCGTGAAGACCAGGGTCAGCCAGATCGAGTTGGTGAAGGCGTGGCTGCCGAAGGCCTTGCGGAAGTTGTCCAGCCCGACGAACTTCACGTTCGCCGCCCCGGTCCCGGTCAGCGCCATGTTGGTGAACGCGGCGTAGACGCAGTACAGGATCGGGCCGGCCAGGAAGACCAGCATCAGCCCGATGGCCGGTGCCAACGGCAACATCTTGAACAGCTTGGCGCCGCGCGGTGGCCCGCTCCCATCGGCAGGCTTGCTGCCGATGGGAGCGGGCACGGCGGGAGCAGTTGTCGTCACAGGGGAAGCCCTTTCGGAAAACTTCTGCTTAGTTACCGGCGGTCGTCTTGTCCTTGCCGACGATGCCTTCGACCGCCTCGTCGTAGTTCTTGGCCGCGTCCTCCGGCGACGACTGGCCGGTCATCGTGGCCTCCATCGCGGTGATGATCTCGTTGGAGACCTTCGGGTACTCCGGCAGCGCCGGACGGTAGACGGTGACCGCGACCAGGTCGGTGAAGAACTGGGTGCTCTTGGCCGACGACTTGTAGCCGGCGTCCGAGGCGACGTCCTTGCGGACCGCGATCTGGGCGCCGTCGGTGGCGTACTTGGTCGCGTTCTTCTGCGTCTGCAGGGACTGGATGAACTTCCAGGCCGCGTCCGGCGACTTCGACTTGGCCGGGATCGCCCAGGTCCAGCCACCGGAGAGGCTGACCTTGCCCTTGCCGCCGCCGTCCTGGGTCGGCATCGCGGTCTGGCCCATCACCTCGGTCCACTGCGGCCACGGCTTGGCGCCGGTCTTCTGCCAGTTGCCGTAGATCCAGGATCCGTCGAGCGCGATCGCCAGCTTGTTGCCCGGCAGCAGCTCGGTACCGACCTTGCTGCCCATGTTCGGGTCGAGCGCCTGCTTCGGCGACGGGCCGAGGCCCTCGGTGTAGACGGTCTTGATGAAGTTCAGCGAGTCCTTGAAGCCCTGGCTGCCGACGACCCACTTCTGCTGGTCGAAGTTGTACAGGGTGTCCTTGGTGCCGTAGAGCAGCATCTCGAAGCCCTGCATGGCCGAGGCCTCGCCCATCGGCTTACCGGAGTACACGTTCATCGGGATCACGCCGGGCAGTTTCTGCTTCAGCGTCCGCGCGGTGTTCAGCACGTCGTCCCAGGTCTTCGGCTGCCAGTCGGTCGGCAGGCCGGCCTGCTTGAACAGGTTCTTGTTGTACCAGAGGGCGCGGGTGTCCGTGCCGTCCGGAATGCCGTAGGTCTTGCCGTCCTGGCCCTTGGCCGCGCCCTTGGCGGTGTCCTCGAACTGACTCCAGTCCGACCAGTCCTTGATGTAGTCGTCGAGCGGCTTCAGGTACCCCGCGGTGATGTCGGAGTTGATCAGGAAGGTGTCCTCGTAGACGATGTCCGGCGCCGTGTTCGGCGACCGCATCATCAGCTGGAGCTTGGTGTAGTAGTCGTTCTCACTCGCCACGATCGGGAGGATCTCGACCTTCGAGCCGGGGTTGGCCGCCTCGTACTCGGTCTTCGCGCCGGTGAGGAAGTTCTTCATCACCGTGCCGGGGCCCCACTGCTGGTAGGCGATCTTGATGTTCGCCGGACCGCTGCTCTGACTTCCGCCGGCCTCCGGCGTTTTCGTGGTCGACCCCTGACTACAGGCCGACACCCCCAGCAGGAGCGCGCCGACAGCTAGCACACCTGCGGTCTTGAAACCGTTCTTCATGGCCATCACGTCCACCTTCGGGCAATCGTTGTCATCCCGGTACCACCGCTCAAACCCCCTGGGCTTTCCGTGACCGTAGGAGGCCCAGACCAGTGAAGTCAATGGTTGAGAGACAACGTTGTCCTCGCCGTGACGCCGTTGCGCGGAGACCGGGTCGTAACGATCCGGTCACCGCGCCGTCATCTGTCAAACGGTAACCGGCGACGCCTCCGAACGGGCTTGTACGACGCTCCGGCCACGACTCCGCACCGCGGCGAACCCGCAGAGCAGGAGTCCCAGGACCAGCCAGCACCCGAGCACGAGGAAGGACCGGCCCGAGCCCGCGCCGTCGAAGAAGCTCACGGAGCGCAACGCGGTACCGGCTGCCCCCGGCGGCAGGAACTGGCCGAGCGAACCCCACCCGGTCGGCAGCATCTCCGGCGCGCTGGCCAGCCCGGACAACGGGTTGCCGAGCAACATCATCACCGCACCACCAGCAGCCAGGCCGACGAATCCGAACAACCCCTCCAGGCCCAGGAGCGTCAGCGAAATGGCACCGATCGACAACGCGATCACACTCGCGTTGGCCAGGTAGTTCCCCTCGAACGACCCCAGCCAGAACTGCAGCACCGCGGCCAGCGCCAGCGAGCCCGTCACGGCGAAGGCGAGCGCCCCCGCGACCCGCCGGCCGCCGCCCTTGATCCGCTGGGTCAGCACGGCCGCGGCGATGATGCCACCGAGCACCAACGGCAACGCACCGGCAGCCAGCCCGGCCCCGCGCGGATCGTCCTTCGGCAGCGGAACGACATCGGTCACCTTGACCTGTACGCCGGGATTCTCCGCCGCGAGCCTGGTCGACAACTGGGTGAGGATCTGGGCCACCGCCGGACCGCCGGCCGATGCGGTCAGCACCTCGGGCGCCTGCGGATCGAGCACGATCGCGCCGTACACGTCACGGTCCTTGATCGCCTCGACGGCGGCCGCCCGGTCGGCGACCGGGTCGATCTCGAACCCGCCCGGCATCGCCTGGTCGAGCCCGCCCTTCACCTGCGCGGCGGCCTGCGCCGGACCCGCGACGGCGATCGGCAGGTCCCGTGGCTGGGACCGCGCGGCCGGCCAGGCGAACGCGATCAGCACGACGGTCAGCATCGCGGTCAGCAAGGTGACGACGACCGCCACCGGAACGCGACGGGTCTCCTCTGCGACGGCTTGGTCCTCGGACATCCCGGGTCAGCTCCTCATTAAAACCGAATGATCGTTCTTTATCGATTCCGAGCCTGACGGGATCACGCTCAGTTGTCAAGAACGGACATTCGTTTTATGTTTGCGGTATGCCCAAGGTCACCGAGGAACACCGCGCCAACCGCCGCCGCGAGATCGTGCTGGCCGCGCGCAAGTGCGTGATGGACCAGGGCTTCCACAAGACGACGATGGCGGACGTGATCCGCGAGTCCGGGCTGTCGGCCGGCGCCGTCTACGGCTACTTCAAGAGCAAGGAGGAGATCGTCGCGGCGATCGCGGACGACGCGCTGGGCACGATCGACCAGCTCTTCGAGGGCATCCTGGCGACCGAGGCGCCGCTCACTCCGGCGGCGGCGCTCGAGGCGACCCTGGAGCACATCGTCGGGATCGCCAGCCAGCCCGGTGGCGACCTGACCAGGGTGGCGATCCAGGCCTGGGCCGAGGCGCTGCACAACGAGACGATCATGGGCACCGCCTGCTCGAAGTACCAGCACCTGCGGAGCCATTTCGAGGCGGTCGCCCGGCGGGCGCAGGCCGATGGCACGGTCACCCCGGACGCCGATCCCAAGCTGATCGCCCAGGTGCTCTTCGGCCTTGTCCCAGGCTTCATCCTCCAGCGCCTGCTGCTCGGCGACGTAACCCCCCACGGCTACAGCACCGGCCTCGCCGCCCTGCTGAACACACCAGTCCCCAAACCGGTCTAGCCCAGGGAACGATCGGCGTCTCACCTACGTCCTTCGGGTGGAGGTGGGAGCGATCGACGGGATCTGGATTCTGTTCCTCAGCCTTGCCGTCGTGGCGGGGTTCCTGGGCCTGCTCGCCTGGGCCGCGGCACGCTCGCGCAGGCGCGGGATCGGGGCGTCGATGATGGGCCCGTTCGAGCAGATGTGGCTGCCGACGGCGGCCGAGTCGCGGATCGAGATCCAGCTCCAGCAGGAGCGGAAGAAGCCGGTCGAATCCCCCGACGACCTGTGAACCTTCAAAAACTGAAGGCTTCTCCCACTTCGCGACTGTCTGCGATCGAGATGTGACGGAGGGCTTGAGACTCGCGACTTACCCGGTTAGGTTGTGCCGAGCCGCTTATTTCAGAGCTTGAACTAAGCGGGTGACAGGCAGGCACACAACGGCGCTGGGGAGTCGGAGGTGCGGTGCGTACAACCGTGGGGACAGCTCCGCCCAAGGCGGACTTCAGCTGGTACTGGACCAGCCAGACCGCAAGCTTCGTAGGCGACCGCCTGACCGGTTTCGCCGTCCCCAGCATCGCCATCCTGACGCTGAACGCCACTTCCGCCCAGGTAGGCATCCTCTCCGCCATCGGCTGGCTCGCCTACCCCACCCTCGGCCTGGTCGCCGGCGCCGCCCTGACCCACCTCCCCCGCCGCCGGGTCATGATCACCGGCGAACTACTCCGCTTCCTCCTCTTCACCACCATCCCCCTGGCCGCCCTGGCCGGCTTGGTCACGATCCCCCAACTCCTGATCGTGGTCGCCCTGGCCGGCGTAGCCACCGTCTTCGTAGACATAGCCGGCCAGTCCTACCTCCCCGTAGTAGTCCGGCCCGGAGGCCTGGTAGCCGCCAACGCCAACCTCCAAAGCTCCGACAGCCTCTCCAAACTCGCCGGCCCCGCCCTGGCCGGCCTCTTCCTCAAACTCACCGGCCCGTACACCGGCCTCCTCCTCACCGCATTGCCCTTCCTCACCTCAGCCCTGACCCGAACCCGAATCCAAACCCGCGAGCCCCCCACCACCACCAACCCCACCGCGCAATTTCAGGGGTTAACCCCTGGATTTGTGGGTTGCCAGCCCGGAACCAAGGGGGGCAACCCACAATCTGAGGGGTTAACCCCCCAAATGGCGATGTGGGGGCGGATCGCCCTGGGGCTTCGGTTCGTGAAGGGGCACGGGGTGTTGCGGCCGTTGGTGGTCGGGGCGGCCGTGCGGAGTTTCGGGACCGGGATGGTGGACGCCGTTCTGTTGCTGTTCGCCTATCGGGTGCTGGGGTTGTCGAGCCTGCAAGGCGGACTGCTGATCGCGGCCGGGTCCGTCGGCGGGCTGGTCGGGGCGTTCGCCGCCAACCGCCTGGTCGATCGGATCGGGACACACCGCACTCTCCTGCTGACTGGGCTGGAAGGCGTGTTCTGGTTGGCGATTCCGGTCAGTTTGGTGTTTGCGCCGGCGATCGTGCTCGTCATCATCCGCGTCTGCGCGTCGGTCTGGACGCCGGTATGGAACGTCCTCACCACCAGCATCCGCCAGAACGTCACCCCCGCAGACCTCCAGAGCACCGTCCACGCGACCGCCCGCACCGTCACCTCCTCCACCATCCCGCTCGGCGCACTGACGGGCGGCTTCGCGGCCGGCGTACTGGGTGGACATCTCGGAACGTCCACAGCACTGGTCCTCGTCCTCGCGACGGGAGGTGTGATCGCCGGAGCCAGCGTCTTGTCGATCGGAAGAACAAGCCAAGCCTGAGGGAGATCGTATGCGCCCCACTACGACGCGAACGCTGAACACCAAGGAATTCGCGGACATCAAGCACACTGTGTCCATCCGTTCCAAGGCCCGCAAGAACCTCCTGCTCGACCCCAGCTACGCCGCACCCCTGCCGCAGGAGGTCAGCCTCCAACTGACCTACCGCTGCAACCTGCGCTGCACCCACTGCTACCAGTGGAACGAGCAAGGCTTCTTCCGCGACTTCAGCATCCAGAAGCAGAAGACCGAGCTGGACCTCGAGGTGATCGAGGACGTACTCCGTACCACCGCCCCCGTCCGCTCCAAGCTCTTCCTCTGGGGCGGCGAGCCGCTCATGCACACCAAGTTCGACCAGGTTGCGGACCTCCTGGTGAAGTACCCGCGCACCGTCAACATGTGCACCAACGGCCTGCTCTTCAAGCGCAAGCTCGACGACCTGCTGAAGATCGGTGAGAACCTCAACCTGCTGGTCAGCCTGGACGGCCTCGGCGAGGACCACGAGGCGCTGCGCGGCCGCGGCACCTTCAAGCGCACGATGGAGAACATCCAGCTGATGCTGGACCTCAAGCGCAAGGGCGAATGGGACGGCGAGCTGTCGCTGTCCTGCATGGTCAGCCACGTCACCGTGCACAAGATGTACGAGTTCATGGAGTGGGCCGAGGAGCTCGGCGTGAACACCGTCTACTTCCAGTTCCCCTGGTACATCAGCCCATCGGTCGCCAACTCGATGGACGAGCTGTACGAGAAGACCTTCTCCTGGCTGAACCCCAGCACCGACACCAAGAAGCCCACCTGGCACTCGTACACCTACCAGCTGCCCGAGGAAGAGCTGCCGGCCTTGAAGGACTCGATGGCCCGCCTGGCCTCCCGGGCCTGGAACGTCCGCCTCCGCTATCAGCCGCAGCTCGAGGACGACGAGGTCGACGACTTCATCCTCGGTACGTCCCGCCCGGCCCAGCACCGCAGCAAGTGCCTCGCGGTGTCGAACCGGATGGAGGTCCACGCCGACGGCGCCGTCAGCTCCTGCAAGTTCTTCCCGGAGTTCGTGGTCGGCAACCTGTACGACCAGTCGGTGAACGACCTGTGGCAGAGCCAGTCCTTCAAGGAGGTCCGCCGGATCATGTCCGAGAACGGCATGATGCCGGTCTGCTCGAAGTGCATTCTCCTTTATCTGAACGGAGTCTGAGGTGGAGATCGAAGAACGCGTCAAGAACGTCCTGGCCAGGGTCCTCGACAACGGCATCACGGCCGGGGAGATCGGCCCCGAGGCGGACCTCGTCGAGCAGTACGGCCTGGACTCGCTGCAGACCATCACCTTCCTGCTGGCGATCGAGGACGAGTTCGACCTCGAGCTCGACTACCCGAACCTCCAGCTGGACGATCTGCGCTCGGTCCGCCAGTTCAGTACCTTCGTCGCCAACCTGGCGGCCCCAGTTCGATGAGCAGTCATCTCGTGAACCGGGTGGTGCGGCTGGGCACGTTCGACGCCGAGTCAAGATGGCGCCCGACGGACCTGGCCGCCCTCCCGGCGATCGGTACCAGCGCCAGCGACCCAGCCGTCGACGCGATGGACGAGCTACTGGCCGGCTTCTGCGACCCCGGCGACCTGCTGATCACCCGGCGCCCGATGTCGGCGGCGGTACGCGAAGGCCTTGCAGCCATGGGATTGCACTTCGATCACCTGGCGCTCGGCGAACCCGGCCCCGGCCCGATCGAGCGCCACGTCCTGGCCGACCAGGCGATCATGAGCCGGATCCGCGGCGCCACCATCGCGCCGTACGCCGTCCTGCCGGAGACCTGGACCCTCGCGGAACAGTTGCTGCCGGCACCGGATGTGGTTGCCCAGGTCAACTCGAAAACCTGGTCCGACGAGCTGGTCCGGCGACTGGGACTGCCCGGTGCCGGCCGGGTGGTTCGCAGTACCGACGAATTGGTCGACGCCGTCACTTCCCTTGATTTCAAGGCCTTGATCAAGGATCCGTACGGCGTCTCCGGCCGGGCACTGCTCGAAGCGAGCTCCCCCGGCATCCTCAAGGCGATCGAGCGAGTCCTCCGCAAGCAGGTCGGCAACGGCCTGCGGATCGAGCTCGTCGTACAGGAGAAGCTCCCCAAACAGCACGACTTCTCCGGCCACTTCCACCTCGACCAGAACGGCAGCTGGGAGTTCCTCGGCATCCAGCAGATGACGAATCGCGGCTTCCGCCACTTCGGCTCCAGCCCCGCGACCCCGTCACTGATCGACCAGGGCTGGTACGCCGAAACCGTCAGCGAAGTCATCCCCGCCCTCACCGAGGCCGGCTACTGGGGACCGGTCGGCGTCGACTCGATGCTGCTCGACGACGGCACCGTGATCCCCGTCCTCGAGATCAACGCCAGGCAATCACTCGGCCTGCTGGCGATCCGCCTCGACCGCCAGGCCAGGGAGCACGGCCTCACCGGCCACCTCTGGCAACTCGAACTCAACCTCGCCGCCGGCGAGACCATCGAAGACCTGACCCGGGCCTTCGCCCCCATCCGGTACGCCGGAACCGCACAGCCAGGCGTCACGGTGCTCAACGGGAGCACCCTGGCGTCCCCCGGCGGGCGGGTCCACGTCGCCATCTTCTGCGCCGCCGGTGAGATCCACCGTTGGCGGCAACGCCTGCTGACCGAAGTGATCTCGGCCGGCCTGACACCACGAGGGATGACCGATGCCGCTTGAGATCGGCTTGATCGGAGCCACCGGGATCGCCGAACGTACTCTGCTGGCGCAGGGTGCCGGCGTCAGAGCAGTCGCCGCGAGCGATCCCGTCCGCGCCAAGGAATACGCCGGCCGGCACGAGATCCCGGTCGTGCACGAGAACTATGCAGCGCTGCTCGCCGACCCGGCGATCGACGCCGTCTACATCTCGCTGCACAACTCCGCCCACCACCGCTGGGCCGTCCGGGCGGCGGTCGCCGGCAAGCACGTGATCGTCGAGAAGCCGCTCTGCCTCACCGCCGAGGAGCTGGCCGAGCTGTCCTTCGCCGCCACGGACGTGAAGGTCTTCGAGGCCGTCGCGACCGCGGATCACCCGTGGCAGCAGACGGTTCACGACTTCGTTCACGGCGAGCCCTACGGGCCGTTGGTCAAGGCGGAGACGACCGTCAGGTTCGCAGTACCGGCTCCCGGTGGGTATCGCGATCGGCCGGAGCTCGGCGGCGGCATCTTCTACGACGCCGCGAGCTACTGGCTACAGGCTGTCCAGGCGACGATCGGGCTGGACCCAGTCGCTGCCGAGGGCAGGTCGGACTTCGACGGACCCAACGGCGTCGACCGTTCGTTCGAGGCTTCGTTGCGCTGGGCAACCGGTGTCGAGGCGACGCTGACCGCCGACGTCGGCGAGCAGCACATCTCGGACCATGTCTTCACCTTCGAACGCGCCACGGTCAAGCTGAGGAACTTCCTCCGCCCGGTCGCCGGGGCGGTGCCGCTCAACCTGATCGTCACCCCCACCGACGGCGACCGCCAGGTGATCGGCTTCCCGGCGATCTCGTACTACGAACGCCAACTCACCCGAATCCTCGACAGCCTGACCGACGACCTGGACGCGGCCACCCCGCGGATCACGTTGATGGACGAGATCTACTCCGACGCCCGCCGCCGCAAGGACAACCGATGAGCAACAAGCGCGAACTCGACCGCCCGGCCATCACCCAGATCCTGGAGGAAGCCGGCGTCGACCCCAGCGGCGAGGTCACCGAGCTGACCGAGGGTACGTACAACACCGTCTACCGGATCGGCTCCGACCTGATCCTGAAGGTCTCCCCCGACCCGGACGCGCCGGTGCTGAGCCATGAGCACGACCTGATCCACACCGAAGCCCTCTTCTACCAAGCGGCCCGCGGCAAGGCGCCGGTACCCGAGGTCATCCACAGCGGCGACGACTACCTACTGATGACGGCACTCCCCGGTACGACGATGCAGGGCGTTCCCGACGATGAGCGGGCCGTTCTCCAGCGTGAGCTGGGCGGGATCGTGTCGACTCTCCACGAAGTGACCGGCTCGGCCTTCGGGTATCCGCAGAAGGGGCTGGTCGCCACCTGGAGCGGGGCGTTCCTGTCGATGGTCGACGACGTCCTGGCCGATGCCAGCCGGTTCGCCGTGGAGCTGCCGCGGCCGGCCGAGCAGCTCCGGCAACTCGTCCTCAGCCGGCTCGACCTGCTGGACGAGGTACAGACTCCGCGATTGATCCACTTCGACCTGTGGGACGGCAACATCCTGGTCGAGGACGGGCGGATCACCGGGCTGATCGACGGGGAGCGCGCGTTCTGGGGTGATCCGGTCGCCGAGTTCGCCTCGCTCACCTTGTTCCGCTCCGCACCTGATGCCGACCTGCTGGCCGGGTACGGCGAGCTCGAGTTGGGCGAGACTCTCGTTCTTTACCGGGTCTATCTCTACCTGATCATGCTGGTCGAGGGGACGCCCCGCGGCTACGAGGGTCCGGACCGCGAAGCGATGGTGAATCTGATCCTTCGGCACCTGAACAAGGACCTGGACCGCCTGTGATCGAGATCCTCACCTCGGGCGTAGCACTGGGCGTCCACGTTCCGGGCCTGCTCCTCGCAGACCGCCTCGCCGAACAAGGCCAGGCTGCGAACGTCTCCGTGCTGGAGCGCCTGATGCCGCCCGAGACGCTCGCCACCACGGCCCGCTCCAAGCAGGCCTTCCACCGCGACTTCCGGATCGCCCTGGCCGGTCAGAAGCTCGCCCGCGATGCCTCAGTCGCCACCGAGGAGGCAGCTGTCACCGCACTCCTCGACGACTGGCATGCGCGGCGCGTGACCCGCTTCGTGGTCTTCTCCGGCTTCTGGCTCCCACTGGTCGAGCGGTACATCGCCCAGTACGGCGAAGTCCCCGTGGACGTGTGCCATGTCGACTCGGTCCAATCGCCATCCTTCGACAAGGCCGGCCCGACATCCCTGCCGGTGCGGCACATCTGGCTCGCAGACGCCGACAACCTGACTATTCCCTGCAGCATCCCAGTCAGCCGCGACGCCGCTGTGCCTTGGCGGGAGAGGGAACAGCGCCTCCTCGTGCACGGCGGTGGCTGGGGCATGGGCACCTACCGCGAGCGAGCCGATGACCTACTCCAGGCAGGCTTCGAGCTGGACGTGGTCGCGTACGAGGACCGGGACCTCTCCACCAAGGGCGTGCGCTACTTCATGATCGACCCGGAGTGGCACCCGTGGCTCGACGACGGCTATCCGCCCTTCGGTCAGGTAGTAGCAGGGCGGCCGACCACCTTCCACCAGCGGTCCGGGCACCACGGCTCCTTCGACCTGTGCCGCCAAGCGCTCGCCACAGTGAGCAAGCCCGGTGGAGGCACACTGCTCGACTCGCTGTGGTCCGCGACACCGACAGTCCTGCTGGAGCCGTTCGGCCCACATGAGCAGCGCAATGCCGACCTGTGGATCGAGCTGGGCTTCGGCATCTCGTTCGAGCGGTGGCAGCAGAAGGGGTTCGCTGTGGAGGTACTGGAGGACCTGCACAAAGCACTGGTCGCTGCGGACGTCCCCGACTACTCGCAGGCCCTCCTATGAAGACTTCTTTGTGGCAGACGTTCGCCCTGGAGATGGATGAGAAGCGTCCGGGCTTCGCCAAGGGGCCCTGGTTCACGATGAACACAGTGCTGACGCTGGACGACAGACTGGACGCCGACCGGCTAGCTACGGCTTTCCACCGGCTACAGCAGCGCCACGAGGTACTGCGCACAGAGGTCAGCAGCGACCGGCTCCAACTGATCCACCCCGAGCCCCGCTCGTCGCTGGAGCTGGTCGACGAGGTCAGCTCGCACGCCCCGGTAGACATCGCCCGCCCGATCAGACTGCGCCTAGCCGGCAACCAGCTCGCACTGCACCTCCACCACATGGTCTCCGACCCAGTAACCCTCTGGGAGACAGTCACCGAGCTAGCAGCCCTCTACACCGGCCAAGAGCTACCACCGCCCGCCCAGTACACCGACTACACAACAGCAGAGGCAGACCAGGTACGCCGTACCAGCAAAGAAGCCGCCGCCTGGTGGCACTCGAAGATCCGCGATACCAAGGTCTCACCGCAACCCTCCTCAACCGGCGATCCGCTGGCCTACCGTGACGACCTGCTCAGCGCGCAAGAGGTTGCCGCCGTCGACGCACTGACCAAGCAGCACCGGAGCACACCCCTCGTCACCTACCTGGCCGCACTTGCCCACGGCATGGACCCCCACGTCGGCCCCGGCGACACCCTGGCGTTCACCACCCTCTTCGGCAAGCGCGACCGCCCAGCCTGGCAGCACCTACTCGGCCCCTGCATCGTCCCCTCCTATTTGGCCATCCCCCGCGTCACCGGCTCGCTAGCAGCCGACGTACCGGCAGTACGGGACGCCGTAGTCGGTTGCAGCCGCTACGCCCGCTACCCCGCCTCAGCGATCTACGCGACGATCCAAGACCCCCAGCGCACCCCGTTCTTCGAGTACGTCCCCCAGCAATGGCCCACCGGCTTCACCTTCGGCACGGTCAAAGCAGAGGTCGCCACAGCCGCCGGCCCCAAGGACACTGGGCTAGCGGACGCTCTGGCGATCCGCGTCCGCACCAGGACGGATGGCGTACTCACTGGCCACTTCAGTGCCGACGGCACCGACTGGACCGAGCCGCTGGTCCACCAAGTGCGGGCCGGCATCCGCGACTACCTCCTCCACGAAGAGGGGACCTAGCACTACCCCCAGAGGCTGCCCAACTCCCTGGGGAGCGCGTCTGGCTCTCCGTAGCGTCGTTCTCGTCAGTCGGGACAGCTACAAGGGGTCAGTCATGAGGCGTAACAAGGAAGCACTCACCAGATCGAACCACTCGGTCGTGCTGCAGGACGTACGCCGGGTCTATGGCAAGGGCGGCAATGCCGTCACCGCGCTGGACGGTGTCACGATCAGCTTCGCGCGGGGCACCTTCACCGCCGTGATGGGGCCGTCGGGCTCGGGCAAGAGCACCTTCCTGCACTGCGCTGCGGGACTCGACCGGCCGACCGCCGGTACGGTCGCGATCGACGACGTACCGCTGGCCGGCCTGAACGAGCGGCAGCTCACCGAGCTGCGCCGGGAGCGGATCGGCTTCGTCTTCCAGTCGTTCAACCTGCTGCCGGCCCTGACGGTCTGGCAAAACGTCACGCTGCCGCAGGAGCTCGACGGCCGCCGTACCAACAAGGCCGCCGTCCGCGAGGTACTGGACCGGGTAGGCCTCAGCGGCAAGCACAAGAGCCGCCCGGGCGAACTGTCCGGCGGCCAGCAGCAGCGCGTCGCCATCGCCCGCGCCCTGGTCGCCCGGCCCGCGGTGATCTTCGCCGACGAGCCGACCGGCGCTCTGGACACCCAGACCGCCGCCGACGTCCTCGACCTGCTCCGCGAGCCCGTCCGCACCCAGGGCCAGACCGTCGTCATGGTCACCCACGACCCGGTCGCGGCCTCGTACGCCGACCAGGTGGTCTTCCTCGCCGACGGCGTACTGGCCGGCAGCCTGGTCTCACCGACCGCCGAGCAGGTAGCAGACCGCCTCACCCACCTCGGCGCCCGCGCGGCCCGCGCCGCCCAAGCAGCCCGTGCGGCGCACGAAGCAGCCGGAGTCGGACGATGATGCGCCTGGCCGTCCGCACCCTGCGCTATCGCAAGAGCGGCTTCATCGCCACCTTCGTCGCCGTCATCTTCGGCACCGCCATCGTGCTCGCCTGCGGTGGCCTGATGGAGACCGGCATCCGCTCCAACGTCGCACCCGAGCGCCTCGCCGCAGCGCCGATCGTCGTCACCGGCAAGCTCACCCACCTCCGTCCGGGCAAGGAAGATGTCACCCACCTGACCGAACAGGTCGGCATCGACGACTCGGTCGCCGCCAAGATCCGTTCCCTGCAAGGCGTCACCGACGTCATCGGCGACCAGACCTTCCCCGCCCCGGTCCCCCAGGGCCAGGGCTTCAGCAAGGGCGAAGGCCACGACTGGTCAGCCGCGGCCCTCGCCCCCTTCACCCTCACCTCCGGTACTGCGCCTCGCCCCGGCGGAGTCGTCCTGGACGCAACGACCGCGCGGGACCTCCACGCGAAGCTCGGTGGCAAGGTGAACCTGCTGGTCGGTGGCCGGCGAACCGCCTTCACCGTCGACGGAATCGCCGCCGGCCCGGCCGGCAACACCTTCTTCTCCGACCAGGACGCCAGCCGTCTCGCCGGCCAACCCGGGAAGTTCTCCTCCCTCGGCGTACTCGTTGCCCCTGGCACCGACCTGAAGGCACTGCGGAAGCAGATCGAGAAGACCGCCGACGTGTCCGCGCTGATCGGTCTCGATCGTGGCCAGGTCGAGCACCCGGACGCGGCCGTCAAGAAGGTCGTGCTGATCTCGGTGGCCGGCTCGTTCGGTGGCATCGCGACGATGACGATGATGTTCGTCGTCGCCTCGACGCTGGCCCTGGCCGCCCAGCACCGGCAGCGCGAGTTCGCGTTGCTACGCAGCATCGGGACGACGCCTGGCCAGGTCCGGCGGATGATCCTGGGTGAGGCGATGCTGGTGTCGCTGCCCGCAGTACTGGCTGGTGTGATCCCCGGCGCGTTGCTCGGGCGCTTCCTCTTCGATCAGCTCTCGAAGAACGGGGTGGCGTCGCCTGACGTGACCTTCTACCAGGGGCTGATCCCGTTCGCTGCCGGTGCGGGAGCCGCAGTACTGGCGGCTGTCGGTGCGGCGTTCATGGCGTCGCGGCGGTCAGCCAAGATCCGGCCGGTCGAGGCGCTGGTCGAGTCCTCGCTGCAGACCAAGTGGTTCAGCTGGGTGCGACTCGTGATCGGCCTGCTCTTCGTCGGCGGCGGTCTCGCGCTGATGATCGTGACGGGAGCCGTGATGAGCGGGCCGCTGGCCGGCGCGACTGCAGGTCCCGCGGTGCTGTGCTGGGCGATCGGTCTGGCAGTGCTCGGCCCGCTGGTCACCAAGCTGATCCTCGGCATCCTCCGCTGGCCGTTGTACGCGGTGAGCCGGGTCAACGGACGGCTCGCGATCCTCAACGTGACGGCGCGATCCGTCGCCATGTCGGCCGCGGTGATGCCGGTCATGCTGGCCGTCGGGATCGCCACCGCCAACATCTACATGCAGACCACCAACGTCGACGCGGCCTCGAAGGCGTTCACCAAGGACCTGCGCGCCGACGCAGTACTCGTCTCGACCGCCTCGGGTCTCTCGCCGTCGCTTCTCCCCCAGGTCCAGGCGCTGAAGGGGGTGGCGAGCGCGTCCGCCTACGTCACCAGCCTCGGCGTCATCGACGAGCCGCGGAACGCGCCGTTCGACGAAGACGGCGCACTCCTGCAGGGCATCTCGCCCCAGGGCTCGGACGGTACTGCGCCGGTACGCCTGACCACCGGCTCCCTCGAGGGCCTGACCGGCAACACGGTCGCGCTCCCCGACGCGGTCGCCACCAAGATCCAGCGTCCGGTCGGTACGTCGATCAAGATGACCCTCGGCGACGGCACCCCGGTGGAGCTGAAGGTAGTAGCCACCTTCGCGGCCGAACGCGGCTACGAAAGCATCGTCCTCCCCGCCGACCTGGTCGCCGCCCACACCACCGATCGCCTGGCCCCGCAGATCCTCGTCCGCGCCGAGCCCGGCGCGTCGATCGCACCCGCCCTGGCCGAACTCGCCGCCGCGACTCCCGGCGTACAGGTAGCCGACCGCGACGCTCTCATCGCCGGCAACAACGAAGACCTCAAAACCCAAGCCTGGATCAACTATCTCCTGGTCGGCATGCTCATCGCCTACACCGCAGTCTCGGTAGTCAACACCCTGGCGTCCGCCACAGTCCGCCGCCGCCGCGAGTTCGGCCTCCAACGCCTCACCGGCTCCACCCGAGGCCAAGTCCTCAGAATGCTCACCACAGAAGGCATCCTCGTAGCCCTCTCCGGCATAGTCCTAGGCACCCTGGTAGCCCTGGCCACCCTCCTCCCCTACGCCTCAGCAGTCTCCACCAGCGCAACCCCCTCAGGCCCCATCTGGATCTACCTGATCATCATCGGAATCGCCTTCGTCCTGACGATGCTCTCCACCCTCATCCCCGCCACAAAGTCCCTCTCCACCAGACCTGCCGAGGCCGCCGCACGCGCCGACTGACCCCACGCGTCCCCCTCGGCCAGGAACTGGGACCCCGGACCCCCCGTCCGGGGCCCCAGTCCCCTCCCCACCCACCCACCCACCATTTGAGGGGTTAACCCCTGAGATGGTGGGTTGCCCCCTCAGAACCACGTAGGGCAACCCACCAACTGAGGGGTTAACCCCCGAAATGGGCAGAGCCGCCGCAGCCTCGCGCCGCATCTTCCGCGCGGCAGGCGCGGCGCGCGCGGCGGGCGCGGCGGGCGCGGGGGGCGCGGCGGGCGCGGGGCGGATTGGGTGAGTTACTTGGCGGGGGTTGGTTCGGCGACTGGCTGGAGAGCGATTGTGGTTGCCTGCACCAGACCAGCGTGACGACGGAGCCAGACTGAGACCGGGAGCTGGAGGTCTTCAAAGTCCTTCTCCTCCAGCGCGACCGGCGGAGTCGGCACGCTCGCACCGAGCTCGGCGAGGACCGGACGCAAATGCAGGTCAGCAAGCAGCTTGTGACTGGGAGCAGCCGACACAGTGACCGGTACGACGACCGAGCCAGCCAGCGCCAGATGCGGCAGCACGTCGAGGAAGCTCTTCAGCAACCCCGTGTAACTCCCCTTGTAAACAGGCGTAGCCAGCACGATCACCGAAGCCGACGACACCAGCTCGATCGCACTGTCCAACGCCTCCCGATCCGCCTCGGCCGCGCTCTCCCCCTGGAAGATCGCCGGCGCGAACGTGACGAGATCGACCAGCTCGTCGATCCGGTACGGCGTACCGAGCTCAGAAGCAAGCAACTCGGCCACCGACGCGGCAGCCGCCGCCGTCCGGGACCCGGCTTTCGGATTCCCCACCACGGTGACGACGGATTGCGGCCAGACCGGCGGATCCGGCACGATCCGCGGCTCGAAGACGGTTGAGGGCATCGGGACCCAACTCCTGGGAGGTTCGGCAGTGAGATCTCGAGCCTAACCAAAGTCGAGCTGGCTACTTGACTTTCTCAGCTGGTGAACGATTCGCCCTCACCTTGACAACCACGAACCAGGTCACCGCGGCCACCGCACCCGCCAGTACGACGTACTGCAGCACCCCCACCGACGACTCCACGACATGCCACTTCTCACCCAGCGCATACCCCGCGACGATCAGCGCCGTGTTCCACACCGCACTCCCCAGCGCCGTCAGCGCGAGGAACAACGGCACGGTCATCCGCTCGACACCGGCCGGCACGGAGATCAGACTCCGTACCACCGGCACCAACCGCCCGATCAGGACCGCCTTGGCGCCATGCCGGTCGAACCACTCCTCCGCCTTGTCGACGTCCTCGAGCTTGACCAACGGCAGCCGCGCCGCCAGCCCGCGCGTCCGCTCCCGCCCGAGCACGCCGCCCACGCCGTACAGCGCGAGCGCACCCACCACCGACCCGAGCGTCGTGAACAAGATCGCGCTGATCAACCCGAGATCACCCCGATTGGCCGCGAACCCCGCCAGCGGCAGGATCACCTCGCTCGGCAACGGCGGGAACAGGTTCTCCAGCGCCACCGCCAGCCCGGCGCCCGGAGCACCCAGCTTCTCCATCAGGTCGATCGCCCAACCGGCCACACCGGTCGGCTCCTGCGTCGTCTGCGCGAGCGCGCTCATCGTCACACCTGGTTCGTCGGGGTCATGGGGTCATTTCCTCGGCCCTCCCAACGTACCCAGCCGGCAAAACCCCACTCAACGACGCGGAAGCAGCGCCGACTCACGCCCGCTGAGCAACAGCAGCAACCCGGCGATCGGCCCGCGTACCTCAGCCCCCGCACCCACCGACCACTCGATGTCAGAGGCAACCAATCTGAAGCCACTCAACCGCTTGCGGGCCTTGAACGGAAACGACTTGGCCCAGATCCGATCGGCCGCCACGACCGCCGCCTCGACCGGCATCTCATGCCGGCGCCCGAGCGGCAGCACGATGTCCTGGGTATGGATCAGCACATCGAGCAGCGGATCGACAACCGTCGTACCGAGCGGCCGCTGACGCGATCCGGCAAACCGCCGGTACTGCGCAACGATCTCCTCCCCCGAGTACTTCGCCCCCGCCCGCCGCGCCTCCTCGAACACGAATCGATTGAAGTCGCCCCGCGCCCGAACCATCCCGCCCATCACCGGCCGCACCCGGGCCTGCGGCGACGAGATCACATGCGCCGCGACGTCGCGGACCGTCCAGCCCGGACAGACCGACGGCGTCGACCACTCGGCCTCGGTCAGCCCGGCGAGCAGGTCGGCCAACGCCGCGCGCTCGGCATCGACGTACCGCCAGATCTCTTCGGTCTCCATCACGCACCCCAGTGGAACTAGTCAGCCTCTCTGACCAAATTAGACAGCCTCTCTGACCATCGGTCAAGATGGCCGGGTGCCGGACGACGACCCGAACCTCGGACTGCTGCTGTTCATCCCGTACCGCTGCCTGGAGAACCGCGTCTTCGCGCGACTGGCCGCGGCCGGCTTCGACATCACGCCCGCCCAAGCCCGAGTGTTCCAGCGAATCGGCGCGAACGGCACCCGGCTGACCGACCTCGCCGACCAGGCCCAGGTCACCAAGCAGACCGCCGGCTTCCTGGTCGACCAACTCGAGAAGGCGGGCTACGTCCGCCGCGTCCCCGATCCGAGCGACGCCCGCGCCCGCCTCGTCCAGATCACCGAGTACGGCGCCCGGACGATCCCCATCGCCGCCGCCGAGATCGCCGACATCGAGGCCGAGTGGACCGCCCACCTGGGCACCACCCAAGCCACCCAGCTCCGCCGTGCCCTGACCAAACTCCGTGAGGTCACCGATCCCTACGCCTGATCCAGCAGGACTCAGGCGCTGCCGCGAAGCTCCAGCCTGGTCTCGACGATGATCTGAGTCTCGGCAGGCTGCTCACCGCTCAACTGAGCCAGCAGTAGCCGGGTCATCTCGCGCCCCATCTCCTCGGTCGGCTGGAACACGGAGGTGAGCGGCGGGTCGGAGTGCCGGCCACCAGGCGAGCCGTCGAACCCGATCACGGCCACATCCTCCGGAATCCGCCGGCCGGCCGCCTTCAGCACCCGCATCGCCCCGAAGGCCATCGGGTCCGATGCCGCGAAAACAGCATCCAGCCCGGGCGCCCGGTCCAGCAGCGCCACCATCGCCTTCGCGCCGCTCTCCTCACTGAAGTCCCCGTACTCGACCAGGTCCTCGCCGATGACCTGGCGGAACCCCAGCAGTCGCGCTACCCCGGCGGACATGTCCTGCGGACCTGCGATGCACGCGACTCGTTTCCGGCCCTGATCCACCAGGTACTGCGCTGCCTGCCGCCCGCCGGTCGCGTTGTCGGCGTCAACGAAGGGAATGTCCCCGACCGGACGGTTGTCCGGCCCGGCCAGTGGCCGCCCGCACAGCACCAACGGCAGTCCGCCGGCCCGGACCTGGGCCGGCAGGGGATCGTCCGCGTGCTGCGAGAGCATCAGCACCCCGTCGACGTGCTCCCTGGTCAGGAAGCGGCCGGCCCGCTCGCGCTCGGTCGCGCTCTGCACCATCGACAACCACAACTGCAGCTGGGTCTGGGCCATCGCCGAACTGATCCCGCGGACGATGCCGGCGAAGTACGGCTCGGTGAAGAGCCGCTCGCCCGGTTCGGAGATCACCAGGGCCACGCAGTCGGTCCGCCGGGTGACCAGATTGCGAGCCGCCCGGTTCGGCACATAGCCCAGCTCGTCGATCGCCTTCAGCACGGCCGCGCGGGCCGCCGGGCTGACCTGGGAGGATCCGTTCACCACTCGCGAAGCGGTACCCCGCCCCACCCCCGCCCTTGCCGCGACGGTTTCGATGGTGGGACGGGGTTCGGTCATACCGCTAGCCTGCCTCGGATCAGATCGCCGTACCAATAAGCGCTGCTCTTCGGTGTCCGTGTCTGCGTCTCGTAGTCGACATGGACCAGGCCGAAACGCCGCGAGTACCCCCAGGACCACTCGAAGTTGTCGAACAGCGACCAGCAGAAGTAGCCGCGCAACGGGACTCCCGCGTCGATCGCCGCCCGACAGGCCCGCAGGTGGCCGTCCAGGTAGCCGATCCGGTCGGGATCACGGACCAGACCATCCGCATCCGGTACGTCCGCGAAGGCCGCGCCGTTCTCGGTGACGTACAGCGGCACCGGCGGATACTCCCGCGCGACCCGCTCGAGAACACCGGTGAGCCCCTCGGCATGGATCTCCCATCCCATCGCGGTGACCGGCAAGTCGCCCTTCACGAACCCCACGTCCTCGCTACCGGGCCAGGGCGACGCGCCGGCGCCGCCCCCTCCACCATGACCGTCGTCGCCGCCGGTCGGCTCGCCTGTCACCACATGCCGGGTGTAGTAGTTCACGCCCAGGACGTCGAGTGGGGTGGAGATGACGGCCAGGTCCCCGTCCCGTACGTGCGCGAAGTCGGTCACCGGCGCGAGATCCGCGATCACGTCCGCCGGATAGGACCCGCGCAGGACCGGGTCGAGGAAGAAGCGGTTCTGCAGTCCGTCGATCCGCCGGGCCGCGTCCAGGTCGATCGCCCGCTCACTGGCCGGTACGACCTCGTACAAGTTGATGGTCACGCCGACCTGATGCCCGGCGGACCGGAGCAGGCCGGCGGCCAGGCCGTGCCCGAGCATCAGGTGATGCCCGGCGCGAACAGCCGCAGCAGAATCCTCACGACCCGGTGCGTGCACGCCCGAGCCGTAGCCCAGGAAGGCCGAACACCAGGGTTCGTTCAGCGTCGTCCACTGCCGGACCCGATCGCCCAGTGCCGCGGCGATCGCGCCCGCGTAGTCCGCGAACCGCTCCGCCGTGTCCCGCTCGGGCCAGCCGCCTGCGTCCTCCAGCGGCTGCGGCAGATCCCAGTGGTACAGGGTCGGCCATGGCTCGATACCGGCGGCGAGCAGCTCGTCGACCAGCCGCGAGTAGAAGTCGACGCCCGCCTGGTTGAGTGCGCCGCGACCGCTCGACTGGACCCTCGGCCAGGCGATCGAGAAGCGGTAGGCCTGCAGGCCGAGGTCAGCCATCAAAGCGACGTCGTCGCGGTACCGGTGGTAGTGGTCGATCGCGACGTCGCCGGTCTCGCCGCCCAGCACCCGGCCGGGCGTGTGCGAGAAGGTGTCCCAGATCGAGGGACCACGCCCGTCGGCGGTCGCCGCGCCCTCCACCTGGTAGGCGGCGGTGGCGGCGCCGAACAGGAACCCGGTGGGGAACTCCAGTCCGGTACCGGCCTCGGTCTGGCTGTCAGTTGTCACGACTTGATCGAACCTTCCATGATGCCGCCGATGATCTGGCGGCCGAACAGGACGAAGACCGCGAACAGGGGCAGCGTAGCCAGCGCCGTCGCCGCGAAGACCTGCGCGTAGTCGGTGTAGTAGGCCGTCGCCAGCAGGCTGAGCGACAACTGGACGGTCGGGGTGTTCGCGTCGAGGACGGCGTACGGCCAGATGAACTCGTTCCAGGTCTGCATGAAGGTCAGCAGACCGAGTACGGCCGCGGCGGGCCGTAGTACGGGCAGCACGACGTTCCAGTAGATCCGGAAGGTCGAGCAGCCGTCCACCCGGGCGGCTTCCACCAACTCGTCGGAGATCGCCTCGGCGGCGTACTGACGCATCATGAAGACGCCGAAACCACTCACCAGGAACGGCACGATCACCGCCTGCAGGTGACCGTTCCAGCCGATCTTCACCATCAGCATGTAGAGCGGGATCAGGCCGAGCTGGACCGGCACCATCATCGTGCCCACGATCACCAGCAGCAGGCCGTTGCGGCCGCGGAACCGCAGTTTCGCGAACGCGAAGCCGGCCAGGGTGGAGAAGAAGACCACCGAGACGGTCACCACGCTGGAGACCACGACCGAGTTCACCAGGCCGTAGGCGAAGGCCGCGTGCTCGTTGGCGAACACCCGGCCGACGTTCGCGGCGAGCTCACCGCCGGGGAGCAGTGGCGGCGGTACGTCGTTGATCACGTCGTTGGACCGGGTGGCCACGACGGCCATCCAGTAGATCGGGAACAGCGACAACGCGCACGCGACGACCAGCGCCAGGTACGTCGCCGGGCTGGTGCGCCACAGCCGGGCCGAGGCGGCTTTCAGCGCGCTCACCGCGCGGCCCGCCGGACGATCAGCAGGTTGATCAGCGAGAACACCACGATCAGCCCGAACAGCGACCACGCGATGGCCGCGCCGTACCCGTACTGGAAGCGCTGGAACGCCGTCTCGTACATGTACATGGTGACCGTCTGGAACTGCCCGAGGGTGCCGCCGAGCATCCTGCCGTTGCCGAAGATCACCGGCTCGGTGAACAACTGCAGACCGCCGATCGTGGAGATGATGACGGTGAACACGAGCGTCGGGCGCAGCAACGGCACGGTGATCCGCCAGAACTGCTGCCGGGGCTTGGCCCCGTCCAGGGAGGCCGACTCGTACAGGTCCTTGGGGATCGCCTGCATCGCGCCGAGCAGGATCAGTGTGTTGTAGCCGGTCCAGCGCCAGTCGACCATCACGGCGATCGCGATCCAGCTGGACCACCAGTTGGCCTGCCAGTCCACCGCGTCCAGGCCGAACGCGGTGATGACGTAGTTGACCAGGCCGACGTCGCGGGCGAACAGCTGGCCGAAGACGATGCCGACCGCCGCCACCGAGGTGACGTTCGGGATCAGCACCCCCATCCGGAAGAAGGTGCGCGCGCGGATCTTGCGGTTCAGCAGATTGGCCACCGACAGCGCCATCAGCAGTTGCGGGACGGTCGCCAGCACGAAGATGCCGACCGTGTTCTTCAGCGCGTTCCAGAAGTCCGGATCCGAGAACAGCGCGGTGTAGTTGTCGAACCAGACGAAGGTGTGGTCACCGATCAGGTGCCAGTCGTGCAGCGAGACCCAGCCGGTGTAGACCAGCGGGAACGCCCCGAAGACACCGAACAGGACGAAGAACGGCGCAATGAAGACGTACGGCGCGAACTTCATGTCCGCGCGGGTCAGCCGGGAGCGCCAGGAAACCCGGCCGTCGGCGGCACGCGCTGCCGCCGACGACCGGATGACGCCGGAAGAGGTCACTTCGCCTCTTTGACAGCGCTCTTCAGCGCTTGCTGCCAAGCCTTGTCGGGGGTGAGCTTGCCCTGTTCGACCGCCTGCATGGCCGGCTCGAAGGCCCGCTCCTTGACGGCCTGGTGCTTCGGGCCGAGGACGACCGGCTTCAGCGACTTGGCGCCCTCACCGAAGATCTTGCCGACCGGCGCCTTGGAGAAGTAGTCGTTCGTCAGCGCCAGGAACGCGGGGTCGTCCAGCGCCTTGGGCGACGACGGCAGCGGGCCCGCCTCCTTGAAGGCGGCGACCTGACCCTCGGGGCTGGTCAGGAACTTGGCCAGTTCGTAGGCCTCCTTGGGGTGCTTGCTCTGGGTGGGCACGGCCAGCCACGAGCCGCCCCAGTTGCCGCCACCACCAGGCACCGCGGCCACGTCCCACTTGCCGGCGTTCGCGGCGCCGGAGTTGGTCTTGATGATCCCGAGCATCCACGACGGGCACATGGTGACCGCGAAGCTGCCGTTCTTGAAGCCCGCCTCCCAGTCCTTCGACCAGGTGGCGATCTTGGCGCTGACCCCCTCCGACACCATCTTCATCGAGGTGTCCCAGGCCTGCCGCACGACCGGGTTGGAGTCCGCGATCAACTTGTTGTCACGGTCGTAGAAGTTGGTGTCGCCGGCCTGCGACAACATCGCGCTGAAGCTGGTCGTGACCGAGTCGACGAAGCCCTTGGCACCGGTGTTGGCCGCGGTGAACTTCTTGCCGGTAGTGATGAATTCGTCCCAGGTCGGCCACAGCTTCGACACCGCCTCCCGGTCGGTCGGCAGCTTCGCCTTCGCGAACAGGTCCTTGCGGTAGCAGACCGCCAGACCACCGACGTCGGTACCGAGCCCGATCAGCGGCCCGTCGGCGCCGACCCTGCCCAGGCCCCACTTCCACGGCAGGAAGTTCGGCTGCAGGTCGGCCGCGCCCTGATCGAGCAGGTTGACGAAGTTCTGCGGCTGGGTCTTGAACTCGTTGAGAATGCCCTCCTCGAGCGCCACCACGTCCCCGGCCCCGGTCCCCGCCGCGAGGTACTGGGTGAGCTTGGGCTTGTAGTCGTCGAGCTTCTGCACACTGCGCAGCTCGACCTTCACGTTCGGGTGGTCGGTCTGGTACTGCGCGACCAGCGCCTTGTAGCCGAAATCCCCGAACGTGTCGACCACGAGATTGACCTGGCCGTCTGCTGCCGGCTTCGCGTCGTTCGTGTTCTTGCTGCATGCCCCGACCATGCCCATGGCCGTCACGGCAGCCACCGTGACCGCCAGGAACCGCTTCGTCTGGCTCATCGCCTGACCCCTCCTAGGTACTCAGGGCGCTCCATCTGGGAGCGCTCCCAAGAGCATCGAGGTGACGTAGGCCACTGTCAATAGCTCAATGGGAGCGTTCCCAAATCGAGTCCGAACTGTCGGTGGCCGATGATTGACTGTCCGGATGGCGCGCACGATGACTTCGACCGGACAGCCCGACGACCTGCTGGCAGCGGCCCGTGGCGAGCGGTGGTGGGTGCGCGGACGCCGGGTCGGCTCGGTCGGCCGCGCCGGGAAGTTCGTCGACGACGTCGGCTTCGCCCTGCTCTTCCCCGCCGCCAAACCGATCGGCCCGTCCCTGTGGGAGGCCGTCGCGGGCGAGGACGAGGAGCCCTTCGCCGGCGGCATGAACGACAACGAGCAGAAGGTCTGGAGCTGGAAGGACGAGCTCCCCCGCCGCGGCCTCGCCTGGTACGGCGCCTTCCTCGGCGGCCGAGGCTCCTTCCTCTCCCCCAGCCTGCTCGCCGCCCTCTACCCAGGCGAGGGCGAGCTGGACGACCACCAGCACCTGGAGCTCTCACCCGCGGCCCACGAGCTAGCCGAGGCCCTGGCCGCCGAACCACTCTCCAGCGCCACCCTCCGCGCCCTGCTCGGCGACAAGAACAAGTACCAACGCGCCGTCGGCGAGCTGCAGAAGAACCTGCTGGTCACCACCGCCGGCATCGAAGAACAAAGCAACGGCTGGCCCGCCGCCCTCCTCACCCTCACCTGCGAACAGTTCGATGTAGGCGGCCGCCAGGACCACCACGAAGCAGCCCGCCATTACCTCGACACCATGCTCGAAGCAGCCCCGGTCGACCTGGCTCGAGCCTTCCGCTGGCCAACCCCCAAAGCCCGAGCCCTACTCAACGACCTGGTCGACCAAGCCCAAGCAACGACAGACGGCCGCAGGTACCAACCACTCAGCTAGCTCACTTCTGCTCGGCGAGGTCGAAGACGTTGCCTTCGGGGTCGGCGAGGGTCACCCAGTGGGCGCCGTACTCGTCGAACTCGCCGACCCGCTTGGCGCCCAGGCCGACGATCCGGTCGATCTCCTCGGCCCAGCCGGTGGTGGACAAGTCGAGGTGCAGGCGGTTCTTGCCGGCCCGCTCCTCGGGCACCTGGATGAACATCAGCGCCGGGCCGTCGGCCTCCTTGTTCACGGTGGCGAAGAATTCGTTGCCCTCAGCATCGACTGAGGAGTTCAGCACGCCGGCCCAGAAGGCGGCCAGTTCGGCGGCGTTCTTGCAGTCGAAGACGACGTGTTCGAGAGTGATGGACATCCTGGTTCAGCCTTTCGGAGTGGGGATCCGCTGGATCGGCCAGCAGATCTCGGTACGGAAATCACTGGCCGCGGCACCGTCGCCGGGCCCGGTCAGGTACAGCTCACGGATCGGCCCGGGCGCCACCTCGCAGTACTCCGCGACATGGCTGCCGAGCGCGCCGTAGGTGCGGTCGAAGTCGGCGTACGGTCCGTCGTGCCGGGTGATCGCGAAGTAGCTCGCCGGCAGGTCGACCAGCGAGACCCGCTCGAGCGCCGGCTGATCGGGCGCGACCGGCAGGAACCCGACCACCTCACCGACGTCGTCAGTGAAGAACTCGTCCCCGTACGTCGCTCCCGCGGTCGCGTCGATCCCGTACCGGCCGGCGATCTCGCCCAGCAACCCAAAGGTCTCCGAGCACCAGTCGTCGATCGAGTCCCGGTCGACGCGGTCGGTCACCGCGTACGCCCGGAAGGCCGGCATGAACCGGTACTCGACCGTCAA
Source organism: Kribbella ginsengisoli (assembly GCF_039537185.1). Lineage (NCBI taxonomy): Bacteria > Bacillati > Actinomycetota > Actinomycetes > Propionibacteriales > Kribbellaceae > Kribbella > Kribbella ginsengisoli. The sequence goes on along the minus strand of NZ_BAABAA010000005.1, from coordinate 237,490 downwards.
CTCACCAACCGGCAGCGTCAGCATCGACCGCAGTGACGCGACCACGTCCCGCGTCTGCGCCAACTCGCGCTCCATCTGATCCAGATGCAGCCGCAACGTCTGGTCGCGGGTCTGGACGTCGGGCGCCTCGACCACCGCCCGTACCTGAGCCAGCGGCATCTGCAGGTCGCGCAGCCGCCGGATCAGCTGGGCCACCGGGACCTGCGCCGTCTCGTACCGGCGGTAGCCCGACGACGGGTCGATCCGCGCCGGCGCCAGCAGGCCGATCTCGTGGTAGTGATGCAGGGTCTTCACGCTGAGATGCGTGAGCCTGGAGAACTCACCAATCGTCACTGACGCCGTCATGAGGCAACCCTCCACCCTCCGCCTACCGGAGAGTCAAGCACCCCAGAACGCAACTCGACCGCCACCGGGGGCGCGGTGGCGGTCGTGCTGCAGGTGTCCCCGTGCGGACACCGCGTTCGGTCTGGCCGGTGTCAGTGCCTACCGGCTAGGAGATGGTCCACTTCTGGTTCGCGGCTCCGGTACAGGACCAGATCTGCAATCGGGTCCCGTTGGCGGAGTTGTTGCCGGTGACGTCCAGGCACTTGTTCGCCTGGGGGTTCGTCAGGTCGTTGTTCGCGTAGTTCCATTGCTGGGCGCCGCTGCCGTTGCAGGTCCAGAGCTGTGTCTGCGCTCCGTTGGCGACCGAACCGCCCGACACGTCCAGGCACTTGCCGAGTGCACGGAGGGTGCCGTCACCAGGCCGGCTCCACTGCTGGGCAGCGCTGCCGTTGCAGTCGTACAGGTTGACCGGAGTACCGTCCGCGGTGTTCGCGCCGGCCACGTCGATGCACTTGCCGGCGAGGCCGGTGATCTGGCCGCCCGTACCGCCGCCACCCTGGGTGCCGGACCAGGTGAAGGTCGCCGAGGTCTTGGTCGGCAGGGTGTAGGTGAAGGACTGGCTGCCCCAGTTCACCCGGACCGACTGGTTGCCGCCGGTGGTGTTGAAGGCGATCAGCGACTTCGAGCCGTCGGGGTTCTTCCAGGCGACGTTCTTGACCGAGGCGTTCGCGGTCGAGTCGATCCGCAGCGCGCCCGGCTTCACGAACTTGGTCAGGTGACCCATCGTGTAGTACTCGACGGTCTTGGTGACCTGGCCGGCCTGGCCGTCGTTGCGGTGCACGGTCACCAGGCCGGTGCAGACGTTGCAGCCGGAGCCGACGAACGGCAGGTGGTTCTCGTCCAGCGCGATGCCCCACTTCACCCACGACTTGTCCCAGTTGCGGGTGTAGTCGATCAGGTTGTTCATGTCCTCGACCTGCTGGTTCGGGATCCAGGTACCACCCGAGTGCTCGGTCATGTAGGCGGGCACGTTCGGGTACTGGTTATGGATCTGGGTCTGCAGGTTCACGTCACCGCCGTACCCGTGCCAGGCGATACCGCCGAAGTTCGGGTCGTTGCGCAGCGTTGCGTCGGCCAGCGGTACCGAGCCGAGGTCGTTGTAGTTGCCCCAGTTGTAGTCGAGCACCATCACCTTGGTGGACAGCCCGGCCGCGTGCAGCGCCGGGAACAGGTGGTTCTTGGTGAACTCGAGCAGGCCCGAGCCGTTCCAGTTCATCGACGCGTAGCCGGTGCTGTCGCTGCCGCAGCAGGTCGGCTCGTTCTGCACCGTGACGTAGTCGATGTGGTTGCCCTGGGCCTCGTTCTGCTGGATGTACTTGACGAAGTACTGGGCGTACATCGGGTAGTACTCGGCCTTCAGCCAGCCGCGGTGGACGAAGTCGTTGTTGTCCTTCATCCAGGCCGGCGCGCTCCACGGCGAGCCCATCACCTTGAGGTTCGGGTTGAGCTGCTTGGCCTGCTTGGTCAGCGGCACCACGTCGGCCAGGTCGTGGTTGATGGTGAAGTCGTTCAGGTTGCAGCAGGTGTCGTCGTAGGAGTAGTTGAACCGGGCCAGGTCGGAGGCGCCCATCGGGTTGCGGACGAACGACAGGCCGATCCCGTTGACCGGGTCGAACAGGTCCTTCATCACCTGGTTGCGGGTCGCCGCCGAGATCGTGTTGCTGCTGTTCAGCAGCCACGCGGAGCTGTCGGCGAAGGACGCGCCGCCGCCCTCCCAGGACTGGTACGTCGTGTTCTCGTTGACCGTGATCGTCTGGTTGGCCGTGCCGCCGGCCGGGCCGAAGTTGACCGGCGTCTGCTGCTGCAGCCCCCGGGTCACGTTCTGGCCGGCCGAGTCGTTGGTGGTGGTCAGGTAGACGTTGACCTGCTCGCCGGCGGCGTGCGCGGGCTCTGGATTGCTGATGCCGATTCCGGTCGCGATCACGGACAGGGCCGCGAGCCCGGCGAGCGCCGGCAGCACACGCCGGCGACGACCGCCGAGACGGAGGGTCCAGTTCGGAGACATGGGCGGATCTCCCTTTTGCTCAAGGGCTTTCTCAGGGGTGGGTAGGACCCCGAGGTACCGGCGTCTGCCCGCGCCGCAACTGGTGGTCAGCTTGAGATAACCATCGGTGAATGACTGTGTCAACGTCACGGCCTCACTTTTTTCACGTCTTATATTTATGTGTGGTCTTGACCTGAGAGCGTTCTCACAGCAAGCTGCCACCCAGCGAAACCCTGTCTCGCGACAGTCCGCCCCACCGCCCCCCAACGGCCGGACGCCCCTCCGGCCGCGCGAGAAATGAGGCACGCATGAGGCTCACGCGTACCCGGTTCCGGTCAGCCGCCCTGCTCGCCGCAGGCGCCGCCCTGGTCGGCACCGCTCTGCTCCAATCCCCCGCGACAGCTGGTACCTCCGCAGTCGACTCGGCGGCTTCGCCGATGGCGGCGAACGCGGTCGGGCCGGTCATCTGGGAGGACAACTTCGACGGCCCGGCCGGCCAGGCCCCCGACTCCAGCAAGTGGCGCTACGACATCGGCGGCTCCGGCTGGGGCAACGACGAACGCCAGTACTACACCAACAGCACCCGCAACTCCGCCAAGGACGGCGCCGGCAACCTGGTGATCACGGCGCGCCAGGAGAACGGCGGCTTCCAGTGCCACTACGGCCCGTGCCAGTACACGTCGGCCCGGCTGCTCACCGCACAGACCTTCACCCAGACGTACGGGCGGTTCGAGGCACGGATCAAGATCCCCGGCACCCAAGCGGTCTGGCCCGCGTTCTGGATGCTCGGCGCCGAGGGCGGCGGCTGGCCGAACAACGGTGAGATCGACATCATGGAGAACATCGGCCGCGAGCCGAACACCGTGCACGGCACCATCCACGGCCCGGGCTACTCCGGCGCCGAGGGCATCGGAGCCGCGTACAACTCCCCCAACGGCCAGGCCTTCCGCGACGGCTTCCACACCTACACGGTCGACTGGGAGCCCGGCGCGATCACCTGGTACGTCGACGGCGTCCAGTACCAGCGCCGCACCCCGGCGGACCTCGGTGGCGACACCTGGGTCTTCAACCACCCGTTCTTCCTGATCATGAACGTCGCGGTCGGCGGCTACTGGCCGGGCTACCCCGACGGCAGCACGGTGATGCCGCAGACGATGACGATCGACTACGTCCGCGTCAACCAGCTCACCTCCGGTGGCGGCGGTACCGGCGGCGCGATCAAGGCGCTCGGCAAGTGCATGGACGTCGCCGCGGCCAACTCGGCCGACGGTACGCCGGTACAGCTCTACGACTGCAACGGCTCCGCCGCCCAGCAGTGGACCCGCCCCGGCGACGGCACCATCCGCGCCCTGGGCAAGTGCCTGGACGTAGCCGGCGGCGGCACCGCTGACGGCACCAAACTCCAGATAGCCACCTGCAGCGGCAATCCCGCCCAGCAGTTCACCTACACCGGCGCCCAAGACCTGGTGAACCCCCAGGCCAACAAGTGCGTAGACATCCCCTCAGCCAACACAGCCAACGGCAACCGCCTACAAATCTGGACCTGCAACGGCACCGCCGCCCAAAAGTGGACCCTCTAGCCAACCCCCACCCCAACCACGCCCATCTCGGGGGTTAACCCCCGAGATGGTGGGTTGCCCCACCAGAATCTGGTGGGGCAACCTTGCGTTTGGGGGGTTAACCCCTCAGATTGCGGTGGGTCTTGATGAGGGCGGTGTAGGTTTTGCCGCTGGTTTTCATGACTCGTTTGCCGGTGGGGTAGTCGACGTAGGCGAGGCCGAAGCGGGGGGCGTAGCCGTAGGCCCATTCGAAGTTGTCCATCAGGGACCAGGCGAAGTAGCCCGCGAGTGGGGCGCCTTGCTCGACGGCGCGGACGCAAGCGGCCAAGTGGCTGTCCAGGTAGGCGGTCCGGTCGGTGTCGTCGACGTTGAAGTCGGCGTCGGGCTGGTCGACCCAGGCCGAGCCGTTCTCGGTGATGTAGATCTTTTCGGCGCCGTACTCCTTGGCGAGGCGGAGGATCAGCTCCTCCAGACCCGCCGGGTGGACCTCCCAGTCGAGCATCGTGTGCGTGACGTTCGGACCCGGAACCTGGCTGAATCCCAGCACAGGAACGGATTCGTCCGCCTTCACGATCTGCCGGAAGTAGTAGTTCAGCCCGACGAAGTCCGTCGGCGCCGCGATGATCTCGGCATCACCGGGCCGCTCGGGCAGCTCGACGCCGTACACCTCGACCATGTCCGCCGGGAAGCCGCGACCGAACAGCGGGTCCAGCCACCAACGGTTGATGTGGCCGTCGGCAACCTGCGCCGCGCGGATGTCAGTGGCAGCGGTCGAAGCCGGCTCGATGCCGCTGAGGTTGACGACCAGCCCGACCTGCGGCGGCTTGGGCGCCGATTCGCGCAGCGCCGCGACGCCGAGCCCGTGCGCGAGCATCAGGTTGTACGACACCCGCACAGCGATCTCGTGATCCTTGATGCCAGGCGCCATCCGCCCTTCCCAGTGGCCGATCCAGGCCGAGCACAACGGCTCGTTCAGCGTCACCCAGTCAGTGACCCGGTCGCCGAGCCGCGCCCCGACGACGGCCGCGTACTCCGCGAACCGGTACGCCGTCTCGCGGTTCTCCCAGCCGCCGAGATCCTGCAGCGCCTGCGGCAGATCCCAGTGGTACAAGGTGACGAACGGTTTGATGCCATTGGCAAGCAAGTCGTCGACGACCCGCTCGTAGTAGGCGAGACCGGCCTCGTTGACCTCGCCGGAGCCGGTCGGGAAGATCCGCGGCCAGGCGATCGAGAACCGGTAGGCGTCGACACCGAGCTGCTTGATCAGCTCCAGATCCTCGGGCCAGCGGTTGTACGAATCACATGCGACGTCACCGGTATCACCGTTGTCGATCGCGCCGGGAACCCGGCAGAACGTGTCCCAGATCGACGGCAGCCGGCCATCGGCATCGATCGCACCTTCGATCTGGTACGCCGACGTTGCGGTACCCCAGACGAAGTCCTGCCGGAGCGGGGAGAGCTCGACCATCGGTGACCCCCAAGGGGTAGTAGGCGGGTTTTTTCAAAGCATAGTTGAAGTCCTGAACCCCGAATAGCGAACGAGGTTCCGGAAGCGTCCGAGCAGAAAGCCGGCGTCAGCGAACGCGCGCGGTGAGATTGCGTGGCGCACGCGAGGTGGTGCCGCCGTCGCGGAGCAACCGAAGAATCGGCAGCGTCGCGGCACCCATGGCGACCGCGTCACGACCGAGCTCGCACAGCTCGATGGAAACCTGCGCATAGGGCTGCCGCAACGCGTGCCGAGCAGTGGCCGCGCGCAACTCGGGGAGGTAGCGCTCGCCCAGCAACAGTCCGGACCAACCGCCGAGCACGATCCGCTCGGGGTTGAACAGGTTGACCAGGTTGGCGAAACCAGCGCCCAGGTAGCCGATCGTGTCCTCGACCACCTTCGCGGCGGCCTCGGACGAGTCGACCGAGTCGAGCAGCGCGATGAAGGCGGCTTCCTCGTCAGCCCCGAAGGAGACCTCGCTGCCGCCGGCCAGTCGATGCCGATCGAGCACGCCTTCCGCGCCGACGTACGCCTCGAGACAGCCGTCCGATCCACAGCGGCACCGGCGTCCGCCGTACATGATCGTGGTGTGGCCCCACTCGCCCGCGCTGCTGCGGGTGCCGCGATAGCTGGTGCCGCCCGTGACGAGCGCGGCGCCGACGCCGGATCCGACCAGCGCGACCACCGCATCGGTCGCACCCCGGCCGGCCCCGAACCACATCTCCGCCTGGCCGAGAGTGTTCGCGCCGTTGTCGACCTGGATCGGGATGTCGGTCTTGGCCGCGAGCAACGCACCCAGCGGAACCGCGTCCCACCCGAGCGTCTGCGCATGCACGACCGCGTCAGCCGGCCCCTCGACGACACCAGCCACAGCAACACCGAGGCCCAACACGCGATCCTCAGCGATCCCAGCCTGAGCCAGTACTTCGGACAGCCCGGCGAGCACGTACTTGACCACGAGCGCAGGGTCCGGCTTCGGCGTCTCGATCGGGTAGACCTTCGTCGCCAGCTGGTTCATCGCCAGGTCGAAGAGCTCGACCCTGACCCGCGTCTCGCCGACCTCCGCGCCGACGACGTACCCGAAGGCCGGGGCGACCCGGAGCAGCACGCGGGGCCGGCCACCGTCGGACTCGACCGAGCCGGCCTCCTCGACCACGCCCTCGTCGAGTAGCTCGCCGACCAGGTTGCTCACGCTCGCGGCGCTCAGCGACGTCTGGTGTCCCAGCTCGAACCGGCTCAGCGGTCCGTCGCGGTAGATGCTGGTGAGCAGCACGGAGCGGTTGGACCTGCGCATGTCGCGCACAGTGGTCCGGCGTCCATCCATCGTTGTGTGTTCCGCCCTCGGGGTCTGCGCCGGCCGGCGGCTGAAAATCGATCTTTCGGCCGACACTCCATCATGCACCAGCGCCGGTCCGGAAGGGCCTGGAGACGCTGTGCTCGATGCCTCCCTCACCGCACCACCCCGGTCCGCGGTCAAGACAACGAAGGACTTCTTACAAATCGTGAACTTAGTCGTGATTCGTTATCGCACCGTGATTGACGTGAGCTGACTCACTCGGCTTCACTCTACGGAACCGCTTCCGAAACCGGTTCCGAACATTCCGGACACGTCGCGGCAACATGAACCCCAACCGCCCGAGGGGAGCTGAAGTGTCGATCACCATCGCCGATGTCGCCGCCCGTGCAGGCGTCAGCAAGACCACCGTCTCCCGTGTCCTCAACGGCAAGGGCGAGCTCGACATGCGCACCGCCGAGCGGGTCCGCCAAGTGATCGCGGAGCTCGGTTACGTGCCGAGCGCCCGCGCCGTCGGGCTGGCCCGCGGCCGGACCCGGATCGTCGGCATGCTGGTCCCTTCGCTCACCTGGCCCTGGATGGGCGAGGTGCTGCAGGGCGCCGTGGACGTGGTCGAGTCCGAGGGCTACGGCCTGCTGCTGTTCACCTGTAACCGGGGTGAGGAATCCATGCAGCAGTTCGCCTCCCAGGTCTCGGCCCAGTCCTTCGACGGCCTGCTGGTGATCGAGCCGGAAGGCACGCTCGCCTACATCGAACAACTGCACTCCCGCGGCTTGCCCGTCGTCCTGATCGACGACCGGGCCAAGCAGCCCGTCTTCCCGTCCGTCGCCACCACCAACCGCGCCGGTGGCGCGGCCGCGGCCCAGCACCTGCTGGAGCTCGGCCGGCACCAGCCCTTGGTGATCACCGGCGTGGACTGGTTCGGCTGTACCCAGGAACGCCTGGACGGTTTCCGCGACACCTACGCGGCGGCCGGGATCGAGCTCGACCCGAGACTCGTCTTCGAAGGCGACTTCACCCATGACTGCGGCCGCAAGGGCGTCCAGCAGGCCCTCGACGCCGGACTGAAGTTCGATGCGATCTTCGCGCACAACGACCTGTCCGCCGGCGGCGCCATCCAGGCCGTCCGGGAGACCGGGCGGAACGTGCCGAACGACGTGTCGGTGGTCGGTTTCGACGACATCCCCTACGCCCAGCACACCGAACCGCCGCTGACCACGGTGCATCAGCCGATGCGCCAGATGGGTCAGGCGGCGGCCCGGATGCTGATGGGCTACTTCGGCGGCAGTCCGATGCCGGAAGAGCCCCAAGTGCTGCCGACGACCCTCATCGTCCGCAGTTCAACCGCCCCCGTGACCGCCCGCCACACCGTGAACCGCTAGTCACCAGACTCCGGCGGCGGAGTGGCTGCCCCCGCTCCGCCGCCGGTGAAAAGCATCCGTCACCGATCAGCACCGATACCGATCTGTTAGCGCCGCCGATATTCCCATGAGAGCGCTTTCACGGCACGATGCGAAGGCCCCCCAGGCACCACCCGACAGTCATCCCACTGTCATCCGCCAACCAGTTGGACGAAACACAGGAGGAACGATGCGAGCTCGACGCTCAGTCGCGCTAGCCCTCACGGGCGTGCTCGCGGCAGCCCTGATGGCTGCCTGCAGTAACGGGGACGACAGCAAGAACACCGCCGGCACGGGCGGCAGCACCACCACCGTGCTCAACGTGGGAATGCCGAACGGCCCGCAGACCGAGAACCACAACCCGTTCCTCGGCTCGTCGGCCGGTGCGTCGCTGGGTTACCGCTGGATGATCTTCGAGCCGCTGGTGATGATCAACGGCATCAAGCCCGCCGAGCCGGGCAAGCCGTGGCTGGCCACCGAGTGGAAGTGGGACGCCAACTTCACCAAGCTCTCGCTGACCATCCGCGACGGGGTCAAGTTCTCCGACGGTACGCCGATGACCGCCGACGACGTCGCCTACTCGTTCCAGCTCCGCAAGGACAACGAGGGCCTGAACACCGACGCGATCCCCTACGGGACGATCACCGCGTCGGGCAACAAGGTGGACCTGACCTTCACCCGGTCGCAGTTCACCAACCAGAACAAGGTCCTGACCGTGTTCGTGGTGTCGAAGAAGCAGTGGTCGGCGATCACCGACCCGACCAAGGACATCCTGAAGAACCCGATCGGCACCGGCCCGTACACGGTCAAGTCGTTCACCCCGCAGACCACCACGCTGACGGTCCGCGACTCGTACTGGCAGGACCTGCCGAAGATCAAGGAACTGCGCTACACCTCGTACAACGACAACAACGCGCAGACCACCGCGCTGGCCAACGGCGCCTCGGAGTGGAGCTTCGTCTTCGTCCCGAACGTGAAGGCGGTCTACCAGTCGAAGGACGAGAAGAACCACAAGCTGTTCTTCCCGGCCAACCTGGGCATCCACGGACTGTGGATCAACACCACCCGCAAGCCGTTCGACGACCCGGCGCTGCGCCGGGCGATGGACAAGGTGATCAACCGCGACGACATCTTCCAGCAGGGCGAGGCCGGGTACTTCTACCCGAAGGTCGAGTCCGTCACCGGCATCCCGACGCCGGCTGGTGAGTCGTTCATCGCCCCGGAGTACAAGGACAAGAAGCACGTCGTCGACGTCGACGGCGCGAAGGCCGACCTGGCCGCCGCCGGCTACAAGCTCGAGGGCGACGTGCTGAAGGACAAGACCGGCAAGCCGGTCACGATCACGCTGACCGACCCGGCCGGCTGGTCCGACTACATCACCGACCTCGAGATCATCAAGGACAACCTGTCCACGATCGGCATCAAGGCGACCGTCGACAAGGCCAACCAGGACGCCTGGTTCAAGAAGATCGACGAGGGTGACTTCGACGCCGCGATGCACTGGACCAACGGTGGCGCGACGCCGTTCGACATCTACCAGAACATCATGGACGGCAAGATCCTCAAGCCGATCGGCAAGGGCGGCGTGAGCGGCAACTACGGCCGGTTCAACTCGCCGGAGGCCACCAAGGCGCTCGACGAGTACGCGAACGCCGCCGACGAGGCAGCTCGCACCACCGCGCTGAACACGCTGCAGAAGATCATGGTCGAGCAGATGCCGATCATCCCGACCTCGGCGTCCAACGTCGGCGGTCTGTACAGCACCAAGAACTGGTCCGGCTGGCCGAGCGACGCCGACCCGTACGCACCGGGTCAGCCGACCCAGCAGAACGCGCTCGAGATCGTCCTGAAGCTGAAGCCCTCCGGAGCCTAAGCACAAGACCGCGGCCGGATCCCACCACCTGGGGATCCGGCCGCGGTGCCACGATCGAGCTAGGAGCATCGACAAGTCATGACGGCGACCGAGACAGAACCGGTGACCACGGGCGACGTGGTCCTCGAGGCCGACGGCCTCACCAAACACTTCCCCGTCCGCCGGGGGTTGCGCGACCTGTTCACCAAGGAGCGCAAGGCAGTGCACGCGGTGGACGACATCCAGCTGACGCTTCGCCGGGGGCGGGTCACCGCACTCGTCGGCGAATCCGGCTCGGGCAAGTCGACCGTGGCCCGGCTGATGGCCCAGTTGTACGGCCGTACCGCCGGCGACATCCGGCTGCACGGCGAGACGATCACCGTCAAGGGCGGCCGCGGTTTCCGCGCGTACTGCCGCCAGGTACAGATGATCTTCCAGGACCCGTTCGCCTCGCTGAACCCGGTCCACACCGTGCGGTACCACCTGACCCGCGCGCTGAAGATCCACGGCCGGGCGGGCAAGGGCTCCGCCGAGCTCGAGCAGAACCTGAACGCGCTGCTGCTGCGGGTCCAGCTGACCCCGCCGGAGCGCTACCTGGACAAGTTCCCGCACGAACTGTCCGGCGGCCAGCGCCAGCGGGTGTCGATCGCCCGCGCGCTCGGCGCCAACCCCGAGGTGCTGCTCGCCGACGAGCCGGTCTCGATGCTCGACGTCTCCATCCGCCTCGGCGTACTGAACCTCCTGCGTGACCTGAAGGAACGCCTCAACCTGGCGATCCTCTACATCACCCACGACATCGCCTCGGCCCGGTACTTCGCCGACGAGACCCTGGTGATGTACGCCGGCCGGATGGTCGAGGGCGGCGACTCCGAGACCCTCACCCAGAACCCGGCGCACCCGTACACCCGGCTGCTGATCGAGAGCGCGCCCGACCCCGACCGGCTCGACCGGGTTGGGGACGCGAAGGACGCTCCCGAGGACACCGCGGGTGGTGAGCCGCCGAGCCTGATCGCTCCGCCGACGGGCTGCCGGTTCCACCCGCGCTGCATCCACGCGATGCCGAAGTGCTCCACCGAGCTGCCGCCGCGGTTCGAGCTGCCGATCGTCTCCGGCGAGGGCGAACACTGGGCCGCGTGCTGGCTCTACGAGGAAGGGGCCGCGAAGTGAAGTTCCTTCTGCAGCGGATCGCGTTCTACCTGTTCACCGCCTGGGCAGCCGTCACCATCAACTTCTTCATCCCCCGGCTGATCCCGGGCGACCCGGTCCAGTCGCTGATCAACAAGCAGCAGGGCAACATCAGCACCGAGGCGGTCCACTCCCTCTACGTGCTGTTCGGGCTGGACAAGAACGCCAGCATGCTTTCGCAGTACAAGGACTACTGGATCCAGATCTTCCACGGTGACCTCGGGACGTCGTTCACCTTCTTCCCGGCGCCGGTGTCGCAGATCCTGACCCAGTCGCTGCCGTGGACCATCCTGCTGGTCGGCATCACCACCATCGTCAGCTTCGCGCTCGGTACCGGGCTCGGTGTGCTGGCCGGCTGGCGGCGCGGCTCCTGGATGGACGGGCTGTTGCCGGTGACGACGTTCATCTCGTCGATCCCGTACTTCTGGCTCGGTCTGCTGGCGATCACCCTGCTGGCCGGCGCAGGCAGCTTCTTCCCGTCGTCCGGCGGCTACGAGCCCGGCCTGGTGCCGTCCTGGAACGGCGAGTTCATCGGCAGCGCGATCCAGCACAGCCTGCTGCCGGCGCTGACCATCCTGATCTCCTCGGTCAGCGGCTGGATCCTCAGCATGCGCAACATGATGGTCACCGTCGCGTCGGAGGACTACATCACCGTCGCGCACGCCAAGGGCCTGTCCGAGCGGCGGGTGATGGTCAGCTACGCCGCCCGCAACGCGCTGCTGCCGAACGTGTCCGGCTTCGCGCTCTCGCTCGGCTTCATCGTCGGTGGCACGCTGCTGGTGGAGATCGTCTTCTCCTATCCCGGTATCGGCTACAACCTGTTCCAGGCCGTCGGTTCCAAGGACTATCCGCTGCTGCAGGGCATCTTCTTGATCATCACGCTCTCGGTGCTGGTCGCCAACCTGCTCGCGGACGTCGCGTACCTGCTGCTCGATCCCCGCACCCGCAAGGAGGGCTGACCGATGTCCGCACCAGCCAGCACCATCACGGCGGTCACCCCCGGCGGACCGGCCGCGGCGACCGCCCCGGCCAAGCGTCAGCGGCTGCGGTTCGTCGCCAACGGCAAGGCCGCGACCGGACTGGTCACGCTCGCCTTCTTCTGCCTGATCGCGATCATCGGGCCGTGGATCGCGCCGTTCGATCCGTCCAAGCGCAGCAGCGACATCCTCCAGAGCCCCTCCGGCAAGCACTGGTTCGGGACCACGCACCTCGGCCAGGACATCTTCAGCCAGATCCTGGTCGGCACCCGCGGCGTCATGTTCGTCGGCCTGCTGGCCGGCATCATCGCGACGGCGCTGTCGGTCCTGATCGGGGTCAGCTCCGGCTTCCTCGGTGGCGCCGCGGACGAGACCCTGTCCGCGCTCTCGAACGTCTTCCTGGTCATCCCGGCCCTGCCACTGATCATCATCGTCGCCTCGACCATCCCCGGCGCGGGCGACCTGATGGTTGCCTTGGTCATCGGTCTGACGTCGTGGGCCTGGGGAGCGCGAGTACTCCGTGCGCAGACCCTCTCCCTGCGACGGCGTGACTACGTCGAGGCGGCCCGGGCCACCGGTGAGAGCACCTGGCGGATCATCACGGTCGAGATCCTGCCGAACCTGACCGCGATCATCGCGTCGGGCTTCGTCGGTACCGTGATCTTCGCCGTCATGTCCGAGATCACCCTGGCCTTCATCGGCATCTCGACCATCTCCGAGTGGAACTGGGGCACCATCCTGTTCTGGGCGCAGAGCCAGCAGGCCCTGGCCCAGGGCGCGTGGTGGTGGTTCGTCCCGGCCGGTCTCGCGATCGCGATCCTCGGTACGGCGCTGTCGCTGATCAACTTCGGCATCGACGAGTTCGTCAGCCCGCGGTTGCGCAGCAGCGGCCACACCAAGGTGAAGACCGCCGACGGCCACACGGTCAAGATGCGCGTCGGGTTCACCCCGGTCCTGTCCCAGAACGGCAAGAAGGACCCGGTCACGCCCGTGGTGCGGAAGGCCACTGACGAAGCGAAGGGCGCCGCATGAAGCCGCCAGTGCTCGAAATCAAGAACTTCAACGTCGACTACGGTCTGGGCGACCAGGCCGTCCAGGCGGTCCGCGACGTCACGCTGACCCTGCACCGCGGTGAGGTGCTCGGGCTGGCCGGCGAGAGCGGCAGTGGCAAGTCGACGCTCGCGTACGGCGTCACCCGGCTGCTCCCGCCGCCCGGCGTGATCAGCGGCGGCTCGGTCATCTACCACCCGCCGGGCGGCGAGCCGTACGACGTGATGGCACTCAGCAACTCCGAACTGCGCGCGTTCCGCTGGGCCGAGACGTCGATCGTGTTCCAGGGCGCGATGAACTCGCTCAACCCGGTGCACAAGGTCTCCACCCAGATGCTCGACGTGATCCGCGCGCACGAGCCGCAGCTCACCCAGGAGGCACGGGTCGCTCGGGCCAAGGAGATGCTCAAGCTGGTCGGCATCTCGGCGGATCGGATGGACGCCTACCCGCACCAGCTGTCCGGCGGTATGCGGCAGCGGGTGATGATCGGGATGGCGCTGGTGCTCGAGCCCCAGGTCGTCATCATGGACGAGCCGACCACGGCCCTCGACGTGGTCATGCAGCGGCAGATCCTCGCCCAGTTGGTCGAACTGCGCGAGCGGCTCGACTTCTCGGTGCTGTTCATCACCCACGACCTGTCGCTGCTGGTCGAGTTCTCCGACCGGATCGCGATCATGTACGGCGGCCGCATCGTCGAGCAGGCGAAGTCGGCCGACCTCTACAAGGACTCCCTGCACCCGTACAGCGAAGGACTGCTCAAGTCCTTCCCGGCGCTGCGCGGTCCGCGCAAGGAGCTGGCCGGGATCCCCGGATCCCCGCCCGACCTGCGCGGGATGCCGACCGGTTGCGCGTTCCACCCGCGGTGCCCGCACGCGTTCGACCGCTGCTCGACGGAGATCCCCGTCCTCGGCGTACCCGAGGCCAGGAACGACCCGAACCGCGAGGTGGCCTGCTGGCTGCCGGGTCGCGTTCCGGTCGGCTGATCTCTCACCTCTACCTTTCGAAGGGAGCCAGTACGGCGCTCGCCCACCGGCGGGCGCCGTACACACGCCTATGAACAGCACCGCTGCCCCCACCTCCACAGCGTTCACCGCGCCGGCGGCCGAGCAGGCCCTGATCGACACCCTGCCACCGGGCTTCCGCTGGGGCGTCGCGACCTCGGCGTACCAGATCGAGGGCGCCATCGACGTCGACGGCCGCACGCCGTCGATCTGGGACACCTTCTGCAAGGTGCCCGGCGCGATCGACAATGGCGACACGGGTGACATCGCCTGCGAGCACTACACCCGGATGCCGGCCGACGTCGCCCTGATCAAGGACCTCGGGCTGGACACGTACCGGTTCTCGGTCTCCTGGCCGCGGGTGCAGCCGGGCGGTCGCGGTGGGGTGAACCCGGCCGGGATCGCGTTCTACGACCGGCTGGTCGACGAGCTGCTTGCCCAGGGCATCGATCCTTGGGTGACCCTGTACCACTGGGATCTGCCGCAGGAGCTCGAAGACGCGGGCGGCTGGCCGGTGCGCGATACGGCGTACCGGTTCGCGGACTACTCGATGCTGGTGTTCGACGCGCTGAGCGACCGGGTCGACACCTGGACGACACTGAACGAGCCGTGGTGCTCGGCGATGCTCGGCTACGCGTACGGCGCCCATGCGCCGGGCCGGAAGGAGTACCCGGCCGCTGTTGCCGCGGTCCACCACCTGCTGCTCGGCCACGGTCTCGCCACCGAGAGGATGCGGGAGGCAGCGCCTCGCAAGCTCGACATCGGCATCACGTTGAACGCGGCAACGGCGTACCCTGCCAGCGACCTGGAGCCGGACCTCGAGGCAGCCCGTCGCGCCGACGGCATGGGCGCGCGGCTCTACCTCGACCCGCTCGTCCACGGCCACTACCCGGCCGACGTCATCGCCGACCTCGCCGCCGAAGGCATCGAGATCCCCATCCAGGAAGGAGATCTGGCCACCATCTCGGCCCCCTTCGACGTCCTGGGCATCAACTACTACTTCAGCCAGAAGTTCACCGGCTTCGGCGAAAACGGCGAAACGGTCGGCGAAGACGGCCTCCCCATCACCCGTACCCTCCCCCTGAACCGCCCCCGCACCGCCATGGACTGGGAGATCGTCCCCGAAGGCTTCACCGATCTTCTGGTCCGTATCTCCAAGGACTACCCCGGCGTCCCCATGGTCATCACCGAAAACGGCGCCGCCTTCGAAGACACCGCCGACACCACCGGCTACGTCGCCGACGAAGGCCGCACCGCCTACTTCGCCTCCCACCTAGCGGCGGTAGCCTCCGCCATCCAACAGGGCGCCGACATCCGCGGCTACCTGGCCTGGTCCCTCCTGGACAACTTCGAATGGGCCTACGGCTACGACAAACGCTTCGGCATAGTCCGAGTCGACTACGAAACCCAGGCCCGAATCCCCAAGCAAAGCGCCCTGTACCTCAAAGAGGTAGCCCAGCAACACCGCTCCAAGTAGGCAAGAACCGAACGGCCCGGACGCCTCCGTCCGGGCCGTTACCATTCCCCCGTGCCGCCGCCTTCCGCACCCGACCGAGCCTTGGGCCACATCACCGCTCTCTCCTCGGGACCGCCGCTGGATGAAACCCTCCGCATCACCCTCAACTTCCACCCCGACCGCGACGGCGGGTCTACGGCGCCCTCAACTACCGGCACCAGCCCACCGGGGCAGCGCCGCGCTTCGGCTCCGCCCACTTCCGCCTGACCGCCGACGCCCTGGCCGAGGCCGACGACCGAGATGCCCTGGACAACTACGTCGAAGCCCAGGTCCACGGCCCGGTCCGACTGGACCGCGACGTCGAGGCATTGGTCCTGGACCCCAGCCACCGCGGCACACCAATCGAGCAAGCAGCCCGCCGACTCCCCTGCCCAATCGAGTGGCACGCCGGCTTCCGCCTCACCACCGACGACCTACGCCGCCACCCCGACTACAGAGGCCGGCAGTACGTAGACCTCGGCCTGTCGATCGAAGTAGACGGCTGGCTGACGCCGTCAATCCTCGGCGACGCGGCGGCGCTCGGACAGCACGACCCCCAGGCCTTCAAACGCGTCTGGCACTACTTGGCCCGCTTCGGCGACGAGTCCAGGTGACCTCAGCACCGGTCAATCGGATCGAGCGGTGATGCACGGTGTGGCCGGAGGCAACGCTGTGAGTGTGCCCGGGCGGCCGGGTCAAGGGACCTATGGCATGAATCCTCGAACTCTTTCGGCTCTGGCTCCGCCGACGGATGTCGCGACCCTGAAAAGGACTGCTTGGCGCAGGGGACTGGGGGGCGATCCAGGCAGGATCCGAGTCCAGAGGGAGGCTGATCGTGAATGTCAGAAGATCCACCACGTGCCTGACGGTATTGGCGGTGATCGCGGGTTCCATGACGTGGCTGGCGGGGCCCGTCAGTGCGGTCACGCCGGCGCGCGTGTCCGCTGCGGGTCCGGTGTCGCCGACTGACGAGACCAAGGTCCCACACTACTTCGGGCCCTATCCGAACTGGGCCAACAGCCCGGCCACGCTGTCGACCGCGGCGGTGAAGATCAACGGGACGGGGACCGGGGCGGCGGCTGTGGCCCAGGTCGACCCGGCGACCGGTGGGATCACATCGATCACGGTCACCGCTCCCGGTCACGACTACGACGCGACGACGACGGTGACCGTCGATGGCAGCACTGGTACGCCGGCCGGCGCGACTGCGACGGTCAACCCGACCGGCGCGGTCGTCAACCTCACAGTAGGCAGCGCCGGCACCGGGTACAGCGGGTTCGGCGTCGCGATCACCGGTGGCGGTGGCACCGGTGCGACCGCGACCGCCTCTGGGGGCGTGGACGCCGTTCACATCGCCGACGGTGGCAGCGGCTACACGATGCCGACTGTCGACTTCGACCTGCCCGACGATCCCAACGGCACCGTCGCCAAGGGACACGTGCCGATGATCGCCAACGGCGACCCGGTCGACGGGATGAACGCCAACGGCACGATCACCGCGGTCGTCGTCGATTCACCCGGCTCGGGTTACAGCACGGCGCCCGCAGTCACGGTTCGCGACGGCACGATCTTCGACCCGATCACCGGGTCCACCCCGGCCACTGCCACGGCCGATCTGAAGCTGGTCGCTGCCACCGTGACCGACCCTGGTACCGGCTACACGAGTACGCCGGCGGTCGCGGTCACCGACCCGACCGGGACCGGCACAGGGGCGGCCGTGACGGCAGTCACCGACGTCGGCTCGATCAGCGGGATCACCGTGGACACGCCTGGAAACGGGTACCTGTCCCCGGGCCTCAAGAAGTTCCAGGACGAGCTTCCGGTCACCTGCAACCCGGGCACCGACGGTACGGGCTGCCCGCTGGCGCCGAGTACCCCGGCGATGGGGCCGGCCGCGAAGTTCATTCCCACCGCGGTTCCGGAGGCCAAGACCTACAACGGCAAGGCGAGCGACGAGTACGTCATCGGTCTGGTGCAGTACCGGACGAAGTTCTCCTCAGACCTGCCGCCGACCTTGGTCCGCGGCTACGTGCAGCTATCCACCCCTGGAGTTCCGGGCCGGCAGGTGCCGCTCTACAACGAACTGGTGGACGGCACCCGGCAGCAGATCGCCGGCTACACCGGTGTCGCCTCGCCGCAATGGCTCGGCCCCATCATCGCCGCGACGAAGGACAAGCCGGTACGGATCGTCTTCCGCAACCTGTTGCCCACTGGTGCCGCCGGTGATCTGTTCCTGCCCACCGACAGCACCATGATGGGATCGGGCACAGGCCCGACCGGGCAGGCCGCACCGACCAACGCCGGCACCGTCATGGACGGCGTACGCAACCCGGCCTGTACGCAGTACCCGAAGGACGCCGCTTGCTTCAAGGACAACCGCGCCACGCTGCACCTGCATGGCGGGGTCACGCCGTGGATCAGCGACGGTACGCCGCACCAGTGGATCACGCCGGCCGGGGAGAACACCCCATGGCCGCAGGGTGTGAGTG
Source organism: Kribbella ginsengisoli (assembly GCF_039537185.1). Classification (NCBI taxonomy): domain Bacteria; kingdom Bacillati; phylum Actinomycetota; class Actinomycetes; order Propionibacteriales; family Kribbellaceae; genus Kribbella; species Kribbella ginsengisoli. The sequence goes on along the minus strand of NZ_BAABAA010000005.1, from coordinate 219,334 downwards.
TTCGCACCGTGCCTGACATGGTCGACGGCTCGGGCGCCGAGGTCTGCGCCGCCGCCGACGACGGCTGCTCCACCTTCTACTACACGAATCAGCAGAGTGCGCGGATGATGTTCTACCACGATCACTCGTGGGGGATCACCCGGCTGAACGTGTACGCCGGCGAGGCCGCCGGTTACCTGATCACCGACGACACGGAGAAGGCGCTGGTCAGCAGTGGCACGATCCCTGGTGAGGCCGACAGTCTCCCGCTGATCGTGCAGGACCGGACGTTCACCCCGGACCAGGCCCAGCTCAAGCTGCAGGACCCCACCTGGGACGAGCAACGCTGGGGCGCCAAGGGCAGCTTCTGGTACCACCACGTCTACATGCCTGCACAGAACCCGGGTGACCCCTCGGGGATGAGTGCCTACGGCCGCTGGATGTACGGGCCATGGTTCTGGCCGCCGGCCACCGGCACGGTCAACGGCCCGATCGCCAACCCGTACTTCGACCCCGCCTGCAAGCTCGACGTCCCGTCGACCTGGCAGTACCAGACCGATCCGTTCTGTGAGCCCGAGCAGATCCCCGGGACGCCGAACATCTCAGCAGGGATGGAGCAGTTCAACGACACCCCGATCGTCAACGGGGTGGCCTACCCCAAGGTGACTCTGCAGCCGAAGAGCTACCGGCTGAGGATGCTCAACGCCGCCAACGACCGGTTCTTCAACCTCCAGTGGTACACCGCCGATCCGACCCAGGGTGACGGCACCACCGAGGTAGCGCTGAAGCCCAACGAGCTCCAGGCAGCGCAAACAGATCCGACGGTGTCACCGACACCGGTGGGCGCCAACAACAACGCTTTCGGCCCCGACTGGGTTCAGATCGCCAACGAGAGTGGCTTCCTGCCCGCTCCCGCGGTGATCGACGGCCAGCAGCCGACGACCTGGATCACCGACCCGACCCGGTTCGACGTGGGCAACGTCGACAAGTCGTCGTTGCTGCTCGCACCGGCGGAGCGGGCCGACGTCATCGTCGACTTCTCGAAGTTCGCCGGCAAGACGCTGATCCTCTACAACGACGCTCCCGCCGCGTTCCCGGCCAGGGTGCCGTCGTACGACTACTACACCGGAGCACCGGACCTCCGCCCGGCCGGCGCCCCGTCCCCATTGGCCGGCTACGGCCCCAACACCCGCACGGTGATGCAGGTGACGATCGCCGCCAGCACGCCCGCGGCCGCGTTCGACCTCACCAAGCTCCGCGCCGCGTTCACGCACAAGGCCAACGGTTCCGGGGTCTTCGAGTCGGGGCAGAACCCGATCGTCGTCGGTCAGGCGGCCTACAACTCGGCGTACGGCTCGTCGTTCGCCGCCAGCAGCAACTGCAACGTCGCGAACACCAACGTACAGCGGTGTGACGGCCTGCTCCGGGTGAACGACACCGGCACCTTCGGCTTCAACACGTTGCGGTCGCCGGCCACGAAGGTGTCCATGAAGCTGGAGCCGAAGGCGATGCACGACGAGATGAACTCCTCGACCTTCGACGAGTTCGGGCGGATGCAGGCCAACCTCGGCCTCGAGGCCCAACCACCGAGTCCAGGGCAACAGAACGTCACCCTGTACCCGTACGTCAATCCACAGACCGAACTGATCGACGGCACCAAGCTGCCGACCGCCGACGTCAAGGCCAGTCCGATCAGTGACCTGAAGGACGGCACGCAGATCTGGCGCTTCACCCACAACGGGGTGGACACGCACCCGATCCACTTCCACCTCTTCGATGTCCAGGTGCTGAACCGGGTGACGTGGGACAACATCATCATCCCGCCGGACCCTGGCGAGCTGGGGTGGAAGGACACGGTGCGGATCAGTCCGCTGGAGGACACCATCGTGGCGCTGCGCCCGATCATCCCGAAGGTGCCGTTCGAGGTGCCGAACTCGGTGCGGGCCCTCAGCCCGATGAGTCCGATCGGGTCGGCGGTGGGCTTCAACAGCATCGACCCGCAGGGCAATCCGACGGCGGCGATCACCAACCAGCTGGTCAACTTCGGCTGGGAGTACGTCTACCACTGCCACATCCTGTCCCATGAGGAAATGGACATGATGCGACCGGTAAGCCTCGCGATGCCGCCGCTCAAGGCCGAGAACCTCGCCTTCACCTTCACCGGCAGCGGCGCCAACCGGAGGGTGCGCCTGACCTGGACCGACAACTCGATCACCGAAACGTCGTTCGTGGTCCAGCGCACGACCAACGGCATCGACTGGACCACCGTCTCAACGGTGCAGTCGCCGCTCAACCAGACCAACACGAAGGGATCAACACTGGTCACGGTCGACCCGACGTCCAATGCGACGACGCCTTACCGCTACCGGGTACAGGCTGTGAACACAGTCGGCTACGGGTCGGGCTTCCCGACCATGTCGGTCCAGTCGACCTCGAGCGAACTCGGCGTCAACCTCCCGGCAGCTCCGACACTGCTCACGGCGGCGCTGCAGGCAGGGCCTCCCAGGGTGGTGCTCACCTGGCGTGACAACGCGAGCAACGAGTCCGGCTTCGCGGTCGAGCGCTCGACCGACGGCGGCACGACGTTCAGCAGGATCGCGACAAGGGCCGCCGGCGCCGGCACCGGGAACGTCACGTTCACCGACACCGGCGTGGCACTCGGTTCCACGTACGTCTACCGGGTCGCCGCCGAGAACGCCGCCGGAACCTCGGCATTCACCCCGGCGTTGACCGTCACCGTCGACGTCCCGGCCGTACCGACAGCCCTGGTCGGCAGCGCCGCTCGGCAAGGCGGCGGGGAGCGGGTCACCCTCACTTGGAACGGTGTCGCCGGAGCTTCCGGCTACACCATCCAATGGAGCGCAACCCCAGCATTCACGACGGTTGCCGGCACCACGAACCTCGGAGCCGTCACGACCGTCACGACCGGAACCATCGCTCGACAGGCGTGGTACTTCCGGATCCGTGGCACCAACGCACTAGGTACCGGCGCCTGGTCGACACCGGTCCTGGTGGCCGCTGCTCTCTGACCAATCACCGGCTCATCAAACACCCAGCTGGAGGAGGTACCGAACCAAAGGAACGGAGCGGCGCCGGGTCACACAACGTGCCCCGGCGCCGCTCCACGAGCAGGCGAGCCCGGCGGCGGCTAGCGCCAGGTGATTTCGGGGGCTCGGTAGAAGTTGATGCTTAGGGTGTCCCAGCGGGAGCCTTGGGCGCCTAGGCGGGTTTTGTAGGTGGTCCAGTCGAGGGCGGAGGACGGGGACCAGCCGAGCTCGGCGATGCCTGGTAGGCGGGGGAAGGCCATGTATTCGAGCTTGTCGAGGTTGTCGAGGGTTTCGGACCAGATGGGGGCTTCTACGCCGGCTACTGCGGTGGTGGGGAGGTTCGGGATGAGGGTGGACGGGTTCCAGCTGTAGGACTTCTGGATGCTGACGTAGCCGGCCCAGGACAGGCCGTACGGAGTACTGGAGTTGTACTTCATGTCCAGGTAGGCGCGGTTGGCCGGGGACAGGACTACCTTGGCGCCTTGGGCGGCGGCCTTGCGGGCCAGGTCGCGGGAGCGGGTGTCGTCAGTGCCCCAGTACTGCGCGATGCTGTTGGCCGGGAGGCTGGTCTCGGCGATCTCTTGCCAGCCCATCACTCGCTTGTTCTGCTTGGTGACAAGGGCGGACGCCTTCGGGACAAAGGTCAGGTAGTCGGAGTGCGGGGTCGAGTGCGCCTCATCCCCGCCTAGGTGGACGATGTCGCCAGGGGTCTGCTGGGCCACCTCACGGAACACGTCGTCGAGGAACGTGTACGTGACGGGCTTCGCGACGCAGAGGGAGCTGAAGCCGACATCGGTGCCGGTGTAGAGCGGCGGAGCGACCCCGTTGCAGTTGAGCTGCGCATAGGACGCCAGTGCCGCGTTGGTGTGGCCGGGGGTGTCGATCTCGGGGATGACCTGCAGGTAGCGCTCACCGGCGTACCGGACGATCTCGGCGAAGTCTGCCTTGGTGTAGAAGCCTCCTGGCGTGCCGCCGACCTCGAGGCTTCCCCCGTACGTCGTGAGCCGCGGCCACGAGTCGACCTGGATGCGCCAGCCCTGGTCGTCCGAGAGGTGCAGGTGGAGCTTGTTGAGCTTGTAGAGGGCGGCGAGGTCGATGTACCGCTTCACCTCGGTCAGTGAGAAGAAGTGGCGGGATACATCGAGCATGGTGCCGCGGTAGGCGTAGCGCGGTGAGTCGTCGATCGTCGTACCGGCCACTGTCCACGGGCCGGCCTGCTGGGTCGACGCCTCGGACTTGGCGGGCAGTAGTTGCCTGACGGTGGTGAGGCCGCGGTACAGGCCTTCGGGGGTCGCTGCGGTCACGCTGAGCGCGGTGCTGTCGGCGCGCAACTGGTAGCCCTCGGCACCGAGCGAGGCGGGGCCGTTGGTGGAGAGCTTGATGGTGGCGGTGCCCGGCACTATCGCTAGTGGGTAGCCGGTTGAGACGCGCAGTCTGGCGGCGAACTGTTCTGCGACCTTGCCGGCGGCTTGGCTTTCGGCGGCGTCGGTGGCGACGTTGATCGCGCTCGAGCTGGTCAGGGTGAAGGTCTGGCCGGTGAGCGCGGTTTGGCTGACCGGCTTGGGGATCAGGCTGGGTGCGGGGTCTGCTTGTGGCGTGGCCAGGGCAGTCGTTGTGGGTGCGAAGAGGGGTGTCGCGAGCAGAGCGGCGGTGAGGATGCCGGCTAGCGAGACCCGTCCTGGGCGGCGGGCGAGTCGTGTCATAACCGTGAGTGTTCGGGCCCTCACCGGTCGAGTCAAGGCCCGGTCCGTGGGGTAGCTTTTCGGCATCCGGACATTGGGGAGCGTTATGGGTGAGTACGTGCAATTGGGGGCCGTGAAGACCTGGTACGACGAGCACGGGGCGGGCTCGGGTGAGCCGCTTGTGCTGATGCATGGCGGGCTGGTGGACGCACGGTTCTTCGAGGCGAACACGCCCGCGCTGGCCGAGCACTTCCACGTCTACACGCCGGAGCGGCGTGGGCACGGGCATACGCCGGATGTCGAGGGCCCGATCAGCTACCAACTCATGGCCGACGACACGATCGCGTTCCTCGAGACTGTGATCGGCGGGCCGGCCGATCTGGTCGGGCACAGCGACGGCGCCTTCACCGCGATGCTCGTCGCGATGCAACGCCCTGAGCTGGTCAATCGGCTCGTGCTGATCAGCGGCGGCTTCAACAAGTCGGGCGAGGCGGGCCCGGAGACGGAGTGGGACGTCCCGGCGATCACCCAGTTCCTCGGCCCGGCGTACGGCGAGGTCTCCCCCGACGGCGAGGACCACTTCCCCGTCGTCGCCACCAAGATCGGCGAAATGGCCGCCAAGGAACCCGACCTGCGCGCCACCGACCTCAACGTGATCACCGCCCGCACCCTGGTGATGTTCTCCGACGACGACCTGGTGACGCTCGCCCACGCCGTCGAAATGTACGACAACATCCCCAACGCCGAATTCGCCGTAGTCCCCGGCACCTCCCACTTCCTGCCCCAGGAAAAGCCGGCCCTCGTCAACGCCCTGGTCCTCGACTTCCTCACCAACACCCCCGTCCCAACCGTCGCCCCCATCCGCCGAGCACCTGCCCCCGAAAACACCTGACCCAACCGACCACTGGCCCCTAGCCGCAACGATCCACCACACCGCGACCCAACTCCTCGGCCAGAACCGGCGACCTTGAACAGGTTCCGGTGGGTTTGAACACCGAATAGCTTGTTCAAGGTCACCGTTTGGTGTTCGAGCCCACCAGTGGTGGGCTCGGACACCAAGGGCTGCGCGAGATCTGGTTCGGGTGGCGGGGATCGGTCATGATGGCGAGTTCCGAGTGCACCGATCTGGGGACGGGTGAGCCATGCGCGGAATCGTCAGGGCGGCCGTGGTCGCGATGCTGTTGGTACTTCCGGCGACGGGGTTGGCGCCGGCCCGCGCCACGGTGGGGACCGAGCGGGGAGCGGCCGAGTCGGCGGCGGTTGGGTCCCCGGCGACCGGGTCGGGCGGCGTACCGGCGTACAGGGCTGAGGTGGTGCCTGCGTGGACGCCGCCGCTCAGTACTCGGGGGCGGTGGATTGTGGATGCCAACGGGGACCGGTTTCGGTTGAGGTCGGGGAATTGGCATGGGGCCAGCGGGACCTGGAACGGGTCCGGTGACAGCGAGGTCGATGCCAATCACCATGCGGGCGAGAACAGTGGGCGGATGCCGCTGGGGCTTGATCGGGCGGCGATTGCGGACATCATCGGCGGGTTCGGCGAGCTGGGGCTGAACAGCATTCGGTTGCCGTTCTCCAATGAGATGGTGCATGACGCGCGCCCGGTGACGGACGCTTCGGTGGCGGCCAATCCTGAGGTGCGGGGGAAGACGCCGTTGCAGGTGTACGACGCGGTCGTACAGGCGCTCACCACCGCCGGGTTCGCCGTGATCCTCAACAACCACACGAACACGACCCGCTGGTGCTGCGGCATCGACGGCAACGAGCGCTGGAACAAGAGCCAGTCCGACCAGACCTGGGAGAGCGACTGGCTCTTCATGGTCAACCGCTACAAGACCAACCCCCGCGTCGTCGGAGCGGACCTGTACAACGAGGTACGCCGTGACATCCTCGACGACCCGAACTGGGGCCTCGGCGACGCCCACGACTGGTTCGCCGCAACCCAACGCCTCGGCGACCGCATCCTCACCGAAGCCAACCCGAACCTGCTGATCGTTGTCGAAGGCATCAACTGGACCGGCATCCCGATCGACGGCTTCCCGCACGAACGCCCGACCCTCGAGCCGGCCCGCAGCCTGTCCCACACCCTGGTCGCGTCCAGCAAACTCGTCTACTCCGCGCACTTCTACGGCTACACCGGTCCCCGCCACAGCGGCGCGACCGGCACCGGCGAGACCAGTGATCCGCGCTACCAGGACCTCTCCCCCGCCGATCTGATCAGCGAACTCAACCGTCAAGCCTTCTTCGTCACCGGCGAGGACGGCCACTTCACCGCGCCCTTGTGGATCAGCGAATTCGGCGTCGGCGGCCGCGAGGAGACCGGCGCCAAACCACGCGCCTGGTTCGAGAACTTCGTCGACCAATTGATCCGTACCGACGCCGACTTCGCGTACTGGCCACTGGTCGGCTGGCACACCAACCGAACCGGCAACGGCTGGGCGTTGCTGCACTGGGATTCCGCCGGCCACCGAATGGGCCTGTACGACGGCGACGACTGGCGCGCCTCCGCGTGGACCCGCCTTCTTGCCGCCCCGAGTAGAACCGGCCAGATCCCACCCACGCCGTACTGGAAAATGCTCAGCCCCGACCACGGCGACTTCGTCGAGTCCCTCCGCATGCGAGCCGCCGGCGACTGGGACTCCGGCGCCCGCAAAGCCGCCTGCCCCGACGGCACCCGCCTGATCGCCCTGGCCCACACCAACAACCGAGCCCTCTGCCGCTCCGGCGTCTCTTCGACCGGCTACGAAGTGGTGAAAGACGAACGCCACGTCTCCCCCGACTGGGCCTCCGGCTACACGAAGTACCAATGCGCCCCAGGCTCCTTCGTCATCGGCTACAGCGTCCGCGGCGCCCGCCTCTCCTCCGCCCTCTGCGCCTCCGCCGCCCTCCCCCCAGGCACCTCCGCCCGAACCGTCTGGTTCGACCGAAGCGACAACCGCCCACCCACCAACGGCGGCGACTTCGCCCCCAACAACTACAAAGGCCAGTGCACCGACACCGAATACATCGCAGGCATAGCCTTCACCACCCGCGTAGGTTCCTCCGGCACCCCAGCCGCCCTCTACTGCCGCCAACTCGGATAACGCTCCTCACGCCGGACTAGCCCGCAGTGACACTCCGCCCGCCCCTACAGCCCCCTCGTCAACCGGATCCGGCGACCTTGAACACCCAGCCCACCACAGCCGCCCGGCTCCATCCGCCATCAGTGGTTGGTGCAGAGGGCGTGGTCGATCAGGGCTCCGGTGGCTTTGTCTTGGGCGATGACGTTGGCGACGGAGTCTTGGCGTTCGGTGATTCGGCGCCCGTCGTTGCCGTTGCCTCGGACAACACCCGGCAACCACCGCTCCACCGAGTCGTCCAGCGAAACCTTCCGCTCTCCGACCAGCTGCAGGATCACCGTCGCCACGAACGTCTTCGTACTGCTACCAGTCCGGAAGAACCCGTTCGCCGGTACCGGCGCCCCGGTCCGCAGATCAGCCACCCCACTCACCGCCGTCGTCGTCCCAGACCTGTTCGAAACCCGAGCCTGTACGCCGACCGCCCCCGTCGCACGAATCGCGTCAACATCCCGCTGCAACTCGCCGCCGGCCCGCGCGACCGATGCGCCACCGACCGGCGCGCTCGCCGCCAACGCGGCCGTCGCCGGTGGGGTCGTCGCCGGTGGGGTCGTCGCCACTGCTGTCGTCGCCAGCGCGGTTGTCACCAGCGCCGCACCCAAGATCGCTGTCAGCACACCCCTCGGACAGTTCGTCATCATCATCTCCCTGCCTAGCTTGAACGGTCCTCCTCAAGCTAGGCAGCGCCGAGGACGAGCACAGTCACCCTCACACCCGTTCCGAGGTAGAGCAGACTCAACCATCAGCCCAATCAACAAGCCGAGCGCCCAACTCAGCCACCAGCCGCCGCAACTCCAGCGGCTCCTCAACCACAAACGGCCGATCAAGCCCCGCCAGCAACGCCGGCACCCAATCCAACCGCTCAGCCCAAAACTCAACCCGCACCTCGGCATCAAGCGGGGTGATAAGGGCGAGGCCGAGTGGGAGCTTGCGTTGGACGTCGTCGACCGAGCCTTGAACTCGTACTGAGATCTTGTGGGCCCAGGGCGCGGTTGCCAGTGACCTCAGGACGGTGCTCGGCAGGTCCGCGGGAGCAGGCTCGGAGATGGTTGCTGCTAGCAACGATGCTGATGTGATGCGATCCAGGCGGAAGGTGCGGTCATGGGTGGCGACGTACCAATGGCCGGCATGGCCGACCACTCCATCCGGTGCGATCGTGCGGGTGGTGCTGATGCTGCGCCTGTCGACGTAGGTGATCTCAACGGTCCGGCGGTCGCGGGCGGCCTCGGCGATGGTCAGTAGGAGGTCGGTGTCGACGGCCGTGGTGGATCGCGGCGGAGCGGTGAACGATGAGGTGGCGAGCAACGCGCCGAGTCGATCGGCCAATCGGGTTGGGAGCACTCGACGGAGTTTTGCCAGCGCGCTCTCGGAGGCGTGCGACTCCGGTACCAATCCCGCCCGACGGCCAACCACCAGGCCAAGGGCGACGGCGACCGCTTCGTCGTCCGTGAGCATCAGCGGTGGCATCCGGTAGCCGGGGGCGAGTCGGTAGCCGCCGTAGCGGCCGCGCACCGAGCGGACCGGGATGTCGAGCTCGACGAGATGCTCGGCGTACCGGCGTACCGTCCGCTCGTCGACGCCGAGCCGCTCGGCCAGATCTCCGACCCGCCGCGTGCCACCGCCCTGGAGCAACTCCAGCAGCGCCAGCACCCGCGAAGTCGGCCTCGTCACACCGAGAAGAATACCGGGCGGATCCTGTCCGGTATCACCTCTACCGTCGACGACATGACAACCTTCGCCTCAGTCCGCATCGTCACCGACAACCTCGACCGCCTGACCGCCTTCTACGAACACGTCACCGGCCTCACCGCGAGCCGCCCGGCGCCGGTGTTCGCCGAGTTCCGCACCAACGCCGGCACCTTCGCCATCTCCAGCAGCGACCTGACCACGAAGCTGTACGGCGAAGACGTCGTCCGCCCCGCCGCCAACCACACGGCGTTCCTGGAGTTCCAGGTCGAGGATGTCGACGCCGAGTACGAACGGCTCAGCGACCTCGAGTTCGTCCAGAAGCCGACCACCATGCCCTGGGGCAACCGCTCCCTGCTCTTCCGCGACCCCGACGGCAACCTGGTCAACCTCTTCACCCCGCCCGGCTCCGTCCCGACCGACAGGACATAGTCCTTCGATCAGGCTCCACCGGCGCCTCCGTGAGCGTGGCGAACGGGCGGACCACCGACTATGTCCTGTCGATCGGGACGCCCCACCGGAAGGGGCAGACCGCGTAGGCGATCTGCCCCCTGTACTTCAGCCTCAGCAGGTGGCCGTCGGCGCTGCCCAGTCGGCGCGGTCGTTGTAGCCGCCGTCGCCGGCGTCGCTGACCACCAGGTCGAGGACCCGTACGCCGGTGAGGTCGACATCGACCGGCTTCGGGTGATCGCGATCGACGACCCCGGAGTCGAACAGCACCTTGCCGTCACCGATCACCTGGAAGGTCGAGGTCCCGCCCTCCGGCCCGACGTTCCGCACCGCGTCATCGATCCCGACAGTCGCCGTGAACTTGGTGCACTGCTGCCCGACGTAGTACCGGACCAGCGACGGCGAAGCGACGCCGATACCCGTCGGATACGTCTGGCTGACCAGGCTGATCGGCGAACCGCCGCCGACACTCTCATCGACCGTCGGCGACATCCAGCCGCTGGTCGCGCTGATCCAGGGGTGGTGCGAGAGCGCCGCGACCCCGTCCGGCGGCACCGGCGCGATGACCAGCGGCGACACCGTCACCTGCTGCTGCTTGCCATACCCAAGAGTCTCGTACTGCGTGGTCGCGGTCAGCGACGCGTTCCCCGCAACCGCCGTCGCCGGCAGCGTCACCTTGAAGGCCAAAGTGGTCTTCTGGCCGGGAGCCAGCAACGCCGGAGCCTTGCCGACCGGAGTGACCGTCCAACCAGCAGCGGCGGTCAGCGCGACGGTCGGCTTGAAGACCGGAAGCACACCGTCGTTGCGCACGGCAACCTCTGCCCGCAGCTCGTCGCCACCGGCGACAACGGGAGCGCTGCCTTCCGGAAGCACCTGCGTGCCGACCTGGGTGACCTGCGGGATGCCGGCCGTGACGTGCGGGATGCCCGGGACACCAACTGCCGGGCTGACCCGGAACAGGGCAGTACCGTGAGCCGGTACGGCGGCGCTGATCGTGCCGGCGCTTTCGGTGACCGCGTTGGTCCAAGCGTTCTTCAGCGTGAAACGACCACCCTGCAGACCGACTGCCGAGGCGGTCGTGGTGAGGGTCTTCGCGCTGTCGCCACGGTTGAGCAGTACGACCGCGCGGCTGCCGTCCGCAAGACGCTTGACCCACGTCTCCGTAGTACCGGCCGCACCAACACGCACCGCTTGTACGGCCGCCTTGTCCTGGTTGATCGCGATGACATCGGGGTCGGTCAGCATGCCGATCGTGGTCGCGCTCAGCTTGCGAATGTCGCTACCCACAACGAGCGGAGCGGCCGCAACCGACCACAGCGTCAGCTGCGTACGAAACTCCTCGTCGGACATTCCAAGCTCAGGCGCCAGGTAGTCCGGGTCACTGAACGCGCCGGGCTTGACGACCTCGGGGTGCCGGGCGTTCGCGTCGTAGTTGCGCAGGACGTCCTTGAACTTGATGTCGCCCTGGAAGCCGACATCGGTGTACGTCCGCCACGACTGCGCGATCCCCGGCGCGTACGACCAGGAGTTGATCGACTGCTGCGACTCGGGGTAGTTGCCCCAGTCCGGCGACGTCACCGGGTTGCAGAGGTTGAAGATCAGCGGCCGGTGACTCGCGTTGTTGTGCAACGCGTTGGCGAACTCGGTGAAGACCGTCTTCGGGTCGAGGTTCGCGGCGATACCGCAGAGGTAGTCGACCTTGACCGCGTCGAAACCCCAAGCAGCGAAGGTGTCCGCGTCGTGCTGGTAATACCCGCCGCTACCGAGACCACACTTGCCCGGGATGTACGGGCCGGCGTCGGTGTAGATGCCTGCCTTCAGGCCCTTGCTGTGGATGTAGTCGACGAGCGGCTTGAGCCCGTTCGGGAACTTGGCCGGGTTGGGGACCAGGTCGCCCGCCGCGCTGCGCGACTCGTCGGCCTGCCAGCCGCCGTCGAGCCAGACGATGTCGTAGCCGGCCTTCTTCAGGCCGCGGCTGACCATGGAGTCGGCGACGGAGCGGATGGTCGTCTCGGTGAAGTCGCCGCCGAGGCCGTAGTACGTGTTCCATCCCATGTACGGCGTGGGGCTGAGTACCGGGGATGTGGTGGCGGCTGCTTGGGGCGTGGCGCTGGTGGTCGTGGCTGCTGCGGTGGTCGCGACCGCGGCGGTCACCAGGACCGCCGAGAGCGCGCCGCCGAGCAGGGCGGATAGTCGTTTCACGTCTTCATCCTTTTAGTTGGACGGGGTGATGACCAGGCATTGCGAATCGGTCGAGTCATCCCGGGGGACGCCGACCTGCAGCAGGTAGCTGCCCGGGTAGACCTCAGTTCCCACCCGGTAGTTCTTGGCAGGATCCAGCTGAACGAGCGGGATCCCACGGGGTCGCGTCGGCAGAGTGCCGCGGACGTTGCCGTCGCCCGTGTTCCACAAGAACACGACGCTCCGGTCTTCTGCTACGTACTGAGTGCCCTCGGCAAGCTGATAAACCTTGCCGTGAGCAACCACATCACGGATTTCCTTGTACTGCGCAACGTGCCGCGCCGCCGTCGCCAACTGCTCGTCGGTCCAGCGCGACAGATCCGCGCCGATCCCGAGCCCGCCGGCCATCGCGACATGGAACCGGAAGTCGAGCGACCGCTCGCGCCCGTCATGAGTCCCCTCGGCGTCCGTCACCCACGAGCTCATCAGGTGCGGCGAGTACCCGGTCAGGAACCCACGCTGGATGCTCAACCGATCGAGCGGCGCGGTGTTGTCACTCGGCCAGAGCGTGTCGACGCGAGCAGCCATGCCGAGATCGACCCGCGCACCTCCGCCGGCGCATCCTTCGACGACTACTTGCGGGTGCTCGGCGCGGAGCCGGTCGAGGATCTTGTAGAGGTTCTCGACGACCCTGCCGTCGAGATCGCGCCGCTGATCCCCGGCGTCGAGCCGGGGCCGGTTCGCGTCCCACTTGAGATAGCTGATCTCGTACGACGAAAGCAGCCGGTCGAGCGTCTCCCAGATCCACTCGGCGACATCGTCCCGACTCAGATCGAGCAGCAACTGATTGCGAACCAGCAGCGGCTCGCGACCCGGCGTCTGCAGGATCCACTCGGGATGCTTGGCCGCCAACTCCGACGACGGACTGACCGACTCAGGCTCCACCCACAGGCCGAACCCGAGTCCGAGCTCCTTCAGGTCGTCGATGAATGCGCCGAGGCCGCTAGGAAAGGCCGCCGGATCGACATCCCAGTCCCCCAGCCCGCCGGTGTCATCCGACCGCCCGACAAACCACCCGTCGTCGACGACGAACGTCTCGACCCCGGCCCGCACCGCGCGCTTGGCCAGCTCGAGCTGGTGCGCGGCCCGTACGTCGAACTCGGTCGCGAACCACGAGTTGTACAAGACCTTCTGCGGCAATCCCCGCGAGAAGGTCCGCTGGTAGGCATGGAAGACCCGCGCCAATCCGTCGACACCCTCGGTACTACACCCGCCGACCGCCACCGGGGAGACCCAGCTGGATCCCGGGGCAAGAGCGAGCCCGAGGCTGGACGGAGCCCGGCCCGCCTGAATCCGGGTCTGCCCGGTGGTGTCGACGTCCGCGCTCAACTCCCAGCTCCCCGACCACGCGAGCTGTACGCCCCACGTAGTACCGGCTGGATCTTCCAAGTCGGCAACGGACAGAAATGGCGAGTACGAATGCCCGGTAATCCCCTGCCGGCTGTCGACGGAGAACCGCCCCCGCCGCAACTCAACAGCCCCTCGCTGGAACTCGCTGTTCCACTCCCCCCACAAGTACCTGACAACAGCCCCGTTGCTGGTCGGCACGACAAACCCCGCAGACGCATGCTGCCGAAGCGTCAGTTCCTCGCCGCCAAGGTTGTGCACGGAAACCCACCGCTCAACAACATCGAGTCCCGCGGGAATCCGGTAGTGCAGGACCACACGCACTTCGCGGAGGTCGTCAACGAACGCCAACTCCAGCCAGTCCCCGCCTCCGGCGGCGACGGGCCGGAGGGCGGAGGGAGAGCCGTGCTGCGCTCCAGTGGCGTGGGTTGGGTCGTACGAGGAGGTCTCGGCTGTGGCGGATCCGCTCGCGCCTACGAAGAGCGGGCGTAGCTCGTCCGAGCCGTCTGGGCCGACGACCACCAGGTCGGTCGGGGCGGTGTAGCGGACGCCTCGGGTGGCGTACTCCAGCGGCTCCACGTCAGCGCGAGGGATGAAGTGTTCGGTGCCGACCGGGGCGAGGAGCGACGGGCCGTCCGCTACAGCGTGCGGACCCCAGGCGACCAGGGCCGCCCACTGGCCATGCGACGGGACCTCCACGGCGTACGAGGTGGTTGCTCCGCGCAACGTCCATCGGGTCACTTGACGGCTCCGATCGCGAGTCCCGAGACGAAGTGCTTCTGGAACTTCAAGAAGACCGCAAGGGTCGGGACGGCCGCAATAACGGTGCCTGCGGCAATCACGTTCCAAGACGAGACGAACAGCCCCTGCAGACCGAGCAGCGCCGGCGTGACCGGCATCTTCTCGCCGGACCGGATCACCGTGATCGACCAGAGCAGATCGTTGAAGATCCAGGTGAAGGACAGAGCACCGAGCGCCGCCATCGCCGGCCGCGTGAGCGGCAGGATCACGCTGGCATAGATCTTCCCCGGCCCGGCACCATCGATCGTGGCCGCCTCCTGAATCTCCCGCGGCAGGTCACGCATGAAGCCGTGCAAGACAAAGGTGTAGAACCCAAGCCCAAACCCGACGTGCACCGCGATCAACGCATACAACGTGTCGTAATACCCAGTCAGCTCGACGAACCGCGAGATCGGGATCAGCAAGATCTGCGGCGGCAGCAAGTTCCCCATCAGCATCAGCAACAACACCGTCCGCCGGAACGGGATGTTGTACCGAGCCAACCCGTACGCCGCGATCGAAGCCAACCCAAGACTCAGGATCACCGCCGGGATCGTCACCCCCAACGAGTTCATCAGCGCCCGGAACTCGTCCGCGTCCTGCCAGGCCGACTTGTACGTCGAGAACGTGAACGAATGCGGCAACGACCCGAGCCCATTGGCCGCCACATCGTCGAAGCTCCGCAGCGAGATCACGACCACCCACAGAATCGGCGCGATCCACAGGAACGAGACGATGCTCATCGCCACGTGGTACCCACCGGTCTTGAAGCGGTTCGTCATGTCTCCTCCCGGAAGGCGCGGATCAGATAGCCGAGGATGACGGCGAGCGCGAGGATGAAGATCACCACGGCGATCGCCGACGCGTAGCCCAGTTGGGTGGACTGGAACGCGGTCGAGTACATGTACGTGCTGAGCAGCTCGGACGAGTGGTACGGCCCGCCCTTCGTCATCGACCAGACGATGTCGAAGGAACGTAGCGAGTCGATCACGATCACCGACAGCACGACCGAGTTCACGCCCTTGAGCTGCGGGATCGTCACGTACCGGGTCCGCTGCCAGGCGGACGCGCCATCGACGCGAGCCGCTTCGTAGAGAGCCGGATCGACTGCCTTCAGCCCGGCCAGATACAGCACCATCACGTACCCGATCTGCCTCCACAGAGCCGGCAGGATTACGGCGTACAGGGCAGTGTCCGGATCAGCGAGCCAGGGATGGATCCAGCTCTCGAGGCCGATGCCGCGAAGGATCGAATCGATCAGGCCGTCCGGCTGGTAGAAGACCCGCCAGATCAGCGCGGTGACGACCAGCGAGAAGACCACCGGAGTGAACAGCGCCGCCCGGTAGATGCCGACACCGCGACGCTCCTTCTGCAGGAGCATCGCCATGCCGAACCCACCGATGACACTGAGCCCACCGAACAGCACCAGCCAGATGGCCGTGTTCTTCAGCGCCGTCTTGAAGATCGGGTCGGAGAACATGTCCGCGAAGTTGCCGAAGCCGACGAACTTCGGCGCCGACAACCCGTCCCAGTTCGTCAGCGACAACCAGAACCCCTGCAGTGCGGGCCAGAACACCCACACCGCCTCGACCGCGAACGGAACGAAGACGAACGCCAGGATCAACGGCGACACTCGCCAGGGGCGTCGCTCAGCGCGTCCCGATCCGGCCGGCGCCCTGGGCGGCGACTCCGGTTCCACCGTGGTTGCGGTCACGCCTTGAACACTTTCTCGGCCGCCGCCTGCCAGTCCTTGAGGATCTTGTCGATCTGGTCCGGCTTGTCCATGAACTTGGTCAGCGCGGCGTCGGCGGTCGGCTGCAGCGCGTCGCTGGAGTCACGGTTGAAGAACTGGGTCAGCTCCTTCGCGCCCTCGATCATCGCCTTGCCCTTCTTCACCAGCGCGGTGTCGGCCGATTTGCCCAGCGGGTTCGCCGGGATCGCCGTACCGGAGGAGCTCTCGACGTAGATGTTCTGCGCCTCGGGCGTGGCCAGCCAGGTGAGGAACTTCTTCACGCCTTCGGGGTCCTTGGCCTTCTTGGAGGCGAAGTAGCCGTCGGTCGGGGCCTCTTCGGCGACCGGTACGGACGGGTCGATGATCGGGAACTGGAAGAAGTCGATGTCGTCGAGGGCGTCCTTCGGGGCCGAGTCGGCGAAGAAGGTGCCGATCAGGAACATCCCGGTCTTGCCACCGAGCAGCGCCGAGGTCGCCTCCTGGAAGGGGAACGACTTGCCCTTCGGGTCGAAGTACGGAAGCACTTCCTGCCACTTGGTGAAGACGGCCTTGACCTTCGGGTCGTCGAACCGGCCGCGGCCGGCCAGCAGGTCGCGGTGGAACGGCGCGCCGTTGATCCGGATGTCGAGGTAGTCGAACCACGCCGACGCGACCCACGGGGTGTCGCCGAGGCCGATGCCGATCGGCGGGATGCCCTTGGACTGGATCGTCTTGCAGACCGCGATGAACTCGTCCCAGGTCTTCGGCGGCGTCACGCCCCACTTGGCGAAGTTCGACTTGCGGTAGAACATGCCCCACCAGTAGTAGCTGGTCGGCACGAAGATCTTCTGCCCGTTGCTGCTGGTGGACAGCGTCTTCATCGACTCCGGGTAGTTGCCCATCGTGTCCCAGACGCTGGTGATGTCGAGCAGCAGGTCCTTCTTGGCGTAGGAGTCCGCGACCGATCCGGCGTACCAGGTGTAGACGTCCGGCGGGTTCGCCGAGGTCAGGTACGTCGGGAGCTGGGTGCGGTAGATCTCCGACGCGACGGTGTTGAGCTTGACCGTGGCGCCGCCGGTCTTGTTGTACGCCTCGACCAGCTTCTCCATCGCGGCCTTCGCCTGCTCCGCGGAGAGGTTGGACTGCAGCGAGAGATTGCCGGTCGCCCCGGTACTGGAACCCGAGCCCGGTGACGAGGTCGAGGTGGCGCAACCCGGGATCAGGGTGGCCGCCCCGAGTACTCCGAGCCCCTTGAGGAACGTCCGCCGATCAGCTGCCAGACCCGCCATGACTACTCCAGTCGATTGAGTGGTTCGTTCTGCCGAGGATCTTGCAGCCGGTCCGTCGAGCATGTCAATATTAATTCGTAAATTACGATGAAATCGCTTGACGTGGTTACCTGCTCACGGTCAACTAGTGACTCGTTCATCGTTGGAGATCGGGAGGCTTCTGGTGCGGCTGGCTGAGCGGGTGATCGTGGTGACCGGTGCCGCGACGGGTATCGGCGCTGCTTGCGTGCAGCGGCTGCTCGACGAGGGCGCTTGCGTCGTCCAGGTCGATCTCCAACCGTGCAAGGAGGTCCCGGGCCGTGCGCTGGCGGTCGTCGGCGACGTCTCCTCCCCCGACACCTGGCACGAGGTCCGGTCCCGAAGCCACGACGCGCTGGGCCCGATCGACGGACTCGTCAGCAACGCGTACACGGTCGACGTCCGGCCGGCGCACGAACTGCCGCCGGCGTCGTGGCAACGCCAGCTCGACGTGAACCTGACCGCGGCCTTCCTCGCCTTCCAGATCCTGTACGCCGACCTGGCCGCGCGCGGCGGATCGGTGGTGCTCGTCTCGTCGGTGCACGCGGTCGCGGGCATCCCCGGCCATCCGGCGTACGCGGCATCCAAGGGCGCTCTGCTCGCACTGGGCCGGCAACTCGCCGTCGAGTACGGCGGATCGATCCGGGTCAACACGGTGCTGCCGGGCCCGATCGACACCGCCGCGTGGGACCGTGTCACAGCGGAAGGCAAGGCACAGAGCGCGAAGGCCACGGCCGTCGGGCGGCTGGGTCGTCCGGACGAGGTGGCCCAGGCGGTGGCGTTCCTGCTGTCCGGGCAGGCATCGTTCATCACCGGCGCCGAGCTGCTGGTCGACGGCGGCTGGGCCGCGGCCAAGGACTCGGCATGACGAAGACGGCGGTACCGGAGTACGGCGCGGCGATGCCGGGAACTCCGATGACAGTGAGGTCCGGCGCGAAGCGCGCGAGCAGCGGAGTGGGGAGAGCGGCGTGACGGGGATTCAGCGCGGGATATCGCGGGGACTGCACGGGCAGATCGTGGAGGTGATGGCGCAGCGCATCCTGTCGGGGCAGATCCCCGAGGGGTCGACGATCAACGTGCCCGATCTGCAGGCAGACCTCGGGGTCAGCCTGACCGCGGTCCGCGAGGCGCTCAAGGTGCTGACCGCGAAGGGCCTGGTCGACGCGCGGCAGAAGCGCGGCACGTTCGTCCGCCCGCGGTCGGACTGGAACCTGC
This sequence comes from Kribbella ginsengisoli, assembly GCF_039537185.1. Taxonomy (NCBI): domain Bacteria; kingdom Bacillati; phylum Actinomycetota; class Actinomycetes; order Propionibacteriales; family Kribbellaceae; genus Kribbella; species Kribbella ginsengisoli. Next base: position 200,776 of record NZ_BAABAA010000005.1, on the reverse strand, counting down.
TCGACGCGGACATGATCCGCTGGCATTTCGATGACGATGACGTCCGGCCGGAGCTGCTCGAGGAGCTGCACGAAGTACGGGGCATCGTCGAGCCGGCGGCCGCGCGGCTGGCCGCAGTACGGGCCTCTGACGCGCAGATCGATCTGCTCGACACCGCCTTGGCCGCGATGTCGTCGGCGACCAACGACCTCGATGCGGCCGAGGCGGATGTCGCGTTCCACAAGGCTTTGCTCGCCGCCACCGGCAACGAGTTGCTCACCAAGATGGAGGTCGTCATCGAGACCGGGCTGGCTGGTCGCGATCGGCTGGTGCACAAGGTGAAGTCGTCGGACGATCCCGTACCGAGCCACGCGCGCGTGGTGGACGCGGTACGGGCGCACGACCCCGAGGGCGCCGAGCTGGCGATGCGCGAGTTGCTGGCCAAGGCTGCTGAGGACCTGTCCGCAGTACGGAAGACGACCGGCCGGGGTGGCAAGTGAAGATCGAGCGGATCGAGACGTTCCTCGTCGCACCGCGCTGGCTGTTCTGCCGGATCGAGACCAGCGATGGCGTCGTCGGGTGGGGCGAGCCGGTGGTCGAGGGGCGCGCCGAGGTGGTGCGGACCGCGATCGAGGTGCTGTCGGAGTACCTGATCGGCCAGGATCCGTTGCAGATCGAGCGGCACTGGCAGATCTTGGCCAAGGGCGGCTTCTATCGCGGCGGGCCGGTGCTGAGCAGCGCGCTGGCTGGTCTCGATCATGCGTTGTGGGACATTGCCGGGAAGGTATATGGGGCGCCGGTTGCCTCGCTGCTTGGTGGGCGGGTGCGGGACCGGGCTCGGGTTTATGCCTGGGTCGGCGGAGATGAGCCGGCTGAGATCGCGGATCAGGTCGCGGCGCAGGTCGAGGCCGGGATGACCGCGGTGAAGATGAACGCCAGTGGGCGGATCCAGCCGTCGCCTTCGTTGGCTGAGGTGCGGTCTGTTGTCGCGCGGCTTGAGGCTGCTCGGTCGGTGCTGGGTGATTCGCGGGATGTGGCGATCGATCTGCATGGGCGGGTCGGGGTTGCTGCGGCCCGACGGATCTTGCATGCGGTTGAGCCGTTGCATCCGCTGTTTGTCGAGGAGCCGGTGCTGCCGGAGCATCTGCATCACCTGGCGTCGGTGGTCTCGGCGTCGACCGTGCCGGTGGCTTTGGGTGAGCGGTTGTACGGACGGTCGGAGTTCATGCCGGCGCTGGAGGCGGGGGTGGCGGTGGTCCAGCCCGACGTTTCGCATGCTGGTGGGATTTCTGAGTTGCGGCGGATCGCAGTACTGGCTGAGGCACACGGCGCTTTGCTGGCGCCGCACTGCCCGCTCGGCCCGATCTCGTTGGCGGCCTCGTTGCAGGTCTCCTTCGCCACGCCCAACTTCCTGATCCAGGAGCAGAGCCGCGGCATCCACTACAACGCAGACAGCGACCTGACCTCCTACGTGACCGACCCGACCCCCTTCACCTGGGTCGACGGCCACGCCGAATGGAATCCCCTCCCCGGCCTGGGAATCACCGTCGACGAAGACGCAGTCCGCGCCGCCGACAAGAAGGGCCACGCCTGGCGCAACCCGATCTGGACCCAAGAGGACGGATCCTTCGCGGAATGGTGACCACCCCCGGCCCCGGTCCCGACCTGCCAACCTCGACGGCCGACCTGCCAACCTCGACGGCCGACCTGCCGACCTCGGTGGCCGGCCTGCCGGCGAACGAGGTCGCGGTCGACCTGGACGACGGTGGCCGCTGGACGTCGCTGATCCTCGGCGGCCGCGAATGGCTCTGGTCCGGCCCCGGCCTGCTCTCCGGCCCCCGCGACGGTCTGACGACGTACGTCGATGTCGGCGGTCTCGACGAATGCTTCCCCACCGTCCGCGGCCTCCCCGACCACGGCGCCCTCTGGAACCAACCCTGGTCCTCCCTCGACGAAGACGAAGACTGGGACGCCGTCCAACACGCCGAAGCAGTCCTCCTCCGCCGCTTCAACGGCGGCGAACCCCCTGCAGAAATGGACGAAACCGGCGCCATCTGGGTCGACTACCGCCTGATCGCCCCACCCGGCTACCACTTCCTCTGGGCCGCCCACGCCCTCCTCGACTGCTCGGTCGGCACCGTCGTCGACCTACCCGCCGACGCAGTCGGCCGCTTCTACCCGCAGGACGGCACCAACTGGAACGAAAGCAAAACCTGGTCCGAACTCGACCTCGCCACCTACGGCCCATCCGACGGAACAGCAGTTGGCGCCGTCCTCATCGACTGCCCAACGGCATCCGTCGTGGACGGTCCACTGGCATTGGACTTCAACCTCAGTTGCCCCGGGCAACCGGTTTCGACTGCGGTGTGGCGGAACCTGGGTGGGTATCCGGCGGAGGCGCCGTACCGGAGTTTGGGTGTGGAGCCGATGCTGGGCAGGGTTTTCGGGCTGGACGAGGCCGGGCCGGGTGACGCGGCCGTCGTACCGGAGGCGGGTGAGCTGACCTGGCGGCTCGTGGTGTCCGCCAGGTCAGTCTGATGTCTGGCCTACCCGAGCGGCAGGTCGAGTACTACGTTCGGAACCGTCGTGACGTTACTGGTCCGGATGCTGCCCAACTCGGCCGCCGTCAGCGCCCGCTTGTACAACCGGACCTCATCCAGCGACCCGTCGAAGTGATGAGCACCATCGATCCGCTGGCCGACGTACATCTTGAACGGCCGCCCCGGACTGACCGACCCAGCCGGCGACGCCACACTGGCGACCTGAACCCCATCGACCCAGATCGACAGCGTCAACCCCTTCCGCTGCAGCGCAACGTGATGCCAGGCGTTGTCGTTGTACGCCTTGGCCGTCGCGACCACTGCCGTATTGCCGCCGGTAGTGATCAACCCCCGGATCCGGGCATCCGCAGGCTCCGCCCGCAGCCAGAACTGCGAGAACTCATTGATGTTGTACCCCCAGAAGATCGCCTGAGGAGTAGTACGAGCCCCGTACTTTATCCAACTCATAGCCGTAAAGTCTCCAGCTCCAACAGCCAGCGACTCGGCGAACGGCAACTGGATCGCGTCATCCGTCCCGTCGAGATCCCGCGCCTGCCCGAACTTCCCGGCGACAACGGTCGTACCGCCGCGCAGAATCCCGTTGTTCCCCAGCCCGGAAACATCCGGCGTCGTCGGCCCAGCCGGCCCGTCCGGCAGCCCGATGTCCGTCTCGGTGAACCGCGCGAACCGGATCTGATCCCGCGCATCCACCGAGCCGCCCTCGTAGAGCAACCCGATCTCACCGGTATCGAGCACGGTCATGTCGGAGTACCCCGACCAGTCACTGGTGATCCTGGTGCCATCGGCAACGGATTCCCAGGTCTTCCCCTCGTCGAAGCTCGACCGGATCGTCATGTACCGGCGACGATCCGGATCAGCCGGCGAAGCGAACAGGATCCGGTTGTACTTCGCCCCCTGATCCGTCGCCCGCAACCGCAGCAACGACCCCTGGACGGTCGGCGTCGTCAGCCCCGGGACACTCGCGTACGGCGCAACGTAGGTCTCACCACCATCGTTGCTCACGGCAAACGCCCGACTGTTGCCGGCGCTGCCGTTGTTGTTCCGGGCGCCCGCATAGATGCCGCCGTCGACCTTCTCCACGACGCTGATCTCCTGCGGAAGGAGACCGGCGGCGCTGCGCAGATCGGTCGCACCCTTGTGCCAGGTGTCGCCGCCGTCATCGCTGTAGACCAACTGGCCTGCGACCTTGTTGTCATCAGGGTCGTTCGGGTCGCCGGCGACGTCGTAGTTCGTACCGGCCACCAGGCGGCCCTTGTGCGCGCCTCGCGTCAACTGGATGCCGTGCACGGGGCCCGTCGCGTACCAGCCCCAGCTCGGATCGTCGATCTGGGAGCCGATGTTCTTGGCCTCGGAGAACGTCTTGCCGTCGTCGTCGGAGTACTGGACGTACGGCGTACGGGGTTTGCTCGAGGTTCCCGGGTCCATCGTCGTGAGCAGGACGATCCGGCCGGTGTCCATGTCGACGATCGGTGTCGGATTGCCGCGGGTGGCGACGGCATTGGGGTCGGAGTCGGTGCCGGACAGGACGATCTCCTGAGGGGACCAGGTACGGCCGTCGTCTTCGGACCGGCGTACGACCAGGTCGATCTCCTGCGAGTCGGCGCACCAGGTACGGCGGGCTTCGGCGAACGCGAGCAGGGTGCCGAGCTTGGTGCGCACGATGGCGGGGATTCGGTAGCAGCCGTAGCCGGCGCCGCCCTTGTCGAACAGGACGGTCTGGGTCACGGCGGCTTCGGCGGGCTGAGCCTGCTGCGGCACGGCGACAAGGCCGGCGACCAGCAAGGCGAGGGATGCCATCAAGGGGCGGAATTTTGGCATGAGTACGTGGACCTGCCTTCCGGTGAACGGAAAGTAAACAACGGAGCGGGTTGTTCGATCGGTAATTTATCCACAAAACCGCCGCCTGGGAAGGTGAACATCCCACGTCCTATGTCTGAATCGATCCAATCCCCGTCAAAGAGGTGTTCTCAGTGGATTTGCTAGCCGAACTGACCCAGCGCAAGGTGCTCGCGATCATCCGGGCCGACGGCCCCGACCGAGCCCTGGAGTGCATCCACACCCTGGTCGCCGCCGGAATCACCATCCTCGAGGTCTCCCTCACCACCCCCGGCGGCACCGAAGCAATCGCCAAGGCCCGCTTCGAATTCGACTCCTCGGTCCTGATCGGCGCCGGCACCGTCATCACCCCCGCCCAGGCAGACGAGGTAGCCGCGGCCGGCGCCGACTTCATAGTCACCCCCGCCATCACCCAAGGCGCCCACCGCAGCGTGGCCCTGGACCTGCCGCTGCTGTGTGGCGCCCTCACCCCCACCGAGATCATCACCGCCCTGGACCTGGGCGCCCTGGCCGTAAAGGTCTTCCCCGCCAAACTCCACGGCCCCGGCTACTTCCGCGAACTCCGAGCCCCGCTCCCCACCGCTCCCTTGATCGCGGTCGGCGGAGTAGACGCCACCACGACCCCCCAGTACCTGCAGGCGGGCGCCCTGGCTGTCGGCCTCGGCTCGCCCCTCTTGGGTGATGCCGGCAAGGGCAGCTCTCAGACCGACCTCGCCGACCGAGCTGCCACCTTCCTGGAGGCGGTCACCAATGCCTGACCCCGCCGTCAGCGAGATACCCACAACCCCCAGCCCATCAATGCCCGGCATACCGACCGCCGCCCCCGCTCACCGCCACCCCGATAGGCACCGATTGATGGGCTGGCGGTCCGCACCAACCTCAGCCACTGGCCAACTGATGCGCGAGCCCCGGCCAGCCCCACATCCAGGAGCCCTCCATGCCTGACGTCCTGACCATCGGCGAGGCAATGGTCTCCTTGCGTTCCTCCCGGGCCCTCCGCCTAGGCGGCGACGTACACCTCTCCATCGCCGGCTCCGAAAGCAACGTAGCCATCGGCTTGGCGAGACTAGGCCACGATGTCGCCTGGTTAGGTGCCGTAGGCAACGACGAACCCGGCCACCTCATCCAGCGGACCCTCCGCGCCGAAAACGTAGACACCACCCACCTACGCTTCACCGACGTGTCCTTCACCGCCTTCATCGCCTTCGACCAGCCGGCCCACGACATCACCCGAGTCAGCTACCACCGCCGAGGCTCAGCCGCCTCCACCCTCACCGCCGCAGAATGTGTAGGCGCCCTAGAGGCCGCCCCTCCCCGCATCCTCCACGTCACCGGCATCACCCCCGCCCTCTCCGCCACAGCCCGCGAAGCAACCCTCGCCGCAGTACAAACCGCCTCCGCCGCCGGCATCCATGTCTCCCTGGACGTCAACTACAGAGCCCGCCTCTGGTCCCGCCCCGAAGCAGCCACCGCCCTACGCCCCCTGCTCCCCCACCTCACCACCATCTTCGCCTCGGACGACGAACTAGACATCCTCACCGACGCCCCCAACCCCACCGCCGCCCTACTCTCCACCGGCATCAAAGAGGTAGTAACCACCGCTGGCTCCAAAGGCGCCTGGACCCACACAGAATCCGGCACCATCCACCACCCAGCCCTATCAGTCACAGTCGTCGACTCGATCGGCGCCGGCGACGCCTTCGTCTCCGGCTACCTCTCCGCCACCCTCGACAACCTCACCCCCGAAGCCCGCCTATCCCGAGCCACCACCTCCGGCGCCTTCTGCGTAGGCACCCACGGCGACTGGGAATCCCTCCCCACCCGCGCAGACCTCCCCCTACTCGAAACCCCCAACGGCACAGCCCTCCGCTAACTCTCCCGACTTATCCACAACTTCCCCAAACCACCCCACCAGTACTTCCTACCGTTGATGAATGGGGACAACGGGAGGCGATCAACCACCAGGCCTGCACTCGCTCCCCGACCCCGCCCAGCTACACCGCACCTTGAGCCGCCATCACGCACCGAACTGGGGCGAGCCTCTCCCGACCAAGGCTCGACTCGTCGCGGAGTTCGACCACGAGGCAGTGCGACTTGCTCTGGACGCACTGCGCGCGAGGGTCGCAGCCGAGCCTGCTGCAACGGCGGAGTTCGTGGGCGCACTGTCCAACCAGAGCACCGGCTACAAACTGGACTCGAGGGTGAAGTCACCGCAGCCCTCACCCGCAAGTACGCCGACCAGTTGGAAGCTCTCGACGACGGCAAGCCGGACGACATCCTCCGCTACACGATGCTCACGGATTCGCCGGATCAACTCGTCGCCGAGACCCAGTCGACTGTCGACCAACTCCGCAAGGCCGGTTGGCAACCCGAGTCCGCCATGCAGTCGTACACGGAAGGCAGCCGGTACAAGGGAATCCACGTCAGCTTCCGGCGTCCCTCGGGCGAGACCGTCGAGCTGCAGTTCCACTCGGCCGTGTCCGCGCGGGTGAACGAGGCGACCACCCTGTTGAACGGCCTTTGCCTCGACCCCGCCGTGACGGCCGAGTGGGCTCCCCGGCGTACGCCGATCCTGCAACCTTCACCGAGCAGGAGATCGCTCCACCAGCCGATCGGAGCCACTCGATCGGTCACAGTCGTCAGGCGGTCGGAGGCGCCAGGCCGGCGGAAGTCACCAGGGTTGATCGGGTGTCAGCCGCCGGATTGAGAGTCGCAGTTGGACTGGGCTTCGATGTCGGCGGGGGTGGCGCGCTTTCCGTTCAGGTCGTAGGTACCGGCGGGAAGGTCTTTGAGTAGCGGCTCTTCGATCACCCCGCCACCGTACGAGCGCTTCGTCGCGTCGATGTCCATCGTGACCTCTTGGTTGTCGTACATGTAGGAACCGGTCTGCTGCTTCCAGTCGGCGCCGCCCAGGCGGACGACCTTCGACGTCGGTTGCGCCGGGCCCTTGGCGCTCCAGAGTTGCTTGCCGTCTCCACTTGGGTCATCCAGGGTGGCGCCGAGCACCTTCTCGCCCGGACACAACGGGACGTACACGCTCAGCACCCCGTCATCGACGCGGATGCCGATGCTCGGTCCGACCGGATCGCCGGGAAGGAAGCAGCCCGAGGCGGCTGCGAGGACGGCTGCTGCGATGACGAGCCGGCCGGCCGCGATTGACGTCTTCATGGGAGTTCGAGGGTAGAGGAACTGAGCGGCCGCGCCGACCCGATTGCCGCTTCTGACATTGACAGAAGCGTAGTCGATATGGTTCTTTCATTTCATGAGCATCGAAGTAGGAGATCCGTGGTTTCTGCAGAACCTGGCAACGGACGTCGTCCTCGAGGGCGTTGTCATGAACGGGAGCGTGCGCGGCCCCGAGCGGGTGACCGAGCAGATCAGGACCGTGGTCGGGCTGTACCGCGACTACACCCTGCTCTGGAGTGCCGATCTGGACGACCGCCGAGTCCAGGAGTACACCGCCGTCGTGGACGGCCGCCCGGTCACCGGAGTCGGCACCTTCCATCTGAACCCCGAAGGCCAGGTCGACCACATCGTCGTCAACCACCGCCCGCTGTCAGCAGCCCTCACCGTCTCCCGCCTCCTCGGCGAAAGCCCCCTGGGCCAACACCGCGACCCCAACGAGTTCTACCGCCCAACCGGCCAGTCGTACGAGGATCTCGTCGCCTATGCCGCCACGCACGGTTCGGCCAACGTATAAAGAGATGTGGCGACCTATCCGGAGTTGATGCACACCGCGTTGGATGCGACTGACGCTCGGGGACTGGCGGAGTTCTACCGTCAGTTGCTCGGGCTGCGTTACCGGCCGGGGGATGAGCCGGCGGCGGACGGCGTGGAGGATGACGCGGACTGGCTGGTGCTGGTCGATGCCGACGGCAGGCGAAAGTTGGCGTTCCAGAAGGTGGATGTGCTGCCTCGGTCGACCTGGCCCGACGAGGGCGTACCGATGCAGCTGCACCTCGACTTCGCAGTGCCGAGGCTGGATGAGCTGCAGCGGCACAAGAAGCGGGCAGAGGACCTCGGTGCGACCTTGTTGCTTGATCGCACCGAGGAGGAGGGTGAGCCGCTGTACGTCCTAGCGGATCCGGCGGGTCACCCCTTCTGCCTACTGGTCGGGAAGGCCTAGGTCAGGTCGGCCTGGGCTTGGATCTCGGCCTCCGGGTGGATCGGGAGGACGATCTTGAACCAGGTCTCGCCGGGCTTGGAGTCGACCCGCAGGTCACCATGATGCTTCTTCACGACGATCCGCCAGGAGATGTCCAGGCCGAGGCCGGTGCCCTCGCCGATCGGCTTGGTGGTGAAGAACGGCTCGAAGATCCGGTTCTTGATCTCGTTCGGGATGCCCGGGCCGGTGTCGCCGATCATCACCACCGCGTAGGCGCCGTCGCGCTTGGTCCGGATCGTCAGCGTGCCGGAGCCGTTCATCGCGGCGACGGCGTTGTCGATGATGTTGGTCCAGACCTGGTTCAGCTCGGCCGCGTACGCCGGGATCGGCGGCAGATCCGGATCGAGCTCCTTCACCACGGTCAGGCCCTCGAACTTGCCCGACATCATCACCATCGTCGACTTCAGCAGCTCGCGCAGATCGACCACCTGGTACGGCGCCCGGTCGATCTGCGAGTACTGCTTGGCCGCCCCGACCAGCGTCGAGATCCGGGTCACCGAGTCGTCGATCTCGTTCATCAGCGACTCGGTGTCGATCGTGTACATCAGCCAGCGAACAGCGCCTTCCAGGTACTCCGGGCCGACCGCCGTCAGCACCTCCTCCATCCAAGGCACATCCAGCCCGACCGCGGCCAGCACCGGCGCGACATCCCAGCTGTTCCGGACGTCGTGGTCGTCGAGCCAGTCCGACAACGAGTCCTCGGCGTCGGACAACTCCATCGGCGACAACTCGCGGGCCTTGGCGACCCGCTCGACGGCGTCCTCCTGGATCGCGACGATCTTGTGCAGCTTGGTCGAGTCAAGGGTGCCGTCGGCAAGCATCGCGAGCTTGGACCGCATCCCGGCGACCCGTTGCCGCAAGGTCGCCGCAGCTCTAACCGCCGCTGCAGCAGGGTTGTTGAGCTCGTGCGTGAGGCCGGCCGACAAGGAGCCCAGGGCAAGCAACCGCTCGCGCTGCCCCATCGTCTCGTTGGTCCGTTGCATGCCCATCACGAAGCCCTCGATCAGGTGCACCGCCATCGGGAACCAGGTGTTCATCATCTCGGCCATCGCGGCCGCGTCGACGACGAAGAACTCCGAGGGCTCCAGCACGTACATCGACGCGGTGTAACCCTTGCGGTCGTCGGCGCCGAAGAAGGCGTTGAACGCACCTGCGTACACGCCGCGCTGGGTCGAGCGGTTGATCTCGACCTCTTCGCCCTGGAGCAGCTTGCACATCCGCAGCCCGCCGGTCATCAGCACGTAGCAGCAGGTCGCCTCGTCGCCCTCGGCGAAGACGCGACCCTCCTCGACCGCCTCGACATGGCCGGCCCGGACCAGCCAGTCGAGCTGCTCGTCGGTCAGCGACTCGAACAGGAACAGCGTGCGCAGCTCGTCCCGGGTGATCCGGCGCACGCCGTCGTCGGTCCCCGAGCCGGTCTCCGCAGCGGCCGCGGAAACAGAGCCGGACACAGTCTCGGAAGCAGACTCGGTCATCAGAGCATCTCCAGGTATCGGTGCACCAAGGTCACGGCCATCGCGCCGTCACCGACTGCCGAGGCGACCCGCTTGACCGACTCGGCCCGGACGTCGCCCGCCGCGAAGACGCCCGGCATGCTCGTCTCCAGGTGGTACGGGTCCCGGTCCAGCGCCCAGCCCGGTGGTCGCCCACGCAGGTCCGGCCCGGTCAGTACGAACCCTCGCTCGTCACGCAACAGGTCACCCGGCAGCCAGTCGGTCAGGGGCGCCGCGCCGATGAACACGAACATCCACTCCGTGTCCACCTCCCAGCTCTCCCCGGTCGTGCTGTTGGTGAGCGTCACGCACTCCAAGTGATCAGAACCCTTGCAGGACACCACCTGCGTACAGGTGTGCACCTCGATGTTGTCGATGCCGCCGATCTGATCGATCAGGTACGACGACATGGTCGCCTCGAGTGAGGGACCTCTTACCAGCATATGCACGCGTTTCGCATGCCGGGAGAAATAGACCGCGGCCTGACCGGCGGAGTTCGCCCCGCCGATGATGTAGACCTCCTGGCCGGCGCAGGCCGGACCCTCGGTCGTCGCGGAGCCGTAGTAGATCCCTCGGCCGCTCAGGTCGTCCACGCCGGGCGCCTGCAGCGTCCGGTACGAGACGCCGGTCGCCAGGATCACCGAGTGCGCGGCGATCTCGCTGCCGTCGGAGAACTGCAGCCGCCGGGCCGATCCGTTCGTCTCGAGCTTGACCACCTCGCGGGCGGTCAGCAGCTCCGCACCGAAGCGGATCGCCTGCCGCCGGGCCCGATCGGTCAGCTGTGCCCCGGACACCCCATCAGGGAAGCCCAGGTAGTTCTCGATCCGGCTCGACTGACCCGCTTGCCCACCAGTCGCCACCTGCTCGACCAGTACTGTCCTCAGGCCCTCGCTAGCGCCATACACGGCAGCACCGAGCCCAGCAGGCCCGCCACCGACCACCACGAGGTCGTAGAACTCCTCGGCCGGGTGGGTCGACAGCCCGACCTTGTCGGCCAGCTCGGCCTCGGACGGCGCGACCAGGACCGTACCGTCCGGGGTGATGATGACCGGCAGCGTCGTACCGTCGATGTCGGCGGCCGCAAGCAACCGTTGGCTCTCCTCGTCGTCGACGCCCATCCAGCGGTACGGGACGGCGTTGCGGGCGAGGAAGTCACGGGCGGCGAAGGACGGGGCGGACCAGCGGTGGCCGATCACCCGGGTCTCGTCGCTGGGCGCGTCCGGGGTGGACTTCCACAGGTCGAGCATCGAGTCGACCACCGGGTAGAGCTTCTCCTCCGGCGGGTTCCACGGCTTGAGCAGATAGTGGTCGAGGTCGACCACGTTGATCGCCTGGATGGCGGCGTCGGTGTCTGCGTACGCGGTCAGCAGGACTCGGCGGGCGAGCGGGAACAGGTCCATCGCCGCTTCGAGGAAGTCGATGCCGGACATCCCGGGCATCCGGTAGTCCGCGAGCAGCAGGGCGACGGGCTCGCCCCGCAGCTTGAGCTCCTTGAGTGCGTCAAGGGCCTGGTCCGGGCTCTCCGCCCGGACGATCCGGTTCTCCTCGGCGTACCGGCGGCGCAGGTCGCGGGCGATCGACCGGGAGACCCCCGGATCGTCGTCCACGGTCAGGATCACCGGGCGGGTTGTTGACGTTGGCATGCCTCAGTAATACCAGCGCCCGGCGAATTCCGGGCGCTGTTCATCCACAGGCTTACTACGGCAGGGCCGCGAGGTACGGCGCGTGGCTGTTCTGGAACTCCCAGTTGTAGTACTTGTCCCAGTTGATCGACCACGTCATCAGGCCGCGGAACGACGGGGAGGATCCGCCGCGAAGCGTGTACCCGCCGCAGTTCTGGCCCTTCACCAGGCAGTCGAGCGCGGTGTGGACGGCTGCGGGGGCGGTGTAGCCGTTTCCTGCGCTGGTGGCCGCCGGAAGCCCGAAGGCGATCTGGTCCTCACGGAGCCCGGGGAAGGTCTGGCCGGTGGTACCGACCGGGAAGCCGGCTTTGATCATGTCGGTCATCGCGATGTGGAAATCGGCGCCGCCCATCGTGTGGTACTGGTTGTCGAGCCCCATCACGGGCCCGGAGTTGTAGTCCTGGACGTGCAGCACGGTGAGCGAGTCGCGCAGCGCGTGGATCACTGGCAGGTACGAGCCGCGCCGGTTGTCGCCGCCGTTGCCGCCGTCGCCGTAGAACTGGTAGCCGATCTGCACGAAGAAGGTCTCGGGCGCCATCGTCAGGACGAACTTCGTCCCGTACTTCGCCTTGAGCGTCTTGAGCGCGCTGATCAGGTTGACCACCACCGGCGTGGTCGGATTGCGGAAGTCGTTGTCGCCGGGGTTGAGGTAGAGCGAGTGCCCCTCGAAGTCCACGTCGAGCCCGTCGAGGCCCCAGCGGTCGATGATCGCGCTGACCGAGTTGACGAAGGTGTCGCGGGCAGCGGTCGTAGTGAGCTGCACCTGTCCGTTCTGGCCACCTATAGACAGCAGGACCTTCTTACCCTGGGCCTGCTTGGCCTTGATGGCGGCAAGGAAGTCCGCGTCGCTCTCTACGTTCGCGCACTCGCTAGCTGGGCAGCGGTTGAAGCGGATGTCGCCTGACGTGACGGAGGTCGGCTCACCGAAAGACAGGTTGATGATGTTCCACTGCGACGGGATGTCGGCCATCCGGACGTAGCCGGAGCCGTTGGCGAAGCTGGCGTGGAGGTAGCCGATCAGCGCGTGCTTCGGGAGGCCGGTACTGGTGCAGCCTGAGGTGGTACCGGAGGCTGCTGCGCTCTTGGCCGACTCACCGTTGCTGTTGTACGCCGTAACTGTGTAGCTGTGGCTGGTGCACGCCGCTAGTCCGTCGACGGTCGCTGAGGTTCCGGTGACCGTCTTGACGACGGCGGAGCCTTCGTAGACCCGGTAGCCGGTCACTGTCCCAGTGGATGCGCCCCAACTCAGGGAGATCGCGCTGCTCGTAGTACCGGTCACAGAAGGAGTCCCTGGTACTCCGGGAGCGCCACCGGTCGGCGGGGTGCCGCCAGGGCCGTCGAGGTTCACGTCATCGGCCTGGTACGCCGGCTGGCCGTACCAGCCGTGCAGGTAGATCTGTGCCGAGGTCTGGCTCGCACCACTCGTGAAGGCGACCGTCAGCTGGGTGTAGCCGCTCGCTTGTGGTGTCCAGGTGGAGGCACCGCCCGTGACGCCCAGGTAGACGTACGAGCCGCGCACCCAGGCAGACAGCGTGTACGCCGTGTTGGGCTGCACCGCGACTGTCTGGCTGCACTGGGCGAAGTCCGAGCCGGACACTGCTCCATTGAGCGCGAATCCCCCGCTGTGCGTCGGGCTGGTGATCACCGAGCCGCCGGAGCAGGTCCAGCCGCTCAGAGAGCCCGCCTCGAAGCCAGGGTTGGTCAACAGGTTCGCCGCCTGCGCGGTCTGGGTGACGCCGACCAGTCCGGCGATGACGAGCAGGAAACCGAGGACAGCGGCAGAGAGCCGTGAACGCATGGGCGGACCTCCAGCGGTGAGAGTGCATTAAGTAGAGAGCTTTCAAAACTCACCGTCAAGGCATCGCGCTGTCGGATCTCCGCCCCTGTGGGAAACCCGCCGCCAGTCTCTTTCCGTGCCCGCCGGCCCGGCTGGCAGTTTTTCGCCAGCGGCTAGTTGAAGCCAAAACGATGAACTCCTGGCGACTTCTTGGCACTGTCATCGTCGCTAGCCCCCACTGCCCTGGAGGAATCGCGTGAACCACCTGTCCTTGCGCCGACGGACCGCGTTGATCGCGGCCGCCGTGCTCACTACTGCCGCCTTCACCGCATCTGCCGGTAATGCGGCCCTTGGAGAGTCAGCACCCGGCACGCCCCGGCCAGACAACCTGGCGAGCGCGCTGCAGCTCCCTCACTTCGCCCCCGGCCGGTACGTCGTGACGCTGGCCGACAAGCCGCTGGCGACGTACCAGGGTGGTGTGGCCGGGCTGAAGGCCACCAAGCCGGCCAAAGGGAAGAAGGTCGACACCACGGCCCCCGACTCGAAGCGGTACAGCAACTGGCTCGGAAGCCGGCAGAACACCGTCGCGGCCGCAGTCGGCGCCAAGGCGACCCGGCACTACTCGACGGCTGTCAATGCCTTCGCTGCCTCACTGACCAGCCAGCAGGTCTCTGCGTTGAGCAAGACCCCTGGTGTCGTCGCTGTCACCCCGGACCAGCTGCACCAGGCGCTGGACGACAAGAAGCCGACTGACTTCCTCAAGCTGTCCGGCAACTCCGGTGTCTGGAAGGCACTGGGCGGCAACGCCGAAGCAGGCAAGGGCGTAGTGGTCGGCGTCGTCGATACCGGCATCTGGCCGGAGAGTGCGTCACTGTCGGGCCCGAAGCTCGGGACCAAGCCCTCCGCCACCACCCCTTACCGGGTCGGCGACAGCATCGTCATGCACAAGGCGGACGGCAGCGACTTCACTGGCTCCTGCCAGGCAGGTGAGGACTTCACCGCCGACCTGTGCAACACCAAGCTCATCAGTGCCAAGTACTTCGGGGACGCCTGGCTCGGCGCCACCCCGCCCGAGGCCCGCGCCGACTACGCCTCCCCGCGCGACGGTGAAGGCCACGGCACGCACACCGCGACCACTGCGGCCGGCCGTGCGGGTGTAGACGTCTCGGAGAGCGGCATCAACTTCGGCACGATCTCCGGTGTCGCACCGGCCGCCAAGATCGCCGTCTACAAGGCGTTGTGGACCGGCAAGAACGGCGTCGGGTCCGGCGGCTATACGTCGGACATCCTCGCTGCGATCGACCAAGCCGTGGCTGATGGCGTCGACGTCATCAACTACTCCGTGGGCTCCATCTTCGAGTCCGCGCACACTGACCCGGTGCAGCTCGCGTTCCTGTCCGCTGCGTCCGCGGGGATCTTCGTCTCGGCCGCTGGCGGCAACTCGGGGCCGGAGCCGTCGTCGCTCGACAACACCTCGCCGTGGGTGACTACGGTCGGGGCGAGCACGGTTGCGCCGTACGAGGGGACAGTGGTCCTTGGTGATGGCTCGAAGTTCGCCGGGCTGAGCACGTCGATCGCCACGGCTGTCGGCCCCAAGGCACTCGTCACCGGGGCTGCTGCTCGGGTGACCAGCGCTACGGAGTACGACGGATCGCAATGCCTGCCCAACACGCTCGACTCGGCGCAGGTGGCCGGCAAGATCGTGGTGTGTGACCGGGGCGTCGGCGCGCGTGTCGACAAGTCGGCTGAGGTCAAGCGAGCCGGTGGCGTTGGCATGGTGCTGCTTAACCTCACTGATCAAGACATGGTGGCGGACTCTCACGCAGTACCGACTGTGCACCTCAACACGCCTGGATCCCTGTCGGTGAAGGCTTACGCCGGTACTGCGGGTGCCACGGCTCAACTGGTGCCCGGCAACCTGACCTCGACTGTCACGCCGTACCCGCAGATGGCT
This sequence comes from Kribbella ginsengisoli, assembly GCF_039537185.1. Lineage (NCBI taxonomy): Bacteria > Bacillati > Actinomycetota > Actinomycetes > Propionibacteriales > Kribbellaceae > Kribbella > Kribbella ginsengisoli. The sequence continues at coordinate 185,329 of NZ_BAABAA010000005.1, read as the reverse complement.
GACTTCTCGTCGCGTGGGCCGTCACTGTCGAGCCACGGCGACCTGCTCAAGCCGGACCTCGCTGCGCCGGGTGTGAACGTCCTGGCCGCGGTAGCCCCGCCCAGCAACGCTGGACACAGCTACGCCTTCTACTCCGGTACGTCGATGGCTGCACCGCACGTTGCCGGCCTAGCCGCCCTCTACCTGGGCAAGCATCCCGACTGGACGCCCATGATGGTCAAGTCGGCGCTCATGACGACCACTAGTGACGTGAAGACCTCCACTGGTGCTGTGGACAACGACCCGTTCGCTCGTGGCGCCGGTGAGGTCCAGCCGTCGCGCATGCTCGACCCGGGGCTCGTCTACGACTCGGGAGACGCCGACTGGCTCGGGTACCTCGAGGGCAGCGGAGTCAACACCGGTACCGACGTACCGGCGATCGACCCGAGCAACTACAACGCACCATCCATCGCTGTCGGGGAACTGGTCGGCACGCAGACCATCACCCGCCGGGTGACCGCAGTGACCGGCGGGCTCTATCGGGCCACGGTGTCCGTGCCTGGCATGAAGGCGGTCGTCACGCCGTCGATCCTGAACCTGCAGACCGGCCAGACCAAGTCCTTCACGGTCAAGCTCACCCAAGACACCGCCCCGTCGCACGAGACCACCAGCGGCTGGCTCACCTGGCAGGGCGCCGGTACGTCGGTCCGCAGCCCGATCGTGGTCGTCCCGACCTCAGTTATCGCTCCCACCAACGTGACCGGCTCCGGTGGGTCCGGCTCGGTCTCCTTCGACGCGACGGTCGGCAAGGCCGGCGTACCGATCCGGGCCTATGGGTTCACCTCTGCGCCGCAGGTGCCGGGCGAAGTACCCGCAGGTGCCGCAGACGCCGACCTCCCGAACTACCCGGTGACCGTGACGACCGGGACCAAGGCTGTCCAGTGGAACATCAAGACGGTCGACCCGGCCGGAAGCATCTGGATGGTGCTCTACAAGGTCGTCAACGGCCAGATGCAACTGCTCTCCTTCGAAGGCACCGGCGCTAACGAAGCCTCAGCCACAGTCGCCGCGCCTTCGCCGGGCGTGTGGGGCGTACTAGCGATCACGCTCTCCAACCCGCCTGGCGCCGACACCACGAAGTACACAATGCAAACCAACGTGGTGACCGGCGGCAACTCCCTGAACGTCACCCCAACGGCAGCCCCCGCCGCCGGCAAGCCCTTCCAGGTAACAGCCTCCTGGTCCGGCCTACCCACCGGCCAACGCTCCACCGGCTTCGTAGAGTTCCCCAACCGCGCGGGAACAGTAGTAACCGTCAACTGATCCACCGCCGGGTGGACGGCAGCAGGTCAGCTGCCGTCCACCCGGTCACCGTGACCGTCAACTGATCCACCGCCACGGGTAGAGGGCAGCAAGCAAGACCTGATGGCATCCACCCCGCGCGGAGATCGAAGGGTTGGCAGTCAGCACAGGCCGGTGGATCGATGCGCCTTCACCACCAAGTCGCCCGAGCTAATCACCACCGGCCCGGGCCGGCCAATCACCCCGGCCCGGCCACCGACGGTTCGGGTTAGCGCAGGAGGTTCGCAGCCTTTGGCGGTGGGTGGGGCGACGCACCCCGTGCTCCACCACCACGCCACCACCGAGCCTGATACCCGTCGGGCCCGACTCGCCAGTGGTTGGGTGGGCTCAAGACGGTCGCAGCAACACGAGTACGGGTGGGGCCAAGTACCTCCGCCACCACCCCGCAACCGCTGCTGGTGACGTACTAGATCCAGCGCCGGCGTGCAGCTTGTACGCCGGCCTGGAAGCGGGTCTGGGCGCCCAGGGACTCCATGAGCGCTCGGACCCGGCGCTGCGTAGTACGGGGGCTGATGCGGAGATGGCGGCTGATCTTGTCGTCAGTTGCTCCGCCGGCGAGGAGGAGAAGGATGTCTCGGTCGGCTGGGCGTAGGCCGGCGATGTCGCCGTTGAAGGGGAGGGCGGGCATGGGGATCGCCAGAGCCCACAGCATCTCGAAGGTGGCGATCAGCCCGTCGAGTAGTCCGGACGAGCGGATCAGCAGGTGGTAGTCACCTGCTGACCGCTTGGTCATCCCAATGAGCGCCGTGTCGTCGTCAGCGATCGCCATCTTCATCGGCACCTGCGCGAGCACCCGGCTGACCTCACCAGCCGACTGCAGCTCCGGCAGCACCCCCATGATGTCCTGGCTCTCGAACACCTCCGTGCCGTAGATCGCCCGATACCCCACGCCCGCATGCAGCCGATCCAGCTCCAGCTGCTGCTGTGACGACGGCGGAGTGACATACGGCGGCCGATCCAGCACTCGTACTTCGCGCTGCGCGTCCTCCTGCAGCCGTTCGTAGGTACGAAGCAGCGTCGGCCCGTCCTCGATCAGCTCAACCTGATCCCCCGCCAGTACCGGCTTCCCCCGCGACCCCCGCAGCTCATCAGCAACGCTACGCAGCCGGTTGAGCTGAGCATCCAACTCGTCCAGCGGATCGGTGAGGATGGACTGCCGAGCGGGAGACGGCCCGCCCTGCCCCTCGACTTCATCTACCAACTGCGGCCTCTTCGAACGTTCCATTTCCAACGATGGACCACAGACTAGACCGCCCTCCACCCGGTTGACAGCGTTGTCTCGTCACGGCCCACAACTCAGACAAGGCCAAACACCCCCACACGTAACACACCTCCCATCTACCCCAGCCGCCGCCAACCGCAACCCACTCAGCCCTGTGAGCATCGACTCGGGCGCCCGGACAGAGTCGGCAGTACCGGCCGCCAGGGCGGGACCGTTCCTAGTACCGGGCGGCGTGGCGGAGGCGCTCGCAGTACCGGGCGGCGTGGCGGAGGCGTTTGTAGTACCGGGCGGATTGGTGGAGGCGTTCGCAGTACCGGCTCGTGAGGTCGAGGAGTTTGTACTACCAGCCGGCGCCGTTGGGAGCCAGCGGACTTTGGTGGTGCCGTTGCGGCCGTGGACTGCGAGGACCGCGGCGATTCCGCCTTCCCAGGCCGACGTCGCCGGCCAACGCCCCCGCCAGCGAAGCGTCACCGTGCCGTCGGACCACTCGACTCCCTCAGCGACGGTGACCAACCCCGGCGTACCAGTCGACGCTCCAACCACAGCCCCCGCCATCGGCGAGGAGCCGGACGGGCGAACCAGGTGGAAGAGCCTTGGCTCTGGCTGCGGGGTGCTCATGGTCCGAGGCTCGTAGGTGATGGGGTGTGGTCACCAGGTGTGAGCTGTGGGCTGTCTAAACAGCCCACAGTCACCACCGCCGCCCACAGCCCCGCAGTACCCCGAGCATCCGGAACGCCTTGCAATGTTGAGCTTCTGGCGGCACCGCGACAGGTTCTGTCGGTAGGGCCTTGTACGTTCTCGCTACGCACCGCAACCACCAGGCGTGACCGGTAAGCCGGCCAGACCGGCAGCTCGAACAGGGAGGATTCCTGTGGCTGAGTTCGGAGTGCAGTTAAGGCAGTCCCGCCAAGCAGCAGCCATGAGCTTGCGGCAGCTTGCCACCCGAGTCGGCTATGACCACAGCTACCTATCCCAGGTAGAACGCGGCCGTCGCCCCGGCTCAGCCCACCTCGCCACCCTGTGCGACAGAGAGCTGGGAACCACACCGGCCCTGTCAGCCGCCTATGAACAGTCCCACCCCACACATCGACCAACCGCCGACCTCGGACGAACCACCTGGCCGACCACCGACTCCGCGCCGGTTACTCCTGGGACCACCGCCCCTGGATCAGCCTCCTGGCCGACGGCCGCCAACTCCCCCGTCTCTCCGGCCACCACCGACTCTGGATCAGCCTCGCAGCAGTCCGCCAACTCCGGGCCAGTACCTCCGGCGGCCGCGGAACTCGGATCAGCCTCGTGGCCATTAGCCGAATCCGGTACTGCACCTACTGCACCCTGGACAACCGTCGACGCCGGATCGGGCCTACAGCTGGGCGATAGCGATGGCGGACGCCTGCGGGTGGGCGCCGGGGTGGAGTTGTTGGAGGTGGTTCGGCATGGGTTGGCTGGGGCGTTTGGGCCTGGGCGGGAGGTGGCTGAGTGGCGGACGGTTGTGGGCGGACATGCGGGTGGGTTTGCTACCGCTCCCCCGGCTGAGCGGTTGCCTGAGTTGACTGCGGATCTGCAGTTGCTGCGGTCGGGGGCCGCGGCGGGGTCGGCGGCGTTGGCTGTTCCGGCGGCTGAGTTGGCGGTGCTGATTGCTCTGACGCTCGCTCAGCTCGGCAGGCTTCGGTCTGCTGAGCGTTGGTGGCGTACCGCTCGTGCTACCGCCGACGGCTCCGCCGAGCGGCGGATTGCCAGTCTGGCGCGCAGTTGGGAGGCGACTAGTGGGCTGGCTGAACGCCGCTCGCTGCCCGGGCTGCTCGAGCTCGCCGATGACGCGTTGACGCTGGCCGATCGACCAGAGGAAGTCGCTCGCGCTCTGGCTGGGCGCGCCCAGGTGTTGGCCGCACTGGGTGAGCCAGCCGAGGCACTGCAGGCCGTACGCGATCTGCACGCGGTGACGACCGATCTACCCAGCACGGTCAGGGCGGTTGGGGCTCGGACTAGCAGTTCGGCGGTGAGCGGCTCACCGGTGAGGGCGGCTGGTCTAGCCGGCTCCTCGGTGGTGGGGAGCTCGCCCTTCGGGTGGGGCGGGTTCGAGGCTGGTGCCGTCGAGGGGCGGGTGTGCGCGGCTCTTGGCGACACGCTCGGTGCCTATTTGGCTCTTGATCGGGCGTTGGGGGCTGGGGTGTTTGGGGCTAGCGAGCGGGCTGAGTTGGAGTTGGTGGTCGCCCAGTGTTTGGTGATGGATGGGGATACCGCGGCTGGGTTGGCGGTGGGGATGCGGGTGTTGGTGGAGTTGCCGGATGAGTGGCATACCCATCATTTGTATGAGACGGCGGGACGGGTGCTGAGCGCAGTACGGGGTGGTGATCTTGCGCGGCGGGCGGTGCGGGACTTCCGGGAGTTGTTGGGGCGTCGGCCGTATGAGAGCCGCAGTGTGGGCAGTGGGTCGAGGTATGGCGGGTGGCAGGGGTAGCGTGCCGAGAGTGACGGGTGAGAATCAGGTGGCGACATTGACAGACGCGTGGGACTTCGCGGTCGAACTGCGGGCCGATCCGGCTACGGCTGAGGCTCGGGGTGCGGTGCTGGCCAAGCCTGGGTTTGGGCAGGCGTTCACTGACCACATGGTGGTGGCCAACTGGACCAGTGAGCTTGGGTGGCATGGGGCGAAGGTGACGGGGTATGCGCCGTTGAAGGTCAGCCCGGCTGCTGCGGTGCTGCACTACGCGCAGGAGATCTTTGAGGGGCTGAAGGCTTACCGGCATGAGGATGGGTCGGTTTGGGCGTTTCGGCCGGAGGTCAATGCGGGGCGGTTCAAGCGGAGTGCGGAGCGGTTGGCGTTGCCGGTGGTGCCCGAGGAGGCGTTTCTTGGAGCGCTGCGGGCGTTGGTGACGGTGGATGAGGTGTGGGTGCCGGCGGCGGGTACTGGGGAGACCAGCTTGTACTTGCGGCCGTACATGATCGCCACTGAGGCTGCACTGAGTGTGAGGCCTGCGCGGGAGGTGCTGTTTGGGGTTATTGCCTCACCTGCTGGCGCGTACTTCGATACGGGGCCTAAGCCGGTCTCTATTTGGCTGTCTAGTACGTCTATCCGGGCTACCCCGGGTGGGACGGGAGCGGCTAAGTGCGGCGGCAACTATGCGGCCAGCTTGGCTGCGTTGGCTGAGGCAGTGGCCAATGGGTGTGACCAGGTTGCCTACCTTGATGCAGTGGAGCGCCGCTGGATCGAGGAGAGCGGCAGTATGAACCTGTTCTTCGTGTACTCCGATGGCCGCATCGCTACGCCGGAGCTGTCGGGGTCGATCCTGGAGGGCGTCACCCGGGACTCCGTGCTGCAGATGGCGGCGGATCTGGGGCACGAGGTCGAGGAGAAGCGCATCTCAGCTGATGACTGGCGGGACGGCGTACGCAGTGGCGAGATCACTGAGGTCTTCGCCTCCGGTACTGCGGCCGTCATCACCCCCATCGGGCGCCTGGCCTGGGATGGCGGTGAGGTGGTGATCGGCGACCACTCGGTGGACCACGGCGTCGGCCCGGTCACCGCTACCCTCCGCAAGTCCCTCCTGGACCTCCAGCACGGCCGCTCCCCCGACCCCCACAACTGGCTCACCCGCCTCGCCTGATCCACCTCCCTTACGTCCGAAGAACCCGACAACACGTTCCGCAAGTTCTTCGGACGTAAGGAGTCAGCGCTGTGGGAGGGGTTCGTTGCGGCCTACGCCGGGTTCGTCGGAGTCGTCGGTGGTGACTATGGCGTAGGGGCCGGGTGGGATGCCGGGGAGGCGGGCCACGTCTGCGGCGATGGCCAGCAGGGTCTGCTCGTCGGCGCCGGTGAGGAAGAAGAGGTAGTCGCCCCCTAGTTCCTCGCCGTCGGCGTACAGCTCGAACTCGCCGGATTCCTCGCGCTTGGCGAGGTAGTCCTCGACGACGGAGATCCAGCCGAACTCGACCTCCAGGCCGGGCTCGGGGGCTTCTTCGGAGCCTGGGTCGTCGAGTAGGCGGACGCGGGTCTCGACCAGCGGAATGTGGATCTCGACGACGGGTTGAGCCATGGCGGTGGTCTCCTGGATGGATCGGGAACGAATACTTCTGACGATGATGATGCTTGATGTCCGTTCCGGCCGTTAGGTTGACGGTATGGCGGAGTCGAAAGCGGCGAAAGCGAAGACCCCGGCGGTCGAGGTGGAGGTCGGCGAGCGGACGGTGCGGATCTCCAATCCGGACCGCGTCTACTTCCCGGCCCGCGGGGAGACCAAGCTCGATCTGGTCAAGTACTACCTGTCCGTCGGCGACGGGATCGTCCGCGCGCTGCGGGAGCGCCCGTGCATGATGCACCGCTTCCCGTCGGGCGTGTCCGGCGAGAAGGTCCACCAGAAGCGGCTGCCGCACGGTGCGCCGCCGTGGATGGAGACCGTCAAGGTCACCTTCCCCCGGTACAACCGGACCGCCGACGAGCTCTGCGTCACCGAGCTCGCGCATGTCGCCTGGGCCGTGCAGATGTCGACGGTCGAGTTCCACCCGTGGAACTCCCGCCGCGCCGACACCGAGAAGCCCGACGAGTGGCGGATCGACCTCGACCCGATGCCCGACTGCCCGTTCGACCGGGTACGCCGAGTGGCGCACGTCGCGCATGAGGTACTCGATGACCTCGGCGCGACCGGTTATCCGAAGACCTCCGGCGGCTCCGGCATCCACATCTACGTGCGGATCAAGCCCGAGCACGGCTTCTCGGATGTACGCCGGGCCGCGCTCGCCTTCGCCCGCGAGGTCGAGCGCCGCGCCCCCGACGACGTCACGACGACCTGGTGGCGCAAGGACCGCGACCCGAAGAAGCTCTTCGTCGACTACAACCAGAACGCCCGCGACCACACGATCGCCAGCGCGTACTCCGTCCGCGGCAACCCCGAGGGCACCGTCTCCACCCCGATCCGCTGGGACGAGATCGACGACGTCGACCCCAAAGCCTTCACCATCGCCACCGTCCCCGCCCGCTTCGCCGAACTCGGCGACCTGCACGCCACCATCGACGACGACGCCTACTCCCTGGACACCCTGCTCGAGTGGGCCGCCCGCGACGAGGCCGAAGGCGCCGAAGAGCCACCACCGCCAGACGAGTAGAACCACCCCGTACGGAGGACAGGCCGACGCGGTCGCGGGGTCAGCCGGCGCGGTCGCGGGGTCAGGCGGAGCGGACTTCCAGCCGTGCCTCGGTGGGGAAGGTTGCCAGGAGGGGGCGGAGTTCGTCCGCCGTCAGCGGTTGGTCGCCGAAGACCTCTGGGTCGGGGCGGAAGTGGACGACCGTACCGGTGGGTCGGCCTGGTTCGACCTCGGTCAGGGCGGTTTCGGGGAGGCCGTACTCGTAGCGGCGGGTCCAGGCGCCGTCCGAGCGACGGTTCTCGTGGATGAGCCAGCTGCTCAGCGCGGCGACGACCGACATGCCGGTGCGGGGCAGGCCGTCTGGGAGTGACTCGGCCGAAGGGTTGTCGAAGAAGCGGACGTCGCGGGTCGCCATGATCGGCTTGACCATCGGTTTGCCGTGCTCATCGAAGTACACGTTGGTACCGCGCCCGTTGTCCTCGACCGAGATCGAGCCGTCGGAGTGCAGGGTGACGAGCACGCGGTCCGTCGTACCGGCTTCTGCTTCGTCGACCGGGTAGGCGACGACTTCGAGGACGAGATGAGCGAGGCCGCCGCGGGAGTACCGGGCAGAGCCCGCGCGGATTGCCGCGATGTGGTCGGCATCAGGCACATGCGTCCACTCATGGGTGGTAACAGGTGGAAGCTCGGTCATGCGCGGCGGGCCGGTGCGTCGAGGGCAGTCATGCGCGGCCGGCGAAGCCGTGGTGGAGGAGGTTGGTGAGGAGGTCGATGGCTTCCTCGTCCGGGATCGTGCGACCGGAAGGCGGGTTGACCAGCCAGGTGTAGGCGAAGCCTTCCAAGAGCGAGTTCATGGCGGAGATTTGGAGTAGCGGGTCGGGCTGAGGCTGAGGCAGGTACGAGAGGTGCCTGATCATGTGGGTGTCGTCGTCGGCCATGATGCGTTGGAGGCGTTGGCCTAGCTCGGGATCGACCATCGCCGCCTGTTTGATGGCGATCATCTCCGGCAGGTGCGCCTTGTAGAAGTTCCAGAACGCGGCGACGTGCCAGCGGACCGACGAGATCTTGCTGAAGTCCTCGTCGTGCGCCAGATCGCCCAGTACTGCGAGGTCGGCCGTCGCCAGCAGGTCGACGAGCAGCGCCTCGAGCAGTTCCTCCTTGCCGGCGAAGTGGTTGTAGAACGAACCCGTCGCGCGCCCGGCCGCCGCGGTGATGTCGGTGATCTTGGTGTTCAGGTAGCCGCGCTCGGCGAACACCTCCCGGGCCGCCTGCTTCAGCGCCGCCTCGGTCCCGGCCGCCTGCTCCTTGCGTGTGCTCGTCACCCGCGACACCTCCTCCTTGACAACGAACCCTAGTCAGGTCCAAGCTGAATCTACATTCAGTGAATCGCAATTCAGCGAAGGAAGCATGATGACCGTTCTGATCGCAGGTGCCGGACCGACCGGACTGACCCTCGCCATCGAGCTCGCCCGCCGCGACATCGCCGTCCGGGTGATCGACAAGGCCGACGAGTTCTTCCAGGGCTCCCGCGGCGACGGGCTGCAACCGCGGACGCTCGAGGTCTTCGAAGATCTCGGCGTACTGGACCAAGTGCTCGCCCAGGGCATCCCGCTGCCGGTCATGAAGATCACCATCGGCGGCCACCCCGTCGGCGAACGCCGGATGGCCGACCCCGTCGACCCCACCCCCGACCGCCCGTACCCGAACGCCTGGATGCTCGGCCAGTCCCGCACCGAGGCGATCCTCCGCAACCGCCTCGCCGACTTCGGCGTCAGCGTCGAGCTCAGCACCGCACTGGTCGGCTTCACCCAGTACGACGACCGCGTGGTGGCCGAGCTGTCGACCGGCGAGACGGTCGAGGCCGACTACCTGGTCGGCGCCGACGGCGGCAAGAGCGTCGTCCGCAAGCAGCTCGGGATCGCCTTCGAAGGCACCACGGACGACTCGATCCGGATGCTGCTCGGCGACGTCTCCGCCGACGGGCTGGACCACGACTACGGGTACTGGTTCGCCGGCCCGGACAACCCGATGGAAGGCATCGCCCTGACTCCGCTGTCGGGTGGCGAGCAGTTCCAGTTCGGCGCCCCGCTCGCTTCCAACGACGCCGACACGACGCTGGAAGGCCTGCAGAACCTGGTCGACCGGTACGCCGGTGAGGGCGTGACCAAGCTCCGCGACCTCACCTGGTCGACGGTCTGGCGGCCCAACATCCGGCTGGCCGAGCGCTTCCGGGTCGGGCGTGTGTTCATCGCCGGGGACGCCGCCCACGTTCACCCGCCGACGGGCGGTCAGGGGCTGAACACCGGCGTACAGGATGCGTACAACCTCGGCTGGAAGCTTGCCGACGGGCGCGAGGAGGTCCTGAAGACATACGAGACGGAGCGGCGGACCAACGCCATGCGCGTGCTGGGTATCAGCGAAGACCTGATGCAGAAGCACATCGACGGCGACGAGAGCGCGATGGACCGGGGCGAGGAGGTTCAGCAGCTGGACATCAGCTACCGCTCCCCCGACGCCACCGCCGCGCTCACCACCGGCGACCGCGCCCCCGACTCACCGCTCACGGATGCCGACGGCAACCAAACCCGCCTCTTCACCCTCTTCCAAGGCCCACACGAGACCCTGCTCCGCTTCAACCCCAGCACCACAAGCACCCACCCGCACGCCGTCACCATCAACCGCACGCCACAGCCCGGCGCCTACACCTCGCCCGAGGCGTTCACCTACTACCACGCCGCAGACGGCGACGAGTTCCTGATCCGCCCGGACGGCTACGTCGGCTGACAAGGGGCCGATTGCAACAAGCTGCAGCGACAGGCCTAAGGCGATGGTTCCGTGGTAAGCATGGTCGTTTGCTTCAGGGGCGGGACAGGCGGAGGCACTGATGGGTCGGCGAACGTTGGGCGGTCTACGCGAGTGGGTGGCGGTGGCCGGGGTGTTGGCCATCGTGGCCGGCGGCGCCGCGGATGGAGCCGCCGCTAGCAGCTCCGCCGAGGTACAGGTGGACGCTGCTGCGCAGGTTGCTGCCGTGGAGGCGGTTTTGGAGCGCCGGGCGACCGCGGTCCTGGAGCACGACGAAGACCAGTTCCTCGCCGACATCGATCCGTACAACAAGAACCTGCGGGCCTCGCAGAAGGTCTTGTTCGAGAACCTGGTGCAGTTCGGGTTCTCCAAGCTCGCCTATCGGCAGGGCGAAGCCCAATACGATCAGGCGCTGCTCGACAAGTACGGCCCGACGGCGTACCTGGTGGGCGGGGTGATGGACTACCAGATCGACGGGATCGACGAACTGCCGGCGCAGACCCCGGTGGGCTACACGTTCGTGAAGCGTGCCGGACGGTACGTGCTGGTCGATGACAGCTATCTCGACACCGACCAGCCGGACAGCCCGAACCAAGAGGCCTGGGACACCGGCCCGGTGCTGGTTCAGCGAGGTCCACGGACGCTCGTCGTCGTCGAGCCGGGCAGGACGGAGGTCGCCAAGACGATCCTCGCCGATGCGCAGGTCGCGCTGAAAGCCGTGAACCGGTGGTGGTTGCCCGATTGGAAGGGTGGTGCTCTGGTGATCGCGCTCGACGACACCAAGGTGCGATCGACCGACTTCAAGGGGCCGGTATGGAACGACACCGCCGCGGTGGCGACACCTGTACGCCGGGCTGACGCCGGGTTCGGCGGCTCCTACGTCGTGCTGAACCCGCGCGATCGCGGCCAGATCGATGCCCGCTCGCTGGCGCACGAGTTCACCCACGTCGCCACCGCGCCGGACGGCCCTTCTGCCCCGTTCTGGCTGGTCGAAGGCATGGCCGAGTACGTCCGGGGGATGCCGATGGCCGGCGAGCCCGCTGTCGATCTGGCGAAGTACCGCAAGCTGGTGCGTTCGAGGTACCTGGACAAGGCGAAGGCGCTGCCGACCGACAAGCAGTTCCTCGGCCCGACCAAAGAGGGCTCCTACGCGATCGGCTGGTACGCCGTCGACTATCTGGTCCGCAAGTACGGCCTGAACCAGATCGTCGGGCTCCACCAGGAGATGGCCTGGCAGCTGAATTCGCAGGGCCGGCGCGACACGATCATGACCGCCCAACTCGGGCGGACCGAGGCGCAGATCTTCGCCGAGCTCAAGGCTTCGCGCGGTTCGTGATACAGATAAGCGCTTGCTTTTAGCGTGGCCGGGGGGCCTGGGGAGGGGAAATCATGGGTCGGCGTGCGTGGCTGGCTGCCGCTGGGGTGGTGGTTGTCGTGGGCGGCGGGGTCGCGGGTGGGGTGGCTTTGCACTCGCGCGGGAGCGGGACGCCGGAGCCGGTGGCGGTGGTGAGTGCGCCGCGGCCTACCGCAGTACAGGTCGATGTGACTGCGCAGAGTGCTGCTGTGGATACGATTCTGAAGCGCCGTGCGGCGGCGGTGCTCGAGAACAACGAGGCTCAGTTCCTGGCTGACGTGGATCCGAAGAACAAGCTGCTGCTGGCGAAGCAGATGGTGCTGTTCGAGAATCTGGTCCAGTTCGGATTCGTGAAGCTCGACTATCTGCAGGACCGGCCGCAGTTCGAGCAGGGGCTGCTCGACAAGTACGGGCCGACGACCTACCTGGTCAGCGTGGTGATGTCCTACCAGATCGGTGGCATCGACGACGGGCTGGTGAAGGCCCCGCTGGGCTACATGTTCGTCCAGCGCGGCGGGCGGTACCTGCTCATCAACGACACCTACCTGGACAGCTCCCTGCCGTTCGGCGCGCACAAGGAGGCCTGGGACGTCGGTCCCGTGCTGGTACGCCGATCAGCCCGCGCCCTCGTGGTTGTCGAACAAGGCAAGACACAACTGGCCAAGTCGATCCTCACCGAAGCCGAATCCGCCGTTCGCGCCGTCAACAAGCTCTGGTCGGCCAACTGGCGCGGCGGCGGACTGGTCATCGCGCTGGACGACCGCAGGGTCCGGATCGCCGACTACACCAAGCCGAAGGACGCCGAGGACTTCCTGGCGACCGCGACGTTCGTCTACCGGACGCTGCCGGGCGAGGTGCAGAGCGAAGGCACGTTCGGCGGCGCCTATGTAGTGGTCAATCCGCGGTACCGCGACGAGCTGGACGCGCGAGTGCTGGCGCACGAGTTCACCCACGTCGCGACCGCGCAGTACGGGGTCGACGCGCCGGTCTGGATGGTCGAGGGCACGGCCGAGTACATCGAGCAGTTGCCGATGCAGGGTGAGCGCGACCTCGATCTGGCCCGCTACCGCACGATGGTCCGCTCGAAGTACTTCAGCAAGCTCAAGGCGCTGCCGACCGACGAGCAGTTCTACGACACGGTGAAGAGCTCCTACCCGGTCGGCTGGTACGTCGTCGACTACATCGTCGACAAGTACGGCGCGACCAAGCTCGCCAAGGTCTACAAGGAACTGGCCCGGCAGGGGTTCAGCCAGAACCAGCGCGACCTGATCTTCACCGCGCAACTCGGCCGCACCGAGGCCCAGCTCTTCAAGGATCTCCAGCAGCGCTAGCAGTCGAACTCGAACACCAGCAGGGCTTTGCCGGTCGGCGAGGTCCACCGGTACGCGACCAGGCACTCGTCCGAGCCGGCCGGCGGATATCCGTCGTCGCGGATGTAGTTGGCCAGCACGAACGGCCGCCACACCCGGCTCCGGCCGTCGAAACGGTGGGCGCCGACGCCCCGATCCTCGAACCGGCCGATCAGGACCGGCTGTACGTCGGGATCGCGCAGCAATCCCTCGACGACGGAGCGGTCGAGCCACTCCCCGTCGTCCTCGGTGAACGGCTGTCCGCGCAGCACGATCTCGTCTCCGTGCACCGTGTTCGGACGGATCGAGAACTCCGGTGCGGGGATGAGCAAGTTGGCGAGTTCTTGCAACATCCGACCGAGAGTAGCCGAGAAATCACCGGTTGTGGATGGCTCAGCCGGTCCTGGCGATCTGGTCTTCGACGGTGAACTCGAGACCGTTGGCCGAAGCGAGATAGACGTCTTGGTCCACGAGGTTTCCGTCCAGCCGCATGAGCCCGCGCGGGCTGTCGTAGAAGTGGCCGGTCGGCAGCGCGGAGACCGCGTCGATACTGATCGAACCGGCCATTTCGCCCAGCCGGGCAAGGAAGCGGACGGCCTCGTAGCAGGACTCGCCGACCGCGTTGAGAGCCGGCGCCCAGGTGCCGAACCGGGCGTAGTAGTCGCGGGCGAACTCGCCGCTCTCGGTGGTGGAGAGGCCGTCGAAGTACGCGGCGGCGGCATACAAGCCCTTGTTTGCGGTGGGTCCGGCAGCGAGCAGGGTGTTCTCCTCGATCGCCGGGCTGAGGCGGAGTAAGCGTTCGCTCAAGCCGGCCTTGGCGAACTGGCGGTTGAAGTGGACCGCGTCCTGACCCATCAGGAGCATGATCACACCCTCGACGTCGGCCTGTTCCAGTCCTTGGATCACGCTGCCGAAGTCCGAGGTACCGAGCGGAACGAAGTCCGACTGGACGATCGAGGAAGCCGAACCCTGTAAGGCTTTCGTGGTAGTCGCCGCCGTCACTCGCGGGTAGATGTAGTCGTTGCCGACCACCGCCCAGCGCCGTACGCCGTGCTGCGCGCCGATCCAATGTGTTGCCGGAAGCAACTGGTTCACCGGCCGCTCGCCGAGCATGAAAACGCCCGGCGTATCGTCGCCGCCTTCATGCATCGCGGCGAACGCGTAGACGACCTTGCCGCCGATCCGCCGGGTGAGGGCGACCCGTACGGCGGAGATGTGCCAGCCCGCGACCGCGTCGACGCGACCGCTGTCCACCAGCCGGCCGACCTCCTCGGCCACGATCTCAGGCGCCCGGCCGGCGTCGACCTGGACCAGCTCGACCTGGCGGCCGGCGATCCCGCGACTGGCGTTGAGTTGCTCGACGGCGAGCTGGCCGCAGGCCAGGCAGGACGGGCCGTAGATGCCGGTCGGTCCTTGCAAGGGCACGACGAAGGCGATCGACAGCAGCTCGCGCACGCCGGACCTCCTTCAGCCTTTCGGACAGTGTGGCTCAGTCCTGCTCGGTACTCCGAGCTCTGAGCTATATTCACCAGAACGTGAGACACGGGGAGGGACGATGACCGCCAGTCTGCTCCTGCTGCTCAAGCAGGCCGAACGCCGGATCGAGCACGAACTGCGGCCGATCCTGGCCGACTTCGACCTGTCGCTGGAGCAGTGGCGGGTGATGTCGGCGCTGGCCGACGAGCCTGGTCAGCCGATGTCCACACTCGCCGCCCAGGCGGTACTTCCGAACGCGAGCCTCACCCGTCACGTCGACAAACTGGTGGAGCGCGGCCTCGTCGTACGCCGGATCCACGCCGACGACCGCCGACGCGTCGTCACCGCGCTTTCCCCGGTCGGCACAACGGTCGCCGAGCGGCTGCGGGCCGAGGAACGCCGAGTCGAATCCGCCATCGCGACCGAGCTCGGCGACGACCGGCTGCAGCATCTGGCGGGCGGGCTCCGCCGGCTCCAGCGCTCGCTCTAGATCCTTCCAGATGGAAATACACGGTCTTAGCGGTTTGGAAACACCGGCGTAACGCGGCGTTCCTAGGTTCCTTCCATTCGGGTGCATCAGTCCGGCAACGTCGCCGGGCGCCCTGCACCGTCTCCGCCCGAAGGTGCCGCAGGAGTTCGCCATGACCGTTGAACCCTCCATCGACCACCGCACCGCTCCCCCGTCGGAGCCCACCGCCGCCACCCGCGAGACACTCGAGGACTACACGCTGCGGTTCGCGCCGCGGTCCTACCGCAAGTGGTCGACCGGCGTCGTCGCCGTCTCGGCGCTCGGCGGGATCGCCTACCTCGCCGACTTCGCGATCGGCGCGAACATCGGCATCTCGTACGGCACCACGAACGCCTTGTGGGGCATCGGGATCTTCGCCGTCGTCATCTTCGCGACCGGCCTGCCGCTCGCGTACTACGCCGCGCGCTACAACATCGACCTCGACCTGATCACCCGCGGCAGCGGCTTCGGGTACTACGGGTCGGTGGTGACGAACGTGATCTTCGCGTCCTTCACCTTCATCTTCTTCGCGCTCGAAGGCTCGATCATGGCGCAGGGACTCAAACTGGGTCTGCATGTGCCGTTGGCCCTCGGGTACGCCGTCTCGACGCTGGTGATCTTCCCGCTGGTGATCTACGGGATGAAAGTGCTGTCCACGCTGCAGGTGTGGACGACCCCGCTGTGGTTGCTGCTGATGGTGCTGCCGTTCGTCTACCTGGTCGTGTCGCACCCGGAGTCGGTGTCGTCGTTCTTCGAGTACCAGGGTGAGGACGGCAAGGGCGCGACCGATGTCGGCTCGATGCTGCTCGCGGCGGGTGTCTGCCTCTCGCTGATCGCGCAGATCGCCGAGCAGATCGACTACCTGCGATTCATGCCGCCGAGGACGCCGGAGAACTCGCGGCGGTGGTGGACGCACATGTTGCTGGCCGGTCCGGGGTGGGTGATCTTCGGTGCGATCAAGCAGGTGATCGGGCTGTTCCTGGCCGTCTACATCATCGCGTCCGTGACTGACGGGGCTTCGGTCGCCAACGAGCCAGTGCATCAGTTCCTGGAGATCTACCGTGGGTTTTTGCCGGGGTGGCTGGCGATGACGCTGGCCGTAGTACTGGTGGTGATCAGTCAGGTGAAGATCAACGTGACGAACGCGTACTCCGGGTCGCTCGCGTGGACCAACTCGTACACGCGACTGACCAAGCACTACCCCGGGCGGCTCGTCTTCCTCGGCTTCAACCTGGTGATCGCGCTGGTGCTGATGGAAGCCAACATGTTCGACTTCCTGAACACCATCCTCGGCTTCTACGCGAACTGCGGGATGGCGTGGATCGTGGTCGTTGCCTCCGACATCGTCTTCAACAAGTACCTGCTGAAGCTGTCGCCGAAGGTGCCCGAGTTCCGTCGCGGCATGCTCTATGCCGTGAACCCGGTCGGCTTCGTGTCGATGGCGGTCGCCGCGGGCGTCTCGATCCTGGTCTTCTTCGGCGGACTCGGCGACGGGATCAAGCCGTACTCGCCACTCGTCGCCATCGTGCTTGCGCTCGTTCTGCCGCCGGTGCTGGCTATCGTGACTCGCGGGAAGTACTACCTCCGGCGCACGAGCGATGGGATTGAGCTGCCGATGTTCGACGAGCACGGGAACCCGTCAGGCGCAGTACTGACCTGCCATGTCTGCCGGCAGGACTACGAGCGCCCCGACATGACGGCCTGCGAAACGCACGACTCCTATGTCTGTTCGCTCTGCCTGAGCACAGACAAGGTCGCCGACCACGTACTGGCGGCCCAGGCGTGAACTTCACCCCGTCCGAGATCGAGAAGCTGCTGCTCTCCGTGGCCGGGATGGTCGCCCGCGACCGCCTGGCCCGGGGAGTCCGGCTCAACCACCCCGAATCGGTCGCCCTGCTGAGCACCTGGGTGATCGAACGCGCCCGCGAAGGCGCCCTCGTCGCCGACCTGATGGAACAAGGCCGCACAGTCCTCACCCGAGACCAGGTCATGGACGGCGTCGCCGAACTTCTCACCGACGTCCAGGTCGAAGCGACCTTCCCAGACGGCCGGAAACTGGTCACTATCCACAGCCCCATAATCTGATCGGGGATCTGATGAGCAACCAGATTAGACTTAGCAATGAAGGACAGGGGGCGGGCAACTGGGGGCCCGGCGCAGTACGAGTCGCCCCCGGCACGATCGAACTGAACGCCGGACGCCAGAAGTTGACGCTGGTGATCGTCAACACCGGCGACCGGCCCGTGCAGATCGGCTCCCACCTGCATCTCCCCGACGCCAACACCGCCCTCGCCTTCGACCGCGAGGCAGCGCAAGGCTTCCGACTCGACATCCCCTCCGGTACGTCGCAACGCTTCGAGCCCGGCGCCTCCCGCGAGGTCGTCGCCGTCGCGCTGGCCGGCCGGCGCCTGGTACCAGGCATCCAACTCAAGCCGACGCCGGCTGACCTCAAGCCGACCCCGGGCGGCGCAACCCCACCGGCGGTGGACCATGGCTGAGATTTCGCGGGCTGCGTATGCGGCGTTGTATGGGCCGACTGTCGGGGATCAGGTTCGGTTGGGCGATACGGATCTGTGGATCGAGGTGGAAGAGGATCGGACTGTCGGGGGCGAGGAGGCGATCTTCGGGGGTGGGAAGTCGATCCGGGAGTCGATGGCCCAGGGGACGACGACTCGTGGGGAGGGGGCTCCGGACACGGTCATCACCAACGTACTGGTGCTGGACTGGTGGGGTGTGGTTCGGGCTGATGTGGGGATTCGGGATGGGTTGATCGTCGCGCTGGGGAAGGCGGGCAACCCGGATATCGCCGACGGCGTTCACCCGGATCTGCGGATCGGCCCGTCGACGGACGTCATCGCCGGCGAGGGACGGATTCTTACGGCCGGGGCGATCGACTCCCACGTACACCTGCTGTCGCCCTCGCAGTTGCACGAGGCATCCGCCACCGGGATCACCACGATCGTGGGGGGTGGGACGGGGCCGAGTGAGGGGTCGAAGGCGACGACGGTGACGCCGGGGGCTTGGCATCTGGCGCAGATGCATCGGGCTCTCGACGCCCTTCCGCTCAACGTTTTGCTGCTGGGCAAGGGGAATACGGTCAGCGCTGAGGGGCTGGCCGAGCAAGCGCTCGCGGGGGCGGCCGGTTACAAGGTGCACGAGGATTGGGGTTCGACGCCCGCGGCGATCGACGCGGCGTTGACGGCCGCGGACGCATGGGGGTTGCAGGTCGCGCTGCATGCGGACAGTTTGAACGAGGCCGGTTTCGTGGAGTCGACGTTGCGGGCGATCGACGGCCGGTCGATCCACGCGTTCCATGTCGAGGGCGCCGGCGGTGGGCATGCGCCGGACATCCTGTCGATCGCGAGCCATCCGCACGTCATCCCCGGCTCGACCAATCCGACCTTGCCGCACACGGTCAACACCGTCGCCGAGCACCTCGACATGCTGATGGTCTGCCATCACCTCAGCCCCGACGTACCGGAGGATCTCGCGTTCGCCGAGTCGCGGATCCGCGCGACCACGATCGCCGCCGAAGACATCCTCCACGACCTCGGCGCGCTGTCGGTCACCTCGTCGGATGCCCAAGCGATGGGCCGAATCGGCGAGGTCATCACCCGCACCTGGCAAGTCGCCCACGTGATGAAGGCACGCCGCGGCTCCCTCGGTACCAGCCTCCCCGCCGACAACGAACGCGCTCGCCGGTACGTCGCGAAGTACACGATCAACCCGGCCGTTGCCCACGGCATCGATCACCTGGTCGGCTCGGTCGAGGTCGGCAAGCTCGCGGACCTCGCGCTCTGGGATCCCGCGTACTTCGGGGTACGCCCCCGCCTGGTGATCAAAGGCGGCGCAATCGCCTGGGCCGCACTCGGCGACCCGAACGCCTCCATCCCGACACCCCAGCCAGTCCTCATGCGCCCCGCATTCGGCGACGCGATCGGCGCCGACCTCTCCATCACCTTCGTCTCCCCCGCCGCCCTGGACGACGGCCTGGCCGACCGCCTGCAACTCAGACGACGTCTAGAAGGCGTCCGCCCCACCCGCGACGTCGGCAAAGCCCAGATGAAAAACAACAACGCACTACCCACCATCGACATCGACCCGGAAACCTTCGCCATCAAAGTCGACGGCGACCTCATCGAGCCTTCCCCCGCCACCGAACTCCCCCTAGCCCAGCTCTACAACCTCTTCTGATGAACACCTCCGAAGAGGCGACCGGCGACCAGTCGCGGCGACCTCGAACACCTAACGGCGACCTTGAACATGAAATAGCTTGTTCAAGGTCGCCAGAAGGTGTTCACGCCCACCAGACCATGTCGCCGTCAGCCGGGCAGAACGCCGCCGGAGGAAGCGCAGGGGCAGTTGCGGCAGCCGGAGCCGGGCCGGTGGGGATCGCAGCGGGGTCGCCGGAGCTGGTTGCGATGATGCTGGCCGATGCGCGGTTGCCGACCGGTGGGCATACGCAGTCGGGTGGGTTGGAGCCTGCTGTGCGGGCGGGGCTCGGAGGAGACGGCGCGCGGCTGGGTGAGGTTGCGGGCTATGCGGCGGATCGGTTGCGGACGATTGTTCGCGTGGAGGCTGCTACTGCGGTGGTGGCGCGGCGGCTTGCTCTCGATGGGGAGTTGGTGGAGGAGGCTGAGGCTGCCTGGGCGGCGAGGACTCCTAGTCAGGCGTTGCGGGCTGCGTCTCGTCGGCAGGGGCGGGCTTATCTGCGGTTGGCTTCGCGGGTGTGGCCCAGGACTACTGAGTATTTGAAGGCTGATGCGGAGATCGCGCGGCCGGTGGTGGTTGGGGTTGTGGCGGCGGTGACCGGGTTGTCGGCGGAGCAGACTGCGCGGTTGGTCGGGTACGACGATGCGCAGACGGTCGTGGCCGCTTCGCTCAAGTTGTTGCCGGTGGATCCGGCGGATGCGGCGAGTTGGCTGCTCAAGCTTCATCCCGCGATCGAGGAACTGGTCAGCGCGGTCAGCGGGACGACGACGGTCGCTGCGATTCCGGCGTACGGGGCTCCGTTGGTGGATGTGTTCGCACAAGCTCATGCTGTCGAGAGAATGAGGTTATTCCATGCCTGAGAACACTCGCTCGTTTCGTCTGGGCGTCGCCGGGCCGGTCGGTACCGGCAAGAGTTCGCTGATCGCGATGGTCTGCCGCGAACTCGCCGATGAGCTCCAGCTCGGCGTCATCACCAACGACATCTACACCGATGAGGACGCGCGGCTGCTGCGCGCGGCCGGCGTACTCGATCCCGAACGCATCCGCGCAGTCGAGACCGGCGCCTGCCCGCACACGGCGATCCGCGACGACGTCACCCCGAACCTGATCGCCGTCGAGGACCTCGAACGCGACTTCGCCCCACTCGACGTCGTCCTGGTCGAGTCCGGCGGCGACAACCTCACCGCGACCTTCTCCCCCGCACTGGTCGACGCGCAGATCTTCGTACTGGACGTAGCCGGCGGTGGCGACGTCGCCCGCAAAGGCGGCCCCGGCATCGCCCGCGCAGACCTTCTCATCGTCAACAAAACCGACCTGGCCCCGTACGTCGGAGTCGACGTCCCCCAAATGGTCGCCGACGCCGAGGCAGCCCGCCAAGGCAAGCCGGTGCTGGCGTTGTCCCGCACCGACCCCGACTCAGTCCGCCGTCTGAAGGACTGGGTCCTCACCATGACCCAACTAGTCCACACCGGCACCCACACCCCAGTAGACCCCGGCCCGATGGCCCCCCATTCCCACACCGACGAAAACGGCCAACTCATCTCCCACACCCATGCCCACTCCCATTAACCCGACTCGGATAGAGGTAGTTGCCGATCCAGTGAGGGATCGGTGCCTACTCACCACCGGGCTGCTCTCGCCGCGTCGGTTGCAGGCGGCTGACGGGGTTGTCCGAGTCGCGTTGGTCGCCGCCTCAGCTCTGCTGCTTGCCGGCGATCAGGTGGAGATTCAGGTCGTGGTCCGTGGGCCGGTTCGGGTCGAGATCGTTGAGACGGCGGGCACCGTCGCGTACGCGATGCGTGGTGGATCGGCTCGGTGGGACGTATCCGTCCAGCTGACTGACGGAGCCGAGCTCAGCTGGCATGGTGAGCCGTTCGTTGTTTCGGAAGGGGCCGATGTCGCCAGGTCGATGACGGTCGAGATGGAGACCGGTTGCGAGCTGGCGGTGCGCGAGTCGCTGGTGTTCGGGCGCCACGGCGAAATCGGCGGCACTCTGCACTCCTCTCAGCGAGCACACCTCGATGGTCAGCTGATCCTCGCCGAAGACCTGGACCTCACCCCAGCGGCGCGACCCGGTTGGGCGATTCTCGGCGGCGCGCGCTGCCTCGACTCGATCACCACCCTCGGCCGGCGCCTCCCGGACTCCCCCGACACCCTGCAACTCGAAGGACCGGGCTCGATGGTCCGCCGACTGGTTCAGGATCAGCATCTGAGCGATCTTGCGCAAAGCTGGGCAGCGTCGAGCAAGCCTGACAAGATCTCCGAGTGCAGCTGAATCGAGAGACCGCGTTCGCCAGGGCCGTGGCGCTCGCCACCAAAGGACAACGAGCGATCCTCGGCATCACCGGAGCCCCCGCGGCCGGCAAATCGACGTACGCCGAACGGCTCACCGCGGACTTGGTTGCCAACGGCCACAAGGTCGCACTCGTCCCGATGGACGGCTACCACCTCGCCCAGACAGCACTCGAAGACCGCGGACTCGCCGCCGTCAAGGGCGCCCCCCAGACCTTCGACGGCTGCGGCTTCGTCGCCCTCCTCAAAAGGCTCAAGGACTCACCGACCGAAACAATCTGGGCCCCCAGATTCGACCGCTCCCTCGAAGACTCCATCGCCGCCGCCATCCCCGTCCCACCAGAGACCACCCTGGTGGTGACCGAAGGCAACTACCTGCTCTTCGACCAGCAACCCTGGGCGACCGCGCGCACACTGCTCGACGAGTGCTGGTACATCGACCTGGACGACAACCTCAGACACGCCAGGCTGGAAGCGAGGCACCAGAGATTCGGCCGCTCACCCCAGGAAGCCCACGACCGCACCTACGGCTCCGACGAAACCAACGCCCAACTCATCGCCGCCACCAAACCCAACGCCGACGCGATCCTGACCCTCGCCTGACCAGCAGCAGCCTCACTAGGAGACCCACCGCTACTCGGCCCGATCGATGAACCCGGCCACGCCGTTCAGATAGAGCTGAAGCCCGAAGTCGAAGTCGGCCTCCTCGGTCACCTCGAAAGCATCGACCTGGTCGAACACGCCCGCGGCCAGCACCTTCGCCAAGGCAGGTAGCTCACGGGGATCGACGACGCGCGACAACGTGGCGCCGTACCGGGTGAAGGCATCCGGGTTCTCGGAGAAGCCGGTGGCGAGGTCCATGCTCAGCCGCATCTCACCCTGCACGTACGTCATCAGCCCCATCACGATCCCGACCTTGCTCTCCTCGCTCAACCCGGTGTCCTTCAGCGCACCGAGCGCCGAGTCGAACCACGCAAGATTGTTGGGCCCCGCAGGCGGCCCCGAGATCGGCAGCTTCGCGTACCACCGATGCCGGCGTACCGCCGTCAGCACCCCCTTCGCCCAGAAGGTCAACCCCGCCCGCCAATCGGCGCCGGCCGGCAACGGCTCCGGCCGCTCCAACGCGGCATCCGACATCAGCACAAGAAGCTCATCCTTGCTCTTCACATGCCGGTAGAGCGCCATCGTCGAGTTCCCGAGCCGCTCGGCAACGCGCGCCATCGAGACGGCGGCGAGCCCCTCGGCATCAGCGAGCTCGATCGCCGCCCGAGTGATGTCGCCGACCGACAACGACGGCTTCGGCCCGCGCTTGGTGACGTCCCGCAGCCCCCACATCAGCGCCACGTCCGCCGGCAGTTCGGGCTGCTCGCTCATCTCCACCGCCTCAGTCTAGGAACCGTCGCACTGGACACCCGCACTGCGTATCGCCTACGCTAATTAGCGTAGCAAGTACGCAGTACAGGGGAGGGTGAATGATCATCGAAGCCACCGGCCTGCGGAAGTCGTACGGCACCACCGAAGTACTCAGAGGCATCGACCTCGACGTACAGGAAGGCTCCGTACTGGCCCTGCTCGGCCCGAACGGAGCCGGCAAAACCACCATCGTGCGAATCCTGACAACCCTCACCCGCCCCGACGCAGGCAAAGCGGCCATCGCCGGGTACGACGTAGTGCGCGACCCGGCCAAGGTCCGCGGCGTCATCAGCCTCACCGGCCAGTACGCCGCGGTCGACGACAACCAGACCGGCCGCGAGAACCTCGTCATGATCGGCCGCCTGACCCACCTGGGCGGGACCACCGCCACCAAGCGAGCGGCCGAACTCCTCGAGCGCTTCGAACTCACCGACGCGATGAACCGCCGAGCCAAAACCTACTCCGGCGGCATGATGCGCCGACTCGACCTGGCCATGAGCCTGATCGCGAGACCGCGAGTGATCTTCCTCGACGAGCCGACCACCGGGCTCGACCCGGCCAGCCGGCTGACCATGTGGGACGCGATCGGCGAGCTGGTCCGCGACGGTACGACGATCCTGCTCACCACCCAGTACCTCGACGAGGCCGACCGCCTGGCTGACCGGATCGTGCTGCTCGACGACGGCCGGATCACCGCGTCCGGCACCGCCGACTCACTCAAAACACAGGTCGGCGGTGAACGCATCGAGCTGTACTTCGACGACGAGTCGACCGCGGCCAAGGCCAGCGACCTGCTCGGCGGCCTCACCGACGGACGAGTGGTCAACCTGCCGTCCGACGGTTCGGCCGCTCACCTGCTGCACGTACTGGATCTGCTCCGCGACCACGACCTGCCACCGGCCCGAGTGTCGTCACACCGCCCGACGCTCGACGACGTCTTCCTCACCCTGACCGCGTAGGAGCGACCCGATGAGCACTCACCAAGGATTCGGCGCCGCCGTCAGCGACGTGACGACGATGGTCGATCGCAGCGTGCGGTTGAGCCGGCGCAACGTGGACACCCTGTTCGTCGCGATCCTGTTGCCGCTGATGATGATGGCGCTTTTCGTGTACGTCTTCGGCGGCGCGATCGACACCGGTACGCAGTACATCAACTATGTCGTGCCCGGCATCCTGCTCCTGACCACCGGGTACGGTGCGGCCAGTACCGCGATGGCTGTCGCCGACGACATGACGACGGGCATGATCGACCGCTTGCGCTCGCTGCCGATCCGCAGCTTCGCCCTGCTGACCGGCCACGTCACCGCGAGCGTCGTACGCAACGCAGTGTCCACCGGTCTCGTCATCCTGGCCTCCCTCGCGATGGGTTTCCGCCCGAACGCCGGCGTGGTCGACTGGCTCGCGGCGATCGGTCTGCTGCTGCTCTACGTGATCGCGTTGTCCTGGCTCGCCGCCGCGCTCGGCGTGATCGCGAAGTCGGTCGAGTCGGCCAGTGCACTGGGCTTCTTCATGTTGTTCGTGCCGTACCTGAGCAGCGCGTTCGTCCGGGCCGAGACGATGCCGGCCTTCCTCCGGCCGATCAGCAAACACCAGCCGATCACGCCGGTGATCGAAGCAGTCCGCAGCTTCCTGACCGGTACTCCGCTAGGCTCGAACGGCCGGCTCGCACTGGCCTGGTGCGGCGGCCTGCTCCTCTTCTCGACCACTCTCGCGACGGTGCTCTACCGCCGCAGAACCACTCGATGAGTCCGCAACGAACAAGCCTTTGACCCGACCGTTGGGCGCACGGTTCGAACCGCTCGGCTTTTGGTGATTCGGGAATCGCCGCAAAGGTGCGACCCTGACCCCCGATCGGGGATAAATTCGAAGTCCCCCCACGTGTGGAGGTCCCACTCCCCCCGGGACCCGCACGGACGAATGCCCCGATCATCGATCGGGGCATTCGTTTTTTACCAGGCCTTTACTCAATCCTCTCGGCTCCTGGAAAAAGTTCTGGCCGGATGTCGAAATCGGCGATCCGGATCCGACGTAGCAGTAAGAGCAGGAACCACGGATCGAGGAGAGGGTCAGGATGTCCGAGAACAGCGCACAGCAGATGATCGTCACCATGCTGGCCGAGGGAAACCCGGTCTGGTACGTCGCCGCGATGGTCAACATGCGCAGCCACGACGTGTACCTGATCGGCCGCGCCGCAGGCTACCCCGACAAGGCCAAGCTCCGCCGCGCGGTCTGGGCCCGCAAGAACGCCGGCCAGCAACTCGCCGCCTGAGCTACAGCCATCTGAGACACAGCTATCGAGGAGCCGGTCCGGTGCTGTCGCGGATCACGAGCGAGGTGCGCAGGAGTTGCGCCGAGTTGACCGGCTGAGTGCCTTCGTCGATGGCACGCAAGAGCAGTGCGGTGGCCTGCCGGGCCATCTCGCGACTGGGGATCGCGACCGCGGTGAGCGCCGGATGCGTCAACGCCACCGGCGCCGTGTCATCGAACCCGATCACCGAGACATCGCCCGGTACCGACCGCCCGGACTCCTTCACCGCCTCGAGCACCCCGAGCGCGAGCAGATCGTGCGACGCGAAGATCGCCGTCAGCTCCGGGTCCGCCGCCAGCGCCGCCTGAGCCGCCGCGAACCCACCGGCCGGTGTCGGCTTCGTCGGCACGAACACGTGGTCGTCGCTCACCTTGTCGTGCCCAAATGCACGCCTGAGACCAGCCAGCCGTAGTTCATGCGTCGGCAGCTCGACCACCGCGGCGATGCGCCGATGCCCGAGGCTCCGCAGATGCTCACCGGCCAGGAACCCCGCGTGCTCGTAGTCGATCGTGACCACCGGCAGCGAGTCAGGGATCTGGGTCTCCCAGGCACACAACGCGATCGGGAACCGCGCGTCCGGAAGCAGCGCGAGCGGATCGGTCAGATCGCGATCGCCCGCGATGAGCAGTGCATCGACCAGCCGGCTCGACAGGCCGGCCAGTTGGCGCTTGGCGCGGTCGCCGTCGGCTCGCGTAGTACAGAGGACGAGGTGGTAGCCGTGCTGGTCCAGCACGTTCTCCACTTCCTCGACGATCTCGGAGTAGAACGGGCTGGCGACGGTCGGCACGATCAACCCGACGGTCATCGTCGAACCGGTCGCCAGCGAACGCGCCACCAGGTTCGGTTCGTACCCGAGGTCGGCGATCGCCGCCCGGACCCGCGCCTCGGTGTCCGGCCGGACGGCGGCGCGGCCGTTCACGACATTCGAGACGGTCTGCTTGGTGACGCCCGCCCGATTGGCCACGTCCTGCATCGTCACCACGGGCGACCCCAAAGTTGTTGGACCGGTCAACTACATCCCAGCAGTATTGGGCGGTCCTGACGCCACGTCAATCCCACCCGCTGCGCATCGAGGTCTTGTTTACCGGTCAAATGGATCCTATGGTGCAGCGATGTCGACACTTCAGAGAGTCTCCGTCGCGATCATGACCGCCGCCGCGCTCGCCGGCAGCGGCCTGCAGGCAGCCGCCACGCCACCTGTCCCGCCGGCGACCACGTACACGGTGTCGGTCGGGTCGAGCACAACGGCGTACCGGTTCCCCGATGACTCGCCGGCCAGTCCGTACATCGACAAGGACGGCACGTTCTACTTCCAGCAGTCGCACGCCCTGTACGAAGCGACCGCCTCCCGTCAGTGGAACTTCTACACGGGCAGCAACTTCGACACCGCCACCAAGTCGACCGCGATCAGCGGCGCGGTCAATCCGGCCGACAGCCGCGACAAGAACAGCGACACCACCTGGCGCTGCAACAACAGCCCGACCGGTCTCGAGTCGACGTACGTCAACGGCGGCGCGGGCTCGTACTCGCAACGCAACTACTGCGACCTGATCGGCACCTGGGTCGATCCGGACACCGGCAACTGGATCGGCCTGGTCCACAACGAGTTCACGCCGCAGCCGTTCGGCGACGGCCTGCACTACGACTCGATCGACTACGCCGTCTCGACCAACCAGGGCAAGGTCTGGACGATCAAGGGTCACGCGATCACCTCGCCGTACAGCATCAAGCGCGGCGACAACACCGCCTTCCCGCACGAGACCTACGACTACGGCGACGGCGACCAGCGGCTCTTCGTCGACACCGCGTCCGGCTACTTCTACGTGTACTACGGATCGCGCATCATCCCCAAGGCCGGCGAAGGCGGCAGCAACGGCGGACTCGCCCACGTCGCCCGGGCGCCGCTGTCGGGCAAGATGGCGACCGGGTCGTGGTCGAAGTGGTACGACGGAGCTTGGTCACAGCCCGGCGTCGGCGGACTCGAAAGCAACCTGGTCCCGGTGACGGCCGCCAATCAGAACGGCTACACGCCCACGGCTGACGACTACAGCCCTGCCAACACAGGCAACGTGGACGAGCAGGTCGCGGCCGGGCAACTGCCCGCCAAGTCGGATCTGTTCATCATGAACATCACCTACAACGCGTATCTGGGCCTGTATCTCGGTGAGCCCGAGGTCGTCTCGGGTGTTCAGACTCAACGCTTCTACGTCACCGACAACCTCGCGACCCAGAAGTGGTACCTGATCGGCGACTCGGGCAGCTACAAGTCAGGCTCCTGGTACCGCTGGTTCCTCGACCCGGTGAACAAGACGAGCTCGACCATCATCGGCCGCTCCTTCCGTTCGTACTGCTCGATCGCCTGCGCGGGGTCTGACGGTGAGTACGCCGATCTGGCGATCGACTCGACCACGCCGGCCGCGCCGCCACTCGACCCGGCCAAGACCTATCGAGTTGCCAACGGCAACGGTCGGGTGCTGGCTCAACTGTCTGGCGGTACTACGACGACGTCACTCGCCAGCGCGACCGGATCAGCCCTTGAGGCCTGGTCGTTCGCTCCCAACGGCGACGGCTCGTACCGGATCGCGAACGCGTCGACCGGCCGGCTGCTCGGCGTCGACCCGACCGGCGTCGCCGGCCGCGCTTGGGGCGCATCGTTGTCCGTCACTTCTCCTGGTGCGACCGGGCCGACGGTCGGGCAGCAGTGGTTCGTCGTACCCAACACCTCGTCGACCGGTGCGTTGAGCGGTGGGTATCGGCTCGTCAACCGGTACAGCGGGCTGGTGCTCGGGATGTCGTCGCAGCAAGGGCGGCTGACCGAGTCGACGCCGGTGCGGCACTGGACCAACAGCACGGGCGATGCCGTCGGCGGGTCGCGTACGGCGGCCGAGCAGGCGCTGACCATGACAGCGGTTGGTGTTGTGGCGGGGCTCAGCGGCGTACACGTTCTGAAGGCCAACGGTAAGGCGCTGGACGATCCGGACTGGTCCAAGACCGCTGGCACCCAGCTCATCACCTGGTCGCCGTCCGGGCAGCAGAACCAGAGCTGGAACTTTGCTCTCCAGGCGGACGGCACCTACACGATCACCAACGTCTACTCGCAGTTGTGCGCCGACGCCGAAGGTGGGTTCACCGCGGCCGGCACGAAGGTGATCCAGTGGACGTGCACCGGCCGACCCAACCAGCGCTGGATCGTCACGGAGGTCGCATCCGGCGCGTACCTGATCGTCAACGCGCACAGCGGGTTGCCGATGACCACTGCCTCCAGCACAGACGGCAGCAAGGTCACGCAGGAGCCCGCCACCGGCGCAGCCGGCCAGCAGTGGTCCGTCAGCTGACCATCCCGTCACAGCCCGCCCCGGCCCTCTCGGGGCGGGCTGTCTCTTTTTGACACCTCCCGCCAGGCAAGCCGCCGCTACCATCAGCGATGTCCTGTTCTCGCCTGTCTGGAGCCCTCAAATGATCTTCATCACCGCGAAATTCAAGGTCCTCCCCGAACACGCCGACACCTGGCCCACCATCACCGCCCCCTTCACCGAAGCCACCCGCGCCGAACCAGGCAACCTCTGGTTCGACTGGTCCCGCAGCCTCGACGACCCCACCGAATACGTCCTGGTCGAAGCCTTCGCCGACGACGAAGCCGCCGGCGCCCACGTGAACTCCGCCCACTTCAAATCCGCCCAGTCCGACCTCCCACCCCACCTCGCCGAAACCCCCCGCATCGTCAACTTCAAACTCGACCAATCCAACTGGTCCGACCTAGCCGAACTAGCCGTCAACCGCTGACCTGTGGTTCCGGCCTGAGACGGCCAGGGACCAGCTACTCGCACGCGACGCCGTCACCGTCCCGGTCGAGTTTCCTCGAGTAGCCGGGTTCGCCTGCGTGGATCGGGGCCTTGCCGGCGGCTCGGACTTCGGAGCAGTTGGCGTAATAGGCGGATTCTGTTGTTTTGGTGGGGGTTGGCCTGGGTTTTGGTTTGGGCCTGGTGGTGAGGCGGACTGTTGGCTTCTTGGTCGGTTTGTGGGTTGTGACTCTCGGCTTCGGCTTGAGGGTTGGTACTGCGGTGGCAGTCGGCTTCTTGGGCGGGATCGATGCCAGTGGGGCCGGCTTGGCGGCGGGTGTGGTGGTGATGGTTGTGGTGACCGTGGTTTGGGATGCGGCGCGGTTTTCGGTGGTGGTGGCGCCGCAGGCGGTGGTCAGGGCGGTGGCTGCGATGAGGCCTGTCAGGGCTTTCAGGGCAGGGTGGAATCTGGTCATTGCTCCCCCAACCCGTCCTCGGTTCCCCCCGGGACGGGATCGTTGTCGCTCGGGCCCCCTCGGTCCGAGCGACCCCATGCCTACCAGTCGTTCATCACACTCCGCGACGGGTGAACGGCCATTACTGGTGAGTCGTCCCTGTTTCGTTACCTAGCGCGATCACGGCTCCGGTACTACGACAGTGTTCTGCGCGGCCGCGATCCGCCATACCCCGTCGTCCTTGGCCAGGAAGTACACAGGACTGCCGGTATCAACGGGCAGCTCGCTGGTGGAGCCCGGTCGGAGGGCGTACTTCTGGTTGACGTTGACGACCGCGATATCGGGCCGGACGAAGAGCAGGTGGTCGGGCGTGTAGGTCGCGTAGGACTCCACGGTCGCGCCGGGCAGTACGCGTCGGGTGAATTCGGCAATGGTGTCGCGGCCATACAGACGCTTGCCGTGCCCGGTCACCCACAACGCATCCTCACGAAACAAAGCAAGAAACGCATCTGCATCTTCTTTGCTCTGCGCCTCCTCAACAGTCGCCACCAGGGCAAGAATCGCGTCGACGTCGGCCTGGCTGGGGATCTGTCCGGTGATGTCCATGCCCGACATCGTCGTAGTTGAAGCTAACTTGAGGTCAAGGACCGGAAGGACTTGACGATCTGGCCGAGATCCTCGTCGGCGACCTCGGGATAGTCGGTCAGGCGGGTGTGGACGGCGTGCGCGATCGGGAGGTCGGCGGCTGCGGTGGCCAGGGCGACGTCCTTGGCGGCTAGGCGGACGGGGAAGTAGGCGTCTGTGGTGAAGGCGCGGCCGGCCAGGCCCGCGAGGGGTGAGGTGGAGAGGGCGGCTTTGACCTGGGCTTCGGGGAGGCCTAGGGAGTCGGCTAGAGCCATGGCTTCGGCTACTACCGCTACTCCGTTGATGACGGCGTTGATGAGGACGAGTTTCAGGGCGGCGCCGGTGCCGACATCACCGGTGCGGTTGACGGTGCCGAAGAGTTCGAGCAGAGGTAGTACGGGGTCTGCGTCGCCGCCGACCATCAGGAGGAGTTCGCCGCTCGCCGCTCGGTCGACGCTGCCCATGACCGGGGCGTCGATCAGCTGGACGTCGTGCGGGAGGAGGCCGGCCAGTTCGCCGACGACCTCCGGGCCGATCGTGGACGCGTCGATCAGCACGGTGCCTGGCTTCAGCGAGCTCGCGAAGGCTCCCACGACCTCGCGAACCGCCGGCGGATCCGCCAGCATCGTGATCACCACATCGGCATCCCGCACCGCCTCGGCCGGCGAGTCCACCACCTTCACCTCAGAAGCGCCCGCGCCGGAACCGACGGCTGCTCCGGCGAAGGCGAGGGCTCGGGTGGTGGTGCGGTTCCAGACGGTCAGCGGATAGCCGGCGGCCAGGACGCGGCGGGCCATCGGGGCGCCCATCGAGCCGAGGCCGAGGAAAGCGATCTTCGTGTTCTTGTCCATGCCCCAAACCTAACCACCGGCAACCAATGTGAGTAGCGAATGTCTAGCATGGAACCCATGCCGATCCAGCATGACTTCTCCACCCCGCTGCTCCGGGTCTTCGTCGCCGTCGCCGCCCGTGGATCGTTCACCGCGGCCGCCCCGGTCCTCGGCTACACCCAGTCCGCGGTCTCCCGGCAGATCTCAACCCTCGAAGACGAAGCCGGTACGACGCTGTTCGACCGCCTCCCCCGAGGCGTCCGACTCACCGAGCCCGGCCGCCGCCTGCTCCCCCACGCCCAAGCCGTCCTCGACCGCCTCGACGCGGCCCGCCAGGAACTCACCGACCTGAGCGAACTGTCCACCGGCCGACTCCGGGTAGCAGCCTTCGCCACCGCCGACGCCGCGCTCATCCCGCAAGCCATCGCCACCTTCCAGCGCCGCTACCCCGACGTCCGGATCACCCTCCGCGAAGGCTTCACCTCCGGCCTCCTCGAACTCCTCGGCGCCGGCGAAGCCGACGTCGCCGTCGTCAGCTACCCGACGGTCCAGCACCTCGACGGCTTCGACCTCCGCAAACTGCGAGACGATTTCATGTACGTCGCTCTGCCACCGGCTCACCGCCTCGCCCGCCGCCGCCAGGTCCGCCTCACCGACCTGCAGGACGAGCAGTGGATAGCAGGCAGCTCCCGCCCCGAGGACACCCTGATCGCCGCCTGCCTCCGCACCGGCTTCCAGCCTCACATCGGCTTCGTCGCCCGCGACTGGATGGCCAAACAAGGTTTCGTTGCCGCAGGCACCGGAATCACCCTGGTCCCGTCCCTGGCCGCCGAAGCAGTCCGCCCCGACATCAAGCTGGTCCGCATCCACCCCGACGACATGCCACCCCGCCAGATCTACACCGCCACCATCAACGGATTAACGCCGTCCCCGGCAACACGCGCCTTCCTCGACGTCCTGCACAGCTGACCGCTCCGACCGACTCGCCAGGCGTGGACCCAGGGCAGGGGTGGGGGCGCCGGGGCGCGGCCGGGCGAGCTGGGGGCTGACGAGCCGCGTGCACTTGCTGGCTGGCGACCGCCGGGGCGGCGTACGCTCGGGGCGTGGCTGGTACTTGGGGTGGGCGGTGAGGTTGCTCGAGTGGCTCCGGGCCAAGGATGCGGGGTTGTCTGCTACCCGGCGGGCTGGGCGGGCCGCGGTGGTGATGCCTTCGGCGTTCGCGTTCAGTTACCTGGTGCTGGACAATCCGGTGATCGCGATCTTCGCGTCGTTCGGGTCGATGTCGACCGTACTGTTCGTCGACTTCAGTGGGAGCAAGCTCGAGCGGATCCAGGCCCAGCTGAGCCTGATCGTCGCCGGCCTGGTCCTGATCTCGATCGGTACCGTTGCCTCAGGCTCCGCGGGAGGCGCCGCCCTGGCGACCCTGATCGTTGCCTTCGTCATCTTGTTCGTCGGCGTCATCAGCTCAGTGCTCGCCAGCGCCACCACCGCCCTCCTGGCCAGCTTCATCCTCCCCGTCAGCCTCCCCGGCGGCATGACCACGCTCCCCGACCGCCTCATCGGCTGGCTGCTGGCAGGCGCCGCCTCCCTCATCGCCATCACCTTCCTCTGGCCGGCCCCCACGCGAGAACCCCTCCGTGGCCCCACCGCCCACGCCTGCACCCTCCTCGCCAGACGCCTCCAAGCCGGCCTCGCCTGTCTCCGCAACCCAGCCGACACCGAGAGCAAAGCCGCCCTCATCTACGAAGCCGGCGAAGCCTCCGCCGCAGTAGCCGAACTCCGCAAGACCTTCTTCGGTACGCCGTACCGCCCCACCGGCCTCTCAACCTCCGCCCGAACCCTGGTCCGGGTCGTAGACGAAGTCATCTGGCTCAACTCCGTCCTAGAGCCCCACCCCCGCATGCCCGCCCCCGGCCCCGCCGCCCCCTACCTGATCGCCGTCTACGAAGCCGCCGCCGACCTCCTCGACCGAGCCGCCAACGTCCTCGACAACGACGACGGCAACCTCACCGGCTTCGAGGAGACCCTCGGCCGACTCCACGAGGCACGACTCGCCCTGGAACAAGCCGTCACCGAACTACCGCCGTCACCAGGCAGAGACGACAGCATGGTGAAGGCCTTCGTGAGCGCGCTCGAACCAACCTTCCGGGCCCAGGAGATGAGCTTCGCCGTAGCAGCCATCGCGGAGAACATCGAGCTAGCAGTAGC
This sequence comes from Kribbella ginsengisoli, assembly GCF_039537185.1. Classification (NCBI taxonomy): domain Bacteria; kingdom Bacillati; phylum Actinomycetota; class Actinomycetes; order Propionibacteriales; family Kribbellaceae; genus Kribbella; species Kribbella ginsengisoli. Next base: position 152,074 of record NZ_BAABAA010000005.1, on the reverse strand, counting down.
CGCCCGCGGCCGCAGCTGGTGGGGTCACCTCCTCGGCCGCGGCCCCATCGGCCCCGGTTCACCCCTGTCATCTGTCAAGGAACGTGCAGGCGCCCACCTAGAGCTCCACTCCGTCTGGCTCCACAACAGCATCCGTGGAGCGGTAGGCCTCGCTCTAGCCGTCCTGATCGCGGACCTCACCGGCGTACAGCACTCCTTCTGGGTAGTGTTCGGCACCCTCGCCGTACTGCGCTCCAACGCCTTGAGCACCGGCCAGAACGCCCTCCGCGGTCTAGCCGGCACGGTGGCCGGCATCATCATCGGCGGCGCCGTAGTACTGGCCATCGGCTCCAACACCACCGTCGCCTGGTTCCTCCTGCCGATAGCAGTACTGCTCGCAGGACTAGCCCCTGCAGCGTTCTCCTTCGCAGCAGGCCAGGCCGCGTTCACCGGCGTACTGCTGATCCTGTTCGACATCATCTCCCCGGCGGGCTGGGAGATCGGGCTAGTACGCATCGAGGACGTAGCCATCGGCTCAGCGGTGAGCCTGCTCGTCGGACTCCTCCTCTGGCCGCGCGGAGCAACAGCTGCTCTGCAGCAGGCGCTCGCCGAGGGGTACTCCGACAGCGCCCACTACCTGCGCCAGGCGATCGCCTATGCGGTGAGCCGCTGCGATGCGCGAACCCCGCCGGCCGCAGTACCGGATGAAGCGTCCCGCAAGGCTGCGAATGCCGCACGCCGGCTGGACGACGCCTTCCGGACGTACCTGGCCGAGCGGGGCGGCAAGCAGCTCCCCCTGGCCAATGTGGCGACGCTGGTCTCCGGGGTAGCGGTACTGCGCATCACTGTCGACGCCATCCTCGAGCTGTGGAGTCGCGGCGACTCCCCCACGGGCGACCGCACAGCAGCCCGGATGGAGCTGATCGACTCCACCGGTGTGCTCGTGGACTGGTACCAGGAGACCGCTCTCGCACTGGCCGGAGCAGGCGAGGTGCCGACACCGATCGAGCGCGACGGCGACGCGGAGGAGCGGCTGGTCAGCGCAGTACAAACAGACCTCACCGCAGACGACGGTAGCTGGACCGCGACCGCAGTACGGATGCTCTGGACGGCTGATCACCTCGACGGATTGCGCCGTCTGCAACGCGCCCTCGAGGTCTGACCCTGTTGTTGCGCAGGGCAATTGACACCCACCGGTCAGCGCGTTAACGTCCGACGGAATATCAGGTAACTTTCCTAACAGTTCGGATCAGGAGCTGTGCGAATGCCTCGAATCCGCCCCGCCAAAGCCCTCGCCGCCACCGCCGCCATCGCCCTCGCGACCGCCGCCTGCACCGGTACTCCGGACGCCCCCAAGGCGAGCGACGACGCCACCAAGGACACCACGATCATCTTCTGGTACGGCTGGAGCGCCCCGAGCGAGGTGGCCGCGATCGAGGCCGACGTGAAGGCATTCGAGGCCGCGCATCCGAACATCCACGTCAAGGCTGTCGGCAACATCAATGACGACAAGATCAAGCAGGCACTGCGGGCCGGCGGGCCGAACGCCCCGGATGTGGTGTCGTCGTTCAGCTCGGCCAACGTCGGCGCGTTCTGCAAGTCCAACGTGCTCACGGATCTGAAGCCGTTCCTCGACAAGTCGGGCATCGACCTGGACAAGACCTTCCCGAAGGCGATCCAGGACTACACCCAGTACCAGGGCAAGCGATGCACGCTGCCGCTGCTCGCGGACACGTACGGCCTGCACTACAACAAGGATGCGTTCAGGGCCGCGGGGATCACCGCGCCGCCGAAGACGTTCTCGGAGTTCGAGGCGGTCGCGAAGAAGCTGACCAAGCCGACTGCCGACGGCTACACCCAGCTCGGCTTCATGCCGAACTTCCACGGCTACACGTCGACGCTGCTGCTCTACGGCTACCAGTTCGGTCTGAAGTACTTCGACGACCAGGGCAAGGCGAACGCGTCGCGCGATCCCCGGTTCACCCAGCTGTTCACGACCCAGAAGAAGCTCGTCGACGAGCTCGGCGGCTACGCGAAGCTGGAGAAGTACCGGACCACCTTCGGCGACCAGTACGGCGCGAAGAACCCGCTGCACACCGGCCAGGTCGCGATGAGCTTCGACGGCGAGTGGCGGGCCGGGATGGCGAAGGAGGCCGGGATCAAGTTCGACCTCGGCGTCGCCCCGATGCCGGTCCCCGACGACCAGGCCGACACCTACGGACGTGGCGGCCTGTCGGGCACGATCGTGGGAATCGCCAGCACCAGCCAGAAGCAGAACGCGGCCTGGGAACTGGTCAAGTTCATCACCACCGACACCGACGCGGTCGTCAACTTCGCCAACGCGATCCACAACGTCCCGTCGACCCTGGATGCGCTGAAGTCGCCGAAGTTCGCCACCGACCCAGCCATGTCGGTCTTCCTCGATGTCGCCCAGAACAAGGACAGCATCAGCCCGCCGGCCACCCCGAACGGCGACGCCTACCTCCTCACCCTGCAAGACGTCGGCTACCGCTACGAATCCGGCACCATCAAAGATCTGCCCGCCGCCCTCAAGAAGGCCGACGAGCAGATCGACAAGGACATCGCCCAGACCAGGTGAAGGGTTGATTTAGTCAGAGACTCGTACCATATTGGTGCGCAGGGGGTGGCTGACATGAGTACTGCGGTGCAGGTCCTCGCCGTCGTGATCGGCGTGATCCTGGTATCGGTCTGGGCGATGGAGCTGTGGTTCTACAAGAACCGCCGGCTCTACTTCATGTTCCTGATCAAGCCGGCCGACTACGACGGTGTCCGGCTGTGGCGGATCTGCATCGCGTACTACAACCTGACGACGGCGGCCGCGCTCTTCATCGGCACGTACCTGCTGCACACGAGTCATCCGGATGCCGGGCAGGCGCTGATCCTGTTCACCGCGTGCCAGCATGTCTTCCTTGCGGTCGTCATGCTGGTCACGCAGCCGAAGCTCTGGCTCAACTCCGTGATGGAGGCTGTGCCGAACCTCGTCCTCCTCGTCGTCGCTGCGACGACCTGACGGGCTCAGCGGCGACGGCGGCCCCACTTGGCGGCAGCGCCGACGCCGGCCAGATGGAGGGCCATGCAGAGCAGGCCGGCCATCAGCAGGGTCTGCGGGGTGAAGGCATCGCTGACGGACGCGTCGGCCCAGTCGAGGATGAGTGCGAGTCCGAAGATCACTGCGGCGATAATGGCGAACATGGTGTTTCTCCTGTCGATACTTCGGGCGGGGAAAGACCCAGGTACCCGTCGCAAACCCTCCACTAACGGACCCTTGGGTATCGCTTCGATCAACACTCGTGGGATACCGGTCAGAGGCTCCCAGCTCAAGCTCCGGTACGCCGAGATCGCGCGCGCCTTCGAGGCATCGACGACACACGTCGTCAACTTCCAGGAGGTACTGACCTACTACCACCTGCGCCGGCTCGCGGCCGGCCTGCCGTCGTTTCGAGCCGCCTACCGCCCGTCGCTCGCCGGGCCGGCCGGTGGGGTCGTGACGTTCTCGCGACTGCCGGTGGAGTCCACGCGATATCGGCGGTTGCCGGCGCCTCGGAGTACGGAACGGTCGTTGCGCTGGCGGGGATTCCTGAAGGGCGCGTTGGTGACTGAAGTCGCCGGCGTATCCGTGGTGAACGTGCACCTGCTCGCCAACACCGACGGCACCTGGTCGGCGTCGAACAGGTTTCATCCGATCCATCGCGCTCAACTGACCGCGCTCGCGCAGCTCGTCGCCGGGCTTCCGCAGCCCTGCGTCGTGACGGGCGACTTCAACATCCCGCGCCACAAGCCTTTGGTACAAGAGTTTCTGGCCACCACGCAGCTCACCGACGTGTTCGGCGGCGAGTGCCCGCCGACGTTCCAGCAGGCCTATCTGCCGGCCGGGATGCAGTCGCAGTGCATCGACTTCATCCTGACCACAGGGTTGACGACCGAGTCGGCCGAGGTGGTGTTCGAGGAGGAGTCGCCGTCACTCGGCTACCTCTCCGACCACCTCGGCCTGCAGGCTCGGCTCAGCCGACCGGCTTCCAAGGACCGCTAGGCGCGGCGCTCGGCGGCTGGTTGTTGTTGAACCACTTGGCCTCGTACAGCTGGCCCTCGTACAGCGCGCGGTCGCCGGTCCGGAACACCCGCGACGCCGTCCAGATCGTCGTACCGTCCTCGGTCATGGCCAGCTCTTCCCAGGCACCGTACGGCGCGCCCGGCTTCTGGTTCTTGCTCGCCCAGGACGCCAGGTAGATCTTGCCGTCGAGGCTGACCCTGGTGCCTGCCTTGTACGAAGCACTGGGGCTCCAGACCGGCGGCAGGTTCACCGTGGCTGAGACAGCGCCGGTAGCCGCGTCGAGCGAGTCACTGCCGGAGTACGAGACGGTGAGCGGGTGCGTGCCGGGTGAGAGACCCACTGGCAGCGGGAAGCTCGCAGTACCGGCATTGAGAGTCGCGGTGCCACGTACCTTGTCGCCCTCGCGCAGTTCGACCGTGCCGGTGACCGGTAGGTCATCAGCGGTCACCTTGACAGTCACCTTGGCCGCAGTACCCCAGTCCACCGGAGCAGACGTCGCAGTGACAGTCGCCTCACCCTTGACGGTCCGGAATACCGCAGGCTGCGCTACCGCAGTACCGGCGTCTGCACTGACCGCCGAGACGATCCACCCGTACGACGTCGCCGGTGCGAGACCCGACCAGGTCACCGAGGCCGTGCCGTTGGCCACTACGTCATCCGACCCGATCTCGGCAGTCGGTACGTACGCAGCGAGCGAGTCCGTCGAGAAGGACGTCTTGCGCGTCGTCAGGTCGACCGGCAGCGTGAGGTTGTCCTCGGCGCCGTTGTAGCGCGGCTTGGTCTGGCTGCCGTCCTGGCGTACGTCGTACTCGGTCGCCCCGAAATTGCCGAGGAACGGCGAGTACGTGTCGATGTGCAGCTCGGCCCGCTTGATGTCGAACTGCAGCAGCCGCAGGAAGCTCGCGCCGAACTGCAGCCGGTCCGTCGCCTTGTGGTCCGGCTTGCCGTCACCATTGACGTCGATGTTGCCCGCGGCATCGACCAGCTTCGGCCACAGCTCACCGGCCGGGACTGTGTAGAACTGGTAGTCCGCGAGCAGCTCGACGACGTCGTGCGCGACCGTGACGCCGACCTTCGTCTTCAGGTTGGTGCCGACGCCGTGCTCGTGACCGGCCAGCACCAGGAAGACGTTGGGGTTGCTCTCGACGACCTGCTTGTACAGCGGCGACCCGTCCGGTGCGGAGAAGTCGGCGCCGCGGCCGTCGGGGTTCGGTGACGGCTTGAGGTAGTCGTGGGACAGCAGGATGCCGTTGCGATCCTTGTAGCGCTTGAAGATCGAGTCGGCCCACTTGGCCTCGTCGGGCGTCACGCCGTACGAGAGGCCGACGGCGACGAAGTCCAGTCCGCCGGCGGAGTACAGGACGTAGTTGTTCTGGTTGTCCTTGCCCGGCGTGATGCTGCCGTCGGGGTTCACCCTCTCGTCCCACGCGTGGTACTCGGTACCGGCCGGCCAGGTCTTGGCCAGCGCGTTGTACCGGTCGGCGCTGAACATCTTGCTGAACCGCGAGTCCGGTCCGGTCTCGGCACCCAGCTGGTTGTCGTGGTTGCCGGCGATGACCTGGTTGACCACGCCGTTGTCGTCCAGGATCTTCTGGTAGCTCGACGCCGCGGCAAGCTCTTTGTCGACTTCCGCGTTGAGACCGGGCCGCTGCAGCGAGCCGTCCGGGTTCTTGGCCAGCGGGTCGTAGTAGTCGTTCTCGATGATGTCGCCGGTGTGCGCGGCGTACGCGATCTTGCGGCCGGCCTGGTTGTCCGCGATCCACTGCGTCTCGTTGCGGTACGCCGCCGCCCAGATCGCCTGCTCCTCGGCTGTCTCGACATCCGACGCCTCGCTCTGCCCGTCCCAGTCGTCGTACGTTCCACCGGCGGCACCCTCGGTCAGGTATTGGGTGTCGGTGAAGTGCGCGATCGAGAAGTCATAGGTCGACGGGTCCTCGAAGTGGTCCTTGTCGTTCTGCGCCGAGGCATCCCGGGGCGACAGGTCATCGGCGAAGGGGTCCTCGCCAGTGATCAGCACATGCGCCACGTTGCCGTCGCGGTACTGATCGTCCAACTGCGCAGTCAGTACCGTGCTCTGGCCGGTCTTGCCTCGGGAACTGGTCAGCGCGACCCACTTCTGTGTCGCCTTGTCCCAGACGCGGAGTGCCGCGACGCGGGCCGGGTCGATCGTGCCCTCCCATCTGATGGTGGGGATCTGTGCGGTGGTACCGAGGTTGAGGTCGTAGCGCTGGAAGACCACGTCCCGCGCGGACTGCGTGTCGATCGTCTTGCCGTCGAGCGGCTTGAGCGAGTCGACCTGCACCGATCCGTCGTGGGTGATGTCGAGCGTGGTCGGTACCGCGCTGGCGATGCCTTGGTACCCGCTGGACGGCAGTACGACATCCGCCTTGGTGAAGGTCGCCTTGAGCGCCACCCCGTCTTCGCCGGGGATCTTGGCAGCGAGGGTCGCAGACGGCGCTTTGCGGCCGGCGATCGTCGCCTTCAGATCGGTCGGTACGTCCGGGATGCTCGCGCTGGTGAAGTGCACCTGCCTCGTCGCCGTGTTGCCGAGCGAGTCGGTCGCGGTGACCGCGATCGTGTGCGCACCGGCGGGCAGCCCGTGGCCGATCTGGTCGCCTTGCTTGACCGCCTTGCCGTCGAGGGTGATGGCCGGCGTACCGACGATTGCCGAAGCGTCCTTGACCTTGACGGTGAGCGCGACGGTCGAGGTCAGCTTCTGGCCCTCGGCCGGAACACTGCTGTCGATCTCCGGCGCGGTGTTGTCGACGGAGAAGCGGCGGGTCGAGGTCTTGTCGCCGACGACGGCCTCGAGCGTGTGGGCGCCGTCCGCGATCGTCTTGGTGTCGACGTCGGCGCGCAGGCCTCGCGCTGACGCCGAGGTGCCGTCGGCGGCCGTCACGTCGAAGAGGATCGCCTTGTCCAGCACGGAGTTGAAGCTGTTGCCGCAGGTGCCGTCGCCGATGTAGATGGTGACCGGGGTGCCGGCCGGGTAGCTCGCCGAGCCGATCGTGACGGTGGTACCGGCGGTCTGCTTGGTCAGCTGGGTCGCCTTGATCGCTGGTGCCTGAAGGTCCAGGTCTCTGATCGTGAAGTCGTCGTAGTTGTCGCAGCCGCCGGCGTTGGCGCTGCCGTGGTCGCTGCCGGCGACGAACTCGATCGTGTTGACGCCCGGCACGAGCCACTCGTTCGGGAAGGCGAGGTCGGCGGTCTCCTTCTCCCAGATGCCGAGCTTGAGCGGGATGCCGTTGATCAGCACGAGGTTGTCGTAGCCGTTGTCGGAACCGTTGCCGCCGATGAACAGCTTCAGGTGCGCGTCGCCACCACTGCCCAGCGTCTCGATCGTGCGCGTCGTCGGCGCATCGGCGATCGTGAAGTGGAACTCGGCCTCCTTGTTCGGGCCGCAAGTGCCATCGCCCAGCGCGAGCGATGCGTCCGTGGTCGGCGTCTTGGTGACCGTCGATCCGGTCGTGGTGACCAGGTACGTCGTACCGGCGGCGACCGTGCCCGCGGTGCTCAGCGCGAGCGCTGCGGAGGTACGGGTGAGCTTGAAGTCGTCGTGGTTCGCACAGGTCGCGCCGGCCGATGTGCCGTTGTAGTCGCCGGTCTTGACCTGGACCGTGTTGTCGCCGGGCTTGAGGAAGCGCTGCGGGAGCTTGAGACTGATCGCTTCTGCGCCATTGACGCCGTAGTCGCCACCGAGGTCGACACGGTTGCCGTTGACCAGCAGATAGTTGTGGTACTTCGCTTCGGCGGAGTTGCCGGCCTCGATCGTGAGGTTGAGGGTTGCAGTCCCCTGGGCCAGGGTCTCCGCGTTCTGGGCCGGCTGGTCGTCGATCGCCAGCGACTCGACCTGGTCCTGGCCGCCGTTCGGGAGGGCGGCGATGATCGGCTGGGTGCTCTTGAGCAGCGCGCCGTCGGCCGGGGTCAGCTCGGCGGCGCCGGCCGGGGAGTTGTTGACCTCGATGCTGACGGTCTGAGCCTTGCCCGACTTGCTGGTCGCCGTGACGGTATGGGTGCCGTTGGCAAGCGTCGTGGTGTCGAGATCCTTGCTCAGGCCGGCTGTGCTGCCCGGTTCCCCGGAGAGTACGAAGGTGAGGTCCTGGGTGAGGAGGTGCTTCGAGCTGCCGCAGGTACCGTCGCCGAAGCTGTAGCTGAACGCGTTCTGCTCGCCGTCGATGACCACGCCGAGCAGGCTCAGGCTGAGGCTCGTCAACGGGAAGTCGTCGTAGTTGGGGCAGCGCGCGCCTTCACCGTTCGGCAGTACTTCGTACCCGACCGCGGCGGTGTTCGTCGTGTCGACCCAGTTCGCGCCGGCGTGGACGGTGACCGTGTTGACGCCGGTCTTCAGCCAGTCGCCTGGCAGGTCGAGCGTGCCTGCGCGACCGCCGGGGATGTCGGGGAAGAAGATGCGGTCGGCGTCGGAGGTGTGGCCGTTGACGGTGATGTAGTTGTGGTACCGGGCCTCGGTACCGTTGCCGCCCATGTCGAAGCTGAGGTGCGCCGTGCCGGCTGTCTTGTCGGCGTCGAGCAAGGTGTCGTCGATGGTGAGCGCGTCGACCGAGTCGTTCTCGGTGGCCGGCTCGGCCTGGACCTTGACCGTGCCTTCCAGCGTTTGGCCGGCGCGCAGATTGAGAGTCGGGGCGGTAGTACTGGGTGGCGCGTCCTCGGCACCTGCGGTGGACGGGACGATCGCGGCACCGGAGCCGGCTATCAGCGCTGTCGCTGCCAGTGCGATCAGGACACGTGTTCGCCGGCCTGGGCGCAGTCGGGGTGTCATGTTTGTTCGGTGTCTCCTTCAGAGGACAGCGGTGAGGTGGAGAGCAGCTAGGACGGTCATGCCTAGTCCGGCGATCGTTAGGCCGGCGGCGGCTAGTACGGGGGCTACGCGGGTGGCGAGGCGTAGTACTGACTGGGTCTGGGCGCCGCGGACGACGACGGTGCTGCCGGCGATGGCGAGCAGCCCTACGCCGAAGAGCACAACGGCCATACCGACGCCGAAGGTGATCACGAGCAGCAGCGCGAAGCCGGCCCGCCCGATGAACAACCCAGCCACCAACACGAGAAACGCCGCAGGGGAAGGGGTGAGGCCGCCGGAGATCCCCAACATCAGCAGCCCTGGTCGCTTTGCTTCCCCCTGCCCATGCCCATGGCCGTGCCCGTGACCGTGTCCATGTCCGTGGGTCGCGGATCGGAAGTGGCGGCGTGCCAGGTACAGCCCAGTGGCGGCAACCAAGATCCCGGCGATCAACTGCAGGGTTGTCGTGAGCTGCTGCATCTGCACCACATCGGCCAGCGACAGAAAGGTCCAGGCCAAGGCAATGACCAACACAGAAACCGTGTGCATCACAGCCACCGACCCGCCCAGCCAGGCAGCGTCCTTGACCTTTCCCTGGGAGCCGACAAGATAGGCGGCCGCAAGACTCTTCCCATGCCCCGGCATCACCGCATGCCCAGCCCCCGCCAGAAACGCCAGCCCAAACGCAACCGGCGGCACCCCAGGCGAGTTAACAAAGCTCTGCAACTGATCAGACATCGCCAGCGCAATCACACAGCCACCTCCTGCCGCTGCGCACGTACTCGTCGTATTACGACCAGACCTACTGCTGCGACGAGTACTACTCCTCCGACCACCACCGAAAGCTGGATCGCCGCACTCCGCCCGGCACGCTTTTGTGTGACTGCCGTTCCGCTACCGAACGACCAGTCGTAGGTGTCTTTGTCGGTGGAGTAGACCGTGCGGTCGCCGTTGGGGCCGGTGGCCAGGGTTCGGTAGGCGGGGTTGAGGTCGGTCAGCATGCGGACGGTGATGTCGGCCTTCGCGATCGGCTCCGGACAGGTGAACGCGACGGCGACGCCGGTCTTGGCCAGTTCCTTCGGCGGCTCGACGACCCCGGCGCACTCGTGCCCGTTGGCGCGTACCTTGATCTGCCGCAACAAGTAGGCACTGAACTTCGCCGACGGACCGACCGCCATCGCATCCGCCGGCTCGAAGAAGGCGGCTCCATCGAGCATCACCCGGCTCTGCGGCAGTACCCCGAGCGCGACACCGAGCAGCGTCAGATCGTCAAGCCCGCCGACCTTCCAGCGCACCCGGACCACATCGGCCCGCCCCGAATCGAGGCTGATCGCAACGGTCTGCGGATCCCCGAACGGATGCGCCTGGGCCGGCGCAGCTGTGACACCCGCTCCCAACCCAACCGCGGCAAGCACGCCAACGACGGCGAGCGTACGCAGTACCGGCTGGCGCACGTGCCGCCCGCCCGGCTCCCGCCGGACCAGCCGGCCCCGCGCCGGCAGCCGGACTGGGCGCAGCAAATGAAGCACCAACGCCCCCACCCCTCAGCCCCGAGCGCGTCGATCAACGCAACCCCCGGACTTTCCCGCCGCAGCGAAAACACCAATGCGTCTCTTGGTGATCACCAAGAGACGCATTGGTGAACGATTAACAGCAAGCTTCTAGCGATGGTGAGCAACAAACCCCGAAGGGTGACGGCCTCGCGGCCGAACGAGCGGCGACCTCAGAGGCTGAAGGCGATCGACCGCACGATCAGCGCCGCCACGAACACGATCGTGAACGCCAGATCGAACGCGATCCCGCCCGCGCGCACCGGCCGCACGCGACGCCGTACCGGCTCGAGCACCGGCTCCGTCCAGGCGTGCGTCAACGTCCGCGCCTTCACGGCCCAGGCCGGCCCGCGACCGACCACACCGCCCCAGTCCAGCAACATCCGGGCAATCAGTACCAGCAGAAACGCTGACAACGCGTACCCGACAAGGGCTCCAAGCAAGCTCATGACCAACTCCTTTGTTCCATCCTGCCAGGAACAACGAAGCAGCCAACCCTGAAATGTCCCCCATTCAGACTTCTTAGCTGACTATCAGTTACAGCCCGAAGACCCGTTGGGCGTTGCCGCCGAGGAACAGGTCGGTCGCTTCCTCGTCGAGCTGGAGGCTTGCGAGGTCCTGCAACGCCTTGGCCGGGCTGATCATCGGGTAGTTCGAGCCGAAGAGGACCTTGCGGCGGCCGTGGGCGCGCAGGTACTCGACCAGCGCGGGCGGGTAGCGCTTCGTGGTGTACGCCGAGGTGTCGATGAAGACGTTCTCGTGCTTGGTGGCGACCGCGATCGCCTCGTCCGTCCACGGGTAGCCGATGTGGCCGCCGACGATCTTCAACTCCGGGAAGTCGAGCGCGACCTGGTCGAGGTAGATCGGGCGGCCGACCTCGGACGGCATCAGCGGACCGGTGTGGCCGATCTGGGTACAGAACGGGACATCAGCTTCGCAACAGGCGACGTACACCGGATAGAACCTGCGATCCGTCGGCGGCACCTCCCACAGCCACGGCAGCACCCGGATCCCCTTGAACCCAAGCTCTTCCACGCACCTGCGGATCTCCCTGACCGCCTCCATCGGCTTCCTGATGTCGACCGACCCGACCCCCACCAACCGACCGGCCGCCTGCTCGACAAACCCGGCAACCTCATCGTTGGAGATCATCACGTTCCCCGGCGCAACCCAGGCCGAGATCAGCGACTTGTCAATCGCGGCCTCGTCCATCGCCTCAACCGTCGTGCTGACCGGCTGCTCCTCCAGCGGAATCCCCGGCTGCCACCGCCGCAACGAATCCAGCATCGGATCAGCCAAGTGCCTGGTCGTCGAATGCTGTGCCCAAGCGTCGATGATCACTTTCTACTCCTGGTTCTCCAGCGCGATGGTGGTCAGCAGGGTGTTGAACTTCTCGGCTTCTTCGAACGGCATGAAGTGGGCCGAGTTCTCGAACCAGTGCAGTTGTTTGGACGGTGCTTCGATCGCCTCGAAGTACTCGACCGCCTGCTCGGCGGGGGTGACCTGGTCGTACCGGCCGACGACGAGGTGGACGGGGATCTCGAACCGGCGATTGGTCTGCAGCAGGTCGGTCTCGAAGGTCTCCGGCATCAGGTGCCGGAACGAGAACTCCTGGGCGATGTCCCGGAGCGTACCGAAGTACTCCCGCAGCAGGGCCGGCTCGATCCGCGCGAACAACGCCTCATGACTGCCGTTCACCGTGCCGCCGAAGTACTGGACCCAAGCACGATGGACGACCGCGTTGGCGAACGTCGGTCCTCCGTCGGCAGCCGACTGCTGCATCTCTTGGAGAGCGCTGACGGCCTCGTCGTGCTGCTGCTCGGTCGCCTTCCGCAAAGCGAACTCGTACGCCGTCCGCGCCGCACGCCGCCCGGACACCAACTGGCCGGCCCCGACGTACGCGTGCACCTTCTCCGGGTACTCGCCAGCGATCATCGCGCCAAGCAACGTCCCCCACGAGTGCGCAACCAGGTAAACCTTCTTCTGCCCGAACTCCCCGGTCAGCACCTCAATCAACTCGACCGCGTCGGCAACAAACTGCCGCAACGTCATCGACTCAGCCGGAATCCCAGCGTCGTACGACCGCCCCGCGCCCCGCTGATCCCAATGCGCCACCAGAAAGTGCCGCTCCAGCTCACAGTTGTACGCCGCAAACAACGGCATCTCAGCCAACCCCGGCCCACCATGCAGCACAAGCAACAACGGATTGCCCGAGTCATCCCCCCGCACAGAAACCTCCTGCCCAAACCCCCCAAGCACCACCCGCCGCCGAAACTCCACTCCCTCAGCCACCCACCGACTCTAACCGCGCACCAGCGCACCAAAGGCCCCCACGCACCCGACGCCGCTCGCTCCTACGTCGCGCGCTTCGCGAAAGCGTCCGCGCCGGCCGTGCTTCGTAGACACCAACGGGTGGGTGGTTGCCGACCCGCGAACTCCGCCGAGGAGTAGACCGAGGACGGCCCTACCCCCGTACTCCCGCCCCGGCCCACCAGCTCACAACCGCCAGGCAGACTGGCCCCATGACCGACCTCCCCGCTGGCCTCCTGCAACTCCTCCACCAGCCGAGCCCCTGCTTCATCGCCACCACCCTCCCCGACGGCTCCCCTCACCTGACCCAAACTTGGGTCGACACCGACGGCGAACACATCCTCATCAACACCGTCCAGGGCTACCAAAAGCTCCGCAACATCGAGCGCGACCCCCGAGTAGCAGTCACCGTCTCCGACCCAGACGACACCGCCCGCTACTACTCCGTCCGCGGCCGCGTAACCCACACCACGACGGACGGCGGCGCCGAAAGCATCGAGAAGCTCTCCCAGAAGTACGAGGGAGTCCCCTACTCCTGGCACGGCGGCCGAACCCAGACCCGGGTGATCCTCACGATCACCGTCGACAAGGTCATCCACGCCCCCTGGAGCTGATTCCTGTCGACGACGGATCCAATGTGGGGATGAGTTCCTACGCAGGACGGTGGGATCGTTGCCGCGTCGTCCGTTATCCGCACGCGTACCGAGGGTGGATGACTGTTGGCGAGGAGTGAGCGACTCGGCGAGTGGACCAGACGCAAGCTTCCAACGGTCGCTCGGAGCCGGACGGTTGCGAGGCGGATGCTCGGCAACTGGAGTCTGGTTGTGAGGGGGATGACAGGTGTTGACGCAAGACGAAGGCCCGGACCAATGGTCCGGGCCTTCTTTGGTAGCGGGGGCAGGATTTGAACCTGCGACCTCTGGGTTATGAGCCCAGCGAGCTACCGAGCTGCTCCACCCCGCGCCGCTGTCTTACGAGTACAAGTCTAGGTCATGGCTGTTGAGGGTCCAAATCGGGGTGCCGGTCTGCAGGCGGGCCGCGACCTTGGCGGGTGGTGCCGTGAGGGTCGGCTTGGGCAGGTCGGGAATGACAAAGGCCCTTCGGATGAGTTGCCTCGTCCGAAGGGCCTTCTTTGGTAGCGGGGGCAGGATTTGAACCTGCGACCTCTGGGTTATGAGCCCAGCGAGCTACCGAGCTGCTCCACCCCGCGCCGCCTTGCTGTGTTCAGATTAGGGGATCTGGGCTGAGAGTCCAAATCGGGGGCGGGGAAGGAAAAGGTGTGTCGTGGACGGTGGGGTGCGGCGTAGCGTTTCGGTATGAGCAATGGGGTGGTTCGGGAGTTCCAGAGTGGGGATCTGGGGGCGGCTGCGCGGTTGCTGGCTGAGCGGCAAGGCCGGCATCGGGTCCGGCATCCGTTGTTGCCGGCGGAGTATGAGGATCCGAAGGTTGCGCTGGTCGAGGTAACTGCCGCTTGGGAGACCGAGGGTGCGTCGGGAGCCGTGCTGGTGGAGGGCGGGGAGGTCACCGGATATTTGCTGGGGGCCCCTAAGAGTTCGCCGGTATGGGGCGAGAACGTTTGGGTGGAGCGGGCGGGGCATGCGGTAAGGGAACCCGAGAAGGTTCGGGATCTCTACGCTGTCGCGGCAACGAAGTGGGTGGCGGAGGGGAAGACGGCGCAGTACGCGTTGGTGCCTGATGATCCAGAGTTGGTGGATGCCTGGTTCCGGTTGGGGTTTGGCGGGCAGCACGCGCATGCGGTGATGCCTGCACCGAGCGAGCCGTTGCCCGCGCGGCCGGGGGTGATGGTGCGGCGAGCTGGGCGTGGGGATATCCAGGTGCTGGCTGAGCTGGATCTTGTGTTGCCGCGGCATCAGGGGTTGGCGCCGACGTTCAGTTCCGGGGAGATGCCGACGCTCGAGGAGGCGCTTGCGGACTGGGAGGAGTCGATCGACGACCAGGACTACGCCACCTTTGTTGCTGAGAGCAACGGGAAGGTGATCGGGTCGTCGATCGGGTGCTCGTTGGAGAAGTCGAGCGCGCACAGTGGGCTGGCGCAGCCTGACAACGCAGGTTTCCTTGCCTATGCGGCAGTGTTCCCGGAGGCTCGTGGCGCGGGGGCCGGGAGGGCACTTGGCGAGGCAGTGATCAACTGGGCTGCGGGAGTCGGCTACACCTCAGTGGTGACGGACTGGCGGGTGACGAATCTGCTCTCATCCAGGGCCTGGCCGCGGCTCGGATTCGTGCAGACATTCCATCGTCTGCATCGGCTGATCGGGCACTGATCAAGCCATCGTTTGCATCGCGCAACGACAGCTGCCTAATCAAACGCTCTGTACACAAGGGCTTACGGTGAGCTATTGCCAATCGCTGATTGCGCATGCTTGCATTCCCCCAGTAATCGTTCCTAAGGATCGTTTCCTTAAAGGGGGGAATCCGATGCCACGTCCGTCTTTGCTTGCCCGCCTCCTAGCATGTGTGTTGATGCTGGCGGGGGCCCTCACGATCATCCAGCCCGCGAACGCCGCCGTCCCGGACCGCAAGGCCTGGGTGCTGTGGAACCAGACCGCGAGCACCGTCATCCCGACCGGCACCTGGCCTGCGCCCAGCAGCGTCATCCCGGTGGCCTTCGGCCGGTACCAACTCAAGTTCCCCGGACAGGGTGCGCCCGGTGGGGTCGTGCACGTCACGGCGATCAACAACGCGCCGCACTGGTGCCAGGCCGAGAACTGGTTCCAGTCCGGGCCGGACGAGATCGTCAACATCCGCTGCTACCGCGCCGGCGGTGCGCTCGACGTGACGAGCTTCAGCGCGTTCTTCGTCAGTGCGTCCGGCGGCCCGGCGCCAGGTCTGTTCGGGTACGTCGATTCGCAACCGAACGGCGCACTCGTCAGCACGTACAACTCCGCCGGTGCTCCGAATACCTCGACGCCGCTCGGTGTCGGGCAATGGCAGGTGAAGTTCCCCGGACTGGTGGCCGGCGGGACCCTCGACGGCAGTCTGCAAGCCACTGCCGTCAACCCGCAGCAAGGCGCGCGCTGCAAGGTCCGCGTCTGGAGCTCCAGCGGTGCGGGTCAGGACGTGAGGGTGCTCTGCTTCGACGCCGGCGGCGCCTTGCTGAACACGCGGTTCACGCTCACCTACCAGTACAAGGCCTCGCTGTACGGAGCTGCCGTCCCGCCGAAGTACTTCGGCTTCTTCCTCAACCAGCCGCCGGCCGGGCCGCCGAGCACCAACATGAACTCGGTCCTCGGGCTCGGTGCGAACACGATCCTGCCGGCTGGTGTCGGATTGTCGATGGTCACCTTCCCGAAGATCGCCTTCACCCAGAACACGGTCCAGGTGACGGCGTACGGGTCCAACTCGAACTTCTGCGGGTTGAACACGTTCTGGACCAACAGCACCTCGGGTCCGGACCTGATCGTGCGGGACGTCAACTGCTTCACCAACGCCGGAGCACTGGTGAACACCGGCTTCACGGTCAGCGCGAACTCGATCCTGTGAGCTGACAACAGCCGCTGACGCGAGGGCTGTGGGGCCCACACCGGCAACGCTCGGTGTGGGCCCTGTGCCCTGTCAGGCGGTGTCCTCCGGGTGGAAGCCCATTGCTGTGGCGAGCAGGTCGTCGTCGGTGAAACGGGTGCGGTCGATCGAGACCTCGGCGGCGATTCCTGGCGAGACGAAGAAGAAGACCTGGTCATCGGCGCGGTAGCCGCCGTAGCCGGCGACGTCGATCGCGGTCAGCTCCCAGGTTGCCGGGTCGTGCTCGTGATACTCGGTCAGGAAGGTACGCAGGGACTCGAGGTCGATGATTTTCTCGCCGCGGATGGTCTTGACGGTGAGGTCGACCTTGGTGGCGCCCTCGGGGTCCGGGCCGGTCTCCCAGACCCGGCTGTGGAAGACGACCTCCTCCCACTCGTACTCGAAGTCGCTCGGCGTGCCGATGCCGCCGGGCAGGTGGTCGATGGCGAATCCGTCCAAGATGCACGCCCTCTGCTGGGTCGATGGGGTCGTCCGGTGCAGGCCGGACGGTGTCGCTGGTGCCACTGCGTTGGCTGCGGCGGTCGGGAGCAGAACAGTCACTGCGGCCGCGCCGCCGATCACGATACGGCGGGTGGCGGGGCGGACGGCGGACCAGGACAACGAAAACGACATAGCTGCCTCCTCAGACGAAGTGCGGGGTTCCTTGTCAGAGAAGGTGCCGCGGGTTTGGCCGGAAGCCGGAGTGAGTTTGTTGCCTGTGGAAAAGCAGATCCGGCCGGCGACACCTTGGGTGTCGCCGGCCGGATCAAGAAACGCGGGGAGTCAGCCCGTTGGGGAACTCGGTGGGCTGGTCGGGGTCGTGGGGGTTGAAGGAGTGCCCGACGGCGGGACTGTCGGGTTGGTGACCGGGGCGTTGCCGGCGGCTACCGCTCTGTCGAGGGCGGCCTTCACGAGGTCGAGTTGCTTCTGGTACTCGCCCAGGTTTCCGGTCTTCAGGGCTGCCTGGGCCGCGTTCCACGCGGTCTGGGCCTCCGCCAGTGCCTGCTTCACCGTCTGGTTGGCCGGTGGGGTCGTCGGCGTCTCACCCGGCGGTTTCTCGCCGGTGTCGACGTTGGCGTTGAAGACCTTGTCGAGGGCTTCCTTCAGAGTCGTGCCGTAGGCGACCCGGTCACCGAAGCCGACCAGCACGTACCGGAGGACCGGATAGCTGCCCTGACCGCTCGTCCGAGACGAGTAGACCGGCTGCACATAGAGCAGACCACCACCCAGTGGCAGCGTCAGCAGGTTGCCGAACTGGGCTCTGGCGCCGCTGGACGGCTGGTTGATCGGCAGCAGCGCCAACCGGATGCTCTCGTCGGTCTGGAACTTGTTCGAGACCTGCCCAGGTCCGGGTATCTGTACGTTGCCAGGCAGCTTCAAGATCCGGAACTGCCCGTAGTCCGGCGACGAGGCCTCGGAATCGACCGCCAGGAAGCCGGTCAGGTTCTCCCGGTTCGCGTTCGGCACGTAGACCGAGGTCAGCGAGAACTTCGTGTCGGTCTGGTCCGGCATCCGCAGCGACAGGTAGAACGGCGGCTGGTCCGGCGTCGGCGAGTCCGAACCGCCGGGGCTGACGGTCGGGTCGGCCGGCACCCGCCACAGGTCGCTGTTCTGGTACCAGGTCGTCGAGTCGGTGACGTGGTACTTCGCGAGCAGGTCGCGCTGCACCTTGAACATGTCCTCGGGGTAGCGCAGGTGCGACATCAGCGCGGGCGAGATGTCCGAGCGCGGCTTGACCGTGTTCGGGAAGGCCTTCATCCAGGTCTTCAGCAGCGGGTCGCTCTCGTCCCACGCGTACAGGTCGACCGAACCGTCATAAGCGTTGACGACGGCCTTGACCGAGTTGCGGATGTAGTTGATCTCCTCGCTCGGCTGCGAAGCGACCGTGCCACGACCGGTGGTGGTGTCACGGGTGCTGTCGTCCAGCGCGACCTTCTGCGAGTACGGGTAGTTGCCCGAGGTGGTGTAGCCGTCGACGATCCAGACCACCTGGCCGTCGACGATGGCCGGGTACGGGTCGCCGTCCAGGGTCAGCCACGGAGCGGCCTTCTGGACCCGCTCGCGCGGGCCGCGGTCGTACAGGATCTTGGAGTCGCTGTTCACCCGGCTGGACAGCAGGATGTTCGCGTCGCGGAACTTGGTGGCGTAGAGCAACTTGTTGCCGAACGAGCCGAGCGAGACGCCGCCCTTGCCCTCGTACGTGTTCAGCGTGGGCGGGCCACCGTCCTTGCCCTCCGGCGTGTCCAGCTCGACCGCGGAGGAGCCCTTCGGGCCACCGACGATCGAGTAGTTCGGGGACTGCTCGCCGAAGTAGATCCGCGGCTCGTAGTCGCCCAGCTGTCCCTCGGGCGGCAGGTCCTGCTCGGACCAGACCGGCGTACCGTCCGACTTGCGCTGGTTGCCGTTCGCGGCGACGACGCCGTAGCCGTGGGTGTAGACCGTGTGGTCGTTGTTCCAGTTGCGCTGGCCGGCCGGCAGCCGGTCGATCTCGACCTCGCGGACCGCGATGACGGTGTCGCGGACCTCCTTGCCGATCTTGTACCGGTCGACGTCCAGGTCCGTCGGGAAGGCGTAGAAACCACGGACCTGCTGGAGCTGCTCGAAGGTCGGCCCGACGACGCTCGGGTCGATCAGCCGGATGCCCGGCAGGACACCGGCGTCAGCGACCAGCTGCTCCGACGTCGCCTGGGTCTTGGCCTCGTAGTTGATGACCTTGGTCTTCTCCAGGCCGTAGGCCGCTCGGGTCGCCTCGATGTTCTTGGTGATGTACGACGCTTCCTTCACCGGCTCGCTCGGACGCACCCGCAACTGCTGCAGGGCAGCCGGCCAGAGCGCACCGAGCAGGATCGCCGACAGCACCAGTACTACGGTGCCGACGCCCGGCAGCAGCCAGGTCTTGCGGACCACATTGGCGAAGAAGAGCCCGGCACAGATCACCGCGATGACGGCCAGGATCTCCTTGCTGGGCAGGACCGCGTTGTCCCCGGTGTAGGAGATACCGGTGAAGAGTCTGCTGTCGGAGGTCGCGAGCCCGAAGCGGTCGAGCCAGTAGCTGAACGCCTTCAGCAGGACCAGCAGGCCGAGCAGCACCGAGAACTGCACCTGCGCGGCACCGGAGGCCTTCTGCCCCTTCGCCGACGGGCGGAAGCCGCCGTACAGGTAGTGCGTGATGATCGCGGCGACGAGCGACAGCAGGACGATCGAGTAGCCGAAGCCGAGCAGGACGCGCAGCCACGGGTAGTCGAAGACGAAGAACGAGATGTCCTTGCCGAAGTGCTTGTCGGCGACACCGAACGGGGTCCGGTTGCGCCAGGCCAGGAAGACCTTCCACTCCCCCGACGCGGCTGAGCCGCCGAAGACCAGCATCAGGGTGGCGAGCACGCCGATGGCGATCTTGCCGCGTTGCTGCAGCAGGTCGCCGTACCGCTCGAAGCCCGGGCTGGGCGACGGCGCGAGGGCGATCCGCGGCCGGGTCCGGAAGGCGACGATCACGTTCGCCACCACGGCGGCGGCCATCAGCAGGCCGACCACGACGAACAACAGCACCCGGGTGCCGAGCACGGTGCCGAACACCGACCCGAGGTCGAGAGACCGGTACCAGAGTCGCTGGGTCCACACGTCGGTGAAGACGCTGAACAGGATGAGCAGCACGATCAGGGTGGCGATCGTGGGCAGCAGAGCCCGCGGGCGCTGGCCGGGCGTACGCCGCGACCGCCTCGGCTCCTCCGGCATGTCGTAGACGCCGTCACTCATGGCAGCTTCTCCTCGTTGTCACTCGTACCGCCGAGCACAGAGCCGGGACCGCCCGCGGTCGTCGGCTCGAATGTCAATGACAGTACTTGGCAAAGCGTAGGGACCAAGTCGACGCCGGTGAGTACCGCGCTGTCCTCGTCGTGAGTACGCAACCGGACGGCGCCGAACCGGTCCCCGTCCCGCAGGACCGCGGCCACCATCCGTACTTCGTGACGCCGCGGATCCGATCCCGCCAGGCGGGCCAGTTCGGCATCGGTGTCGGCGCCCGTCTCGGCCGACGCCGGCAACACGATCCGCTCGACCGCGACGGCGCAACCACTGACGCCGTCCGGCCACTCGATCCGGGCCAGCGCGTCGGCAAGGTGCTCGTCGTCGCCACCGGGCAGCTCGCCTTGAGCGACCGGGGTGAGCGGCTGGGACGCGTCGTCCGCACCCAGCTCGGCGGCCAGCTGCGGCTCAGCCGCGAGCAGCTCGGCGGTCGGGACCAACGCGAACAGCTGCGCCGGCTGATCCCAGCCCGCGCTGCTGACGTGCCGCTCGATCTCGATCACCGCCCGGCCGAGCGCGTCCGAAGGGATGGTGCTGTCAGGGCCTACTTCGTGCATGCCGGGACGTCTCCAGTTCCACTGGCCAGTGCTTTCAATGCGCCGATCGCCTCGTGCAGGGTGGTGATCTTCACCAGGCGGATGCCGTCCACGCCTGCGTGCAGGGCGGCTTCACAGTTCGGTTCGGGGACCAGGAAGACGGTGGCGCCGTCGTTCTTGGCGCCGGCGATCTTCTGCTGGATGCCGCCGATCGCGCCGACCTGGCCGAGTGCGTCGATGGTGCCGGTACCCGCGACGTGCTTGCCTGCCAGCAGGTCGCCGTCGGTCAGCTTGTCGTAGATGGCCAGCGCGAACGCAGTACCGGCGCTCGGCCCGCCGATGTCCTGGCCGAGGTTCACCGTCACCTTGACCGGCGACTCGACGCCGATCGTGATGCCGACCATCGGCCGGGTCTTGTCGCCCGGGGTCGCGGCGGTCTTCAGGACGACCGTCTGCTCCTTGCCACCGCGGCTGATCAGGAAGCTGACGTCCTCGCCGACCTTGTGCTTGCGGACCAGCTCGCCGACCTGCGGGACCTGGGTCGGCGTGGTGCCGTCGACCTTCAGCACGATGTCGCCGGGCTTGAGCTTGCCGTCGGCGGGGCTCTTCTCCGAGACCGTCGAGACCTTCGGCTTGAACGGCACGCCGGCCTCTTGCAGGGCGGCCGCGACGGCGCTGTCCTGCGAGCCGGTCATCTCGGCGGTGTTCTGCTGCTCGACCTCGTCGGCGCTCTGCTCCGGCGGGTAGATGATGTCGCGCGGGAACAGGTCGTGGTGCGGGTCGAGCCAGTTGCGCATCGCCTGCGGCAGGGTCAGCTCACGGTCCGGCGAGGTGACGCTGACCGTGGTGAGGTCCAGCTCGCCGGTGGTCGGGAAGGTCTCGTGGCCGGTGATCTCGATCACCGGCTTGCCCTTCGCCTCGCCCAGGGTGTTCTTCACCGGCCCCGGGCTGAAGGACACGAACGGCACCGGGAAGACGGTGACCAGCCCGAGAGTGAGGAGGAGCACGACGATCGAGGTGACCAGCGTGGCGGTACGACGTGTCACGAACCCTGCCCTGCGATCTTGAGTTTCCGGAAGAGACCGCGCAGCCCACGGCGCGGCTCGGGGGTGGATCGAGGACTCGGTGCTGCCACCGCCTCGTTGAAGCGGCGGAAGTCCTCCACCGACGCGAAGGCGCCCGAGGACCGGCGGGGGCCGCGACTCCGCCCGCGCCAAGCCGCCCAGCACATCGCCAGGGCGGTGGCGACCAGCGGGAACGCCAGCCACGCCAAGACCTTCATCCGGCCACCTTCATGCGCCCAGCGTACGGGTCAGCAAGCGCCGACCCACTCGCTCGCACCGTCTGCGAAGCGCTGCTGTTTCCAAATCGGGACCTCAGCCTTGAGCTCGTCGATCAGCTGACGGCAGGCGGCGAAGGCGACATCGCGGTGTGCCGCGGCCACGGCGACGATGACGGCGATGTCCCCGACGGCCAGTACGCCGGTGCGGTGCACGGCGGCCAGGGCGGTCACGGCCGGGTTCTCGCAGACCCGTTCGGCGACCACGCGGAGGTGCTTGAGCGCTTCCGGGTGGGCCTCGTAGGTCAGCTCCTCGACCGCAAGATTGTGGTCGTGGTTGCGGACGGTACCCAGGAACAGCGCCGTACCGCCGGCTGTGGGGTCGGCGATCGCGGCCAGCACCTCGTCGCTGGACAGCGCGGTGTCGCGGATGTCCAGCAGCCTGATGGTCTCGGTCATGATCGGTCCTTACTCTCTGCGCGCACCATACTGTCTACATCGTCGCACCAGCGCGTGCCGCCGCGTGACCAAGGTAATCCGTTCGCCTACGGAGGAACGGAACCGGGGAACCAGTACGTTGGAGTAGTACGCCCCACCTGCACAGGAAGGCCCACTCCGATGAGCGACGAACCGGACAACCCGTTCAAGGGAACTCCGTTCGAGGCCATGTTCCAGCAGTTCTCCGGTGCGGCCGGCCCTGGCGGCGCTGACGGCGTAGACCTGAACGCGATCTTCGCGCAGGTCCAGCAGCTGCTCAGCGGTTCGGGCGACGGCAAGCCGGTGAACTGGGACCTGGCCAAGGACATCGCCCGCAAGACCGTTTCAGCAGCCGGGGACCGCTCGGTCACCCCGGCGGACAACGAGCGGGTCGCGGACGCAGTACGGCTGGCAGAGCACTGGCTGGACCCAGCGACCACGCTGCCCGAGGCATCGGCCACGTCAGCGGCCTGGAGCCGGGCGGAGTGGGTGGAGAACACCCTGCCGGTCTGGCAGACGGTCGTGGACCCAGTCGCCGAGCACGTTGCCGGTGCGATGGGCGGCGCGCTGCCCGCGGAGGCCCAGCAGATGGCCGGGCCGATGGGCGGCATGCTCCGACAGCTGGGCGGCTCGATCTTCGGTGCCCAGGTCGGGCAGGCGCTGGGTGAGCTCGCCGGCGAGGTGGTCAGCTCCTCCGACATCGGCCTGCCGCTGGGCCCGGCCGGCCAGGCAGTACTGATCCCGGACAACGTGGCGAAGTTCGCCGAGGGTCTGGGGCTCACCGACGAGGACGTACGCCTGTACCTAGCCCTGCGCGAGTGCGCGCACCAGCGGCTGTTCGCCGGGGTGCCGTGGCTGCGCCAGCACCTGTTCGCCGCGGTCGGCGACTACGCGTCGGGGATCGAGGTCGACAGCGGCAAGATCGAGCGCGCGATGTCCGAGATCGACCCGCAGAACCCCGAGGCGATCCAGGAGGCTCTCCAGGGTGGCCTGTTCGAGCCCGAGGACTCCGAGGCGCAGAAGGCGGCACTGGTCCGGCTCGAGACGGCGCTAGCGCTGGTCGAGGGCTGGGTCGACGATGTCGTCCGCGAGGCGACGAAGGACCGGATGCCTTCCGCAGTGCAGCTTGCCGAGACCGTACGCCGCCGCCGCGCGGCCGGGGGTCCGGCGGAGCAGACCTTCGCCACCCTGGTCGGGCTGCAGCTCCGGCCGCGGCGACTGCGGGACGCAGCGAACCTGTGGGCCGCAGTGCGGGATGCCCGCGGAGTGGATGGGCGCGACGAGTTGTGGTCGCACCCGGACCTGCTGCCGAGCGCTTCCGACCTGGACGATCCGATCGGGTTCGCCCAGCACGCGGGCGAGCTGGCCGACATCGACATCTCCGACTTCCTGGGCGAGGAGGACGGCGGGGCTCCTCAGGACAAGGGCGGCTCGGGTCCCGACGACAAGTGAGCTTGCACGCTGATGCGACCGCAGTACTGACCGGCTGGGATCCACCGGATGCCGAGCAGGCGGAGCTGCGGGAGCACTATCTGAAGTACTTGGCCGGGCATGAGGACGGGATGTGGCGCTCGTCGCGTCCGGAGCACCTGACGGCGAGCGCGCTGGTCGTGGATGCTGCCGCGCCCAGGGTGTTGCTGACGTTGCACGGGCTGGTGAACCGGTGGCTGCAGCTCGGCGGGCACTGCGAGCCGGGCGACACGACCCTGGCAGGCGCTGCGTTGCGTGAAGCAACCGAGGAGTCCGGCCTGACCGGGTTGCGGATCGATCCGCAACCGCTGCAGTTGTCACGCCACGAGATCACGGCCGGCGGCTGCCGGGGGACGTTCCACCTGGACGTTCAGTTCCGGGTGACGGCCGCGGCGGGCACGGCGTACGTGGTGAGCGACGAGTCGCACGATCTGGCCTGGTTCGCGGCCGGCGAGCTGCCGGACGGAATCGACCAGACCGTTTCCGACTTGGTCGCGCGGGCCTATCCGATCAGCTAGCTGCCTGCGGACCGACGCTGCCCGAAACCGCCAGTGGCGGGCTCGGACACCTAACGGCGACCGTGAACACGTAATAGCGTGTTCACGCCCGCCACAAGGTGTTCAAGGTCCCGGCGATTGGCTGGCTGGCGGCCGGGCGCTCGTTGGCCACATTTCCTGGTAGCGAGGTGACGCGAAGCGTCACAAGCCGGACCAGCGCCGGCCTGGCTGGGGTGAATCCCCGGCGTGCGGTTGAGCGAGGGTGTGCGGGCCGGTCCCTGTAGGCCGGCCCGCACACGTCTGTCTGGGTGTGGACCGTCGTCGCTCCCCCCTCCCCCGGCTGCCGGTAGCACCGCCCCTGAACGGCACCGACAGTCGGTTGCGACGACGGCCACTAGGTCCCCGTGGAAATCCCCCATGTCCCCGCTGCCTGGGAAAACGAGCCAATCGTCAGAAGGTGACGGCTCAAGCACCTCGGAGTAGAGATCTGGTCGCGTCCCAGCCTTCGAGGCCCGGATCCAGTCGCGCTAAGTCAGCATTCGATCGCAGACGGTGCCAGCCTGGGCCGACGCCGATCGCGTGGCGGCGGGGTTTGATGCTCTCCAGTTCCGCCAGTCGGGTGTCGAAGGTCAGCGCGGCCTCCGTGACCCAGGAGGCGGTCGGGATATTGACACCGATCGCGGCGAGCGAGCCGTCCTCTGCAGGCGTGACGGCCAAGTCGGCCGAGCCGAGTGCCCGGAACAGTTTGCCGATCAGGAGCCCGGGGAGATCCGGTACGTCGAAGCTGACGGCTACCACCGCCGCTGCAGGGCCGGTCTGCTCCACCGCGTCCAGCACGGGCCGCGTGGGGTCGACGGAGTACACGGGAGTACCAGGCCAAGTGAGCGCAGCCACCCCAGCCAGCGCAGAGTCATCGCCGCCCACAACAGCCACTGCGACGTCTACGCGATCAAGGGAAGCCAGTACTTCGTACGTGTCCTCCGCCAGCGCCAACCGCCAAGCGTCGGCCGTGCGTCCCGGCGGCGCCCAGGTGCCGGCTGCCGGAACGACTAGTACGACTACGCGCCGGTCATCCACCGGCTGAGAGTAGCTCTCCGGGGCTAGGAGGACTCGAGCAGGCCGAGCTTCAGGGCGCGCATGATCGCCTGGGCCCGGTTGGAGGCTTCGAGCTTCTCGTAGAGCCGCGCCACGTAGGTCTTGGCCGTCGAGAGGCTGACGCAAAGGGACGTGGCTATCGCACGGACCGAGAGTCCCTGGCCGAGTAGTGAGAGCACCTCGGCCTCTCGGGGGCTCAGTAGCGGCGGTGCTGGGGGTTGGTCGCGCCTGGCCATCGCTGGACCCAGACCGGTCGCGGTGAAGCTGGTGGCGGCCACTGCCGCATGGCGGATCGCTGCGAGCACTTCCTCGATCGGTGCCGTGTTGGTGACGAAGGCGGAGACTCCTGATTCGAGCGCTTGGAAGAGGACGGCGTCCTGACCGTCGGAGGCGAGCAGGACGATGCCGAGCTCGGAGTACTGATCACGGATCTCGCGAGCGACCTGGAGGCCGTCGACGTCCGGTAGTACCGAGTCGAGAACCAGCACGTCGGGCCTGGTGGTCGCCACGATCGCCATCGCCTCCGCGCCGAGGCCGGACGCGCCGACGATCTCCAGGTCCGGCTCCTGCCCGGCCAGCCCGGTCAGGCCGAACCTGACCAGCGTGTGGCCGTCCACGACGACGACCTTGACCTGCTCACTCATTGCTTCTTCTCCCCCGGCCACCGATTGCACCCACGACTGCGTCTGAACTCCCATCAGCCGGGCCGCCACCAGCCGAGCACGGTCACCTTCCGCCGCCCGGCATCGGGCGACGAGGGATCGGCGTCGACGAGCCCGATCTTGGCTTGCAGTGCCGGTCGCCCGCTCGGCACGCAGACCAGCGCGCCCGGGCAGAGATAGACGGACAGGTGCAGCCCGAAGGTGAACCCGGGTGAAACGTCCGGCAAATCGATCGCCACACCACTGAGACTTCCCGTAATCGAAACCCGCAAAGCACGAATCACCACACCGGCTTCGATCAGTGGCCGATTTCCGCCGGTGGAGGTGAGGTCGAGCGCGGCTTCCGGGGCGTAGACC
This sequence comes from Kribbella ginsengisoli, assembly GCF_039537185.1. Lineage (NCBI taxonomy): Bacteria > Bacillati > Actinomycetota > Actinomycetes > Propionibacteriales > Kribbellaceae > Kribbella > Kribbella ginsengisoli. The sequence goes on along the minus strand of NZ_BAABAA010000005.1, from coordinate 125,675 downwards.
GTGCCGTTCACGGCAACGTTGCCGGAGATCAGGGCGCAGCCGGTGGCCGGGTACGGGCCGTCCGTCACACAGCCGTTTCCCTTGCGGAACGAGGGTTCTCGGTAGTTGAGCTCGATCCGGATGGCATCGATGTCTTCGGTGTCGTCCTTGGCGGTGAGGCCGACGGTGAGCGCGATCGAGGCGCCGGTGAACGTTCCACCGTAGATCGCGCGCGCCAATTGGCCGGTCCGGGAGGCGTCGAGTGGAATCGTTGTCACCCCGTACGCCGATCCGCCTGGCCGGCCGCTCACCGATGCGGTGACCGGCGTGCCGGGGCCGACGTCGACCGAGAGGTCGAGTTTGTCGGTCGTCAGCGGGTCGCTGTGCCGGTGGGTGATCTTCAAGTCGGCGGATTCGAGCACGGAGCCGACTGGGATCGCGCCGGACTGGTTGTAGCCGTTCAAGGTCAGCCCAGCGCTCTCGCTCGCCACCGTGCTCTTCCAGCTGGCGGCGACACCGTCCTCCGTGCCCAGGCGCCCAGGGGTCGCCGACAAGCCGAACTTACTGAGCAAGCTGACCGCAGTCGGCTTCAGCACGTCGCTGCTGACGGTCTCCGAACCGCTGGTGAGTCCGTAAACAGCTATCGGTGGCCTACTGGCCGAGTAGGTGCCGCAGAGTTCGGCCTTCCCACCGTCGACTGCCAGTCGGCTGTTGCCGCCAAAGATGAACTGCACGCCAGCGGCTGCGCTGGCGGCGGAGGTGGGAGAGGCACAGGCACCGGGGATTGGGGCGGGGACCGGCGGGGCCGGGATGGCGGCTCCAGCTGCATTCACCGGGGCGCCGGCTACGAGGGTGCCGGCTGCCATCGTCCAGGTGTTGGTGCCGGTGAGCAGTGGGTTGGTGGTGTTGTGGAAGTCGAAGTAGTACGTGCCTGGCTTGAACCACCAGGTGCTGCCATGGCACGGGCTGGTGGTGGCCATCATCTGGGTCAGGGCGTCGGCGTCGTCGTAGTAGCCCGGGGTGAAGGTAACCAGCGAGTCGGGTGTGGTGCAGGGCGGTAACGAGCGGTGGGCGGGGACAGTGGTCACCGCGGCGTCGTAGATCGGTGCCGATTGGATGGCGCCTCCTAGGCCGCAGAGGGGAGCTAGGACACCGGCCGAGCACAGGCCCCGGGCTGAGAGGGTGCCGCTGGCTGACAGGCTGCCGGCGGTGAGGTCGATGCTGGAGTTGGAGAAGACCTTGCCGTGGATGCGGAAGGTGGAGGCGGCCGGCTGAGCTACGGAGATCGCTGCCTCGCCGGGGATGGTGCTGAGGGCGAGGATGGCGTTGTCCGGGCGGTTGCAGTTGGAGTCGGTCTGGCATTGGACCACTGCTTGCTTGGGATCCGGTTGGCACTTCACGGCAACAGGGTTGAGGCCGTCGAAGGCCAGCAGCGACAGCGTGTCCGAGAGGCCGAAGCAGTGCTGGCCTGCGTCGCCGTTGTAGGTGCTGTTGCGCAGGTTGTTGATCGCCGCCTGCATAGCGCCGTCAGCCGTGTACGACGAGGCTGCCTCCTTCCGCAGGCTCTCTGTCACCTTCTGCGCCGCGTCCGACCTCGTCAGGAGCGCAGACAACGCCAGTGCCACCACAGTGATCACTACGAGCACCATGAGCAGAGAGGAACCGCGCTCATCGCGGCGCCTCATGACTGTCTCCGTAGGCCGCTCAAGACGACGACCTGGTCGCCACTGGACGGTTTGGTCGCGGTGTACCGCAGGGTCACCGACAGCGGTGCGAGTACCGCAGTACACGGTGTCGAGCAGCTCACGGACACGCTCCCGGGTTTGACGCTCTGGGACAGCCGGACATCCGACGACGGAGTGCTGGAGCCGACACACCTCGCTCGGTGCAGCTCGAGCACCCCGTCGACGGGCTGGAGGTAGTACGCGACCACGGCGGTACGGCGTACTGGTGGGACGACGGACAGGTCCCAGTCATCCGAGAGCAGGCGCAGGGCCGAGACGGGGACCGGGCCGCAGGTCGTGCCGCCGGCGTCGTCGGCCGCGTCCAGCTGGATCGACGGCTTGAACGGCAGGGATCCCCCGCCGATCGCCGCACCGTAGTCCCGCACTCCGAACGCCGCAACGTCTCGCGCGAAGTAGACCGCGCCGAGCTGCTCGTCCTGCGACACGTCGAGCCGGTCCGAGGTCGCGCTCATCTCCTTGAGCGCGCTGATGACAAGGTCGGACAGCGCGAGGCCGACCACCCCCATCAACGTGATCGTGATCAACACCTCGATCAACGTGAAGCCCCGCTCGTCACGCTTCAGGAGCACGGCGGATCATCCACCCCACAAGACTTCCGGAGTACCACGTCCAGGTACTCCGAGGCGCGGCCGTCCGTACTGTCCACCTTGACCCGTAGCTTCTGAACCCCACGATCGGGAAGGCAAAGTGGCAGCCAGAGCGCGCCCGTCCAGTACAGGACCGACCCGGGAACGATCCGCGCGGTGAAACCAGTCGGCGGCGCGAAGCCCGGTACCACGTAGGATCCGGCGCCGGCGCACGCGACATAGTGGCCATCAGCAACAAACTGCTGGAGCGCCTCGGCGTAGTTGCGCACCGTGGACGACGCCGTCGCCTCCTTGCGCTGGACGTCGGACAGCAGCACGGTCGTGGTCAGCCCGGACATCACCGCCACGATCGCCACCCCCATCAACGCGATCGCGATCACCAGCTCGAGCAGGCTCTCGCCCCGTTGCCCACGCATCAGCCCTGCACCTGCCGGAAGACGCCGTACATCGCCGACACCAAGGCGATCGCCACGAATCCGACGACGACGCCCATCACGATGATCACCACCGGCTCGAACAGCCCGATCAGCTTCTTCAGCTTGTAGTCGAGCTCGCCCTCGTAGTACTGCGCCGTCACCTCCAGCTGCCGGTCGAGCGTCCCCGTCTCCTCCCCCACCCGCAGCATCTGCGCGGCCGTACCGGGGAACAAACCCGTCGCAGCCAACGGCCGCGCGAGCCCGTCCCCCGCGAGCATCGACGCCATCACCCCGGCCAAAGCACGCCGGAACACCCGGTTGGGCAGCGACCCGGTTGCGATCCGCAAGGCCTGCGGAAGTTGCACGCCGGCAGCAACCATCGACGACAGAATGCGGCAGAACCGCTCCACCAAAGCGAACCGAACCGTTGCCCCGATCACCGGCAACGCCAGGAACAACCGATCCCGCAGATACCGGCCGGGCGGCGTGCTCAGCACATAGACCAGCGTCAGAATCACCAGCCCGGTACCGATCATCAGCGCCCACCACCAGGCAGTGAGGAAGTCCGTCATCCCGAGCAGGATCCGTGTCGGCAGCGGCAACTCGGCGCCCAGGCTGTTGAAGAACTCCTTGAACCGGGGCAGCACGAAGCCGGCCAGCACCACCATCGTCACCAGCGACATCCCGGCCACCACCGACGGATAGATCAAGGCTTGCTTGATCCGCCGCCGCGCCTCCAGATCACGCTCCATGTAGCGCGCGAGCTGGGCCAGGACGGTATCGAGCCGGCCACTCAACTCGGCCGAGCGCAGGATCCCGCGGTAGTACTCCGGAAAGATCCGCGGATGCCGGTCGAAGCAGTCCGACAGCTTCTCGCCGTCGCGCAGCCCGTCCTCGACCTCGTACATCATCCGCCGCACGGTCAGGTTGTCCGACTCGCGCCCGAGGCTGTGCACCGACTCCGTCAACGGCATCCCGGCCGACACGAACGCGCCGAGCTGCCGGGTCAGGTGCATCACCTCCTCGCGTTTGACCCGCTTGGCGGTGAGCTCGATCTTCAGCAACCCGGGCTTCTCGGTCAGCCGGATGTTGCGCAGCTCGCGCTCGTAGAGGGCCAGCTCGGCGTCCTCGCGGGTGTCGGCGCGGGTAGTACCGTGCTTGGTCTTGCCGCTCGGCTGGATCGCGACGTAGGAGTATCGCGTCATTGCATCCCCACCGTGTAGATCGAGCGGACCACTTCGGCGACGGTCGTGACGCCGGCCTGGACCAGCCGCGCGCCTTCCTCCTGAAGCGTCCGCATCCCTTCGTAGCAAGCGGTTTTGCGGATCTCGGCGAGCGGCGCGCGTTCGACCACGAGCTCGCGGATCGCGTCGGTGACCGGCATCAGCTCGTACACGCCGGTACGTTCCAGGTAGCCGGTCCCGGCGCACTGCTCGCAGCCGACACCACGGACGAGGCCGCCCAACGGCACGGCAACCCCGGTCGTCCGCAGAAACGCGACCTCGGGCGGCGGCGGTTCGTAGTACGAGCGGCAGTTGAGGCAGATCCGCCGGATCAACCGCTGCGAGATCACCGCGCTCACCGACGATGCGACCAGGAACGTCTCGATCCCCATGTCCAGCAGGCGATGCAGCGCTGTCGCGGTGTCGGTCGCGTGCACCGATGACAGCACGAAATGCCCGGTGAGCGCGGACTGGACGGCGATCCGGGCCGTCTCGGCATCGCGCATCTCGCCGACCAGGATCACGTCGGGGTCCTGCCGCAGGATCGACTTCAGCCCGGTGGCGAAGGTGATCCCGGCGGCCTCGTTGATCTGGATCTGGTTGATCGAGGCGTAGGAGTACTCGACCGGATCCTCGATCGTCATGATGTTGCGCTCGGGGGTGTCGATCTCGCTCAGCGAGCCGTACAGCGTCGTCGTCTTGCCACTCCCGGTCGGCCCGGCGCAGATGACCATCCCGTACGGCGTACGCAGCAGCGTCGAGTAGCGCTCGGCCAGATCCGGCGGCATCCCCAGTTGCTCCAGCCGGAACAGCGGCCGGCTCTTGTCGAGCAACCGCAGTACCGCCTTCTCGCCACCGACCACGGCCGTCGTGGAGACGCGGATGTCGACGTCGCGCTCCTCGATCCGCATCCGGATCTGGCCGTCCTGGGACCGGCGGCGCTCGATGATGTTGAGATCGGCGAGCACCTTGATCCGGCTGACCACGGCCGGCCCGATCGCGCCCGGCAGCTCGATCTTGTCCCGCAACGCGCCGTCCACCCGGTACCTCACCCGCACCCGGTCGTCATGCGGCTCGATGTGGATGTCGGAGGCGCGGTCGCGCAGGCCCTGCGTGATGATCAGCTGGACCACCTGGACGACCGGCGCGTCCTCGTTCTCGACAGCGACGTCATCGGGCGTCAGATGTCTTGCCTGGAACGCTTTCACCCGCTCGGCGACGCCGGCGAGCGCGTTCTGCTCCGGATACTGGTTGTCTGCGGCCTGCTGCGCCAGTGGCGCGGTTCCCCGTCCGCGATGTTTCATGGTCTGATTCCCACTCCTGCCCTCGGCCGGACTTCGAGTTCCTTGGGATGCGCGCAGCGCGAGACGGCATCGGCGTACGAGATCTCGCCGGCCTGGAGCAGCGCCGACAGCGACTGCTCGAGCGTGATCATGCCCTCGCGGCGGCCGGTGACGAGCGCGTTGCGCAGCTGGTGCGTCTTGCCTTCCTTGATCAGGTTGCGGATGCCCGGGTTGGCGATCATCACCTCGAAGGCGGCGACCATGCCGCCGCTCGTTCGGGGGATCAGGCGCTGGTGCACGACCCCGCTCAATGCCGCACTCAGCTGAACCCGTACCTGGGACTGCTGCTCGGCCGGGAAGACATCGATGATCCGGGCCAGCGACTGCGCGGTGTCGTTGGTGTGCAGGGTGGCGAAGACGAGGTGGCCGGTCTCGGCGATCGTCAGCGCGAACCGGATCGATTCCAGGTCGCGCATCTCGCCCACCAGCAAGACATCGGGGTCCTCCCGCAGCGCCGCGCGGAGGGCGTCCGGGAACGACGCCGTATCACTGCCCACTTCGCGCTGATTGACCGCCGAGCGGCGATGTTCGTGCACGTACTCGATCGGGTCCTCGATGGTGATGATGTGGCAGGCCCGGTCGGTGTTGATCTGGTGGATCACCGAGGCCAGCGTCGTCGACTTGCCCGAGCCGGTCGGGCCGGTGACCAGGACGAGCCCCTGGTGCAACTGGGCGAACTTGCCGATCGCCGCCGGCAGGCCGAGCTCCGACATGGTGGGGATGCTGCGCGGGATGATCCGCAGCGCGAGGGCGGTGTCACCTCGCTGGGTGAAAGCGTTCGCTCTGATCCGGGCGCTCTGCCGCCAGGAGAACGAGAAGTCGTGCTCGTACGTGGTCTGCCAGACGTTCGACCGGTGCGGGTTGAGCATCTCGGCCAGCAGGCTGTCGGTGTCGGTCCGGGTCAGCGGGGTGCGGTCGGCGACCGGGCGCAGTACGCCGTGAACGCGCAGCTGCGGCGCCATCCCCACTGTCAGAAGCAGGTCGGTGCCGCCGGCGTTCCAGAGTTCTTCGAGCAGCAGGTCCACCCGGCTGCCTGGCGCGGGGACTTTCATGGAATCCCTTCCGATCGATCGGGACCGCCCCACCGAGATGGCCTACCGGTTGCGAGGACAACCGGTAGACCGGCGGCGATCCGGTACGACGGTCCGGGTCGCCGGCTTTCTCGGGTGGCGCTGCCCGGTCCCGGGCAGCTTCCTTGGGCGGTACTGCGGTGCGCTCCCTCAACGGGTGGACCGGCCCTCCTCCGAGCCGGTCCACCCGCGCCGCGCCGTGAGGTGCGCGGGAGGGGCGGGGTATCGATCAGGTACAGGCGCCGGACGCGGTGACCAGGCCGTTGGCGCCGAGGGTGATCGTGTAGCCGGTGCCGGTCGGCCGATCCCGCAGGAGTTGGTCGACGCCGACGGTGAGCTGGAGCCAGCCGGCGTCACCGGCGGCCGGATAGGTGCCGTTCTTGGCGTAGAACGCCTCGACGGCGACCAGCGTGGTCTTCTTGTCGGTCCGGCAGGCGGCAGCGTTGCCACGATCCTGGATCCCGCTGACGGCGAACACCACGATGCCGGACAGCACACCGAGGATGACGATCACGATCAGCAGCTCGATCAGGGTGAAGCCGCGCTCGCGAGCGGAGGAGCGGCTGTGGATTCGATGCCAGCGGACCCGGCGGGTCGGGCGGTTCGAGGCGCGGTGGATGGTTCGGGCGGCCAGGACGGTGGCCCGAAGGCGGTCTTTCATGGTGCTTCCTTCGCATTTGCTCCGGCAGGCGACGGAGACAGGGTCTTCCAGGCGCGGCAACCCGCGACGGACCGACCGGCGTACCGGACGTCCGACCCCTGGACCCGATGCGCGAAGCCGTCGATCATCCCCCAGATGCCACTAGCTGCCGCGTCAAACACTCGCCTCTGCAAGGCCCGCGTCACAGCGGGTGAACGCCCGACTGTCCTGGCCACTCACCCGACACGCCGTCGGCCGTTCAGCCGACAGCGCGCTGGTCAGGCAGGTACCGAAAGGTTCTGCTCGATCAGGCCCTGCCGCAACGCGGACATGATGGCCTGGGCACGGTTGCAGGCGCCGAGCTTCTCGTAGAGCCGCGCCACGTAGGTCTTGGCGGTCGACGGGCTGACATACATCGACCGTGCGATGGCGGGCACGGACAGCCCGTCCACCAGCAAATTCAGCACCTCACGCTCGCGCGGGCTGAGCACCAGCCCGGCATGCCGGGTCGCACGGCGGCCCAGGGCCAGCGCGAGACCGGTGGCCGTGAAGGACGACGCCGCCACCGAGGCGTGCCGGATCGCGGCGAGAACCTCCGCATTGGGCGCGGTCTTGCAGACGAATGCGGAGACGCCTGTCTCCAGGGCACGGAAGAGGACGTCGTCCTCCGTGTTGGAGGTGAGCAGCACGAGACCGAGTTCGGGATAGCGGTCCCTCAGCTCACGGGCGACCCGCAGCCCGTCGCCATCCGGCAGGGCGACATCGAGCACGACCACGTCGGGTTCTGTGCTCGCGACCAGAGCGGGGGCCTCGGCGGCCGAACCACACTCCCCCACCATCCGGATGTCCTCGGCCGAGCCCACCAGGGCGACCAGCCCGTACCGCGTTAGCGTGTGCCCGTCGATGACGGCAACACCGATTGAGTTTGTCATGCGGTTCCCCCCGCTGAAAATAACGTTCCGTGACAAATAGGCGACAAGTGACGATAAAAATTACCTTCTGTAACCTTGATCGTTGAACGTACACCCATTGTTACGAGGTTGCGAGAGGTGCTTTCAACCGTTTGCCCGGCCGATCATGTGAGCCGCTGACGAAGGAGGTGGACCGGCGATGACCGTCGTGCTCGCCCTGCTGCTGGGGACCGCCGTGGGCTCCTTCCTGAACGTCGTGATCCACCGGGTGCCACGCCACGAGTCCGTCGTCCGGCCGGCCTCACGCTGTCCGCAATGCGGTACTCCGATCCGGTCCCGGCACAACCTCCCGGTCGTCGGCTGGCTGATCCTGCGCGGGCGCTGCGCGGACTGCGGTACGCCGATCAGCGTCCGGTATCCCCTGGTCGAGCTCGCGACGGGCCTGCTGTTCGCCGCGCTGGCCTGGCGTCTCGACCGACTCGACCTGCTGCCGGCGCTCCCGGCGTACCTGTGGTTCGCCGGCGCAGGGGTCGCGCTCGCGCTGATCGACCTCGAGCTCCGGGTCCTGCCGAATGCGATCGTGCTGCCGTCGTACCCGGTGACCGCGGTACTGCTGACAGCCTCAGCAGCCTGGCAACACGACTGGTGGCCGCTGGCAAGGGCCGCCCTCGGAGCGGCGGCCCTGTTCGCGTTCTTCCTGCTCCTGGTACTGATCGCCCCGTCGGGGATGGGCTCGGGCGACGTCAAACTCTCCGGCCTGCTCGGCGGCGTACTCGCCTACCTCTCCTGGTCCACCTTGCTGATCGGCGGCTTCAGCGGCTTCGTCCTCGGCGCCGTCGTCGGTGTGGCAGCAATGGCCGTCGGCCGCGCCGGCCGGAAGACCACCCTCCCGTTCGGCCCGTTCATGATCACCGGCGCCCTACTGGCAATCTTCTTCGCCGGACCGCTGGCAACCGCCTGGCGCCACCTGATGAACTGAGCTCAGGCGCTGACCGGTTCCTTGCGGATCAGCCCGAGCCGGAGGCCGGCGATCAGGGCCTGCGCACGGTTGGAGGCGCCCAGCTTCTGGTACACCCTGGCGACATAGGTCTTGGCCGTCGAGTGGCTGACGAACATCCGGCCCGCGACGGCCTGGATCGACAGTCCTTGGCCCAGCAGCATCAGGACCTCGGCCTCGCGCGGACTCAGGATCGGCCCAGTGGGGGCCGACTGCCTGCGGGCATAGGCCTGGCCGAGCCCGCTCGCGAGAAAGGACCCCGCGGCGGCTGCGGCGTGCCTGATGGCCGCCAGCACCTCGGCGACCGGAGCGGTCTTGCTGACAAAGGCCGACGCCCCGATCTCCAGTGCGCGAAAGAGGACGTCGTCCCCGCCTTTCGACGTCAGCACCACGATGCCGAGACCGACGTACTGATCACGTAGCTCACGAGCGACCCGCAACCCGTCGCCATCCGGCAACACGGTGTCCAGCACAACCACATCAGGCTTCACCGCCGCCACCAGAGCCAGCGCCTCAGCGCCCGACCCGGTATCCCCCACGATCTCGATATCGGCCAGCCCACTCACCAGCCCCGACATCCCGAACCGCGTCAACGTGTGCCCGTCGACCAGAACGATCCGAATCCGATCAGTCATGACTCCACCCCCGTGGGAGTCACACTAGGTACCCCCGCCCAGCCTCAGACAGGGACCTTCGGCCCTATTTTCGTGGGCGATTCGGCTTATCCAGGCCGCGACCAGCTGAGGATCGTCACCTGGCGGGCGCCTGCGTGTGGGGTGGTGGGGTCGCTGTCCACCAACGCAACCTTGGACCGTAGGGCGGGCGTGCCGGTCGGAGTACAGGTCGGTGACTTCGGACAGATGTAGACGGACAGGTACATGCTGAAGACGAAGCCTGGCGAGTCGTCCGGGACCTCGATCACCACGCCCCCGTACGAGAAGCTGCCGGTCTCTCTGACCCACAGGGACCGGGAGATGACCCCGAAGCGGAAGACCTGCTCGGCCGCGTTGTTGAGGGTGATGTCGAGTGCCGCCTTCGGCGCGTACGTCGTGCCCTGGACGTAGAACTGATTGCCGGCGTTGTTGACCGCCGTGACCAGAGAGCAGTTGGCCCCGTCCTGACCGCCGCCCGCATACGGCGTACTGGTGACACAGCCACTGCTAGCCCGAAACGCCGGCGGAACGAAGGTGAGTTCGAGCTGGATCGAGTCGATGTACTCGGTGTCGTCCTTGGGACTGTTGACGAGATTCGTCTTGAGGTCGATGGTCGAGCCGCTGTAGGTTCCGGCGTTCACGGCCTTGGCGAGGGCTCCGGTCCGCGCGGTGTCCAGCGGGATCGTGTCGACCTTCAGGACCCCGCTGCCGAGCTGGCCGGAAGTCGACCCGGTCAGGGCCGGGCCGCCTGCGGTGGTCAAGGAGACATCGAAGGAATCGACATCGGTGATGTCCGTATGCCTGTGCAGGATCTTCACCTCGGCGGACTTCAGCACCGACCCTGCCGGAATCGGCGTGGTCGGCGCGAAGCCGCTCACCTTGAGGATGGTCGAGTCACTCTTCTTCTTGCTGTTCCAGGACGCGACCGGGACATCGCCGCCCGTTGCGAGGTTTGCGGTCGTCGCATTCGTGAAGTCACCCGCAGACGTCACACTGGAGAGCTTCAGCGAGTTGTTGTTGCCGGTCCACGCAACCGGCGCGTCCGCACCTGTGGTCAGGCCGTAGATGGCGACGGGGGCCTTGTCCACCCGGTACGTCCCGCAGATCTCGGCCTGGCCGGACTTGATGGCGAAGCGGCTGTCGGCGCCGAAGATGAACTGCACGCCGACCGCGCTCGCGTTCTTGATCGGGTTGTCGCAGGAGCCGGGGATCGAGGCCGGTACCGGCGGGCTGCCGATGACGGCGCCGGCGGAGTTGACCGGCGTACCAGCGACCAGATAGCCGTCGTTGACCGTCCAGGTGTTGCCCTCGCTCCCCGGGTTGGGGAGCAGCGGGTTGGCGTTCACCCCGGTGTTGCGGAAGTCGAAGTAGTACACCCCAGGCTTGAACCACCAGGTGCTGTTCTTGCAGGAACTGTTGCCCTTCATCATGTCGTTCAGCCCGACCACGTCGTCGTACGTGCCGGGAAGGAAGGTCACCACCGAGTTGGCCGTCGTGCAGGACGGCACGTTGCGGTGCACCGGCGGATCGGTTGCCGAGGGCGAGTATCCGGGATCGTCGCCGAGGGCGTTCGGCGTACTTCCGTAGTTGCACGACGGTGCCGGAGTGCTCTGGATCGCGCCCGTGCAGGAGGTCCTGGCCCAGGTCGAGGCGTTGGTGTTCAGGGTGCCGTTGACGACGTTGATGTTCGAGTTGGAGAACACGTTGCCGCGGACCCGGAAGGTCGATCCGGTGTTCTGGCGGATGTTGAGACCGTCCTCCCCGCTGACCTTGCCGAGCGTCAGGATCGCGTTGCCCGGCCGGTTGCACTGCGACAGCGACGGGCACTGGATCAAGACCTTCTTCGGGTCCGCGGAGCAGGTCACCGCGGCCGAGTCGGCACCGTAGAAACCGTTCAGCGGCAGGGTGTTCGAGGCCCCGAAGCACTTCTGGCCGGCGGCGTCGTTGTAGGTGCTGTTGCGCAGGTTGTTGATCGACGCCTGCAAGGCGCCGTCGGCGTTGTACGTCGCGGCCGCCTGGTCGCGCAGCCCCACCGTCGTCCGCAGGCCGGTGTCCGATCTGGTCAGCAACGCGGCCAGTCCGAGCGCGATCACCGTGACCAGGATCATCACCAGAACCAGCGCGGCTCCTTCCTCGGAGCGGGCGCGAGCGAACCGGGATTTCATGACTGCCTCCGCTGACCGTTGAGCGTGATCGGGTAGTCGCCCACCGATGGTTTCGTGGTCACCAGCCGGAGCGTGATCTCGTTCGGCACCGTCGCCGACTCACACGTCGACGAGCACGTCACGGTCACGCTGCCTGCCTTCACGTTGTGCGCGATCGGCACGTCGACAGGGGTGTCGCTGCCCGAGCACTTCAGCCGGTGCAGCTCGATGCCACCGGCAACCGTCTTCAGGTAGTAGGCGACGACGACCGTCTCCGGAGTCGTCATCGAGTCGGCCGGGTCCCACGAATCGGACAGCAGTCGCAGCGCAGCGACCGGAGTATCGGCCCCTCCGCAGGTGTAGCCGCCCTGGTTGTAGGCCGCGTTCCGCTGGACGGACGACTTGAACGGCAAGGAGTTGCCGTTGACGCTGTCGTAGTCACGGATGCCGACGCCGGCCACATCACGGGCGAAGTACGACGAGCTGAGCTGCGCGTCGTGCGACACGGCCATCCGGTCCTGGGTCGCGCCGGTGTTCTTCAAGGCGCTGACCACCGTGCCGGACAACGGAACCGTGATGATGCCGAGGATGACGATCGCCACCAGCAACTCGACCAGGGTGAACCCGCCTTCGGAGCGGATCCGGTCTCTCAGCTGCATAGGACATCCCCCAGTCCACAAGGCTTTCTCAGTACTACCACCAGCTGCTCGCTCGCGCGGCCATCGGCGCTGGCCACCTTGATGGTCAGCTTCTGCAAGCCCTTGTCCGTGCCACAGGCCGGCTGCCACGCCGTACCGTCCCAGTACCGGATCGACCCGGCGACGACCGAGTGCTGGAAGCCCGCCGGATCCACGAAGGTCCCGAGCGTGTACGGGGCCGGCGAAGCACAGCCGTCGACATAGTTGCCATCGGCGACGTACTTCTGCAGCGCCTCGGCATAGTCGCGGACCGTGGTACCGGCGGTCGCCTGTTTGCGGTGGATGTCCGACATCAGCACGCTCGTGGTCAGGCCGGCCATCAGCGCCACCGCGGCGATGCCCATGATCGCGACTGCCAGCAGCATCTCGACCAGGGTCTCCCCTCGCTCGCCGGCGACCGGGGGGAGAACACGGTGGCGGCCGGACATCAGCCCTGGACCTGACGGAAGATGCCGTACATCGCGGACACCAGCGCGACTGCGACGAAGCCGACGACGACCCCCATCACGATGATGACGGCCGGCTCGAACAGGCCGATCAGTTTCTTCAGCTTGTAGTCGAGTTCACCCTCGTAGTACTCCGCGGTGACCTCGAGCTGGTTGTCGAGCGTTCCGGTGTCCTCACCGACCCGCATCATCTGGGCTGCGGTGGTCGGGAAGAGGCCGGTCGCGGCCAGCGGCCGGGCCAGGCCTTCTCCCTCGAGCAGTGCCTCACCGGCTCCACCGAGCGCACGCCGGAAGACGAGGTTCGGCAATGAGCCGGTCGCCACCCGTAGGGCTTCGGGAAGCTGTACGCCGGCGCCGACCATCGACGAGAGGATCCGGCAGAATCGCTCGACCAGAGCGAACTGGATGGTGCCACCGAGCACGGGAAGCTTGAGGAACAGCTTGTCCCTGGCATAACGACCGCCGTGCGTCCTGGTGACAGCGAACACGAGCAGGCACACCGACGCCGCCCCGATGCCGACTGCCCACCACCAGGCAGTGAGGAAGTCGGTGACCGCGAGCAGCATCCGGGTCGGCAGCGGAAGCGTGGCGTGCAGACTCGCGAAGAACTCCTTGAACCGCGGCAGCACGAACGCGGCCAGCACCACGACGGTGACCAGCGACATCAGCGACACGATGGCCGGGTAGATCATCGCCTGCTTGATCTTGCGCCGCGCCTCCAGGTCACGCTCCAGGTACTTCGCGAGCTGGGCCAGCACCGAGTCGAGCTGTCCGCTGAGCTCCGCCGATCGCAGAATGCCGCGGTAGAACTCGGGAAAGATCTTGGGATGCCGGTCGAAGCAGTCGGACAGCTTCTCGCCACCCCGCAGGCCCTCCTCGACCTCGGCCATCATCCGGCGAACGGAGTTGTTGTCGGCCTCCTGGCCGAGACTGTGGACGGCATCGATCAGCGGCAGGCCGGCCTTGATGAACGCGCCGAGCTGGCGGGACAGGTGCATGACCTCCTCGCGCTTGACCCGCCGGGCGGTGATCTCCAGCTGGAGCACACCTGGCTTCTCGGTCACCCGGATGTCGCGGAGCTCGCGCTCGTACAGAGCCAGCTCGGCCTCCTCGCGGGTGTCCGCCTTGGTGATCCCCTTGGCGCGCTGACCGTCGGGCGCGATCGCGACGTACGCGTATCTGGTCATCTCAGCTCCCGACCACGTAGATGGAACGCACGACCTCGGCGACCGTGGTGACGCCCGCGCCGACCAGCCGGACCGCTTCCTCTTGCAGGGTTCGCATTCCCTCGTACCGTGCGGCCTTGCGGATCTCGTCGTGGGAGGCCCGGTCGACGATCAGCTCGCGGATGGTGTCGGACACCGGCATCAGCTCGTAGACCCCGGTCCGCTCGAGGAACCCGGTCTGCGCGCAGAAGTTGCAGCCTGCTCCGCGGACCAGCCCGCCGACCGGGACGCCACCGCCGAAGGTGTCCAGGAACGCGAGCTCCTCGGCGGGCGGCTGGTAGCTCTCGCGGCAGTTGTGGCAGATCCGGCGTACCAGCCGCTGGGAGACCACCGCGCTGATCGAGGATGCGATCAGGAAGTTCTCGATTCCCATGTCCAGCAGGCGATGCAGCGCCGTCGCCGCGTCGGTCGCGTGCAGCGAGGAGAGCACGAAGTGACCGGTCAGGGCGGACTGGACGGCGATCCGCGCGGTCTCCACGTCGCGGACCTCACCGACCAGGATCACGTCCGGGTCCTGCCGCAGGATCGACCGCAGCCCGCCGGCGAAGGTGATGCCGGCCGACTCGTTGATCTGGATCTGGTTGATCGAGGAGAACGTGTACTCGACCGGGTCCTCGATGGTCATGATGTTGCGCTCGGGGGTGTTGATCTCGCCCAGCGAGCCGTAGAGCGTGGTGGTCTTGCCACTGCCGGTCGGCCCGGCGCAGATCACCATCCCGTACGGCGACCTGAGCAGGCTGGAGTAGCGCGCGGCCATCTCCGGTGGCATCCCGAGCTGTTCCAGCTTGAACAGCGGACGGCTCTTGTCGAGCAGCCGGAGCACGACCTTCTCGCCACCGACCACGGCCGTCGTGGAGACGCGGATGTCGACCTCGCGGCCTTCGACGTCCATGCTGATCTGGCCGTCCTGCGGCCGGCGCCGCTCGACGATGTTGAGGTCTGCCAGGATCTTGATCCGGCTGACCACCGCGGGGCCGATCGAACCGGGCAGCTCGAGCTGGTCGTGCAGGGCGCCGTCGACGCGGAACCGGATCCGGACCCGGTCGTCGTGCGGTTCGATGTGCACGTCGGAGGCCCGGTCCCGCAGCGCTTGGGTGATGATGAGCTGGACAACCTGGACGACCGGGGCTTCGTCGTTGGCGGAAGCCACCTCGACCCGGCTGGAGTCCTTGCGGATCACGTCCCGCGCCTCGAACATCTTGAGCCGGGAGTCGATCCCGGTCAGGGCCCGGAAGCTGTTGCCGATGGCGGTGAGGATGTCGGTCGGCGCGGCGATCCGTAGTACGACTCTGCCGTCGAGCACTGCCCGCAGATCCGCCTCGACCTCCGGATCGGCCACCGCGACGGTGATGCTGTCCTCGTCGATGGTCAGCGGGACGGCGGTGAGCGCGCGGGCGGTCTGCTCGTCGATCAGCGCCGCTGCCGCGGGATCCGGGGTGACCGTGCGGAGATCGACCTGAGCGAGTCCGTGCTGTTCGGCGATCTGCCGAGCCCGGTTGCGCTCGATCTGGAGGTCCTCCTGGGTCGCGGCCGGACGGACGTCGGGCCGCGCGGTGAGGGTGACGACGGCCGCGGCCTGGTCACGCTTGCGGTGCCTCATGCCGGCACTCCTGCCCGCAGCCTCGGCCGCGACTCGATGTCCTTGGGATAGAGGCTGCGCGCGGCGGCGTCGTCGTACGAGACCGCGCCGGACTGGACCAGCCCGGACAGCGACTGCTCGAGCGTGAGCATGCCTTCGCGCTGGCCGGTGACGAGGGAGTTGCGCAGCTGGTGCGTCTTGCCTTCCTTGATCAGGTTGCGGATCGCGGAGTTCGCGACCATCACCTCGTACGCCGCGATCAGGCCGCCGCCGACGCGGGGAATCAAGCGCTGGTAGACGACTCCGCTGAGGGCCGCGGCGAGCTGGACCCTGACCTGGGACTGCTGCTCGGGTGGGAAGACGTCGATGATGCGCGCGAGGGACTGCGCGGTGTCGTTGGTGTGCAGGGTGGCGAAGACCAGGTGGCCGGTCTCGGCGATGGTGAGCGCGAAGCGGATCGATTCGAGGTCACGCATCTCGCCGACCAGCAGGACGTCGGGGTCCTCGCGGAGAGCCGAGCGGAGCGCGTCGGGGAAGGACGCGGTGTCACTGCCGACCTCGCGCTGGTTCACCGCGGAACGCTTGTGGTCGTGGACGTACTCGATCGGGTCCTCGATCGTGATGATGTGGCAGGCACGGTCGGTGTTGATCTGGTTGATCACGGCGGCGAGCGTGGTCGACTTGCCGGAACCGGTCGGGCCGGTGACCAGGACGAGGCCCTGATGCTGCTTGGCGAACTGGCCGAGGATCGGCGGCAGGCCGAGCTCGGCCATCGTCGGGATGGTGCGCGGGATCATCCGGAGCGCGATCGTGCTGTCGCCGCGCTGGCTGAACGCGTTGCCGCGGATGCGGGCGTGGTCGCGCCAGGAGAAGGAGAAGTCGAGCTCGAAACTGTTGCACCAGGCATCGGCCTGGGCCGGCGTGAAGAGCTCGGTCAGCAGGTTGTCGGTGTCGTCGTGGGTCAGCGCCGTGGTGCCGTTGACCGCGTGCAGTGCGCCGTGGACGCGGATCTGCGGAGGCATGCCCACGGTGAGCAGCAGGTCGGTGCCGCCTGCGTTCCAGAGCTCCTCCAGCAGCACGTCGACGCGGCTACCGCGAGCAAGACCTTTCATGAGATTCCTCCAGTGAGGCGGTTGGAACACTGCCGGGGAAAGCCCTTGGGGGTCAGCCCTCCCCGGCAGTGGCTTGTGGTGGATCGGTCAGCTGCAGGCACCGGAGGCGGTCACGACGCCGCCCGCCCCGAGCGTGATCACGTAACCGCCGTTCGCCATGGTGGCCGTCGGGGCGCTGCGCAGGAACTTGTCGGGAGCCGTGGTCAGCTGCAGGTAGCCGTCGGCGCCAGCGTCCGGATACCTGGTGTTCTTGGCGTAGTACGCCTCGACCGCAACCTCGACCGTCGAGCGGTCCGACTTGCAGGCGGCGGCGTTGCCGCGGTCCTGGATGCCGGAGACGGCGAAGACGACGATGCCGGAGAGGACGCCGAGGATGACGATGACGATCAGGAGTTCGATCAGGGTGAAGCCGGACTCGTTCTGACGAGCTTGACGCAATTGCTTGAGCATGATGGTTTCGCTTTCTTTTCAGGGATCTTTGAGTTGGTTCGAAGGCTGGTGCTAACCGGGCGGCGGATCGCGGCTGCACCTCCCGTCGCTGGGGAGGACGGCGGCGGCTAGTTGCCGGATCGCCTGGCTGACCGCGTGGTCGGGTTGGGCGGAGGTGAGTGGTTCGCCGCGGTTGATCGAGGCGGGGACGCCGTCCCAGGTCGGCAGGTGACCGGCGATCGGGCTTCTGAGCAGTTCGTCCAGGAGTCCGGGCGGCAAGGCCGACGAGGCGTCGGAGCGGTTGATCACGATCGAACGGGCGGTCCGGTCGTACGGCAGCAGGTCGAGCATGTCGAGCGTCACCCGGAGGTTCCTCAGCGCGGGCCGCTCCGGCGTCGTGACCAGGATCTGGTGGTCCGCGACGTCGAGCGCCGCCAGGACATGCGGGCCGAACCGGCTGGGCGTGTCCACGACGACGAAGTCGTAGCTGAGTGGAAGGACGGCGAGCAGGCGGCTCACCAGTGAGGCCGGGATCAGCCGATCGTCACCGGGCCGGGTCGGCGCCAGCAGACAGTCGAACCCGGGGAGGTAGTTCGTCATCAGTCCAGCGACGATCTCCGGGGTCAGCTGATCGGCCACCGGGAGCGCGTCGACCATGCTGCGCTCGGACCGCAGGCCGAGCAGGCTGGCGGCGTCGCCGAACTCGAGATCGAGGTCGAGCAGGCAGACTCTGCGGGCGCCACGGTCGTGCAGGACCGTGGCCAGGTTGGTCGCCACCGTGGTCTTGCCGCAGCCACCCTTGGCCGCGAAGACCGTGACGATCCGGCCGTCCGCCATCTCACACCCCCCGCCGTTTGGACGGGATCAGCACTCTGTGTCACTGCCTTCGGCACTGCTCCCGCCTAAAGAGTGGGCGCGAGGGGCTTGCCCGTTACAGCGGGTGAACGGGTGACAGAGAAGGTGGCGACCGGGTGGGCCATCCGTCCTACGCCTGTCGACCGAATGGCCGACAGACAGAACTGCGATTACGTGGCGTCGGGGAGGGTTGCCAGGAGGTGGAGGGCGACCTGGATGTTCAGGGCGCGGTCGGGGTCCAGCCAGCCCTGGCCGAGGAGGACCGTCACTCTGTCCAGGCGTTGCTGGACGGTGTTGGGGTGGACATGCAGGACCTCTGCGGCGCGGGTAGGGCTCTGGCCGGCCGCGAAGTACGCGCGGAGGGTGCCGAGGAGGTCGGTACCGCGCTGTCCGTCGTACTCGATGACCTTGCCCAGTACGTGGTTCACGTGGGTCGCGACGTCGACGTGGGCGGCGCCGACAAGGCCTGCGAGGCCGAGGTCGTCCGGTGCTGCGGCCTGGGCGGTTCTCTGCAGCCTGAGCATGGTCGCAACCAGGCGGCCGGCCTGCTGGTGCGCACTGACCAACTGGTCGCCCCACCGCGCTGGACCGGCCACTGCGATGGTCACGCCGGTACGCCGGGCTACGTCGTCCAGGCGTTGGGCCGCTGTTGTCGCGTTGGGCAGGTCGAGCAGCATGACGAGATCGCCTGCGTAGGCGCCTGACAACGTGAGCCTGTCCTGCAGTGGAGCGTCTAGGCGGGCCAGTACGCCGGTATGGTCACCGCGGCACACTGCGACGACTACCTGCTTGGGCAGTTCCTTCTTACCCAGCAGGCGAAACCGGTCTGCCAACGCTGTCGAGCCGGTGAGCGCATCACCCAGGATGTCGGCTTGCGCCCGCTCCGCCTGCTCAGCAGCCTGTCGACGGAACAGCAGTACCAACGCTGTCACCACAGCCGCCCGCTCCACAATCCGCTGGTCGGCGCCGGACAGCTCGTCCACTCCACCGATGACCAGCGCCCCCAGCCGCTCGCCCTTGGCCGTAGCGGCCACCACCCAGCAGTCGCCGGTCCGTGTCAGCCGCCCCGAGGCCGGCGACTCCGCCCAAGGCATCGGCCGACCGCCCGCCACTCCCGCAATGGGTTCGGGGTCCACCTCGCCCGCTCGAGCCAGTTCGTTGCCGATGGCATCGACCAGGACGACCCATACAGCCAGTAGTTCGGCTAGGGCGGCTGCTATAGCGTCTACGTCGCCGCCGGAGAGGACTATTTCGGCGAAGCGGTCGTGGGCGGCGGCTGCGTGTTCGGCGCCGGCGTGGGCGGCTGAGAGTTGCTCCAACGCGGCGGCGGTCTCGGCGGTGGCCCGGACCTGGACCAGGGTGACCGCGGCCAGGGTTGCCAGCGATCCGAGGAGGGAGACCTCTTCGCGGCTGAACGGGCGCCGGGTGCGGTTGGAGGCGAACAGTACGCCGACGAACGCGCCGTCGACGATCAGCGGCGTACCGCAGATCGCGACCAGCCCCTCCTCGCCGACCGCGTGGTCGATCCGGGACGTGTGCTTGAAGCGTTGGTCGCCGGGATAGTCGGCTGTCCAGTACGGCTTGTGGGTCTTCGCGACGAGCCCGCCGAGCCCCGCACCGAGTGGCAGCCGGAGTTGCTGGAAGGCGGCCGAGACGGACCCGTCGGTGGCCCGCATGAAGGTGTCGCCTTGCGCAGCGTCGTACAGGGTCAGGTACGCGACGTCGGTGCCGATCAGCGTGCGGGCGCGATGAACGATCGTGTCGAGGACGCCGCCGGGGTCGCGGGCGGAGGCGAGCTCGCGGGCGACGTCGACGAGCGCCGACAGTTCCGTCTCGCGCTTCTTGCTCGCGTCCATCCCGGCGCGGATCCGGAGCGCGAGATCGCGGGCGGCCTGGTTCGTCCCGGCCGCCCGCGCGAGCTCGCTCCCTGGCGCGTCATCGGCCAGCAGTCGCAGCAACTCCTCCATCAGCGGATCATGTCACCGCTTGAATCACAGCGTCGTGAGATCGCGTTGCCGGGTCTCGCCGTAGCTGAGCACCGCGACGATCGAGATCACCGCGCACACCGCGACGTACACCGAGATGGCAAAGCCGGAGTCATACGCCTTCAGCAGCGCGATCGCGATGAAGGGCGCCAGCCCGCCGGCGATGATCGAGGCGAGTTGGTAGCCGACCGAGACCCCGGAGTACCGGACCCTGGTACCGAACAGCTCGGTGAAGAAGGATGCCTGCGGCCCGTACATCGCGCCGTGCAGCACCAGCCCGATGGTGACCGCGACGACCGCGAGCCCGAAGTTCTTCGTGTCGACCAGCGCGATGAAGACGAATCCCCAGACACCGACCCCGATCGCGCCGAACAGATAGACCGGCTTGCGTCCGACCCGGTCCGACAACGCGCCCCACAACGGGATCGCGCAGAAGTGCACCGCGGCGGCGATCAGCACGGCGTTCAGCGCGAACGACTTGCCCAGCCCGAGATGCTCCTTCGCGTACGTCGCGATCACGATGGTGAAGATGTAGTAGCTGACGTTCTCCGCCATCCGCGCGCCCATCGCGGTCAGCACCTCGCGCGGGTAGTTCGTGATCACCTCGACGAACGGCAGCTTGTCGGCCGGCTCCTGCTTGGCCCGCGCCTCGCGGAACACCGGCGACTCCTCGATCCGCAGCCGCACCCAGAGTCCGACCAGGACCAGTACCGCCGACAGCAGGAACGGGATCCGCCAGCCCCACTTGTCGAACGCCGCGTCGCTCTGGAAGGCCGCCAGTCCTGCCAGAACTCCGTTGGCGATCAGCTGCCCTGCCGGTGCGCCCGCCTGAGGCCAGGACGACCAGAACCCTCGCCGCTTGGGATCGCCGTGCTCCGACACGATCAGTACCGCTCCACCCCACTCGCCGCCGAGCGCGAAGCCCTGGATGAGCCGCAGGACGGTCAGCAGGATCGGCGCCAGCGCTCCCACCTGCGCGTACGTCGGAAGCAGGCCGATCGCGAACGTCGCCATGCCCATCATCAGCAGCGACAGCACCAGCAGGTTCTTGCGGCCGAGCCGATCGCCGAAGTGGCCGAACACGACGCCGCCGATCGGCCGGGCGAAGAAGCCGACGGCGAAGGTGGCGAAGCTGAGCAGCGTCCCGGTGAGCTGCTCGCCCTTGGGGAAGAACAGGTCGCCGAAGACGACGGATGCCGCGACGCCGTACAGGAAGAAGTCGTACCACTCGACGGTCGTGCCGATCAGGCTGGCGCCGACGACCCTGGCGATCGGGGTCCTGGTCCGCGTGGGTTCTGTTGATGTTGCCATGTGGGCGGGCTCCTTGTTAGTGGGCGGTCCAGCCGCCGTCGAGGACTAGCGAGCTCCCCGTGAGCGAGGCCGAGGCGGGTCCGCACAGGAGTGCGACCAGCTCAGCCACCTCTTCCGGCTCGATCAGGCGCTTCACGGCGACCGGCTCGAGCAGGACCTTGTCGAGTACTTCAGCCTCGGTCAGGCCGTGGACGAGCGCCTGGTCGGCCAGTTGGGCGGTGACGAGCGGCGTACGGACGTACGCCGGATTGACGCAGTTGCTGGTGACGCCGTGCGGGGCGCCTTCGAGCGCGACGACTTTGCTGAGGCCTTCGAGCCCGTGCTTGGCCGCGACGTACGCCGCCTTGAACGGGCTGCCGCGGAGGCCGTGGACGGACGAGATGTTGACGATCCGGCCCCAGCCACGGCCGTACATGTGCGGGAGGGTCTGCCGGATCAGGCGGAACGGGGACTCCAGCATCAGGCGCAGCAGGTAGCCGAACCGGTCCGGCGGGAACTGCTCGATCGGCGCCACCTGCTGGACCCCGGCGCTGTTCACCAGGATGTCGATGTCGGTCGGCAGGTGTTCGAGGCTGTCCAGCTCGGTCAGATCGGCCGTGATCGTCTCGATGCCGTCGGCCGCCAGGTCGCTGAGCGCTGCGGTGTCGTAGTCGACCGCGACGACCTGTACGCCGTCCGCGGCCAGCCGGTGGACGCAGGCGGCGCCGATGCCGGACGCGGCTCCGGTGACGAGGGCTCGACGGGTCTCCATGGCCGAGGACTCTAGAAATCCGCGCCGCCGCGCACTATGGGGTGACCTCACACAGTGCGGGGTTCGGTCATGGTGCCGCACCCCACCCAGCCACACCGTGACCTATCAAACCTGCTTGTGGTGATAGGACGATTTACAGTTGAACCCATGGTCGACATCGAACAGCCGAAGAAGAAGGCCGCCGGCGTCCCCGCCGTGCTCTCGTCGTTCAAGTTCGGGCTGCGGGAGATGGGGGCGGCCCGGACCGGCAAGGTGTTCCTCAAGATGAACCAGGACCGCGGCTTCGACTGCCCGTCCTGCGCCTGGCCGGACCCCGACAGCAAGCGCAAACACGCGGCCGAGTTCTGCGAGAACGGCGCCAAGGCGGTCGCCTGGGAGGCGACCCGCAAGCGGGTGCCGCGGTCCTTCTTCGCCGAGCACTCGATCGATGACCTGGGCAAGATCTCCGAGTTCGAGCTGGGCAAGCTCGGCCGGATCACCGAGCCGATGCTGCTGCGGGCCGGCGCGACCCACTACGAGCCGGTCGGCTGGGACGAGGCGTTCCACGTGGTGGCCCGGCACCTCAAGGCGCTCGTCGACCCGAACGACGCCGTCTTCTACACGTCCGGCCGGACCAGCAACGAGGCGGCCTTCCTGTACCAGACCTTCGTACGGGCGTACGGCACGAACAACCTGCCCGACTGCTCCAACATGTGCCACGAATCCTCCGGTACTGCGCTGTCGCGGGTGATCGGCAGCGGCAAGGGCGCCGTGACGCTGGACATGCTCGAGGAGGCCGAGCTGATCGTCGTGGTCGGCCAGAACCCTGGTACCAACGCGCCGCGGATGCTCAGCCATCTGGAGATCGCGAAGAAGAAGGGCGCCGACATCGTCTCGGTGAACCCGCTGCCCGAGCCGGGGCTGATGAACTTCAAGAACCCGCAGCGGCCGTCCGGCTGGGTGGGCAAGGGGACGGCGCTGGCCGATCAGCACCTGCAGATCCGGATCGGTGGCGACCAGGCGCTCTTCCTTGCCGTCGGCCACTTGCTGCTGGAGGCCGAGGCGGCTGCGCCGGGGACGGTGCTGGACAAGTCGTTCATCGAGAGCCACACCAGCGGGTACGAGTTGTATGCGAAGCACAATTCGGAGCTGGACTGGGCTGCCGTCGAGCAGGCGACCGGGCTGACCCGGGCCGAGATCGAGGAGTTCACGCAGCGGTTCATCAAGTCGAAGGCGACGGTGATCTGCTGGGCGATGGGGCTGACCCAGCATCGCGAGGCGGTCGCCACGATCACGGAGATCGTGAACGTGTTGCTGCTGCAGGGCAATATCGGCAAGCCGGGCGCCGGGCCTTGCCCTGTTCGGGGGCATTCGAACGTACAGGGCGATCGATCGATGGGCATCTGGGAGAAGATGCCGGACGCGTTCCTGGATCGGCTGGATCACGAGTTCTCGTTCACGTCGCCGCGGGAGCACGGGATCGATGCTGCCGAGACCGTGCATCGGTTGCGGGACGGCGCGGTGCGGGTGTTCTTCGCGATGGGTGGGAACTTCGCTTCGGCTACGCCGGATACGGAGGTCGTGGCCGAGGGGTTGCGGCGGTGTGATCTGACCGTGCACGTGTCGACGAAGCTGAATCGGTCGCACACGATCGTCGGACGGGAGGCGTTGATCCTGCCGACGCTGGGGCGGACGGATCATGACCACACTCCTGCCGGGCCGCAGTCGGTGACGGTCGAGGACTCGCAGGGTGCTGTGCACCTGTCGACGGGGAACTTGTTGCCGCCGGCACCTGAGTTGAAGTCGGAGGTGGCGATCGTCTGCGGGATCGCTTCGCTGGTGGTGCCGGAGATCGGGGAGATTCCGTGGGCGGACTTCGCTGACGACTACAGCTTGATCCGGCAGCGGATCGGGCGGGTCTGCGATGGGTACGAGGACTTCGAGCAGCGGTTGCAGGCGACGGGTGGGTTCTTGCTCGCGCACGCGGCACGGGACAAGCGGGTCTTCAAGACGTCGGATGCGCGGGCGCAGTTCAGCGCCAACGAGTTGTCTTGGTTGCCTACTGAGCCGGGGCGGCTGCTGTTGCAGACGATGCGGAGTCACGACCAGTTCAACACGACGATCTACGGGTTGGAGGATCGGTACCGCGGTGTGCACGGGACGCGGGAGGTCGTCTTCGTCAACCCGTCGGACCTCGCGGAACTCGGGCTGGAGGACGGGCAGCGGGTCGACATCGTCAGCGAGTTCCGGGGTGTCGAGCGGCGGGCTTCGGGTTTCCGGCTGGTCTCGTATCCGACCGCGCGCGGCTGCGTAGCGGCGTACTATCCCGAAACCAACGTCCTGATGTCGGCCGACGACGTCGCCAAAGGCAGCAACACCCCCGTGGCCAAGGGCCTGACCGTCCGCCTGGAGCGCACCAACTAGCCTTGCGCGGCGACTGGTGGGTCAGGACTGCCAGTCGCCGATGTTGTTCCAGGTGTTCTGCAGGGTGAGGACTTCCTGCGGGATCCAGTCGGCGGCCAGCTCGTACGCGTCGCGCATCGCCTCGATACCGCCGGCCTCGTTGAGGATCTCCCCGATCGCCCGGGCCCGGCGGTCCCCCGCAGTACCTTCCCGGAACGACGTCGCCTGCCCGAGCCCGACCAGTTCGCGAACCAGCGGCGGCAGATCCTCCAGCGGAATACGCCGCGCCCGCCGGAGCTGCTCTTCCTTCTCGTTGTACGCCCGCAGGTGCTTGAGGTCCCGGAGATCCTTCTTACTCAGCCCCGGCCCACGCCGCCATCGCTCGAACATCCAGCCTCCTCGAATTGTCCGACCCGATGACTAGTGTCCCGTAAGCGATGTGGCTTGAACGATAGCGGTGTCCAGGTGCGTGCATCGTGGTGCTTGAGCAGTGGCCTCGATGCGGAGCATCGTGGGCGCTGGGCAAGTGCCGCGAGGTGCGTGCCTGGGCGCCGATAGCGTCGAGCCACATCGCTTACGGGGCGCTAGCATCCCGCATCGTGAAGGCATCTCGCATCGAGCAACCTACCGATCTCGACACGGTCCGCGCCTCGTACGACCGTGTGGCCGACAACTACGTCGCGATGAACCTCGGCGACATCACCGCCTACCCCTGGCTCCGCACCGCAATCGACGGCTTCGCGACCGCAGTACAGGGTGTCGGCCCGGTACTGGACGTGGGCTGCGGCCCGGGCGACGTGACCGCCTACCTGGCTGACCGCGGCCTCGACGTCTCCGGCGTCGACCTGTCGCCCCGGATGATCGACCATGCCCGCCGTCGGTACCCCGGCCGGCAGTTCTCCGTAGCCTCAGCCACCGACCTGAACCTCGCGGACTCATCACTCGGCGGAATCCTCGGCTGGTGGTCGCTCTTCAACCTCCCCCGCCACGTCCTCCCCCAGGTCCTGAACTCCTTCGCCCGAGCCCTGGTCCCCGGCGGCCACCTCATCATCGGCACCCACCAAGGCGACGACGACCTGGTACGAACGCAGGCGTACGGCGCAGTCCCGGTCACCTGGACCACCCATCTCTGGCAACCCGAACAGCTCTGGCAACTCCTCACGTCGGCCGGCCTCTCCCCAGTAGCCGACCTACGCCTGTCCGAAAGCGTCGCCGGCGTCCCCTCGCTGGTCCTCGTCGCCCAACGCCCCACCACCTGACCCCTCAACCGGTGGGCACAGGCGGCCTGCTCAACCGGTTTGGGGAGGTTCTTGTCCGAGCATGGGGAGCAAATTGCCCCCGATCCGGGCCATTTGTCTCCCCACTCCCCCTTCTCCTGAAGAGGTCCCGCTCACGGGTTCGTGAGCGGGACCTCTTGGCTTGGGAGTGTCAGCCGACTGGGGTCAGTTCTCGGTCGGGTTCGGGGGTGGGGGTGGTGGCGTGCTTGGGCTGGCGGCCTCGGAGCCACTTGGGGGCCCACCAGTTGGCGTCGCCCAGGAGGGTCATGATGGCGGGGAGGACGACGGCTCGGATGATGGTGGCGTCGATCAGGATTGCCACCGCGAGGCCTACGCCCAACTGCTTCATGTCCAAGGTGCTCAGGGTGGCGAAGACTGCGAAGACGCCGATCATGACGGCGGCTGCGCTCGTCACCACGCCTGCGGAGCCGGTGATGCCTTCGGCGACTGCTTGCTTGGTCGGGACGCCCCGGAGTACCGCCTCGCGGATCCGGCTGACCACGAACACGTGGTAGTCCATCGACAGGCCGAAGAGGACTACGAAGAGGAACAGTGGGAGCCACGAGACGACTGCTCCGTTGGAGCGGAAGTCGAGCAGACCCTCGGCCCAGGTGTTCTGGAAGACCGCTGTCACCACCCCGTACGCCGCACCCGCACTGAGCAGGTTGAGCCCGATGGCCGTGACGGCGACGACGACCGAGCGGAAGGTCACCATCATCACGATCATCGTGAGCAGCAGGACGAAGCCGATCACCAGCGGGAGTTTCGCCCGGGTGTGGGCGGCGTAGTCGACATCCGCCGCCACGAACCCACCGACCGCGTACTCGACCCCCGGCACCTTGCCGAACGTTTCCGGCATGAGCTCCTTGCGCAGCTTCGTCAGCGAGTCACGCGCCTCCTGGCTGCCACCCTCGTACGGCGTAGCGACCTCGAACACCGTCACCCGACCATCGGCCGAGACCTTCGGCTCCTCCAGACCGTCCTGCGCAAACAGCTTGTCCGACTGCGTCCGCTTGATCAGGTCGGCGAACGCGGCCTTCACCGCAGGCTGCTGGTTGGCAGGCGCCCGTACTGCGACCTCGTGGCTGGTCCCCGTGCTCGGGAAGGCCGCGGTCAACCGGTCGTACGCCTTCATCACCGCGGTATCGCGCGGCAGATCCTCCGTACCAGGGAACTTCAGCGTCATACCGAGCGCAGGCGAGGCCACCGCGAGCAGCGCGGTCACGGACACCAGCAGGGTGGCGACCGGGTGCTTCAGGGCCGGCTTGAGCACGGTCGGCCAGAAGCGGGGCTGCGACTTGTTCGCCGTCAGGCGCCACAGCAGCGGGATGCGGGGACGGTCGACCCAGCGGCCCAGCTTGGCGAGGATCGCCGGGAGCACGGTCAGCGAGCCGACCACCGCGACGGCGACCACGAGGATCGAGCCGACGGCGAAGGACGAGAAGACGGCGTCGCGGGCGAGGAAGAGTCCTGCCATCGAGATGATGACCGCGGTACCGGAGACGACGACCGCGTGCCCGGAGGTTGCCGCGGCGATCTCGACCGCGTCGACGTGGCCGCGGCCCTTGGCGCGTTCCTCTCGTTCGCGGCGCAGGTAGAAGAGTGAGTAATCGACGCCGACCGCCATACCGATCAGCAGGATGACGCTGTTGACCGCGTCGACCGCTGGTACGAGCTGTGATGCGGCTGCGGCCAATCCGATCGCGGCGGCGACGGCTGACAGCGCGAGCAGCAGCGGCACCGCGGCGGCGATCAGTGCGCCGAAGGCGATCAGCAAGATGATCAGGGTCACCGGCAGGCTGAAGATCTCGGCGCGCTGGAAGTCCTTGCCGAGCGTCTCGTTCAGCGCCTTGTCGATGGACTCGCCACCGACCTCCTCGACCCGCAGCCCCGGGAAGTCCTGCTGGACCTTGGCCGTCGTGTCGAGCAGCGGCTGGACCCGGTTCTCGTCGTCGCCGTCCTTCAGCGTGACCTGGACGATCAGCGCGTCCTTCTTCGGCGACAAGGTGGGCTTGGCGACCTCCGCGACCCCACCGAGGGCGCGCATCCGCTCAGTCACCACGCCGGCGACCTTGGTGGCCTCCGCCTGGTCGAGTTGACCCGAGCGCGGCGTGATCAGCACGCTCTCGACGTCGTGGTCGGGGAAGTTGCCGGACTTGACGATGTTGTCGGCGCGGGTGACCTCGCCGATGTCGCCCTCGTTGCTGGACTCCTTGGTCCCCGTCATATTGCCGAGCGCGAAACACGCCACGACTACGACCACCCACATGGCGATCGCGCGCCACGGATGGGTGGCACTCCAGCGTGCGGCCCGCACCGTGAGTTGTCCCCTGGAAGTGGACATGGTGGTTCCTACCCCTCTGCGCCCGCCTCTGGACGCACCCTCCCAGCCCGGCCCGACGCCGACTGCTGGCTACGTGTCTCAGCATTCGTTAAGCCGGGCACCGCCCACCATGCAGGAAGCCACCGACTCCACCCTGGTGCCAGCCCCACCCCACCCTGGGCGAACCCACAGCCCAGAACTTTCCCGTACTACGTACGAGCAGCGACCCGCCCCGTCCGACCTGACGGAACGCACCGGTAACCCAACCCACCGTGCCCCCACCCGCTCACCCACTCCCCCACCAGCCGGATCCACCCCCGGCCAACCCCTGGGGGGTCATCCCCGAGTACTACGCGGCACAGGCGCCCGCGAC
The DNA here is from genome assembly GCF_039537185.1 of Kribbella ginsengisoli. Classification (NCBI taxonomy): domain Bacteria; kingdom Bacillati; phylum Actinomycetota; class Actinomycetes; order Propionibacteriales; family Kribbellaceae; genus Kribbella; species Kribbella ginsengisoli. The sequence goes on along the minus strand of NZ_BAABAA010000005.1, from coordinate 97,220 downwards.
GCCGGACCGGACCGGACCGGACCGGACCGGGCGGCTGGCCGGGGAAGGGGGCCGGGCCGGGGCTGGGCCTGGCTGGGGCTGGGCCTGGCTGGGGCCGGAGCTGGCGCTGGCCGGGGCAGGGGCTGGGGCGGGGCAGGGGCTGGGGCGGGGGCGAGACCGGCGGGCGGCCGAGTGCTGGCGCCCGGGCAGCAGCCCGGGGGCGGAGGCCCGGACGGGGGGTGTGCGGGTGGTGGGAGGCGCGGCGTACCGGCGTACGGGGGTTAGAAGTCTTCGAGGTCGAGGGTGGAGGCGGCTGAGATGCCCTCCAGGTAGCCTTCGGCGCGCTCGGCTTTGGGGTAGCGGTGGACCAGTTCCCAGAACGCTGCGTTGTGGGACGGCTCCACCAGGTGAGCGAGCTCGTGGACCAGGACGTAGTCCACCACCCAGGCCGGCATCGACTGCAAACGGGTCGACAACCGGATCGAACGGTCGGCCGGAGTGCAGGATCCCCACCGTCGATTCTGGTTCGAAACCCACCTCACAGACGCAGGTTCGGGCACTTCTGGGAGGTGGCGACACGCGAGATCGTGTGCTCTGGCCAACAATTTTTCGTCCGACACGCGGGATCTGCTGCGCTGCTTCTCGAGCCGCTGGAGCATGGTTTCGACCCAGCGCGCCTCCTCGGCGGCGGACAGCCGATCGGGCATCAGCACGATCACCCGCTCACCGTCCCGGTAGGCGCTGACGGTCCGCTTGCGCCGCTTGCTGCGGCGGATGTCCACATACGGCGGGATCGGGCGCGGTGGAGAGTCGGCCATGACTCAGACCGTACCGCCTGAATCCCCCAACTTTCTTCTGTCCACATCCTGTGAATTGACGTTTCCGCAGGTCAGACGCCAGTTAGCGGATCGGTGGACGCTGGTTGTTCACATCCTGTTCCCCCGCTCGTCCACAGTGTCGACCGGCGCGCCCCACAGCTTGCACACAGGTTTATCCACAGGGGTGGACAACGTGGACTTGTCAGCGCGGCCGGCAACTCCTAGCGTCAGGTCCAGCAGGCTCCCGGACCGCCTCCGGGGCCATTCGGAGGGGAAGCCGAGTGGTTCCGAAGGCGGACAACCGGGAGCCTGCTCTGCGTCGCCGAAGACCACGGAAAGCGATTTCCAAGCGGCACGCGGAGCGGGAGATGGACTTGAGCCACTCTCAGCCTGCCGTAGGGTGAATCCCGATTGGGCCGAACGGCCTACGGCAGGACGGTCTGCCGAAAGCATCCACGACGGCCGGGCAAAGCCTCGGCTGGTATCAAGCAAGGAGAGGGCCCTCATGGCAGAGACCTGGAGCGGCGAGTTCTACTGCGTCAAGTGCAAGGCCAAGCGCACCGCCGACGGCGAGGTCAAGGTCAACGACAAGGGCACGCGCATGGCCAAGGCCAAGTGCCCCGAGTGCGGTACGAACCTGAACCGGATCCTCGGCAAGGCCTGACGCACCAAGTCGTGGGGGCGGCGGTGCGACCTTCGGGTCCACCTCCGCCCCTCCGTCGTCTACCAACCTTCACGTCCTGTGATCCGACTCGCGGTGCCCCTGCTGGGGTTCCGCTTGGGTGACCGGACAGAATGGGGAGCGTGTCCGACCTCCCCCGCAAAGCACTCAGCCGCACCGCCAAGCTGGCCAGCCTGCCACTCGGCGCCGCCGGGCGCGCGACCGTCGGACTGGGCAAGCGGATCGGCGGTGCGCCGGCCGAGACGGTGATGGCCGAGTTCCAGCGCCGTACGGCCGACCAGCTGTTCTCCGTCCTGGGTGAGCTCAAGGGCGGCGCGATGAAGTTCGGGCAGATGCTGAGCCTGATGGAGTCGGCGATGCCGGAGGAGTTCGCGGCACCGTACCGGGCAACGCTGACCAAGCTGCAGGACTCGGCGCCACCGATGCCGGCCTCGACCGTGCACACGATCCTGTCCCGCGAGCTGGGCAAGCGGTGGCGGGACCGGTTCCAGGAGTTCGACGACCTGCCCGCGGCAGCCGCGTCGATCGGCCAGGTGCATCGCGGCATCCTGAAGGACGGCCGTGAGGTCGCGATCAAACTCCAGTACCCGGGTGCCGCCGAGGCATTGCGGGCTGACCTCAAGCAGCTCGGCCGCTTCGCCCGTACCTTCGGCGCGCTCGTGCCTGGCGTCGACATGAAGCCGCTCGTCGCGGAGCTGCAGGAGCGGATCGGCGAGGAGCTCGACTACGACCGCGAAGCGCAGGCGCAGCAGCAGTATGCGGATGCCTTCAAGGACCACGACGAGTTCGTCGTGCCCCGCGTCATCAAGCACTCCCCCACGGTCATCGTGTCCGAATGGATCGAGGGCAAGCCGCTCTCGAAGGTGATCACCGAGGGTACGAAGGAAGAGCGGGACGAGATCGGGCTGAAGTACGTCCGGTTCATGTTCAGCGGCCCGCGACTCGCTGGGCTCCTGCACTCCGACCCACACCCCGGCAACTTCCGCGTGATGCCCGACGGACGGCTGGGCGTCGTCGACTTCGGCCTCTGCGCCCGGCTCCCGGATGGACTGCCGCCGGCGATCGGGCGGCTGCTGCGCATCTCGCTGGAGGGCGACGGCAACGCCGTACTGGAAGGCTTGCGGTCCGAGGGCTTCATCAAGCCGCGGATGGACATCGATCCGACGCAGTTGATGGACTACCTGGCGCCGTTCGCGGAGCCGGCCCGCGAGGAGTACTTCCACTTCAACCGCGCCTGGATGCGCGCCCAGGCCAACCGGACGAGCGACTTCCGCTCCCCCAACGCCTCAATGGCCCTCAAGATCAACCTGCCCCCGTCCTACCTGTTGATCCACCGAGTCTGGATCGGCGGCATCGCCGTCCTCTCCCAACTCGACACCGAGGCGCCCTTCCGCGCAGTCCTCGAAGAGTTCCTCCCCGGCTTCACCGACTGACCCGCTTCACCACCAGGCGCTGTCGAGCTTTCCTTCGATACTGCGCACGTTCTCGCGGGCGCAGCGGTCGCAGTACAGAAGCTTGCGTCCGTTCTCGACCGAGGTCGCCCAGGTGATCGGCGCGTCCTCGCTCTCGGCCTGAGTACCGCACAGGGAACAAGTGGCGTTAGGCATAAAACCATTCTGCTCCACCCCTGGCGCCGACCTAAAGAAGACCGCTCGGCTGTTGAAGAAGCGGTTGGCTTAGCTGCAACCTCGGCTGGAGACCGTGCCCGCGCTCGGCGCGCTTAGGCTCTCGGGCATGCGATGGCTGATTCATGGGGAGAGCGAGGCGTGGGGGAACCCGTGGCTGAGTGTGCGGCGGCTTGATGTTGAGCAGCCGGATGGGCGGCGGTTCGACTATCACGCGGTTCGGTTGAGGCATGTTGCGGCGGCTGTGGTGCTTGATGCCGACGAGCGGGTGTTGTTGATGTGGCGGCATCGGTTTTTGACTGATCGGTGGGGTTGGGAGTTGCCGATGGGGTTGATCGAGGTGGGTGAGACGGCGGCGGAGGCGGCGGCTCGGGAGGTTGAGGAGGAGACGGGGTGGCGGGTCGGGGAGCTGGAGGAGTTGGTGTATTCCGAGCCGGCGGCCGGGATCATGGACTCCGAGCATCATGTGTTTCTGGCCACCGCGGCGGTGTGGGTCGGTGAGCCGACCGAGCTGAATGAGTCGGATCGGATTGAGTGGATTCCGCTGAGCGATGTGCCGGGGATGATTGCCCGGCGGGAGATCGTCAGCGGAATCACTCTGGTGGGACTCCAGCAGGCACTACTTCAGGCCCGGTGACCGTCTGAGGGGTGGACGGTCACCGGGTGGCTGGGGTTACTCGGGCTGAGTCTTGAGGACGATGCGGAGGTTGGCCTTGGGCTGGTGTTGCCATGCCTCCTCGGCCTGTTCCAGGGGGTAGGTCTCGATGATGGGGCGGATTCCCTTCAGGACGGCGAAGTTGAGGGTTTCTTCGCTGTCCTGGGCAACGCCGCTGTACCAGCCGGAGACCGACAGTCTGGAGTCGGCAAGGTCGTGGCCGGTGACCTGGATGGGGTCGCCGCCCTCGAGCACGATCAGCTGGCCGTTCGGGCGCAGGCCCTTGACCAGGTCGGACTGCAGTTCCGCGCGAGACACCGTCGCCAGCACGGCCGCCGCGCCGCCGAGTGCCTTCAGCGCCGCACCGGCACCTTCGTTGCTGTCGATGTACTCGTCCGCGCCGAGCTCACGCGCCAGCTTCTCCTTGTCCCGCCCGCGGTTGATCGCGACGGTCCGGAAGCCCATCTTGTTCGCGAACTGAATCGCCAGATGCCCGACCCCACCGACACCCTGTACCGCCACCGTGTCCCCCGGCCCAGCATGCGCGTGCCGGAGCGCATTGAAAGCAGTGATCCCGCCACACATCAACGGCGCCGCCTCCTCGAAGGTCAGCCCCTCGGGAATCCGGGCGACCGCGTCCTGCGGAGCCACCATGTACTCCGCATAGCCGCCGTCGTAGGACGTACCGACGATCGTGTGCTGGACGCAGTTGGTGAAGTCACCGCGACGGCAGAACTCACAGGTGAAGTCGACACCACCCGACCAGCCGACCCCAACCCGCTGGCCGACCTGAAAAACCGTCACGCCGTCGCCGACCGCGTCGACCACACCGGCGATTTCATGGCCCGGAACCCGCGGAAGTACCGTCCCGAAGAGCGCGTTGCGGGGAATCGCGTCGCCGCCGCAGATCCCGCAGGCGTAGACCTTCACCCGGATCTGGCCGGCCGCGGGCTCGGGGATGGGCAGATCGGTCATCACGAAAGGACCACCGGCCTGCTGGACCTGGGCCGCACGCATTGTCGCTGTCATCTGTTGTTTCTCCCTCAGTGCATTCCGCCGTCGGCGACCAGTTGCTGGCCGGTGATCAGTCCTGCGTCGGGCCCGGCCAGGAAGGCCGCCACCCCTGCTACGTCGTCGGTCGTGCCCAGCCGGCCGATCGGGACCATCGCGATCAGGCTCTTCTTGTACTCGTCGTTGGCCGGGTCGGTGAAGATGCCCGCGCCGTCGATCGGGCCGGGCACGATGGTGTTCACGGTGATGCCGCGCGGGCCGAGTTCGAGCGCGAGCACCCGGGCCAGGTAGCCGGTCGCCACCTTGCTGGTGCCGTACAGGCCGACACCGACCTGCGGGACGGTGGTGGTGTTCGAGGAGATGGTGATGATCCGGCCGTTGTCCGCGATCCGCCGGGCCGCTTCGCGGAGTACGAAGTACGGGCCCTTCGTGTTGACCCGGAAGAGCAGGTCGAAGTCCTCCTCGGTGACGTCGGTGACGGGGATGTTCACCTTCTCCATCCCGGCGTTGGCGACCACGATGTCGATCTGGCCGAACGCCTCGACCGCCGCGTCGTAGACCTTGGTGATCCCGTCGAGCTGGGACACGTCGGCGGCGACCGTGATCGCCTTGACCCCGAGTGCCTCGGCGGCCGTCTGCACTTCCTTGGCGGCGGCCTCGTCGCGGGAGTAGTTGACGACGACGTTCGCGCCCTGCGAGGCCAGCTTCAGCAGGATCGCCCGTCCGAGACCCTTCGACGAGCCGGTGACGAGCGCCGTTTTTCCCTTCAGCGTCATGCTTTCCTTCTCCCATCAAGTGACTGCTTCGATCGTCCGCCTGGAGGTAGGGCGAAGGGAAACAGAGACTTGTTGGGGAGGGCACAACGCATCGTTGTGGCACGATGGAACGCGTGGACCTGAGCTTGCGCCTGCTGCAGGCGCTGGCGGCCGTTGCCGAAGAGGGCAGCATGACGCGAGCCGCCCGCCAACTCAACCTGACCCAGCAGGCGGTCAGCAGCCAGATCCGTCAGCTCGAGCGGGTCGTCGGGACCGTGCTGGTCGAGCGGTTGTCGACCGGGATCGAGCTGACCGCGGCCGGCCAGATCGTGCTCAAGCAGGGCGAGACGCTGCTGACGTCGGCGCAGGCGATGATGGCCGAGGCGCGCGAGGTCGGCGCCGAGCGGCCGCAGCCGCTGCGGATCGCGTTCAAGGCGCAGAGTACGGCGCACTTCATGCCCGGCGTCGAGGCGGCGATCCGGGCCCAGATGCCGGATCTGGAGGTCCGGCCGCTCGCCGTGCACACGCTGCCGGACGAGCTGGACGCGTTGCTCGAAGGGCGCGCCGACGCTGCTTTCCTCTGGCTGCCGATCGGCGACGACCCACGGTTCACAGTCCATCCGCTGCTCGCCGAGAAGCGCTGGGTCGCACTGCCGCCGGGGCATCCGCTGTCCGGCCGGGACTCCCTGAGGATCGATGATCTGGCCGACGTGCCCGTGGTCGGCCCCCGGGACGGGATGCCGGCGGCGGTCGTCGACTTCTGGTTCATCGATCCGCGGCCGGACGGCAGCCGGGCGTTGTTCGGACCACAGGCCCGTACGCCGGAAGAGTGCCTGCACCTGGTCGCGGCCGGACACGGGTGCTGGATCGCGCCCGCCTCGACGGTCACGTACTTCGCGCATCCGCGACTGGTCTGGCTGCCGCTGGTGGATGCGGAGCCGAACGAGCTGGCACTCGTCTGGCCGCGGCACAGCACGCATCCGTACCTGAATCTGCTTCTGCAGGAGACTCGACGTGCCACTGTCCCGTGCTCCTCGGAGCAACTGGGCTAGAACGCGCCGAGAGGCGGCATCCGCTAGATGCCGCCTCTCGGGGTGTCAGCTTCGGTGTTTCAGTTCGGGGCCGGCGCGCTGTGCTGGAGATTGGCTCCTAGCGCGCCGGCGACCGGGGGTGGATCAGACCATCCGGGCGAGGGTGAGGCGTGCCTTTGCACTGGCCCTCTCCGCGCGACGGGTGGCCCGCTCGGCCTGCTTCTGAGCCTTGGCGAGCTGGGTCGCCAGACGGAAGCGCCGGTTCTGCTCGGCGTCGATCAGGATGGAACGACAATGAGCACGAGCGAGATCTTCTTGAAGTAAATGCATTTCAACTCTCCTGGGTGAAGTCTGGGTCTTCATGACTGGTTGTCTCGATTCGGGTGGATGGAGTCGTCTGTCAGGGACTGATCAGGCTGCGGTGACGGTGTCGCACTTGCGAGGACGGCCGCGGGGCCGCTTGCGAGCGACCACAGCACCCTGGACGAACAGCTGTCCGCCCCACACTCCCCACGGCTCGGCGCGCTCGAGCGCTCCGGCCAGGCACTCGGCCACAAGTGGGCAGGTGTTGCACAGAGACTTTGCGTACTCGACGTCCGCCGGCGATTCGGCGAAGAAGAGTTCTGGCGCGTAGGACCGACAGGGCAGGTCCTGCGACGTCGCAACCTCGGTGAAGGCATCGAGGAAGCTAACGCTCATTCCGGTCACCTCCTAGTGACTGTCTTGCTGTGTTCTCTTGCTGTCTTCGACGGCCACCGGTTGGTGCCGCCAAACTCTTGGGACAAACAAAAGGGCCGCGGGACCCTGGTTAGGGTTCCGCGGCCTTGGAGGTGCCGGCTGACTTGTCGTCAGACCGGTGGACTCCATGCTCGAGAACCCTGACCGCCGTACTTCGCATCGCCCACAGCTCCGCCCTTGATCGGGGTGAAGACATTGGCGAGCACCACAACGGTCTCGACGTGCAGACGCGACGACAGGGCGGCACCCTGGATCTGGGCGCACGGCAGCGCGACGCTGACGCCGTTCGGCTTCATCGTGATGTTGACCATTTCCAAGGCACCTCCTCTCGTTGTGGCGAAGTGAGCGGCAAGCTCATCGCTATGGTTTGAAGTTTTCGGCCAGCCATCGACCGCAGAAAGAACAGTACGCCGACCTCACCGGAGGTCGCAAACTATTTAATCCTGGTTTTCGAAGTTGGCCGGAAGTTGCCGCCTGCCAGGCGGAAACTTGCTGCCCATCCACCGGTCCGGCACGCTCCGGCGCGCTCCCGGCACCCTCCGAGATCGTTGCCTGTGGCCACTAGATGCCACATCCCGACCCGTCGTCTGCCAGCAGCAGAAAACCTGCTCTCCGAGTGTCACCCGGGTTCGGCCAAGCCTGCAACGGCTTTTCCACTTGTTGCAGGGCGTGCTGCCTCAAAGGGCAAGTAGTTGAAGGCTGGAGGAGTCAACGGGTGCAGATGTTGAGTACGGACTCGCCGTACTTCATCACCTTGGTACGGCCGATGCCGGTGATCCGGAGCAGTTCACGCTCGTCCATCGGCCTGGCCTCGGCGATCGCGGTCAAGGTGGCGTCGGTGAAGATGACGAAGGCGGGCACCGACTCCTCGGCCGCCTTGTCGGCCCGCCACTCGAACAGGGCGTCGTACAGGGCCTGATCCATCGTCGACGGGCAGTCCTCGCAGCGGCCGAGCTTGCGGGCGGCCGGCTCGGTCAGCCCGCGGCCGCAGACCCGGCACTTCGGGATCGGCAGGTCCGAGCGCTCGGTGCGCTGAGCGCGGGCTCGGGGTGAGGGCTCTCGCTCGCCAGAGCGCGGAGTACGGACTCCGATCGGGTCCAGGAAGCGGGTCGGGCCGCGGCTGGCGCGGCCGCCGGGTGAGCGGGAGGTCGACCAGCTGATCGCGAGCTGGTCCTTCGCCCGGGTCACCCCGACATAGAACAGCCGCCGCTCCTCCTCGACCTGGGCCGGCGTCTGGGCGTACGTGATCGGCAGCGTGCCCTCATGGGCGCCGACGATGAAGACACAGCCCCACTCGAGGCCCTTCGCCGCGTGCAGCGTGGCCAGCGTGACGCCCTCGGCCAGCGGCGCATGCTGGATCGACGCGCGGCGGTCGAGCTCCGCGACCAGCTCGACGATGCCCGCCTCGGGATGGGCGGCCTTGAAGTCGGAGGCCATCGTGACGAGGGCGGCCAGCGACTCCCAGCGGTCCCGGACGGCTCCGGCTCCCGACGGGGGTTCCGGCTTCCAGCCTGCGCCGCCGAGAATGGCACGGACGGTCTCCACCAGGTCTCCCCCGGCGTCGCCGGCCTTGGCCTGGCCACGGAGCAGTACGGCGGCCTGCCGGATCTCGGCGCGCTCGAAGAACCGCTCGGCGCCCTTGAGCATCGCCGGGAGCTTGCGCTCGGCGAGGGCCTGCTCGAAGTTCTCCGACTGCGCGTTGGTACGGAACAGGATCGCGATGTCGCGCAGCGCGGTACCGGAGTCTTGGAGGCGGCTGACCGCTCGGGCGACCGCGTCGGCCTCGGCGACCTCGTCGGAGTACTCCCGGTAGGTCGGCGCGGGGCCGGGGTCGCGTTGGGAGCGGAGGGTGACGCGGCCGGGGAGTCCGGACGGGCCGGCGGCGTCGAGGACCTTGTTGGCGACGTCGACGATCTGCGGGGTCGAGCGGTAGTCGCGGACGAGCTTGATCACCTGGGCGGTCGGGTGGCGCTGGGCGAAGTGGACCAGGTTGGCCGGGTCGGCGCCTGCCCAGGAGTAGATGGTCTGGGCCGGGTCGCCGACTACACAGACGTCCTCGCGGCCGCCGAGCCACAGGTCGAGCAGGCTCTGCTGCAGCGGGCTGACGTCCTGGTACTCATCCACTACGAACGTGCGGTACTGCCGGCGGATCTCGGCTGCCACGCGCTCGTCTTCGGCGAGGAGGGCGACGGCGCAGAGGAGCACATCCTCGAGGTCGATGCGACCCCGCTCGAGCTTCACGTCCTCGTACGCCGCGAAGACGCGCGCGATCGTGGCCGGGTCGAAGGCCGCCAGAGCGCGGGCGGACTGCGGGGCGAGCTTGGCATAGTCATCTGGGCGGACGTTGCTGACCTTGGCCCACTCGACCTCTCCGGCCAGGTCGCGCAGGGCCGGGGTGTCGACGCGGACGCGGCAGCGGGAGGCCGCCTCGGTCAGCAGCGGGAACTTGCGGTCGATGATCGGGGGCAGCTCGCCGCCGAAGACCTTCGGCCAGAAGTACCTGGCTTGTCTGAGGGCGGCCGAGTGGAAGGTCCGGGCCTGCACGCCGTTGGCGCCGAGCTGAGCGAGCCGGCCGCGCATCTCGCCGGCGGCGCGTTGGGTGAAGGTGACGGCGAGGACGCGGGCCGGGTCGTAGGCGCCGATGCTGACGCCGTACGCGATCCGGTGGGTGATCGCGCGGGTCTTGCCGGTGCCCGCGCCGGCCATCACGACGACCGGGCCGTGCAGGGCGGTCGCGACCTCACGCTGCTCGGGGTCGAGGGCAGCGAGCAGCTCGTCGGCGGACCGGCCGGCGACGGCCTGCGTGATGTTGCTCACGGACTGAGACATGCGGGAACAGCACTCCGACCGACGGGGTTTGGCTACAAGGTAGAGCCACCTTATGCGGGTGCCCGGACAGTTTCGTCCTACCCGCCCCCACGCAGAGACGGAGCAAGCCACGATGGCGGCATTCACGATGTACTCGACCCCCTGGTGCGGTTACTGCCACCGCCTGAAGGGCCAGCTGAAGCGGGCGGGCATCGAGTTCACCGAGGTCGACATCGAGCAGGTCCCGGACGCCGCCAAGATCGTCGAGAAGGTCAACCACGGCAACCAGACCGTCCCCACCATCGTCTTCCCCGACGGCACCGCGATGACCAACCCCTCCATCGCCCAGATCGCCGACAAGCTCGTCGCGTAGGTAGCTACCAGCTGCCGGTTAGTTCTTTGCCGTACCAGCCTTCTATCAGGCGGCGGGAGATGGAGATGTTGCCGGGGAGGGCCATCGAGCCGTTCTCGACGAGGGCTCGGAGGTCGTCGCGGCTGAACCATTTGGCTTCGGCGATCTCGTCCTGGTCGACGTTGATGGCGTAGCCGGTGGCCTTGGCGTAGAAGCCGAGCATGAGGCTGGACGGGAGCGGCCAGGGCTGGCTGCCCGCGTAGTCGATGTCTTCGCCTATTACTACGCCGGTTTCTTCGAAGACCTCTCGGCGGACGGCCGCCTCCAGGGACTCGCCGGGTTCTACGAAGCCGGCGAGGGTGGAGTAGCGGCCCTCCGGCCAGGCCTCGTTACGCCCGAGCAGGGCGCGGTCCTGGTCGTCGGTGACGAGGACGATGATCGCCGGGTCGCTGCGCGGGAAGTGGCTGAGGCCGCAGTTCGGGCAGTGCCGGACATGGCCTGCGTCGACTACCTCGGTATGGGCTCCGCAGTTGGCGCAGTGGGTGTGTACTGCGTGCCAGTTGGCCAGCCCGACCACGTTGACCGCGATCCCGGCCTCCCGGTCGTCCAGTACTCCGCCTACCTCGCGCAGGCCGGCGTACGAATCGTCGGGCTCTCCAGTAACCAGTACTGCGAACACGGCGCGCCCGTCGGCCGTCATACCGGCTCCGGCGACACGGTCGATGCCCAGGAAGATGCGGATGCCGTCGGGGGCCGCAGCGGGCGGTACCAGGCGGAGCGCCGTACGGTCCTCGACTACTGCCAGCTTGTCACCGGCTACCAGAGCCACCTGGGTGTCCTCGGCGGCCCATGCTTTCTCCAGCCACTCCTGGTCGCGCCGTCGGTCGGCAGCTCGGTCCAGCACGGAACGCGACAGTGAGAGGGAACCGGGAACGATCGAATAGGCCACGGCTTCAACGTATCTCGCCCGGCGATCATGAGAGCATCCCGGCATGAGTATTCACATCGCTGCCGAGAAGGGACAGATCGCACCGCGTGTGCTGTTCCCCGGGGATCCACTGAGAGCCAAGTGGATCGCCGAGACCTACCTGTCCGACGTCACCTGCTACACCGAGATCCGGAACATGTTCGGGTTCACCGGCACCTACAAGGGTGAGCGCATCTCCGTGCAGGGCTCCGGCATGGGTCAGGCGTCGGCCTCGATCTACGCGAACGAGCTGTTCGCCGAGTACGACGTACAGACCCTGATCCGGGTCGGCACCTGTGGCGCGCTGACCGAGGCCGTCCGGGTCCGCGACGTGATCGTGGCGATGTCCGCGAGCACCGACTCGCAGATGAACCGGCTGCGCTTCCACGGCATCGACTACGCACCGACTGCTGACTACAAGCTGCTGCGCGCGGCGGTGGACGCGGCCGAGGCGGCCGGGCTGAACGTGCATGTCGGCCAGGTGTTCTCCGGCGACCTGTTCTACAACGACCGGCCCGACCTGGTGTCGCGCACGGCCGAGTACGGCGTACTGGGGATCGAGATGGAGGCGGCGGCGCTCTACACGCTGGCCGCCAAGTTCGGTCGCCGGGCGCTCGGCATCATGACGGTGTCGGACCACCTGATCACCAAGGAGGAGACGTCGGCCGAGGAGCGGCAGACGACCTTCTCCGAGATGATCACGATCGCCCTCGATGCTGCGATCGAGGTGCCGGTCTGAAGCGGGTCGCCGTCGCACTGGTGAGTGCTGCACTGCTCATCGGTACTACGGCCTGCTCCGGATCAGATGACAAGAAGTCCTCCGACGCTCCTACGCCCTCGGACACGACCGCAGGCTCGGAGACGGGCCAGCAGCCGGCGTCTGAGACCAGTGCCAAGTCGGACGACCCGGTACTGCCGGACCTCGCCGCTGCTCAGGTGGTCGCGGGGCTGGCCAAGGGTGGGTACAAGTGCGGGGCTGACGGGACGTACGCGATCTGTACTTCCGGCACGGTGTCGGTCTGGGTGCTGACCGGGAGCCACAAGCGGCCGCCGGTCGTGTCGCTGCACGCGAACGGCGCGAAGATCGCCGACGTCCGGGCGGAGATCGGCAAGCAGCTGCCGAAGGTGCTGGAGATCGCGCACATCAACCCGCGGACGCCGATCACGGACTGGTTCGGCGCGCTGGGCACGGTCGAGCGCGCGACGAAGGTCGGCGACTGGCGGGTCGACTGGTCCACCGAAACCGTCGACACCGAAGACCCAGGCGCCCACCTGACGCTCGTCGACAGCACCTGCAAGGTGAACTGCCAAGCAGAGTAAGAACACCGTCGCCGCGCGCCCTCCGGGCACGCGGCGACGGGAAGTACGGAAAGCGGAGTGCACCCGGTGACGGGGGTCCGGTGGGGGCCGGGGTCCGTGGCCGGGGACCGGGGTTCGGTGGCCGGGGTCCGGGGTCCGGGGTCCCGGGTCCAGGTGGCCGGGGGCCGGGGGGTGGTTAGGAGCTGCCTGCGGCGCCGGCTGAGCTGGCTACGACTATGGCGGCGGTTACTGCTGCCTGCATTTCCTGGACTGCTTTGCGGACGGCGGTGGCGGCCCATTCGGATTCCGCGATTTCCTTGGCTCGCTTCTTGAGGGCCTTCTTGTCCACGGCGTCGGTGACGACCTTCGGGACGACGTTGAGGGCGCTCAGGAGGGCGATCAGGGCGGCGGTGCGCTCAGTGGGCTGGGTGCCCAGCTTCAGGACGTTCTCCAGGGCGGCGCGGACCTCTGCCTCGTGGCGTGCGTCCTTGGCCGGCCAGCGGGTGACCGGGAACAGGCCCAGCACCTTGCCCTTGTCCGCCTCGAGCACACCCCGCTCAGCCAGCCTGGTGAGCACCTGCTGGCGCAGCTTGTTCGACAGCTTCTTCATCAGGTCCTTGGGCCGGGCGCCCGGCTTGCCCGCCAGGAACGCGAGCCGCTCGTCCAGTAGCGCGTCCCCGGTCGGCGTGGTGTCCAATACCTTCAACCGCCCCGCCTTGACCGTGTCACCCGCCTCGGCGATGTCCACCTTGCCCAGCAGCGTCAACTCGATCAGCACGGCTCCGCCGAGCGCATAGTCGAGCCCGGGCGACCCAGTGACGGGTTTCCCGCTCTCGTCGTCGTACAAGAGCAGCGCGAGGTCCTCTGCGATCAACATGCTTCCAACGTAGGACGCCTCTATCCATTGCGACATCCACCGCGCGGACTACCTGCGGCATCCACCCTCAGTAGTGGTGACCGCTGAGCAGCACCCGGGCTCTCCGACGGGGTATCGCCCCTCTGGGATACGGGTCACTTTCGGTGGACGGCGAAGCAGTTAGTAAGGTTAGCCTTAGCTAATCAACCGCCCGCTGATGTAGCACCTGGAGTCTTCCGTGCCCACCTTCCGCCGATTCGCCGCTGGGATCGGGACGCTCAGCCTGAGGCCGTTCGATCTCGACCAAGACGTGCCGACGCTGCACAGCTGGGTAACCCAGCCCTATGCGCAGTATTGGGGGCTGCTGACGGCCACCATCGACGACGTGCGTACGGAGTACGAGCGAATCGAACGCACCGGCTACCACCAGGCGTTCCTGGGCACGCACGATGGACGGCCGGCGTTCCTGATGGAGCGGTACCAGCCTGAGCACGACCCGGTCGGCGGTGTGTACCAACCGGCAGTGGGCGATATCGGCATGCACGTCCTGGTCGCGCCGCCCGAGCGGCGCGTGCCCGGCTTCACCGGCGCGGTGTTCGAGACGATCCTCGACTACCTGTTCAGCGATCCGCTGGTCGATCGCGTCGTGGTCGAGCCCGACGTCCGCAACACCAAGATCCAGGAACTCAACCAGCGCATGGGTTTCCGCAAGCACAGCATCGTGACGCTGCCCGACAAGCAGGCCTGGCTGAGCTTCTGCACCCGCGAGCAGTACGCCGATGCGACCCGGATGAACGAGGCAGGCTGACCCATGACCACCACACACCTCCAGCCGGACACCTGGGCCGTCGCGAACCGCGCACTGGTCCGCAAGGCGCTCGCCGAGTTCACCCACGAGCGGCTCTTCGAACCCGTCACCTCGGGCGAGGGCTACACGGTCGCCAACGACACGAGCTCGTACTACTTCAAGGCTGACCGCTATCCCTTGAATCATTGGGAGGTCGACGCGGCGAGCATCACCCGCACGCGCGCCGGCGTCGACGCGCCGGTCGACGCCCTGGACTTCATCACCGAGTTCCACGAACAGTTGGGGATCGGCGCCGAGATGTTGCCGGTCTACCTCGAGGAGATCAGCAGTACGCTCGCCAGTTCGGCGTACAAGCTGACGAAGGACGACCTGACCGCGGCCGAGTTGGTCACCGCCGACTTCCAGGCGATCGAGTCGGCGATGACCGAGGGACACCCTTGTTTCGTGGCGAACAACGGGCGGCTCGGGTTCGGCGTCGAGGACTACCGTGCGTTCGCACCCGAGACCGGCTCGGCGGTTCGGCTGGTCTGGATCGCGGTACGCCGGGATCGCGCGACGGTCTCGCACAGCAAGACGATCACGTACGACGCCATGCTGCGCGACGAGCTCGGAACGCCTGTGCTGCAACGGTTCAGCGAACGCATCCGGGCGGTCGGCGGCGACCCGGCCGACTATCACCTGATGCCCATGCATCCGTGGCAGTGGGAGAACAAGACCACGATCACGTTCGCCGCGGACATTGCTCAGCGGCACATTGTCTTTCTCGGCACCAGCGATGACGAGTACCAACCGCAGCAGTCGATCCGCACCTTCTTCAATCGGACCCGGCCATCGCGGAACTACGTGAAGACGGCATTGTCGGTGCTCAACATGGGCTTCATGCGCGGGCTCTCCCCGGCGTACATGGCGAAGACGCCGGCGATCAACGACTGGGTGCACGACCTGGTCGAGAACGACGCGATCCTCAAGCGCTACGGGTTTTCCGTGCTGCGCGAGATCGCCGCGATCGGCTACCACAACCGGTACTACGAAGCGGCGACGAGCCCTGGTTCGGCGTACCGGAAGATGCTGTCCGCGTTGTGGCGCGAGAGCCCGGTGCCGACTTTGGGTGAAGGCGAGCGGCTCGCGACGATGGCTTCGCTGCTGCATGTCGATCGGCAGGGATCGTCACTGGCAGGGGCGTTGATCAAGTCGTCCGGATTGGATGCTCGCGAATGGCTGCGCTCTTATCTCGATGCGTATCTGGTGCCGTTGCTGCATTGCTTCTACGCGTACGAGCTCGTCTTCATGCCGCATGGCGAGAACCTGATCCTGGTACTGCGCGATGGCGTGCCGGTTCGCGTGCTGATGAAGGACATCGCGGAGGAGATCGCGGTGTTGAGCACGGCGACCGCATTGCCTGCCGAGATCGAGCGGGTGCGCGTCACCAATGTGCCTGACGACGAGAAGTTGTTGAGCATCTTCACCGATGTGTTCGACTGCATCTTCCGGTTCCTGTCGCCATTGCTTGCCGGAGAAGGGCTGTTGTCGCCGACGGAGTTCTGGGCGGTCGTCGCGTCGTCGGTGCGCGATTATCAGGAGGCGACGCCGGAGTTGGCGGCGGCGTTTGCGAAGTACGACCTGTTCAGTCCTGAATTCGCCTTGTCCTGCTTGAACCGGCTGCAGTTGAAGAACAACCAGAGCATGGTCGATCTGGCGGACATGGCCGGCTCGCTGCAGTTCGTCGGAACGTTGCGGAATCCGCTGGCAGAGGTCTAGAGCAGCTGGGCGATGAGGGCGTCGCCCAGCCAGGCCTCGTACTCGTCGAGCGACCAGCCGCGCTCGATGACGAGGGTCCGGTAGGCCTCAGGGACCGTGCAGGCGAGCAGGATGTCCAGCGCGCGCTCCGCGGTCACCTTCAACTCGCCCTCGAAAGCAGCCAGGTACTTCGTGAGCTCGTGCTCCCTGGCCGCCCACACCCGGCGCATCTCCTCGGCCATCGCCGGATCGGCGCGCGCGGCCTCCTGGTAGATGACGATCACGTCGTACCCGGCCTCGAACTGGCGCCGATGCCAATGCGCGGTCTGGCGGAGGCGGTCGATCGGGTCGTCGGCGGTGAGCGCGTCGTCCGACAGCCTGCGTGTCTCGGCGTCGCGCATCCAGGTCTTGGAGATCTCGCCCAGGATGGCGGCCTTGTTGCCGAACGCGGAGTAGATCGTCTGCGCCGGGATCTCGGCGGCGGCCGAGATCGCCGCGATCGTGGTGGCGACATAGCCCTGCTCGGCGAACAGCCGCCGCGCGGCCGCCGCGACCTGCGCCTTGGTCGCCAGCGCCTGCCGCTCGCGATGCCCCGGAATGCCCTTGACAGCCACGGTGGGAATCTAGCACTCTCCTCATCATAGTCCTACTATGACGAAGAGAGTTGAGATCTGATGAATACACGTCGCCAGAGTCCGGCCCGCGCGCCGGAGTACGAGTTGTACGTCGATCCCGCCTGTCCGTGGAGCTGGCTGGCCGCGCGCTGGCTCCTCGGGGTCGCCGCCGAGCGGGAGCTGCCGCTGCGGTTGCGGTCGCTCAGCCTCTGGTTGCGGTCCGGTGACGAGCAGGCGGTCGGGATGCCGCCGATGTTCCGCGAACTGGCCGTTGCCACGAGCAAGCAGTCGCTGCGGTTGCTACGGGTCTTCGAGGCGCTGCGGGCGCAGGGGCGGGCTAGTGAGATCGAGCCGCTGTACCTGGCTTGGGGTGATCGCGTCTTCCAGCCGGGGCCGCCGACTCCGCCGTCGCCGACCTTGGTGGAGGAATTGCTGGTGGCCGCCGGACTGGAGGGGTTCCTGACGGCTGCTGACGACGTGTACTGGGATGCCGCGATCGAGGCGTCGACGGCGAAGCTTGCCGCGCTTGCCGGACCAGAACCGCTCGTACCGACGCTGGTCGGCGACGCTCCCGCACAGCCGCTCGCTTGCTACGCCCCGCGCCGCGTCATCTTCACCGGCGCCATCGTCTCCGCACCGCTCTCAGCTGCAGCCGGCCTGGAGCTGTGGGACGCAGTCAGCACCGCGTCGAAGGAGCCGGCCTTCGTGGCCATCACCACCGACAACCGCCCGATGCCCGCCTTCACCTAGCCGAGGAGTTGGGGCAGATGCTGTGGATAACTTTCGCGGGGTACGTGCCGTTTCCGCGATGCTGGTCAGGTGAGCGATCGAACCGCGAGACTCGAAGCAGCTGGCCTTACCTTCGCCGTGCCCGCCGGCCTCCCCGGTAGCTCGGTCCGGCCACCGGATGCGCGGCGGTACGAGGTGATCGACGGCCGGCTGGTGGTGACCGGCGTGCAACCGCCGGCACACCAAGCGGCCGTGGTCGCGCTGATGGTCGCCCTCAAACACGCCTGCCCACCAGACCTGCTCGTCTCCGTCGGCTCCCTCGACTTCCGCCCCACCCGCCGCCTCTCCCTCCGCCCCGACATCCTGGTCACCCCGCGCGCCGACGCCGGCCCTCAATACGTCCAAAACGCACTCCTGGCAGTCGAAGTCCTCTCCCCCACCACCAGAACCACCGACGTGGTAACCAAACGCGCCCTCTACGCGGAACACGGCGTACCGGCGTACTGGCTCCTGGACCCCGCCGCCCAGGAGCTCACGGTCCTGCACCTGAACCAAGACCACTACACCTGCGAAGCCGTAATCCAAGGCGAAGAAAACTTCCACACCACAACCCCCTTCCCCATCAGCCTCACCCCCTCGGCACTCATGGGGTGAGCGGGCAGATGCGGGGCAGATCGAGGGCAGTTGCGGGCAGATCCACCGAACCAGCCGAACGGCCTGCCGACAAGCACCATGCTGGTCAGGTGACACCGAAGGAGGCACCATGGAACTCGTGCAGCACATCGAGCCCAACAACTTCACCTTGGCCGATCTCGACGCTCTCCCTGACGACGGCAGCCAGTACGAACTCGTCGACGGGATTTTTCTGGTGACTCCGTCCCCCACTCTGCTGCATCAAGTGGCAGTGGCTGCGCTCAACTATGCACTGCAGCAGAACTGCCCGGCGAGATACCGCGTCATCACGGCGCCGATGGACTATCAGCCAACGGCCGGGCGTTCCCTGCAGCCCGATGTGCTCGTCGCGACGCGCGACGATCCGGGACCGGACGCGCTTCGCCTTCCGTTACTGCTGGCGGTAGAAGTGCTCTCCCCCGCGACCCGCTCCAAAGATCTGGTCCTCAAGCGGAACCTCTACGAAGAGGCAGGTGTCGCAGCCTACTGGATCTTCGATCCTGAGGCCGAGATCCTGACCGTTCTCGAGTTGGAGGACGGCCGGTATGTGGAGCGGGCCGTGGTGAAGGCCGAGGAGGCGTTCGAGGCTGAGGTGCCCTTCTCAGTTCGAGTGGTTCCGGCGGAGCTTGTTGGATAGGGCCCGCCAACTTGGCGACGGGCCCCAGCACGTTGTCAGTTGCAGGTGGTGTTGAGGCTGAAGCTTTCCATTTCGTTGTCGAAGGTGAGGGCGCCGATGGACTGGTTGGGGGCTACGCAGCCGAAGAAGCCGGTGGCGTCGTCGTTGGCGTACATCCGGACCCAGTAGCCGGTGCGGTTGTTCACGCTGCTGATCTCGTTGTCGCCTTCCCACCAGTCGATGTCGATGAAGCCGGGCTGGCCGACCACGTCGACGTACTTCGTGCCGTTGAAGCCCGGGTCCTCCCACATGCAGACGAAGTTGGCGCCGCAGGTACCTGACGTGGTGGTCGCCTGGGCCGGGCCGGTCGCGGCGGCGGTCAGCGCGGTCGCGGTCAGGACGGTACCGAGGGCAAGTTTCAGGAACGCTCGCACGAAATGACTCCTTCAATCGCTTGTTTGACACCTCCAACGTAGGAGGTTCAGCGCGCGCGAAACACCCTTTCGAGACTGCTGGAAATGTTGTCGCGGAAGGTTCAGCCGTTGAGCAGCGTGATCAGAGCGGGGCGGTCCGGGAGGTTCTCGGGCCGGACGACATCGCCGGTACGGACGTAGTAGAACGCGGCGCCGACCTGCTCGACCGGGATGCCGAGGAGTTCGGCCCAGGCCACCCGATAGATGGCCAGCTGGAGCGGGTCGGCGGTCTCGCTGCGGCTGGTTTTCCAGTCGACGACGTCGTACCCGCGGGAGCCGTCGGGGCGGATCACCTGGTAGACGGCGTCGATCCGGCCGCGAACCATCCGGCCGCCGATCGCGAGGGCGAAGGGAGCCTCGATCTCGTACGGCATCTGCTCGCCGTACGGTCCGACGCGGAAGGCATCCATCAGCTCGGTCAGGTCGGTGTCGTCGACGATGCCCTCGTCGGCCGCCCCCGGCAGGTCATCCGGATCGAGCAGGAACTGCTGGCCGAAGTAGCTCTCCACCCACGCATGGAAGCGGGTGCCGAATCGCGCCGCCCGGTTGGGTTTCCGCGGCATCGGGCGAGCCAGGTCGGCCGCCAAGCCGTCCGGGTCCTTCGCCAGCCGCATCACCTGGGTCGCCGACAGCGAGGCCGGCAGCGCGACGTCGTACGCCTTCCGGCTCCGGCTTTCCCTTGCCTCCGACAACAATCGCTCCAGCTCGGAGTCCCACCGCGCGACCGTCGCCTGCTCGTCCAGCAGCAGCGAGTCCTCGGCCTCCTGCGACGGACCTTCCGCGCGCGACTGCTCGACCAGCGCCACCGATTCGAGCCGACGCTGGTACGCCGCTGCGTCGTACGGCGCGGGCCAGGGCGCGAGCTGCTGCTCGGCGAGCTCCGGGTTCTCCTCGTTGAGGTCAGGCTGCGGTGTCCAGTCGATGACC
Source organism: Kribbella ginsengisoli (assembly GCF_039537185.1). Classification (NCBI taxonomy): domain Bacteria; kingdom Bacillati; phylum Actinomycetota; class Actinomycetes; order Propionibacteriales; family Kribbellaceae; genus Kribbella; species Kribbella ginsengisoli. Next base: position 77,068 of record NZ_BAABAA010000005.1, on the reverse strand, counting down.
CGCTCCCCCGCGTGCTGCTTCAACGTCTCCAGGTACGACGAGGGCCCGCGCGGCCGCTTCTGCGTCGGCCCCCACCAGTGCCCGGTCGCGACCAGGATCTCCTTCGCGCGGGTGAAAGCGACGTACCCGAGACGCCTCTCCTCCAGCGCGTTGACGTCCTTGCACTCGTCCGCAAAAGCCTTCAGCCCAGCGTTCGACAGGTCGTGGAAGTCGGGCAGCGTGTCGGCGTCGCCGCGCAACGGCCACGGCAGCACCTTCGCGTTGGTCGTCCACTTGTCGCGGCCGCGATCCGACGGGAACACCTTGTTCACCAGGGTCGGTACGAACACGATCGGCCACTCGAGCCCCTTCGACCGGTGCGTGGTCAGCAGCTTCACCGAGTCCGCTTCACTCGGTACTGCGAGGTCGAGCCCCGCCGCGTACTCCTCCTCCGCCGCCAGATACGCCAGCAACCCGTCCAGCGACCCACTCGACTCCGTCGACACGAAGTTGCCCACGGCATCCAAGAACGCGGCCAGGTGATCGCGACGGCCGGAGTCGACGTGATCGGGTGTCGCGGTCAGCTCGACATCGAGCCCGATGGTGCTGATCACCCGGCGGACCAGGTCGAGCAACGGCTCGCCCGAGTGCGCACGCAATTCACGCAGCTCGGTCGACAACTCCCTGAACCGCTCCAGCGCCTCAGCCGAGTAACCCCACCCGGCCGGCCCCGGATCGTCGACGGCCTCAGCCAGCGAGATGACCTCGGTGGAGTCCATCCCCGCGACCGCCGCGTCGAGCGCCGCGACAAGATCATCCGCGGCCGGGCGATCACCGGCGTCGGCGAGCGTGCGGGAACGGTTGGCCAGCAAGGCGAGGTCGCGATGGCCGATCCGGTAGCGCGGACCGGTGAGGATCCGGAGCATTGCCGCGTTGGCGGTCAGATCGTTGACCGCTTGCAGAGTGGCGACGACGTCGACGACCTCGGGCAGCGCGAGCAGGCCACCCAGGCCGACCACCTCCACCGGGACCTTGCGCGCGATCAGCGCCTCGTGGACCGCGCTGAGGTCGGTGTTCGTGCGCATCAGGATGCCGATGTCCTTCCATCGGCGGTTCGGCATCTTGTGCGCGGCGACGATCGCGTCCGCGACCCACTCGATCTCCTTCGAGCGCGTCTCGAACAGGCCGACCGTGATCGCGCCCTCGGGTGCCTCGGGCGGCGCCTCCAGCGGGATCACACCGGGGTGTTGCTGGTAGAGCTCGGCCGCGTGCTGGTTGGCGGCCGCGAGGATTCGGCTGCCACAACGCCGGTTCACACTCAGGACGTACCGCTGGGCCGGCGTACCGTCCGCGTTCTTGAAGTGGTCGGGGAATTCGTCGAGGTTCGCGACCGAGGCGCCGCGCCAGCCGTAGATCGCCTGGCACGGGTCGCCGACCGCGGTGACGGGGTGACCGTCGACGCCGAACAGCGCGGTCAGCATCCGACGCTGCGAGACCGAAGTGTCCTGGTATTCGTCGAGCAGGACGACCTTGTACCGACCGCGCTCGATCACCGGGACCTCGGGACACTCCTCGGCCAGCCGGGCACCGAGCGCCATCTGGTCGGCGAAGTCGACGACACCACGCTCGCCCTTGTAGGCCTGGTATTCCTCGACGAGTTGCAGGATCTCGCCACGCTTCAGCGCCGTCTCGGCCAGCTTCTTCACCTCGACCGTCTGCTTGCGCGCCGCCGCGACCTCGGCCCGCACGGCCTCGTCATGAGCCCGTACTTCGTTCGCGCCGAGCAGGTGATCGGCCAGCTCACCGTCGAGGGCGAGCAGGCTGTTGACCAGCGTCGGCACGTGATGGGACGCGAATCGGATCGGCCCGTTGGACCGGCGTACGACCCGGCCGGCGAGCTGGAACCTGGTCGCGTCGGCAAGCACCCGGACGTCGGGCTCGAGGCCGAGTCGCAGGCCGTGCTCGGCGATGAGCGTGCCGGCGAAGGCGTGGTACGTCGAGACGACGGGCTCGCCCGGCTCCTCGGGCTCCCAGTTGGGGACGTTGCTGCGCAGGTGCGCGGCGAGGATCGGGTGCTGGTCGCGCGGCAGGGTGGAGCCGAGCACGCCGGCCTTGGTGAGGTCGTCGCGGATCCGTACGTCGAGCTCGTTGGCGGCCTTCTTGGTGAAGGTCAGCCCCAGTACTTCCTCCGGCTGGACCTGTCCGGTGCAGATCAGCCAGACGACGCGTGCCGCCATCGCCGTCGTCTTGCCCGACCCGGCACCGGCCACGATCACGCCCGGTGCGAGCGGCGCCGTGATCGCCTGCAGCTGCTGATCACTGAACGGAATCCCGAGCAGATCACACAGCTCAGCAGTCGTCTCCAGCTTCGCTCTCATCGGACGACCTCCAAGCCTTGGCAGTTGGCGCGCATCAGCCGGCCGGCCGGTCGTCGCAGGTTGGCGCGCATCAGACGATCTCCCGGCCTTCGGGCTGGATGGGGCAGAGGCCGCGGACGTCGCAGCGGTCGCAACCGGCGTTGCGCTTGGCGATGAACTCCTCCGAGCGGACCATCGACTCGGCGTCCTCGACCGCCTCGTCCAGCCAGGTCCGGCCGTCCTCGTCAGCCTCCAGCGGAGCCTGTCCTTGGACCTTCGGGAGCCCGACGTCGTCGTGCCGCAACTGGACCAGCTCGGCGCCACCACTGCGCGGCTCCTCGCCCAGCTTCTTCATCTGCCGGGACTCGATCGCGCGCTGGTAGATCGCCAGCTGGACGTGCCGCTCCAACGCCGGTTTGGTCGGCATGTTGCGGCCGGTCTTCAGGTCGACCACCCGGATCGCACCGTCGCCGTCCTGCTCCAACCGGTCCATCCGGCCCTTGACCCGAACCGCGGGCTTGTCCTCGTCCGGCAGCAGTACGTCGAACTCCACCTCGGTGCCGAGCAGCGTCCGGTCCGGCCGCCCCTGGTGCCACGCGACGAACCGCCGCAACGCCTGCTCCGCCTCGACCCGCTCCCGATCGGAGATCCAGGACGACTCGAACTCGAGCTGCGTCCACACCTTGTCGAGCCAGCCGTTCAGCTCGTCGATGTCGGGCGGCAGCGTCCCGGTCGCGACGGCGTCGGCGAGCGTGTGGAGCACCATGCCGAAGCCGATGGCCGAAGTACTGGGTGTCTCGCCGCCTGCCCGACGCTGCAGGAACCAGCGCAGCGGACAGTCGACGATCGTCGTCAGCGCGCTCCCGGACAACGGCACCGGCAACTCGGGGTCGGTGATCGGACGCTCCGACTTGGTCCGCTCGCGCACGCCCCACCAGCGTTGCGGGTCGGCGGTCGGGACCAGCGCGTACTCCCGGTCGTCGACGGCATCGGCGAGCTGCGCCAACCGGTCGGCCGCGACTCGCTTCAAGGCGGGCGACGAGGCCGGGTCGGCCAGTACGCAACGAAGGTCGGCCACCAGACCGGGCAGCGACAAGGGTCGACGCGGCCGTCCGGCCACCAACTTCAAAGGAATGTCGAGCTCAGCAAGCAATCGGGAAGGCTGATCGCCGTCGGCCTCGGGGGCTTGGACGGCTGTCACGATCAGCCGCTCCCGGGCTCTCGTGATCGCCACGTAGAAGAGCCGTCTCTCCTCCGCGAGCATGGCCCCGGCCGACAGCGGATCCACCAGACCGTCGGGCCCGAGCCGATCCGGTTCCAGCAACGAACCGCGTCGGCGCAGATCGGGCCACTGCCCTTCCTGCACGCTCGCGACGACGACCAGCCGCCACTGCAGTCCCTTCGACCGGTGCGCGGTCATCAGCTGGACCCCGGCCTCCCGGTACGTCGCGTCGAAGCGGTTGTCGCCGGCGATGTCCAGCGCCTCCAGCTCGGCGAGGAACGTCGACACGCCCTTGAACCCGATCTGCTCCTCGGCCCGGCTCGCAGTGTCGAACAGTGCGCAGAGCGAGTCGAGGTCGCGGTTCGCAGTACGGGCTACCTCGCCGCCGCTGTTCGCCTGGCCTCGCAGGCGTCTGAGCCAGGGGGACTCCGACCAGAGTGACCACATCACCTCGTCGGGGGCGGCACCTGCCGTCACGATGTTTCTTGCCTTGAGCAACCTTTCGCCGAGGGCGACGAACCGGGCTTCGGCGGGCGAGGCCTGCTCGTCGAGCAGCAGGGGGTTCATCAGTGCTTCGCGGAGCAGGTCGTCGGATGAGCGCGGCAGCCGCTGGCCACCGGCTGCCTCACGGTCGCGCTTGCGGAGTACGCGCGCGAGGCGGCGCAACTGGCCGGCATCCATCGCGCCGAGCGGTGACAAGGCGAGAGCGCGGACGACGTCGACCGTCAACGTGGCCGGGTCGGCGACGGCTCTCAGCGCCAGCAGCATCGGCCGCACTGCGGGCTCGCGCGACAGCGGCAACTCGTCGCCGGCGACGTCGACGGGGATGCCCGCGGCGGCCAGAGCGCGACGCAACGGTGGGATCGACCAGCTGCCCGACCTGACCAGCACCGCCATCTCGTGCCAGCCGACGCCGTCCTGCACGTGGGCGCGACGGAGGATGTCGGCGATGTGCTCCAATTCGGCGCCGCTGGTCGAGTACAGGTTGGCCTCGACCTTGCCGGGGCCGTAGACGCAGGAGCTCGCGTCGGGGTTGCGGAAGCGCTCGAAGGTGTCGCGGTCGAGGGTGCCAGGGACGCCGAGGCGGTTGACGACGTTGCGCGAGACGCGCTGCAGGGTGGTGCCGAACCGGCGGGTGGTGGCCAGCGCGATCTGGGCTGCTTCGGCGCCTTCCGTAGTACGGAACTCGTCTGTGAAGCGGAGCAGGCCGCGGACGTCGGCGCCGCGGAACGTGTAGATGGACTGGTCCGGATCGCCGACCACGACGAGGTCGCGGCCGTCGCCGGCGATCGCCTGGAGCAGCTTGGTCTGGCCGGGGTCGGTGTCCTGGTACTCGTCGACGAAGACGGCCTTGAACTCCTCGCGGAGCCGCGCCTTCACGTGCGGCTGCTCGGCCAGGATGACCGCGCGGTGGATCAGCTCGGAGTAGTCCAGCACCTGCTCGTGGTCGAGGATCTGCAGGTACTCCTCGAAGAAGTCACCGACCGCGACCCACTCGGGCCGGCTGGCCGAATGCCCGATCGCGGACAGATCCTCCGGGTCGAGCCCGAGCTGCCGCGCCTTGCCGATGACGGCCTGTACTTCCTCGGTGAACCCGCGCGTCTTCAGCGCCGGATGCAGACTGGCCGGCCACTTCGTCACCCCGACCTCACGACTACCTTCGAGCGACTCGCTGAGCCTCAGTGTCTGCTCGGGACCCGATGGCAGCCGGAGCGGTACATCGAACGCGTCCGCCGGCGTGAACCGCCGCAGCAACGCATAGCAAAACGAATGAAAGGTCATCGACGGCATCGCCCGGGTAGTCCGCCCGAGCCGAGCCGTGATCCGGTCCCTGAGCTCGGTCGCCGCCTTCCGCCCGAAGGTCAGCACCAGAACCTCATCAGGCTTCAGCCCACGATTCCCCACCCGATCGACAACGGCCTCGACCAGCGTCGTCGTCTTCCCCGTCCCCGGCCCCGCCAGCACCAGCAACGGCCCACTCCCGTGCTCCACCACGGCCCGCTGATCAGCATCCAGCACCGGCGCCTCGGTGACCCGAGCCTGATGCCCGTCCCCCCGAACCAGCCGATACCTGGAACCCGTTCTACTGACCATCCCCCCATCCCACCAGACCCCACCGACAAATCCGAGTCGGCACTCGTTCGGCACCGCGATCCGCCGATTCGATTGCTTCGACAGTTTCTGATGTTTCGGATAGCCTCTGAGTGAGAGGAGTTTGACATGGCGATCAGCAAGAACAGCAAGACCACCTCCGGACCAGCCACCAAGGCCAAAGCGGCAGGCGCCCGCAAGCATGCGGCATCCGCTGACCAGCCCAACCGCAGCAGAGGGAGCACCGCTGGTACTGCGAAGTCCGTGGCAGGCCGACCTGCCACGGACAAGAAGGCAGCTCATCGGCCGCCCCACGAACCGCCTGCTGGAGATGGACGAGAGCGCCGAGAACACTTGGTGGTCTCGGTGCTGCCACCGAACAACAAGCAGCTCCGCGAGGTCGAAGAGCTCATCAACCGGGGCGCCTCGGTCACGATCGTCCAGGGCAAGAGCAGCGTGAAGGTCACCGGCAACACGCTGGCCGCGCTACGTCAGATCATCGCCACACTCGGAGCCGGTCCACTCAGGATGATCGTCGACGAGAGCCAGGACCCCGAAATCTCCAGCCAGGAGGCCGCCGACCTCCTCAACGTCTCACGGCCCTACGTCATCAAGATCGCCCGCGAGGGTCAGCTCGCACACCGACTGGTCGGCAACCGCCACCGCTTCCTACTCTCCGACGTCGAGGCCTTCCGCCAAGCCCAGCGCCGCATCAGCGAGCGAGCCCTCGCGGCGATTGTTCCCGAAGGCGGCTACGTGGACGGGGACTTCTGACCGATGTCCAAGGTCTGTTCAGAGCGCCCGGTCGGCGTCCTCGACGCGTGCGTACTGATTCCATCCGGCCTCCGAGATGTACTGCTCTCCTGTGCGCGGGAGGAGGCGTTCAAACCTATCTGGCAGGACGAGATCCTCGATGAGATCCGACGAAACTCGATCGACCTGCTGAAGACTCGCTCCGGTTTGAGCGACGGCGATGCCACCGCCGTCGCGACGCATGTGCTCGAACAGATGGACGTGGCGTTCCCCGACGCGTGCCAGCCTCCTGCCAGCTGGATACCGTTGGTACCTGGCCTTGCGTGCGACCAGAAAGACCGCCATGTGCTCGCCGTCGCGATCGGCACGGAAGCGACTCATCTGGTGACGGAGAACGCACGCGACTTCCCTCCCACGTCTGTGCCACCAGGTCTGGCCGTTGTACAGCCCGACAGATTCCTGCTGGATCTCCTGGAAACGGTGCCCAACCAGGTCGTGGGTGCGATGGAGAGGCTGTCCCGCCGCCTTCGCCAACCGAGGAAGACCGTCTTCGAACTGGCGGAAGATATGGCGAAGGGCAGACTCGTTCCAGGGTTCGGCGATGAGCTGGGGAGGATCCTCACCGACGGGATGCCCTGAACGGCGACCGATCTCTTACTGCTCTTCGGGGTTCCAGCGGACTTCGCGGAGGTTGACTTTGCCGTTGGTTACCCGGACGCCGTCGCCGCGGAGGAGTTGGATTTGTTGGTCGACTACCTCGTCGGCGGGGATGCCGCTGGCTCGGATGACTCGCCACCAGCCGACGGCTCCGCCGTACTCGCGCATGACGGCGCCGACCTGACGCGGGCCGCCCTGACCGACGTACTCGGCGATGTCTCCGTACGTCGCTACCCGGCCGGGTGGGATCGACTCCACGGCCACCAGCACGGCCTCTACGTACTCCTCCCGATCCACGCGCCTACGTTATCCGGCGGCGCCGGCGACGGGCCAGCTCAGGTTGCGGTCGCGCCGTCAGGACCGGGCATCGGCCGGTGGCTCGCTCGGGGCGTCGATCACGACGTACAGGCTGGTGATCTGATTGTCGCGGACCAGGAGCACGTCGCGGCCTGAAACGATCGGTGGCTGTCCGGTGGGGCCCAGCGTCCAGGCGTAGGTGACGAGATCCTGAGCGACCTGGATGGGTCCGGAGCGGGACAGTGCCGTGCCGGGAAGCTGCCCTTGGAGGGCGGAGATCGCTTCTTCCATTCCGGCGTGGCCTTCATGTGCGCTGTCGGGTTCTCCGATGAAGACGTCCGGTGAGTACGTGGCCGAGATCAGCTGGTCCCGGGCGGCCCCGGCCGGGGAGTTCCAAGTGTTGAGGTGGGTTTCGACGAGCTTCTCGAGCGAGGTCATGTGGTCCGTTCCTTCGTGGTACTCGTACCGTGACGGCACGAGATCGGTCATGGTTGTCTTTCTGCGGTCAGACCATCGGGTGTCCGTTGACCGACTCCGCCGACGGCACCTCGCTCTGGACGACGTCCCAGTGCTCGACGATGCGGCCGTTCTCGAGTCTGAAGATGTCGACGATGATCGCCGGCTCCGGCGCCCAGCCGAGCACCCTGCTGTGGGTCATCACCAGGTCGCCCTGGGCCGCGATGCGAGCAGGGGTCCAGGAGAACCCCTCGAGTCGAGGGGCGACCGTCCGAAGTCCTTCCAGCCCGTCGGGCATGGTGGGGTTGTGCTGGATGTAGGGCTCGGCCCAGTAGCGGTCCACGGCGGTCGGATCCTTCTCCGCGAAGAGCTCGCGCATAGCCCTGAGCACGATCTCCGTGTTGCGCTTCTCGAGCGAGCCGGCATCGGTCGTGTCGTTCATCAGGCCTCCTGGATGGCGCCGACGAAGCGGTGGAGCCGGCCCTCGACGGTGATGTTCGAGTAGAGCTTGCCGGTGCCGAAATCCTCGAGGTGCGACACGGTCGCTCCGGTCGCCTCGCGCCAGGAGTTCAGGAAGACGCCCGGGCGGATCTCGTGCAGCTCGATCGAGACTTGTTCGGTGTGCCCGTCCGGGGCCAGGCCGCCGCCGTTCTCCACGACGAAGGTCGCCGAGTCGGTGCTGTCGAAGGTGTAGCGGATCCGCAGGGCGCCGAGATCGAATCTGAACGACTTGCCGACCGGGGTGAAGGACGCTGGCAGGGACACGGGGTGCTCCTTGGACTGGGTGGCCGGTGGGGCCACGTAGTGACTTGAACATTCAAGTCGCCTACAGTGTTCCGCGCAAGCCCTGTCCATTTCCGTGGGATCACCAGGCCGGATCGAGGAGCCGATGCTCAACGAGGCAGAGAGCCGCGCCTGGCGAAACGTGGCGATGATGCTCCACCTGGTGGAGACCATGCTCGAGCGGCAGGTGCAGCGGGAGGCGGGCATCTCGCACGCGCACTACAAGATCCTGGTGCTGCTGGGCGACTCTCCCGACCGCACCCTCCAACTCAAGGCGCTGGCGCAGACGCTGCAGTTCTCGATCAGCCGGATCTCTCATGCGGTGACCCGGCTCGAAGGGCTCGGCCTGGTTGTCCGCTCACCCGTGCCCCAGGTCGGCAAGGCCTTTCAGGCGACGGTGACGGCCGCCGGACTGGACGTTCTGCGCCGGGTGGCGCCGATCCAGTCGGAAGCGATCCGGCAGCAGATCTTCGGGCCGTTGAGCAGTGGCGAGGTCGAGCTGCTGGACCGGATCGCTGTCGCGATCGTCGGCGAACTGGCCGAGCCGGAGCGACCGTAGGCGGCTCAGGCGAGGGCTTTGGCGAGGGGCTCGAGGATGGTCGGTGGGGTGTCCAGGGGGAGGTTGAGGACTACCAGGTCTACGCCGGCGTCGCCGTACGCCGCGGCGGTGGTGATCGCGGTGTCGATGGCTTGGTCGAGGGGGACGTCGGGGTCTATGCGGACGTTGACCGAGCAGGTGATTTCGGAGACGTCTCGGCCCAGGTCTTCGCAGTGGGCGACGAGGATGTCCTTCAAGGGCTTCCACTCTTCGGGGGTGGCGACGATGACGTTCCAGTGCTGGGCCCAGCGGGCGACCGCGCGGAGGGTTCGCTTGGGGCCCTTGCCGCCGATGGTGATGGGTGGGTGGGGGGTTTGGACCGGCTTCGGTTCGCAGTACGCGTCGGTGAGTTTGACGTACTGGCCGTCGAAGTTGGCGACCTTCTCGGTGAGCAGGGCGATCAGCGCCTGGGTGCCCTCGTCGAAGCGGTCGAAGCGTTCCTTCAGCGGCGGGAGTTCGATCCCGTAGGCGTCGCACTCCATCTGGTTCCAGCCGGCGCCGATGCCGAGCTCGAGGCGGCCGCCGGAGATGATGTCGGTGGTGGCCGCCATGTTCGCCAGTACGGCGGGGTGGCGGTAGATCATCCCGGTGACCTGGCAGCCCACCCGGATCCGCTTGGTCGCCTGGGCGAGGGCGGCCAGCGTCGTCCAGGCCTCGAGGTTCGGGCCGGCCATGTCGCCGCTCAGCGGGTAGAAGTGGTCCCAGTGCCAGGCCGACTCGAAGACCTCGTACTCGTCGGCCGCGATCCACACGTCCCGCAACTGCTGCCAGCTCGTGTGCTCGGGCCTGGTCTTGATCGCGAACCGCATCCGCTGCCTCCTCGGTAAGGGTTTTCCACCCGGCAATCTACCTCAGCAAACCGGCGCCCCGGGGTCGTGGAAGACGGTGACCAGGGCGAACAGCTCGAACACCACGCCCGCCACCGCGGTGACGAACAGGACGGTGACGATCGCGCGGCGGTCGCGGCCGAACCAGCGGCCCAGCAAGACGATCGCGGCGAGGCCGGCGAGCACCCCGATCACGCTCAGTACGTCGACGCTCATCGGCAGCCCGAGCGACCCGTCGCAGGACGCCGAGCGCCGGCGTACCAACTCTGCTTCCGCATTCACGCAGAGCAGCGCGACCACCACCCCGGCCACCATCAGGCCGAACACCAGCAGCTGCCGACGCCGGCCGGACGATCCCCCCACCGGAGTGGTCAGTCCAGGCCGAGACGGGCCCGTACTTCGGGGCGACGCAGCGGCGGCACGGTTTGCGGAGGAACTCGGCGCTCCGGCATCTCCTCCAGGAGCGCCTCGGTGATCTTGGCAACCTCGGCTGCGGCGCGCTCGATCGGGCCGCGGGTGGTCGCGCTGAGCGAGCCGACGCCGGTCACCTTGCGCACGTACTGCAGCGCCGCCGCGTAGATCTCTTCCGAGGTCGCGGCCGGCTCAAGTCCACGAAGAACGGTGATGTTTCTGCACATGAGAAAACAGTACGTGCCGCCGGGGACAGCGAACCCAAAACGCTACGAGCTGTTGACTTACCTACGACCATTAGGTTTTCCTCTAGCTATGAGCACAGCAGCAGCCCCGGATCGCAGGTCGCGGCGCCGGCAGCAGACCATCGACGAGATCCTCGACGTCTCGGTGGCGCTGATGGAGACCGAGGGCGTCGCGGCGCTGAGCCTGTCCGCGGTGGCCCGGCGGCTCGGGATGCAACCACCGTCGCTCTACCAGTACTTCCCGTCGAAGCTCGCCATCTACGACGCCCTCTTCCAGCGCGGAGCCGAGCAGATCCGCGACGCCCAGCGAGAAGCCCGCGACGGCGCCGAACCCGCGGACCAACTGAGCGCCGCCATGAACGCCTTCAGCCGCTGGTGCATGGCCAACCAGGTGCTCACCCAACTGCTCTTCTGGCGACCGATTCCCGGCTTCGAGCCGTCACCGGAGGCATTCGCCCCGGCGGTCGAGGGCCTGGCGGACCTGAAGGCATTTCTCCAGCAGGAGGTCGACTCCGGGCAACTGGATCCGCGGGCGACCAGCGACGACGGCATCGCCCTGTTCACGGCGATGACCGCCGGCGTGCTGTCGCAGCAGATGGCCAACGAACCACAGGCGACGTTCGAGAACGGCCGGTTCATGAAGCTGATGCCGGTCGTGCTCGAGATGTTCTACCAGCGCTACCAACCAACCAGGGGGAAAGAGAAATGACCACCACAGCGACAGCCGCGCGGGACATCGCCCGCGCCGACCGGACCGCCGCCCGCCGTCACCGCGACGCCGAGGTAGCGGCCTGGGACGACCTGATGGCCAGCCTCGACGGCACCGACTGGCAACAACGCACGGTCTGCACCGAGTGGGACGTCGCCGACATCGTCGGCCACCTGTGCGGACAGGCCGAGGACGTCAACAAACCCTGGTCTTTCCCACTCCGCGACCGGCGCGCCCGGCGCGTCTACCCGACCACTCCGCTGCTCGACGCGCACATGATGATCCAGGCCGACGACCACCGCGGTACGCCGTACGACGTCCTGCAACAGCGCTTCGACAAGCTCTGGGCCAAAGCCACCAAGACGATCAGCCGCAACCCGGCGCTGATCCGCAGGATGCAGGTGACGATCGAGGGCATGCCCGGCTTCGACAAGCTGGATCTCGGCTACATCCAGGACATCCTGCTCGCCCGCGACCTGTGGATGCACCGCGACGACGTCTGCCAGGCGCTCGGCCGCGAGTTCGACGCCGGCCCGTACGCCGATGAGCTGGTGGCCCAGGTGATGCGCGACATCGTGGACGGCCCGTTCTGGTCCGGTACGCCGGTAGTCCTCACCCTCACCGGCCAGGGCGGCGGCACCTACCGCCTCGGGCAGGGCGACCCGATCGCCACCGTGAGCACCGACGCGGTCGGGTACATGCGCACCCTCTCCGGCCGCGACGACCAGCCGACCGTAGTACTGATCGACGGCGACCCAACCGGCGCCGAAGCCGTCGCCACCTGCCGCATGCCCTTCTGAACAAGCGCAGGGCGCTTGGCAGTACGGCTGGCTGGTTCTCGATAGAGGCGGTCGGGCCAGTGAAGTTCGTCCAGGCGAGCGTTGTCGCCGACGATCCGGCGATCTCGGCCTGGCTGCTCGCCACCTGCACCGGGCGCGCTCGTGAGCTGGGTGCAGAGAACGGGCATCCCGAGGTGATCGTCGAGGTCGGCATGTTCCGGGCGGACGACGTACTGCGCGAAATCGTCGCCGAGCAAGGCTTCGAGTTCGCTACGTCGTACCAGCGGATGCGGATCGACCACGCAGGCCCACTCCCCCTGCCCGAACCCCCAACGGGTACGACGATCCGCCAAGGTGCCCACGACGACCAGACCCGGCGGGCTTTCCACGCGATGATGACCAAGGCGTTCGCCGGCCAGGACAGTGCCGCGCTCGCGCCGTACGCCGAATGGCTCGAAACCCACGAGAAGCGCGACGGATTCGACTGGTCGCAACTGACGATGGTCGAGCGCGACGGCCGGGTCATCGCCGGCAGCGACTGCAACCACGCCTTCGTCGAGACCGACAACTGCGGCTACGTCGGCCGCCTCGGCGTACTCCCCGAAGCCCGCGGACTCGGCCTGGCGAAGTACCTCCTCCGCCGCTGGCAACGGACTCTGGCCAGCAAATGAAATGCCCCGCCCCACAAAGGGGCGGGGCAGGGAGCTCAGTAAGCGGGCTGCGACGGGTCGATCTGGTCGACCCAGGCGACCACGCCGCCGCCGACGTGGACCGCGTTGGCGAAGCCGGCGGCCTTGGCGATAGCCAGGACCTCCGCCGAGCGGACGCCGGACTTGCAGTGGAAGACCAGCTGCTTGTCCTGCGGGAGCTTCTCCAGCGCGGCACCGGTCAGGAACTGGTCCTTGGGGATCAGCACCGAGCCCGGGATCCGGTTGATCTCGTACTCGTTCGGCTCGCGGACGTCGATCAGCTGGAAGTCCTTCTCGCCGTTGTCCTTGAGCTTGATCCACTCGCTCAGCGTCTTCACCGAGATGGTCGAGCCGACGGCCGCGTCGGCCGCTTCCTCGGTCAGTGCGCCGCAGAAGTTCTCGTAGTCGATCAGCTCGGTGACGGTCGGGTTCTCGCCGCAGATCGCGCAGTTCGGGTCCTTGCGGACCTTCAGCGCGCGCCAGTTCAGGTCGAGCGCCTCGTAGATGTTCAGCCGGCCGAGCGACACGTCGCCGATGCCGGTGAGCAGCTTGATCGCCTCGGTCACCTGGGCGGCGCCGACCGACGCGCACAGCACGCCCAGTACGCCGCCTTCGGCGCAGGACGGGACCATGCCGGGTGGCGGCGGCTCGGGGTACAGGCAGCGGTAGCAGGGACCGTGCTCCGCCCAGAAGACACTGATCTGGCCGTCGAAGCGGAAGATCGAGCCCCAGACGTAGGGCTTGCCGAGCAGTACCGCGGCGTCGTTCACCAGGTACCGGGTGGCGAAGTTGTCGGTGCCGTCGACGATCAGGTCGTACTGCTCGAAGATCTCGAACACGTTGTCGTTGTCGAGGCGGACCTCGTGCAGGACGACGTTCGTGTTCGGGTTGGTCTCCAGGATCGACTCGCGCGCCGACTGGGCCTTGGACTTCCCGACGTCGGACTGGCCGTGGATGATCTGGCGCTGCAGGTTCGACTCGTCGACGGTGTCGAACTCGACGATGCCGAGCGTTCCGACCCCGGCCGCGGCCAGGTAGAGCAGCGCGGGGCTGCCCAGGCCGCCGGCGCCGATCACCAGCACCTTGGCGTTCTTCAGCCGCTTCTGGCCGGCCATCCCGACCTCGGGAATGATCAGGTGCCGTGAATACCGGCGGACCTCGTCGATGGTCAGCTCGTCGGCCGGCTCGACCAGCGGTGGCAGCTGTGGCACGTGACACTCCTCGTCAGCGGGAAACTTCGCGGAACTCCGGTTACAACCCCTCGTTCCTCCTCCATGTTCCCGCACGACTCCAGCGCACCCCCGCCGGGTCCGCATGGCGGACCCCGCGTCTCATATTTCAGCCCTGGACAGACCGAAAGGCGACGTCCACCCTTTGGGAGGTGGTGGACGCCGCCGGATCAGGTGGAGCAGCTGTCAGTCGTTGTCGGTGATCGTCGCCTTGATCAGCGCGGGCACCAAGTAGTCGACGCCTTCGACGCTGGTCAGGTTGACCGAGAAGGTCTCGGCCGGTTCCTTGACGTGATCGTCGATCAGCTTGACCTCGATGTCGGCCGTCGTCTTGCCGGGCTCGATCTGCCCGTAGACGGAGGTGTCGGGCGGGTTCTGGGTGCCGTCGTCGTCCAGGGTCGTGAAGTCCTTGCGGATCACGGCCGTGCCGTCCTTCAGGTCACCACCGAGCCAGACGTACTTGTCGCTCGGCGCCGACAGCTTCAGCGGGAACTTGATCGTGCCCGCGTTCTCGGCCGCCGTCGGCGACCCGATCGTCAGGGTCGGCGTCGGGTCGTCGTCGATCACCTCGGCATTGCCGATCGACTGGCCGAGCAGCGCGTCGTGCGGTACGGACAGCACCAGGCCGAAGGGGGTGTCGTAGCTGTCCCGGGTGTTGCCGGTGACCGCCACGGTGACCTTCTGCTTGGTCTGGCCCGGCTTGAAGACCAGGTGCTTGGCGATCGAGGCGACCGCCGGGGAGTCGCTGTTCGACTCGGCGTACACGCTGACCGGGCGGATGCTCGGCCGCGACAGCGTCACCCAGAAGTCGAGGTTCTTGACGCCCGAGTTGCCCTCCGCGACCTTGCCGACGTTGGACGCCGACACCTGCGGCAGCTTCGACGGCGCCGACACTCCCAGACCAGGGGTCGCGAACGCCAGGTCGCTGACGAACACCGAGCCGGTCGCGACCTTGTCGGTCGCCAGCTCGATCGCCCGGACGTCGCGCAGGTCGATGCCCTTCAGCGAGCTGGTCGGGATCCGTACCGTCCGCAGCAGGTTCTTCGGCAGACCGCTGTCGTGCGCTCCCGGCATCCGCAGCAGCGCGTCGCTGACCGCTGACACCGGTACTACGGCCTTGCGGCCATGCCCGTCGACCACCCGGACGCTCAGATCCGTCTTGGGCGCACCCGACGGGTCGGGAGTCGCCCGGAACGTCAGCGCGGAGTACCGGCGGACATCCCGCTGGTACGCGCTGAGCTTGATCCGTACGACGCCGGTCTTGCCGGTCCAGGTGAGCTTGGTGACCGCCGTGGTCGGCGTCTTCGAGGCGAGGTACGCCGTCACCCAGTGCGGCGAGTCCGAGCCGTTGTCGGTCTTGAGGCAAGTGGCGACAGCAGCCGCACGTTGCGTGGCCTCGTCGACCCCGCCACACACTGTCGCCTTGGCGCTCCCCGTGACCGAGCCCTTCGGCAGCGCCGCGTCGAGCTTGCTGATGTCCCGCCGAGTCGCCACCGGAGCCTGCGACACGACCCGGGTGACAGCCTTGCCGATCGAGGCGGGGTGCGCGTTCGAGCCGTCGAGCAGCGGGAGCAGCTTCGTCTCGTGGCCGAGCTGCAACCGGAAGAAGCCGGCCACGTACGCCGTACCGACGGCCTGCTGCTGCTTCGGCGTCAACCGGCCCGCGTACTTGGCTCCGCACGGTGCGGCCTTGTCGTTGTCGCTGTACCAGTCGTCGTTCGACGGCGCCACCGACTGGCCCGGGGTCCACTCGGTGTTGAAGAAGTTGTGGTTCGCGCCGAGGACCGTGACGGTCGAGCGGGTCGCGGCGTCACCGGTCACGGAGTACCGGGTGTCGTCGTAGAACTTCTGCCCCTGCAGATCGGAGACGTCGCCGTCGCAGTACGGCAGGATGACGCTCATCGCGACGCCGGGCACCGTGGCCCGGGCGAAGTCGGTCGGGGCGAGTGGCAGCACCGCGCGGATCCCGTACTTCCCGCCGCGATCGGCGTTGAGCACTGCCGCGCGAGCGACGCCCTCGCCACCTCGCGAGTGACCCATCAGGCCGACGTTGTTCAGGTCGACCTTGCCGACGAACTTCTTGCCGAACGGCCCGCCGCCGACCGTGGACCACTTCTTCCACAGGTCGAGGTGGTCGAGGATCAGCTCGGCCCGGGCCTGCGCGCCGGTGTCGAAGACGCCGCCGTCGTAGGCGTTGATCGCGTTCGCGCTGATCGAGACGACCTGGTAGCCGTTGCTCGCGAGCGCCTTCGCCGGGCCGTCGTAGCCCCGGTAGCTCGGGATCGCCTTCTCGCCCTTGGCACACGGCCACGGGTTGGCCGGCTCATCGGTCGGAGTGCCGTAGCAGACCGAGTGCCGGCCGTGCAGGAAGATCACCAGCGGCCGGGCGCCGACGGCACCCTTGGGCGAATAGACCTTGCCGACGACCTCTGACTTCTGGCCGAGACCCGGCAGGTAGACCGCCTGGTCACCCAGGTTGTACTCCGCGGTCTCGACGGCATATTTGCCGGTGGCACCGGGATCGACGGCCAGCTTCGGGCCGAGCGGTGCCTTCAGCCAGTCCTTGTCGGTGGTCACGCCACCGGCCAGGCTCTTGCCTTTCTTCCCGTCGTTGCGGCCGAGATCCCCCGACCAGACCAGCTCGACGTTCTTTGCTTGCAGCAACGTCGGATCCGGGCTGACCAGCGAGACGGTGCGCTGGTCAGCAGACTGCTTGGCCACCCCCACCGGTTCGCCGTTCACCGCGATCAGCGGCAGCGCGTTGCGCATCGGCGCCGGCGTGTCCAGCCGCAACGTCACCTCGTACCCGTCACCTACCGGGCGCACTGTCCAATTCTTGCCTTGGGCAACTGATTGCCCTGGTTCCGGCGGCGCTGCGTGCGCAAGCCCCACCGGGGAAAGCAGCGCTCCACCGAGCAGCGCGACAGCCATCCCCGCTCTTCCGAATACCCGCACAGCGGTCCTCTCGTCAGCAGACAGATCACCTCGACTGACTCCCGGCTTTGGCGGCAGGTTGTCGGATTCGGCGAAATCGGCCGAAGATCATCCCTGGGGATGATCTTCTGGCCCCGGCCTGCTACCTGAGTAGGTACCCCCGGCCGCGCCGAACTGTTCGTACGTCAGTCGTCGACTGCCAATAGTGCGGGCTGAACGCGCTGCAATTGTGAGGATCTGATGGCAGGTTGATTGCAGTTATGCGATCAACTGACGGAATGCCCGCTCGACCTCTTGCGGGTGCTCCATCTGCGCGACGTGACCGGACTTCGGCAGGTAGAGCAGCCGGGCGTCGGGGAAGGCCTGCTGGGCCTTGGTCCTGATCTTCGAGTCGACCAGCCGGTCCCGGCCGCCGTACACCAGCAGCACCGGACAGCGGACCTTGGCGGCATCGGCCCACAGCGACCGGCGCGGCGGGGCGAGCTGCGACGAAAGGATGCTCCGGGCACCTTCCAATGTCGCCTGCGTTCCCCACGGCTGGGTGTCCCGCCGGTGCAACTCGGCCTCGTACGCCTCGAGCACCTCGGCCGGCAGCGCCTGCGGTTCGCCGAAGATCATCGACAGCGAAGCCTTGAACCGGCGCTCGAACGGCATCCGCCGGGTGCGCTCCAGGACGACCTTGCCCAGTCGCGGCGTGGCCAGAGCGGTGAACCAGACCGCGCTGGCCGAGACCCGCGGATGCGGCAGCGCCGGCGAGATCAAGGTCAGCGAGGCCACGGCAGTCGGTCGCCGGGCGGCCAGGGCCACCGCGGCCGCGCCACCCATGGAGTTGCCGAACACGTGGACCGGTTCGTCGAACTCCGCGTCCATCAGCTCACCGAGCACATCGGCCTGCTCGCTGATCCCGCCCATCCCGGCCAGCGGCGGCGTCCGGCCGAATCCCGGCAGGTCAGGCGCGACGCCACGGACGGTGTCGTTCAGCAACCAGCCCAGCGAGGTCCAGTTCAGTGAGGAGCCGCCCAGGCCGTGGACGAACAACGCCGGCGGAAGCTTCTTGTCCGCCTCCGGCACGTCCCGAACCAGCAGATCCACCCCAGCGACCGGCACCGTCCGGGCCGGCCATTCCTGCGTCCCCCCGGGCCCCGAATCCCCGGTTACTGCCGCGTAACTCTCCATTAGTGCATGGTAGGACGCATGGCGCCGGGACCGAAGCAGCTGACCACCGAGGTGGATGGGCAGACCATGAAGCTCACCAACCTCGACAAGGTGCTGTATCCACAGACCGGGTTCACCAAGGCCGAGGTGATCGACTTCTACCACCAGGTCGCGCCGGTGCTGCTCCCCCACCTGTCGGACCGGCCGCTGACCCGAAAGCGCTGGCCGGACGGCACCGGAGCGGCGTACTTCTTCGAGAAGAACGCACCGCGCGGTACGCCGGACTGGGTCCGCACGGTGGTACTGCCGACCCCCGGGAGTTCCACCGGGCGGGACGAGGCCGAGTTCGTGGTCGCCGACGACATCCAGACGATCGTCTGGCTCGCCAACCTGGCCGCCCTCGAACTCCACGTCCCGCAGTGGCGGATCGGGCTGTCCGACCAGGGCAGGAACCCGATGGCCGACCTGATCGTCTTCGACCTCGACCCGGGCCCCGGTACGACGATCGTCGAGTGCTGCGACGTCGCGCTGGCCCTGCGCGAACTGCTGAACCACTTCGGCCTCGAAGGCTGGCCCAAGACCTCCGGCAACAAAGGCATGCACCTGTACGTCCCGATCGAACCCGCCTCGTCGCGCGCAACCAGTGCCTTCGCCAAGCTGCTGGCCGAGCAACTGGCCGAGGCGCTGCCGGAGAACGTCACCGCGAACATGACCAAGGCGCTCCGCCCGGGCAAGGTCTTCATCGACTGGAGCCAGAACGCCAGCGCGAAGACGACGCTGGCGCCGTACTCGCTGCGTGGCGCCGAGGAGCCGCGGGTCTCCACCCCGATCGACTGGGACGAGGTCGCCGGCGCCACCGAACCCGCCGACCTGACCTTCCTTCCCCACGACGTGCTGGCCCGGATCGACGAGTACGGCGACGTCCTCGAAGGCTTGTACGACGCCCCACGCCCGCTACCGTCGTAACGGACCGCACCGAGGCGAGGAGAACGAGATGACGAGCAGCCCTGACGACCTGCCGACGGACCCGCTCGAACTCGACGAGGAGGACACCGGCGACATCGTCGTACCCCCCGAGGCCGACGCCGCCGATGTGGTCGAACAGCACCAATCGGCCGGTGAGCCGGACGAGTCCGACTACCGCTAGGTAGGATTCGGTTCAACTACCGGGGGTACAGCTCCGGTGCCGCACCATCGAAGGAGCCCGACGTGTCGACGACACCGGAGACCGCGCCCAAGCGCGGCAGCCGCCTGCCGCGGCTGGCCCGCCGCGCGCAGCTGCTCGAGGCGGCCCAGGAAGTGTTCGTCGCGAACGGCTACCACGCCGCCGCGATGGACGACATCGCCGACCGCGCCGGCGTCTCCAAGCCCGTGCTCTACCAGCACTTCCCCGGCAAGCTCGAGCTGTACCTGGCCCTGCTCGACTCGTCCTGCGAGGCGATCGTCGCCTCGGTCCGGGGCGCGCTGCGCTCGACCGAGGACAACAAGGAGCGGGTCGGCGCGACGATCCACGCGTTCTACGACTACGTCGCCAACGCGCAGGGCGCCTTCCGGCTGGTGTTCGAGTCCGACCTGACCAACGAGCCCGCCGTCCGCGAGCGGGTCGACCGGGTCACCCACGCGTGCGCCGAGGCCTGTTCCGAGGTGATCAGCGCGGACGCCGGGCTGAACAAGGAGCAGTCGATGGTGCTCGCCGTCAGCCTGGTCGGGATGGCACAGGTCAGCGCGCGGTACTGGCTCGCCTCGGACAACCCGACGCTGATGCAGGAGCAGGCCGCCGACCTGGTCGCCAGCCTCGCCTGGCGCGGCATCCGGGGCTTCCCTCGCACAGAGGGCTAGCCCGCGCACTGAGGGCCGGCCGCGGCAACTCGTCGTACCGGCTGCTGGGGTTCTGCTCTGGGCGGACGGGTGAGAACCCGATGGCCGCAGCGGATAGGCTCGAATCGGTTACCGGCGAGAGCCGCCGGTCGGAACGTGCCCGGGAGGGTTTCGTGGAGGTCAAGATCGGCGTTCAGCACGCCAATCGCGAGTTGGTGCTCGAGAGCGAGCAGAGCCCCGAAGAGGTCGAGAAGGCCGTCGCGGACGCACTGGGTGGCAAGACCGGTCTGTTGCAGCTGACGGACGAGAAGGGCCGCCGGGTGCTCATCCCGGCCGAGAAGCTGGCTTACGTGGAGATCGGCGAGGTCGCGATCCGCAAGGTCGGTTTCGGCGCGATCTGAGGACACCTGCGTGTCCTGGTTGCGGTGTGCCACGAACCGAGGACGATGAGTTGTAGACCTGTATGACTGGTGGTCAGGTTTAGCGCTGGGCACCAGTCGGCGGCAGGTCAGTCATCGCTCAAGGAGGAATCGTGGGTTTCTGGGTCTGGATGATCATCGTGAGCCTCATTGCCGGAATCATCTTCGGGCCGCTCGCGCGACTCGTACTTCCGGGCAAGCAGAACATCAGCCTTGGCTGGACCATTCTCGGCGGCGGGATCGGCGCCTTCATCGGCGGTGTGATCGCCTACGCGCTCGGCGTGAAGGACACCAGCGGTCCGGACTGGATCCAGTACCTGATCCAGATCATCTGTGCCGCGATCGTCGTCGCGATCATCTCGTCGCGCAACAGCGGTAAAGCCAGAGTCTGAGCAAGATCCTCAGAGCGGCCGCCACCCCGATCAGGGGCGGGCGGCCGCTCTGCGTTCCAGGCCCGTTCAGGTCAGGCTTGCAGGCCGAGCGCCGTCATCCGGGCGGTGTGGGCCTCGGTCAGCCGGGTGAACATCCGGCCGATCGCGGCCAGGTCGAGGCCGGGGCGGTCGACGCTGCCGGCCAGCAAGGCAGCGAGCGGGTCGCGGTCGGCGGCGATCCGCTGGGCCTGGCTGAGGGCCTCGCCCACCAGGCGGCGTCCCCACAGCGCGAGCCGGCCACCCAGCTTCGGGTCCTCCTCGATCGCGGCCCGGACCCGGTCCACGACGAACTCGGCCTGGCCGGAGTCGGCGAAGACCTCCAGCACCAGCGCCCGGGTCTCGGCGTCGACGTACGCCGCGACCTCGCGGTAGAAGTCGTTCGCGAGCCCGTCGCCGACGTAGGCCTTGACCAGTCCCTCGAGCCAGTCCGACGGCGCGGTGTGGTCGTGGAAGGCGTCCAGCGGGGTGACGAACGGCTGCATCGCGTCCATCGGATCCACCCCGAGGGTGACGAGCCGGTCCCGCAACTGGACGAAATGGCCGAACTCGGTGGTCGCCAGCTGGGCCAGCTGGGCCTTGTCGTCGAGCGTCGGGGCGAGCTTGGCGTCCTCGGCGATCCGCTCGAACGCGGTCAGTTCGCCGTACGCCAGAACTCCCAGCAGATCCACCGCCGCGGCCCGGTAGGCGGGATCATCGAAGGCCGTCATCTCGGTCATGCAGCGCACACTATCGGGCCCGGGCACGCGACGGCGGAAATGCAACGAAGCGGCCGTGCCGGGTATTCCGGCTACACTGGACCGTGTTTCGCCGGTGACGCGCCCAGATGGGCAGCTGGTGCGAGCCGCTTGCACAGTGTCCCGCGCCGTGAAAAGTAGGGCATTCCACGCCCACCCGGCCACTGATGCAACTGTCCGTACAAGCATGTGAGAGGCGATCAGCCTGACCACCTTCCGAGAGCTCGGCGTCCTGCCCGAGATCTGCGACGCGCTCGACCGCGTCAACATCAAAGAGCCTTTCCCGATCCAGGAGATGACGCTCCCCGTCGCGTTGATGGGGACCGACCTGATCGGCCAGGCTCGTACCGGGACCGGCAAGACCCTCGGGTTCGGCATCCCGCTGCTGCAGCGCACCATCTCCCCCGGCGAAGCCGACTACGAGGAGCTGGCCGCACCCGGCAAGCCCCAGGCGCTGGTCGTCACCCCGACCCGCGAGCTGACCATCCAGGTCGCCAAGGACCTGGTGACCGCGTCCACCGTGCGCTCGGTCCGGATCCTCACCATCTACGGCGGTGTCGCGTACGACCCGCAGCTCGACCAGCTGAAGGCAGGCGTCGACGTCGTCGTCGGTACGCCGGGCCGGCTGCTCGACCTCGCCAACCGCGGCGTGCTCGACCTGAGCCACATCAAGGTGCTCGTCCTGGACGAGGCCGACGAGATGCTGGACCTCGGCTTCCTGCCCGACGTCGAGCGGATCCTGCGCAAGACCCCCGAGCTGCGGCAGACCATGTTGTTCTCGGCAACGATGCCGTCGGCCGTGATCGGCCTGGCGCGCACCCACATGCGGCACCCGCTGAACATCCGGGCCGAGTCGCACGAGGACACCCAGATGGTCCCGACGACGGCGCAGTTCGTCTACCGGGCGCACGATCTGGACAAGCCCGAGGTGGTCGCCCGGATCCTGCAGGCCGAGGACCGCGGCCGGGTGATGATCTTCTGCCGGACCAAGCGCGAGGCGTCCCGGCTCACCGACGACCTGATCGACCGCGGCTTCCGGGCCGCCGCGATCCACGGTGACCTGAACCAGCAGGCCCGCGAGCGGGCGCTGACCCGGTTCCGCGGTGACAAGATCGACGTCCTGATCTGCACCGACGTCGCGGCCCGGGGTATCGATGTCGAGGGCGTCACGCACGTCATCAACAACACCTGCCCCGAGGACGAGAAGGCCTACATCCACCGGATCGGCCGGACCGGCCGGGCCGGCGCGAGCGGTATCGCCGTCACCTTCGTCGACTGGCCGGACCTGGTCCGCTGGAAGACGATCAACAAGGCGCTCGACCTGCCGTACGACGAGCCGCAGGAGATCTACTCGACGTCGCCCGAGCTCTACCACGACCTCGGCATCCCGACCGAGGCGAAGGGCCGGATCAAGCCGCCGCGCGAGGCCGTCGAGCGGCAGGAGCGCACCGACCGTCCGTCGCGCGGCGACAAGCCGTCCGGACGCCGTGGCGAGCAGGACCGGAACCGCGTTCGCAGCCATGACGGTGACTCGAAGCCCGCGGGCGACGGCGCTGCCGCGCATGGTGGATCGGACCGTCCGGCCCGGAAGCGGCCGAACCGCAACCGTCGCCGGTTGCGTGCCGGTCAGCCGCTCGAGGGCGGCGAGTCGACCGAGCAGAAGTCCGAGGCCGACGTCACCACCAACACCGTCGTACCGGCGGTCGTCGACTCTCCGGCCGAGGTCACCGAGGCGCCGACGGGCGAGCGCAAGCCGCGCTCCCGCACCCGGCGTCGCCGCGGGGCTGAGACCGAGACGGCCGAGACTCCGGTCGTAGCCGAGGCTGCACCGGTCGAGGCCGCGCCGGTCAAGGCTGCGCCGGTCGAGGCTGCTGCTGAGACGGCTGAGGCACCGGCGAAGCGGACGCGGAGTCGCCGGCGTGCGACCGAGCGGTCGGCCGAGTCGAGCGACACCAGCGCGGTGGCTCAGGCAGGTACGCCTGCGGTCGAGGCAGTTGCCGCACAGGCTTCGGTCGAGGCGCCGGCTGCTGAGGCGCCGGTGAAGAAGGCGACTCGGAAGCGGGCGGCCAAGAAGGTGGCCGAGCCGGTTGCCGAGGCGCCGGCGGTCGAAGTACAGGCTGAGAAGCCGGTCAAGAAGGCGGCGGCGAAGAAGGCTGCTGCCAAGAAGACCGCGGTCAAGAAGGCGGTGGCCGAGGACGAGGTCGCGCCGAAGAAGTCGACTGCCAAGAAGACGGTGAAGAAAGCCGCGGTGAAGAAGGCCGCGGTGAAGAAGAGTGCGGCCGGTGTGGTCGTGCCGACCTTCACCGCACCTGAATAGATTGTGACCGGCGCGTCACCTGCCCGTGCCTGAAAGGTGACCGCCGGAGCGCAACGCCCGGCTTCGCGCTCCCGTCCTTCCACGAAGGCAACCATCGTGGAGGGAAGGGTGTGGCGATGACGAGGACGCGTACGTCGGCCGCGGTCGCAGGAGTGATCCTGACCGCGGCCGTGCTGTTGTCCGGCTGCGGGGCGAGCGGCAACGACGAGGCGGGCACCAGCTCAGGGGCAGCAGCTCCACAGCAGGCCGACGGCGCGGCCGACTCCAAGGTCCCGAACAAGGCCGATGCGGGCGGCAAGCCGGCTGCCCCCGCGGCACCGGAGAGCGGCGCGGCCCAGCCCACCGTCACCCGGGCGATCATCAAGACCGGCTCGCTCACCGTCGAGGTCAAGAACGAGGACGTCAACGCCCAGCGCCAGAAGGCGATCGGCATCGTCACCGCTCTGCGCGGCCAGGTCGCGTCCGAGGACTCCAGCAGCAACCAGGACGGCAAGATCACCTTGTCGAACCTGGTCGTGAAGGTGCCGACGGCGTCGTACGAGACGGCGATCGACCGGCTGTCCGGACTCGGTGACCGGACCGCGATCCATCAGGAGTCCAGCGACGTGACCGAGCAGGTGGTCGACGTCGACAGCCGGATCTCGTCGCAGCGCGCCAGCCTCGACCGGATGCGCGCTCTACTCGCCAAAGCGACCACGATCGGCGAGATCGTCTCGGTGGAGAGCGAACTGACCCGCCGCGAGGCCGACCTCGAGGCGCTGCTCGCCAAGCAGAAGAACCTCTCCCTGCAGACCGAGCTGGCGACCCTCAACCTGACGCTGGCGGAGAAGGGCAAGGCGCCCGAACCGGCCAAGGCCGAGGGCCACGGCTTCCTGTCCGGGCTGCGCGACGGCTGGGACGCGTTCACCGCGACCTTCTCCGCACTCGCGACAGCGGTCGGCGCGATGCTCCCGTTCCTGATCGCCCTGGCCCTGATCGGCTACCCGATCTGGCGCTTCCGCCACCGCTTCCGCCGCCCACCGGCCCCGGCCGTCGCCACCGCCGGTACGCCGGGCAACACCACCCCGCCCGCTGCCGAAGCACCCGAACACGCCCGCGGGACCTTAGAGCAGGGAGAGCGCTAGCGCTCGGTAGGCCTTCGCGCCTGCCGAGCGGGGTGAGGTGGTGAGGATCGTCTGGCCGATCGCGGGGGCCTCGGCGAACCGGATGGACTTCGGGATCGCCGGGGCGAGCACGGTCAGCGCGTAGGTCTCGGCGATCGTCTCCAGGACGGCTCGCGCGTGCGTGGTGCGACCGTCGTACAGGGTCGGCAGGACACCCAGTACTTCGAGACTCGGGTTGGTCAGGCGCTGGACATCGTGGACGGTGTCCAGCAACTGACCGACGCCCCGATGCGCGAGCGTCTCGCATTGCAGGGGGATCAGTACGTCGGTCGCCGCGGACAACCCGTTGACGGTCAGCAGCCCGAGGGTGGGCGGGCAGTCGATCAGGATCCAGTCGTACGCCGCTTCGACCGGGCGCAGCGCGGTACGGACCAAGTGCTGTGGATTGCTCTCGGCCGCCAGGCTCGACTCGGCCGCGGCCAACTCGATCGTGGCGGGCAACAAGTCCGGGCCTTCGTCGGACGGCACGATCACATCGCGTGCCTTCACCCCGCCGAGCAGGACGTGATGGATCGACTTGTCCAGGTCCTCGGGGTCGAGCCCGACCGAGAACGTCAAGCAGGCTTGGGGGTCCAGATCGACCAGCAGGACCCGCTGTCCGAGCTCGGCCAGGGCAGCGCCGAGCGAGGCAACCGTGGTCGTCTTGGCCACGCCGCCTTTCTGGTTCGCAACCGCAATCGTGCGAGGCACCCGGCCATTGTGCCGCACCGTGGAATGCCCGGCCCGGCGGGGCGAGCCCACACTTGAAGCATTGTTGAGGTATCAGCCTGATCCGGGCGACCGGCTACCGTGGACGCGTGAGTACGCCACGGACGCTGACACTGCCCGACGGGGTTCACCCCGCGACTATGGAGACCGATCGTGGCAGCTTCGCCACCTTGCAGGCCCAGCCCGACATCGGCACCCCATTGGGTACCGTCCTGCTCGTTCCCGGCTGGACCGGGAGCAAGGAGGATTTCACTCCCCTGGTAGACCACTTGGCCCGCTACGGATGGCGGACGGTCGCGGTGGACCAGCGCGGCCAGTTCGAAACGCCGGGGCCGGACGACCCCGCGGCGTACACGCTGGCCGAGTTCGGGGCCGACGTGGTGGCGATGAGCAAGGCGCTCGGCGGCTACAGCCAATTGGTCGGGCACTCGTTCGGCGGGCTGGTCGCGCGCGAGGCGGTGCTGACCGATCCGAGCGTGTTCTCGACGATCACGCTGCTCTGCTCGGGGCCGGGCGCGTTCAGCGACGAGGCGAAACTGCAGGGCTTGCAGATGCTCGCGATGGGGCTGGACAACCTGCCGATCGAGCAGGTGTACGACCTCAAGCTCGAGCACGACGTCAAGGAGGCCCGCTACGTGCGGCCCACCGACGAGGTCGCCGCCTTCCTGCGCAAGCGATTCACCGGCAACACCCCGGCCGGGCTGGCCGCGATCACCCGGCGGTTGATGGACTCCGACGATCGGACCGAGAAGCTGACCAAGGCGGGTGTTCGGACGCAGGTCGTTTACGGCGAGACGGATGACGGCTGGCCGCTGGCTGTGCAGGACGAGATGGCCGAGCGGCTCGGCGTACGGGCTCAGGTCGTGCCGGACGCCGGCCACTCCCCCGCGATCGACCAGCCCGCCGCGACCGCCCGCCTCCTGGTGGACTTCTTCCACAAGCACTGAGCCGGCGCCGCGGCACACCATTTCCATCAGAACTGAAGGTCTGCGCTCTGGCCTCTCCCCGGCCTAACGTGGTCTAGACCGCGGTTACCGAGGGGGAAGGCCAATCATGTCCGAGCGGACCTATGGCGGGATCAGACGATGACCGCGGGCGTGATGGCACCACCCACCCGGAGCCCACGGCACTCGGAGCTTGGCCTGGGTCCGCTGGACCGGGTCCGGATCTCGGTGGCGCCCGCGCCGATGGCCAGCCTGCTGTCGCTGGTCGTGGACGCCCTCGGCGGACCGCGCCAGGGCATCGCGCCGGACTGGATCAGGAGTGTCCGGCGGGGGCTGCCAGTGGATGCGGCGCAGGCCGTGATCCCGATGTTCGACCGGACCCGCGCACTACTGCCGGCCTGCCTCACGCCGCTCGGTATCGACGGCGCGCCGGTCTCGGAGCAACTCGCCCGGGTCGCCGACGTATCCCCCGACGACCTGAGCGAGGGTGTCGCGCTACTAGCGCCTGGTGAGCCGCCCGTTCCCTGGCGGAGCGCCATGCGGCAGCCGCGCCGGTGGCTGGGCCTGTACGCGCGGCTGCTGTCGGCGGCCTGGAAGGCGTACTCGCCGATCTGGCAGCAGTCCACCGCGCTCCGGACCCGCGAGACCGAGCGCATCGGTGCGGCCGTGGTGACGGGCGGGCTGGACGTTCTCTTCGCGGGCTTGAGCAACCGGGTCAGGTACCAGGCGGAGACGCTCTACTTGTCTGACCGGCACCCGTACCGGATGGAGTTGGGCGACCGGCCGATCGTGCTCGTCCCGCTCGTCTCCGGGTCGGCCGCGTCGATCTTCAACCTTGACGAGCCGGACCGCGCCTGGCTCGGCTACGCAGTACCCGGGCTCAGCCGGCTGGGCTCCGGTACGCCGCAGTCCGTGGACGACAGCCTGACGCTGCTGATCGGGCCGATCCGCGCGTCGATCCTGCGCGCTCTGGACCGGCCGAGCAGCATGGGCCGGCTGGCCGACCACCTCGACGCCGGGCCGAGCACAGCGACGTACCACTGCAGTCAACTGGCCTCGGCCGGGCTCGTACTGCGCCAGCGGGCCGGCCGCGAGGTGCACATCCAGCGCACGCCGCGGGGCGATGCGCTGGTCGACCTGCTGAGCTGAGATTTAACGACGCGCCGGGCAGAATGGGAGCTGCTGCCCGGCGCGTCTTCAAATCGCCGGCCTGGTGCAACAGGCCTGGCGATGGTCTGGGCGCCAGGGCTGTCTCGTCCCCGATGGAAAAGATAACCCAGCCGCGAGGTCATCGCCGCTTGTTGCTATCAGTCGTGCCGCCGGTCGTTGCCGTTGGTCGTTGACGGCTGTCGCCGCCGGTGGTTGCTGCTGTTGGTTGTTGCTGTTGGCAAAGGGAGTCAGCGGACCGGGCGGACGTCCACGTCGAACTCGAAGTTGGCCAGGCCGAGCGGTGCGAAGGTGTCTGTGGCCTTCTCGTCGAGCACCAGCAGGCTGATCGGCACCGTGCCGTCGTCCGGCCCCTGGCCGCCGCTGGCGGTGATACCGAGATCGTTCCGGCCGACCAGCAGATTGTTGACGGCATCGGTGATCCGGTAGTTGTCGGTCAGGCTGACCTTGCCCCGGTACACACACAGATTGCCCTGGTAGACCGTCTCGAACGCCTTCCGGAAGGCGCCGAGGTCACCGTGCGCGACGCCGACCGCGATCACCACCGGCGCCTTGCGGCTCCGCCCTTCGGGATACTTGTACCGGGTCCCCGCGATCTCGTCCTGCCTGGCCGCCAGGAAGGTCTGCACGGTCTTCGACTCGAAGTTGCTCGGCTTCGACGGCCAGCCACCGGCCGGCGCCGGGCAGGCGAGCGCATCCAGGTCCACCGGTGGTGGCGTCCGGTACGCCGTCTGCTCCTCGACCGTGATCGTCTTGTCGTTCCAGACCCCGACCACATGCGCATTGCCGACGCTGACTCCCTTGACCGTCTTCGCGCCGGTCATCCGGGCCGGGTCGAACCCGATCAGCTTGACCCCGTTCTGGTCGCAGCTCGGTGCCGGCTGGAGGGCCGGGTCGACCACGGGCAGCGTGCTCATCACCGGCGGGCAGAACATCGCGTCCTTGCCGGGCGCAGCGACGACGTCGCCGTTGACCTCGACCTTGTCGCCGTTGCGCACCAGCAGGTCGTCGGCGGTCGGTTTGCCCGCCGCGCCGGTGCCCTCGGCAGCCTGAGGGGTCGGCTTGCTCGCCGGTGGGGCGACGGCCGGCTCGTTGTGGTCCGGGAGGATGGTCAGCGCGGCGACGGCGATCGCGGCGACGCTGGCGGCGGCCAGAGTCGGGATCAGCCAGCGACGCTTCGGTGTGTTCTTGGTGCTCATGATCCGGTCGAGATCCGGTTCGGGAGCCGACGGCTGGGTCGCGCGCCACTGGGCGCCGGCCTCCGCCAGCAGGTCGTCGACCTTGTCGGTCGGGTTCATTCGCTGACCTCCAGCAGGGAGCGCAGGCGGGCCCGCGCGTCGGAAAGAGTTGATTTGACGGTGCCTTCGGAGCAATCCATCACCGCTGCGGTGTCAGCGATCGACAGGTCGGCGAAGTAGAAGCAGTCGACCGCCAGCCGCTGCCGGGAGGACAGGGTGCCGAGCGCCTGGTTGACGTCGACCTGTCCCTCGACGTCGGGCCGGGCCACGGCCTCGTCGTGCTCCACCAGCTCCGCGACCGGGCGCAGCCGGCGTACCGCCTTGCGGGCCTGGTCGGCGGTGATCGCGAGCAGCCATGCCGAGGCGGTGCCGCGGGTCCCGTCGAACTGGTCGCGTTTGATCCAGGCCCGGGTGAGCGCCTCCTGGACGATGTCGTCGCGGTCGGCGCCGACCGCGAGCCGCGCGGCCAGCCTGGCCATCGCGGGCAGGTGCGGCCGCACCCACTCGACGAACCCGGCCCCGTCCGCGGGCGGGGCCTGCGCCGGCACCGGCTCGTTCGTCATCGTCGGCATACCTTGTCTACCCCGGGAACAGCCGTCCGGTTGGGGCCCTCCGGCAAGGTCAACGAGAGCGGCCTTGCCAAGTCATGGTCTTCGCGAGTCACAGCCTTGGTTCAATTGGGTTGACCGTACCCGGCGGATCGGCGTACCGTCGCGATCCTTGCCTTGACAATGGGTGCGCTTCGGCGTGCCTGCACAGTGGTGTCCGAACCCCCCGCCCGTTCCGGATCGGGGGCGGTTCTGCGTGTGCCACTGACCTGTTCGGACATCCCTGGGCTGATTCGAAGGGGGTTTCGTGGGCGTTTACTGGGCGATCGCGGTGCGGTCGTTCCGCCGGTTCTCGACGTACCGGATCGCCACCTTGTCCGGTGCTTTCACCAACACAGTGTTCGGTTTCATCTTCTGCGGCGTCTATCTGACGCTGTGGCACGCGCGGCCCGGCCTCGGTGGGTACGACACGGCCGACGCGCTCACCTTCGTCTGGCTCCAGCAGGGGCTGCTGATGCCGGTCGGGATCTTCGGCGCGACCACCACGATCGAGCTCGGCGAGCGGGTCCGGTCGGGTGAGATCGCGGTCGATCTGTACCGGCCGACGCAGCTGATGATCTGGTGGATGTCGGTCGACGCGGGGCGGGCGTTCTTCCAGTTGCTGGCGCGGGGTGGGCTGCCGTTGCTCGTCGGCGCGCTGGTCTTCGATCTGAGCTGGCCGTCCTCGGCGGTGCAATGGCTGGCTGTCGCGGTGTCGCTGGTGTTCGCCGTGCTGGTGAGTTTCGGGGTCAGGTACCTGGTGGCGCTGTCCGGGTTCTGGATCACCGACTCGCGAGGGACTGAGGCGGCGGCGCTGGTGCTGTCACTGTTCTTCTCCGGCGCGACCTTGCCGCTGGTGGTTTTCCCTGGGTGGATCGGTGAGGTCGCGCGGGCTACTCCGTGGGCGGCGACGCTGCAGGTGCCGATCGACGTGTGGCTGGGGCGGAATCCGGGTGGGGCCTGGTCCGCGCTGGGGTTCCAGGTGATGTGGATCGTGCTGCTCGGGCTGGCCGGCTGGGTGGCCACTTCGTTCGCGACCCGGAAGGTGGTGATCGCTGGTGGATGAGTCGATGCTCCGGAGGGCCCTGGGGTGGCCGGGGCAGTACTGGATGCTGGTGACGATGTGGATCAGGTCCTCGATGGTCTATCCGATGTCGTTCCTGCTCAATCTCGTCAGCACGGCGCTGATCACCGTCGGCGACTTCGCCGCGGTCCTGCTGATGTTCAGCCACATCGAGTCCTTCGGCGGCTTCAGCCTGGCCGAGATGGCGCTGCTCTACGGTACGACGTCCGCGGCGCTCGGGCTGGCCGATCTGCTCACCGGGTCGATCGAACGGGTCGGGCAACGGATCCGGACCGGTGAACTCGACGTCTGGCTGGTCCGGCCGGCGCCGGCCTTCATCCAGGCGATCGCCGACAACTTCGCGCTGCGGCGGCTCGGGCGGCCGTTGCAGGCGACGATCATCCTGGTGCTCGCCCTGACCCATCTGCCGCTCGACTGGACCGTTGCCAAGGGCATCGTTCTGGCGGTGTCGATCCTGACCGGGACGATCATCTTCGCGTGCATCTTCGTGCTCGGCGCGGCGTTCCAGTTCATCTCGATCGACTCGGCCGAGCTGGCCAACTCGTTCACCTACGGCGGGCAGCAGCTCACGCAGTACCCGCTGTCGATCTTCGGCAAGAACATCGTCCGGGCCGTCACCTTCGTGCTCCCGCTGGCCTTCGTGAACTACTACCCGGTGCTGTACGTGCTGGGCAAACCCGCCCCGCTGGGGCTGCCGTCCTGGATCGGCCTGCTCGCGCCGCTGGTCGCCGTCGTGATGATCACGGTGGCGTCGCTGGCCTGGCGCGGCGGGCTCCGCCGCTACCGCAGTACAGGGAGCTGAACATGTCAGTGATCGAACTCTCCAACGTCTCCCGGGCCTTCACCGTGTCGAGCCGCGTCGGGTTGCGGCGTACCCGCCGGGAGGTCCGGGCGGTCGACGACCTGACCTTCACCGTCGAGCCCGGCGAGGTGATGGGCTACATCGGCCCCAACGGCGCCGGCAAATCCACCACCATCAAGATGCTCACCGGCATCCTGGTCCCGACCGGTGGTTCGATCCGCGTTGCCGGCGTGGACCCGTCCCGCAACCGCCTCCGCCTCGCCCGCCGGATCGGCGTCGTCTTCGGCCAGCGCACCACCCTGTGGTGGGACCTCCCCCTGAAGGACTCCTTCGCCGTCCTCCAGAAGATGTACGGCGTCCCCCGCGCCCGCCACCGCGAAAACCTCGCCACCTTCGTAGACCTACTGGACCTAGGCGACCTACTGGACGTCCCCGTCCGCCAGCTCTCATTGGGCCAACGCATGCGAGGCGACATAGCCGCTGCCCTGCTCCACGACCCCGAGATCGTCTACCTGGACGAACCCACCATCGGCCTGGACATCATCAGCAAGTCCCGCCTCCGCGAATTCCTCGCCCAGATCAACAAAGACCGCGGCACCACCATCATCCTCACCACCCACGACCTCGACGACATCGAAGCCCTCTGCTCCCGGGTAATGGTCATAGACCACGGCCACCAGGTCTTCGACGGCACCCTCGACCTCCTCCGCTCCAGCCAGTCCGCCCCTCGAACCCTGATCGTCGACCTGGCCACCCCCCACCCACCCATCTCAATCCCCGGCACCACAGTCACCAAGACCGAAGGCCCCCGCCAACACCTAACCTTCCCTCCCACCACCAGCGCCGCCCCCCTGGTAGCCCAGATCGCCGCCTCCTACCCCCTGGTAGACCTCTCCATCTCCGACCCCACCATCGAATCAATAATCGCCCGCCTCTACGCCACCTCAGGCAAGATCAGCAACGTGTGAAGCGATCGCCGTCAGTGGACAACTCGCTCAGGGGTTGAAGCCGGCAGCCATGGAGAGGACCTCAGCCGGGTTGAGCGGTTTGCGGTCCGCGCGCCACTCGGCCAAGGCGTCGGCGTAGTCGTCTTCGTCGAACGGGGTGATGACGTCGTTGATCAGCCGACGCGCTTCGGCACTGCCGATCGGTTCGTAGCTGAAGTAGCGCTCCATGTAGAAGTCGTTGCGCAAGGCATTGTTGTCATGGAACATCCCCGTGTTCGGGACGTAGCCGTACATCGTTTCGTTCGCCAGCGCCGCGACCCACACGGGCTCGCCCTCGTGCTTGACCAGGTAGAGCTTCATCGGCTCATTCCATCTCGTCTCGTCGGTGCAATGCCTTGGCTCGAGGCTCGTTGATCCGGAGCCGTTCCGCCGGCCTGGTGGCCCGAGCCGGTCTTCGCGCGGGAGTCACTGTAGTTGTTGACCACCACTCGGCGACCACCGATCTCGGTCAGATCCGCGATGCCAGGTGGGTCGATCAAGGTCGCAGAGAGCCGGATGCATTCGCGTCGCGCAGCGGTGCGCTCCTCGGCCGCGGCGTCTGCGCTGCGCTCGATCTCGTAGTGCGGCGTGGTCGCCTCCTTGACCGCCACCGACTGCGCGGAGTGGAACTGCACCTCGACCGGATCACCCGTCGACGCCTTCATCCACGCGTGGATTCCCTTGTAGCGTGAGCCTTCCGTGTACGAGTGCATGGCCGAGCCGACCCGCCACCCGGCGCGATCCAGCCCATCAGTCGTACGCCGAGTGGCTGCGACGACTGTTTGCGGGTGTTCGGTCAGCACCGTGTACCGGAGTACATCCTCGATCGGCTGATTCCAAGCTCTGCCGCGCTGCCGATCCGCGAGTTTCCTCGCCAGAGATGCCGGCGACTTGATGCGCGAGGCGAGGTGGTAGGCCGACCCTGTCGATGGCATCGCGGCCAGGAACTCTGCGGTGACCCGAGGCTCCGATGCCACCAGGCGCTCCAACGTCCGCAGACTCCGCTCCGCTACCTTCTGGCCGTACTGCTCCACGATCTCCGCCGCGGTACCCGGATCCTCTCCCCAGTCGACCTTCCCGTGGACTTCGAAGGCACGCAGCAGGTCACGAGGTTCGGGCAGCGGGTCCGGAGGCGAACCGTTGAGTGCCATGAATCCCCCAGTACGTCGTCGAACTCCGACCGTACTGAGTTGAGATAGAGCTGTGGGGTGGGTTTTCGGATCTGTGGATAACTCACGCCGGGCGCCAAGCCGCGGTCAGCTACCGCCAATCTCAACCCACACTGCTGCCCTCAACCGCTCCTGCACTTCGCAGCCTCCCTGCCACCGATTCACCCCGCGCTGCCCGAGCGCGCGGCACCTCGCCAACCACAAACCGAAGAGGCGCACCGTTCTTTCCTCTTGTTCTTTGTTTACGTTAGTTCGGCTTCTAGGACTTGGGTTAGGAGGGTGGCGAAGGGGGTGGGGTGGCTGGCGTAGCCGGTGTGGGGGCCGGGGAAGGTTACTACTGGCCAGCCCAGGTGGGTGGAGAGGACGGCTACTGGGCGGGCGGGGAGGTGGGCGGAGGCTTGGCGGCCGGCGGCGGGGACGATTTTGTCGGTGTGCTGGAGGAGGGCTTGGAGGTTGGGGCGGTAGGTGGTGAAGGGGATCAGGTTGTGGGCGAAGTAGGTTTCGATGTTTTTCTGGGTGCGGTCCAAGAGGTCTCGGAATTCGGGGCGTAGGTCTTCTGGGGCGGGGAGGTCGTCCTCGTCGAGGCCGGTGCCGCCGGCGTAGAGGAGCTGGGCCATGGGGGCGCCTTCTCGGAGGTACGTGTCGTGGACGTCTTCGAAGAAGGCGCGGGCATCGGTTGCGTCTGGCAACAGTTCGATGCAGGGCGGCTCGTGGGCTACCAGCATGCGGACGCGGTCGGGGTGGCGGGTGATCAGGTCGAGGCCGGTGATCGCGCCTGTTCCGGTGCCGAAGACGAAGGCTGGGGCGTTCGGAGACAGTAGGTCTATGAGGGCCAGAGCATCGGCTGTTGAGGTTGCTACCGCGTCACCGGTTGGCTCGGCTGTGTACTGGCTGCGGGAGTTGCCGCGCGGGTCGTAGGCGACGACTGTGTGGGTGGCGGCCAACAAGTCGATCATGCTGTCGAAGGCGCCCGCGTCGCTGTCGCCGTCGGCGATGAGGAGGAGTAGAGGGCCGGTGCCGGTGACCTCGTAGTGGAGGGTGGCGCCGGGGACGGGGAGTCGGTTCAAGGTGCGGGCGGTCATCGCAGGGATCCCGTCAGTACGCGCTGCAGCAGCGTGGCGAATTCGAAGGGGTCGCTGGCATAGCCGCCATGCCCGCCAGGGAACGCGACGACATCCCAGCCGACGCGGTCGGCCAGGGCGAGGATGGGTTCGGCCGGGAGGACCTTCGACGATTCGCTGCCTACGGCCGGTACGAGCTTGTCTTCGAGCTCTACCAGCGCAGCGACGTCGGGGACCCAACTCGTGAACGGCAGAAGCTTGTGGGCGTAGAAGATCTCGCTGTTGGCGTCCATCCGCTCGGCGACCTCGCGGAACTCCGGCGGCAGGTCCTCGGTCGGCGGCAGCTGGTCGTCCTCGTCGATCCCGATCCCACCGAGGAACAGCTTGTCGGCGGCCAGCCGGCCGTCCCGCCGGTACGTGTCGTAGACCGACCGGAAGAACGCCCGCGCTGAAGTTGCGTCCGGCAACAGTTCGACGGCCGGCGGCTCGTGCGCGATCGCCAGCCGGATCCGGTCGGGGTGGCGGATCAGCAGTTCCATCGCCGTGATCGCTCCGGAGCTGCTGCCGAACACGTACGCCGATTCCGACCCGGCGACCGCGTCGAGCACGGCCAGCGCGTCCTCGGCGGCGACGTCGACGCGTTCGTCGGCCGGCTCACCGTCGTACGGGCTGCGCGAGTTGCCGCGCGGGTCGTAGGCGACGACCGTGTACTGCGCGGCGAGCTGCGGCACGATGCCGTCGAACACCGCCGCGTCGGTACCGCCCCCGGCGATCAGCAGCAGGACCGGGCCGGTGCCGGTCGTTTCGTAGTACAGCGCGGCGCCGGGCACAGCCACCCGGCCGACGGTCTTCACGGTCATCCAGTCACCCCTCGGATCAGCAGCCACCCTCACTTCGAAAAGGTGGTGACTACAGACTGCTGAACAGCGCTGGTACGCCGCGCACATCCGGCTGGCATGAGCCGCCCGACCGTGCCAGCGCCTCCCTAAGCGGCGTCCCCCGAGGCGCCGTCCGCCGAATCCGAGTCCGCGTCGGGGCCTTCGAGCGCGGCCCAGGGGTCTCGCGGGGCGGCCACCCGGCGGCCTTGCGGGCAGATCCGGGCGAAGTCGCACCAGCCGCACAACGCGGACGGCTCGGGCGGGAAGTACTCGTCGGCCTCGGCAGGCGTGAGCCCGCTGTGCCACCGCGCCTCGGCGGCCGCGGCGTCGTCCGCGATCGACTCGGCGCGACGCTGGTGACGAGCCAGCGACGCGTCGTCATGGTCGGCCGCGGCGACGGTGTTGGTCGGCAGGTGATGCAGCTCGACCCGCGTCGACGGCCGGCGCAGGACACGACGAGCGCCCAGCACGTAGAGCGCCATGGCGAGGGACGATCGCGCGTCCGCGCTGGTCAGCGGGTGGCGGCCGGTCTTGTAGTCGACGATGACCAGTTCGGTCCCGCCGCTGCCGTCGCGGGCCGGGCGCTCGTCGATGCGGTCCACGCGGCCGCGCAGGCTGGCGCGCTCCGTGGTGAAGGCGACAGTGCGCTCGACGCCGAGCGGTTCGTAGTACGGGTCGCTGTCTCGGAGGTAGCCGAGGACCATCTCCGTGGAGCGCTCGCGCCAGGTGAGCGCCTGCTGCTCGTCGCGGAATCCCTCCTGCCGCCAGCTCGAGCGGATCTTGGCGACGACCTCGTCCGGCGTACGCCGGGACGCCGGCCATCGTCCGAAGAACTCGGCCAGCACCTCATGCACGATCCCGCCGACCGTGTTGTGCGCCCACGGCGGTCCCTTCGGCGGGCGCGGCGTCTCGAGATACGTGTACCGGTACTTCCGCTTGCAGTCGGCGAAGTTGAGCAGCTTCGTCGGCGTCGCCACGAAGAGCCTCGTCGGCATCCCCGGCAGGGTGTCGCTCATCAACCCGCCTTGATGAAGTCGGTCACCGCATCCGCCACGAGCTGTACGGCGATCGCGCTCAGCAGCAGACCCGCGATCCGGGTGACGAGCAAGACCCCGTTCTCTCCCAGCACCCGCATGATCAGCCCGGAGAACCGCAGCGTCAGCCACATCACCAGGTGGATCAGCACGATCCCGACCGAGATCGCGACCACGTCCCGCAGCCTGCCGTCGGCCTGCTGGACGAACACCATGGTGGCGACGATCGCGCCGGGGCCGGCCAGCAGCGGCGTACCGAGTGGGACGAAGGCGATGTTCACGTTCTTCGTCTGGACCGGGTCCTCGGCGGTGTCGGTCAGCAGTTGCAGCGCGATCAGCAGGAGCAGCAGACCGCCCGCGCATTGCAGGGCCGGCAGCGAGATGCCCAGGTGGCTGAGGATCTGCTGGCCGAAGGCGGCGAACGCGACGATCACGCCGAAGGCGACCAGAACCGCCTGCCAGGCGGCCTTCTTCCGGACCGCGCGCGACTGCCCGGCCGTCAGCGAGATGAACACCGGGACGGTGCCCGGCGGGTCCATGATCACGAACAGCGTGACGAAGACCGAGCTGAGCAGCGAGAGGTTGATGATGCTGTTCACGGCAGGTAGGCCTCGGGCACCGTCGCGCCGGGGGCAGCCGCCGCGTTCGACTTGGCGACGTCGAGGAGTCGCTGGAACTGCTCCGGCTCGGTCGTGTTCACACCCAGGTCGTGGTCGATCTTGCCGATGCCGTGGTGGTCGCTGGAGCCCGTGTAGATGATGCCGAGGTCGTTGGCGATCGCGCGCAACGCAGTACGGGACTCGGGCGAGTGGTCCTGATGGTCGACCTCGATGCCGGCCAGGCCGTGGTCGGCGACGAGCTGAGCGATCCGCTCGGCGTCCATCACCTTGTAACTGGAACGGCCCCACGGATGGGCGATCACCGGTACGCCGCCGGCTTCGCGGACCAGGTCGATCGCGTGACCCGGCTCGATCGCGTAGTGCGACACGTGCCCCGGACGCCCGTCGGCCAGGAATCGGTCGAAGGCCTCGCTCCGGTTCGCGACCGTGCCGTTGGCGACCAGCGCGTCGGCGACGTGCGGGCGGCCGACCGACGGAGTACCGGTGGCTTGGGCAAGCACCTCGTCGACGGTCAGCGCGACGCCCATGCCGTTGAGCCGGGCCACGATCGACGGGATCCGGTCGGTACGGCCGTCGCGGACCGTGGCGAGCTCGACGGCCAGCGGCTGGTACGACGGGTCGGGGAGGTACCCGAGGAGGTGGACGCTGATGCCGTTCAGCTTGCAGGAGATCTCGATGCCCGGCACGAAACCGATCCCGAGGTCCTCGGCGGCACGGCGGCCCTCGCCCCAGCCGTCGGCCGTGTCGTGATCGGTCAGCGCGATCACGTCCAGGCCGTCCCGCTTCGCGTGTGCGATCAGGACGTCGACCGGGTCGGTGCCGTCCGAGCGGTTCGAATGGGTGTGCAGGTCGATGCGCACGAGTGATCGGGATCCCTTCTCTGGACAACTGTCAGCAGTGATGCTATCGGTGCTTGCCCTCAGCCCTATCGTTTTCCACATGGAACAGCCGCCAGAGACCGAACGGGTCGAGTGTGTCGGGGCTCTTGTGTACGACGAACAGCACCGGCTGCTCGTCATTCAGCGGGCCAACGAGCCCGGCCGCGGGCTGTGGTCGTTGCCTGGTGGGCGGGTCGAGCCGGGTGAGGACGATCCGACCGCGGTGGCGCGGGAGGTCGCCGAGGAGACCGGGCTGCGGGTCGAGGTCGGTGAGTTCGTCGGCGAGGTCGAACGGGACGCCCCGAACGGCAAGCTGTACGTGATCCGCGACTACCAGGCGGAGTCGGTCGGTGGCACCCTGGCGGCCGGCGACGACGCCCTGGACGCGCGCTTCGTGAACCGCGAGGAGTTCGAGAACCTCCCGACCTCGACGCTGCTCGCCTCCACCCTGGCCCAGTGGAACGCGCTGCCGGGTTAATTAGGTCGAACCCTGGCGACGGGGTGGCGGAGACTGGCGGGCATGGACGACGCGGAGCTGATCCGGGCGATCGAGGACAACACAGCCGAACTGCTGCTCGCAATGGGCGAGGCCGGCGGCGGCCGTCAACGCTCCGATGGGGTGCGGTGGAGTATCGGTGGGTCGCCGCTCGACTATCACAACGCGGTGGTCGGGTGCTTGGTCGAGGACGGCGCTGCGGCGGATCGGGTGGTTGCGGAATCCCTGCAGGAATTGAGGGATTCCGGCGTACCGGGGTGTTGGCATGTGGGGCCGTCGATGCGGCCGTTGGATCTTGGCGATCGTCTGCTGGCCGCTGGGTTCTCGTACGGCGGGCCTGAGCCCGGTATGGCGGTTCGGCTCGCTGACTTGCGCGAGGCCGAGGCGGACGGGCTGCGGATCGAGCGGCTCATAGAGGTCGATCAGCTGGAGGTCTGGGCTCAGACACTAGGCCGGGGCTTCGGTGAAGGAGTGAAGGAAGCGGAGTGGGTGGCCTCCGTGTACAGGCAGCTCGGGCTTGCCGATCCGTGGCGGCACTACGTCGGCTATCTCGACGATGAACCGGTTGCCACCGCGACCGTCTTGCTGGCGGCCGGCGTCGCTGGGTTGTACTTCGTGATGACCGTGCCCGAGGCCCGGCGGCGCGGGATCGGCGCTGCGATCACGGCCGCCGTACTACGGGAAGCGCGGGACTCAGGCGTCGAGTACGCCGTACTGGGCGCCTCCCCTGCCGGCCGGTCAATTTATGCGCGCCTCGGATTTCGGGAGCTCTGCGCCGTTCACCTGTACGAGTGGGCGCTCCCGGAGGAGTAGAACCGCGACCGCCGCGACGATGACGGCGGTCAGGCCGTGGATGCCGAGGGCGGTGGCGACCGAGCCGCCGTGGGTGAGGACGGCGACCATGTCGAAGACCGGGACGATCGTGACGAGGGCCATCGCGATGCCGGTCGCCCGGCGCTGACCGAGCGCGAGCAGAACCAGCAGGTTGAGCCCCAGGAAGAGGTCGCGACCGGCCTTGACCAGGTAGTAGCCGCCCGCGTTGCCGGTCGGCCAGGGGTCGATGCCGAATCCGCTCGCGGCGCCCAGCGGGTTGAACAGGAAGTTCAGCCCGAAGCTGATCGGCGCCAGCGCGAGGAGGACGGTGAGGATGGTGGTGATGCGGCGAAGGTTCATTTCGGACTCCAATTTCTAGCGTTGCTAGCTTTCTTAGCAACGCTAACACTGCCGTCGCTAGATTGTCTAGCAGTGCTAGCATCAACTCATGCCAGCAGAGCAGAGAAAAGCGAAGGCCCGCCACGAGCGTGGCCGCCTGATCGTCGCGGCCGCCCGCGAGCTGGCCGAGGCCGAGGGCTGGGAGGCAGTCACCACCCGCAAACTCGCCGACAAGGTCGAGTACAGCCAGCCCGTCCTCTACAGCCACTTCAAGAACATGGACGAGATCGCCGCCGCGGTCGCCCTCGAAGGAATCGAAGAACTCGGCGGCCTCCTGTCCAAGGCCACCGGCCTTCGCGGTCTGGCGGACACCTACCTGTCCTACGCGGCCGACCATCCCGCTGTGTACCAAGCGATGTTCGTCCGCCCAACCGACCTGACCTTCGCCACCGGCGACATCCCACCCGCCCTGCGCGCAGCCTTCGCGTCCCTCCGCGCCGGCGTCACTCCCTTCGCCAAGGACGACGCCGAAACCCTCACCGAACTCTTCTGGAGCTCACTCCACGGCCTGGCCACCCTGCAAGCAGGCTCCCGTCTCCGCCCGGATCACCAGCACCACCGAGTCAACCGCCTGATCGCCCTGATCACCGGCTGACCCGGGTCACCGGCTGACCCGGGTCACCGGCTGACCCGGGTCACCAGCTGATCCAGGTCATCGGCCGAGCCCAGCCGACTCTCCGCCTGAGGGCAATCGGACGGTTTGCAGGCGCAGGCTGTCCCAGCGCGGCGAAGGTAGTTGCCGCGGATACGTCGGCAGTTGCCGAACAGGCACGGGCGACTGCTGTTGCCGCGAGAGGACGGACGGCTGCTGTGGGACGAGGGGTGCTGGGTTGGCCGGGGTCACGCAGTTGGACCAGGCCGAGGACAGCGTTCCGTTGAAGGCCTTCACGCAGAAGGTATGAGCCGCGGCTCCATCCGGATACAGCATGTCCACCCGCTCTGTGGTCCGGCCGACGACGGGGAAGAACAGATCGTGGTACGGCTCGTTCCGGACCCAGTTGCGGTACTGCACGATGTAGCCCGCCGCACCGCTCACCGCGGACCAGGACATCGTCGCGGCGTACACGTTGTCCGCTGGAATCGTCGCGGTGAAGTTGGCCGGGACACCCGGCGTACCGGCTCCGGGGACGACCGGCATCGCGCCGTTGGGCAGGCCGTCGCCGTAGTAGTTGACCGATGCGACCGCGAGGTTGTAGCGATGCCCCGGAATCAGATTCGTGATCCTGTAGTTCGTCGCCGGGGTCTTGTAGGCGGTCAGCCAGGCGCCGGGGACGTTCTCGTCCACCGCGTAGACGATGAACGACGAGACGG
Source organism: Kribbella ginsengisoli (assembly GCF_039537185.1). Taxonomy (NCBI): domain Bacteria; kingdom Bacillati; phylum Actinomycetota; class Actinomycetes; order Propionibacteriales; family Kribbellaceae; genus Kribbella; species Kribbella ginsengisoli. The sequence continues at coordinate 35,840 of NZ_BAABAA010000005.1, read as the reverse complement.
TCTCGCTGTAGTCGCCGGTCGGTCGCGTCCAGGTCAGGTCGACGAAGTTCGAGCCGGGCAGCACCTTGGTGACGTTCGGACCGTTCGCCGTCTTCGGATTCGCGACAGCCGAAGCGGTCTGCGACGGCCCCGACTCGTAGTCGCCATGCGCCGCCGCCACCTTGAACTCATAGGTATGGCTGCGGAAGACCCAGGTGATCTTCCAGGTGTCCGCCGGGATCTGGATCGCCGAGCGCTCCCAGGCGCCGTCGACCGTCACATTGCGCTGGTAGAGCCAGTAGCCGCTGACGCCGAAACTGTGGTTCCACGAAATCGTGATGCCGGCATCGGTAGCCACTGCCTGGACGCCGGTCGGAGCGGCAGGCGTCAGATCCGTCACCGTCGCGGGGATCGCCGGGAACGCCCCGCCCAGACCGAACCGGGACGACAGCACAGTGGCGAAGACCTTGGCGATCTTGTACTCGCCGACCCCGTTGGGATGCAGCCCGTCGTAGGTGTCGGCGACTCCCATCGGCCCGTCGATGTCCACCAGGGCGACCGTCGATCCGGCCGTGCTCAAGGTGCTCAATGAATTGGCCAAGATCGAGTTGTACGACGAGATGGCGGCCGGCAGTCCCGGATTGCTGCCGAGCGGGGTGCGCTGGGTGACGTTCGCGACCAGGAAGTTGAGGTCCGGCCGCGCGGCCCGTGCCTCCCGGATGAAGGTCTGGAGGTTGGTCCACAGCCCATTCGGATCGGAGATCCCCCAGCCCAGGTCGTTGAAGCCGAGCTCGAGCAGGATGTACTTCGGATTCTGCGCGGCGACCGTCGCGCGGATGTTGTCCTTCGCCTCGGCCAGCTGACGACCCCAGCGGGCATAGTGCTCGCTGTCGAAGCTGATGCCCGGCCGGTAAGAACCCTCATAGGCCGGCGGGACCGGCACGTCCGGCCAGCCGTCCGGCAGGGTCGCCGGCAGGTTCGTCGTACCGCTCCAGGGCCCGACGAAGTCCACCTCCTGCCGGAGATGGTTCGCCAGCCGGTAGCGCCAGGTGTAGTCGCCCTCGTGTCCCTGGCTGATCGAGTCCCCGACCACCATCACCTTGGTGACAGTGGTCGAGAAGGTCAGCTTGACCGGCGGCGAGGTGAAGGGACCGGTCGCGGGAGCGTCCGAGTCGCCACCCTCGACCTCGATGGCGAGTGGACCACCGGCCGCCCACAACTGCCAGTCCTCGTCGGCCGGATGGAACTTGGTCTTGTTACCCAGATAGATGTTCGCCAGCGCTGCCGTTTGGCCGACGTGGCGGATCACCAGGGAGAACTCGTCGTACAGATGGCCGGCGGCACCACCGGGTGCCCATCGGAACTCGGGCGCTGTCGACGCGCTGGCCGGACCTGAGGTGTGGGAGGTGATCAGCGGGGTCAGTCCACTGAGCTGCAGGGCCGAGGCGGCCAGTTCACGCTCGGTCGACGAAGCACCGGCCAGCAAGGCTTGCAGTGCGGGCGTGAGGGTCTTGGGTTTCGCCGACCAGAGGGTGGAGTAGATCCGGGTCGCGGCCCAGGTCGCCGACTCGCCGTCGACCGGACTGTCCCACAGATCCCACAGCACGGCCTGAACAGCCATCTCGCTGGTCTCGCCTTGCGGCTTCGGCAGGCCGACGCTCCCGCAGTACGCTGCTCCGCCGTCTTCCATCGAGTAGCTGAACGAGCCGCCCGCGCTGTTCGGCGGCCACGACTTGTCGTCGTACCGGCCATCGCCGATGTCGGGGGCGATACCGGCCGGTTTCGCGACGTCGTGCAAGGCGACCTGGCCCCAGAAGCTCGCCCATCCCTCGCTCCAGGCCAGCCGCGCCGCGTCCGGCTTGGACACGCCGGCTGTCCAGGCGTCCTCGCAGACGTAGTGACCGAAGGCCGGCGAGCTGTCCATGTCAGCTCGATGGGCGACGACATGCCCGACCTCATGCGCGATCACGTCCCAGTCGAGGGCATCCTCCTCGCACCACCTGGTACCGCAGCGCACATTTCCGCCGCCGATGTAGATGGTGTTGTCCAGACCCGACGTATAGCTCCGGTCGTCGCCGCTCGGATAGCGGATGATGAGGCCCGCCTCCCAGCCCCCCGGCTTCTTGCTCAGGTAGTAGTCGGACATGGTCTTCAACGCATCCAGCGCGGCGAATGCGTGCCCGGTGTCGGAATCGCGGTCCGAGAGCACGTTCGCCCCGGTCCACGACATACCGTCGGACAGGCTCTTGGACGGGCCGACGGCGACGTACTGCCGGTTGTCGGGGTAGGTGACGCCGCCGTTGCCCATGTCGGCGACCATCCGGACCGAGTAGGTGCCGGTCGTCGCGGTGGACAGCGAGATCGAGTAGGCGCCGGTGGACGACGAGCGGGTGGTTCCCCGGAGGGCGGAGCCCAACCAGAGCTGGATCGGAGCATTACGTACCGGCAGTTGGACTCCGCGACCGTCGGTGTACTTCGCCGTTCCAGAGACAGTGATGCCGGCTGCCGCGGTCTGCGCGACCTTGCCAGGCGTTGACTTGCCTCGCGCTCTGCGGATGGCGGCCAGTTGTTCGTCGCCGGCGGGCTTGGTGAGCCAGCCGCGGCGCACGGCGTACTCGATCTTCGTCTGTTCCAGCAGTTCGGAGGTTGCCGCGGTCAGGAGGGTGGTTCGGACCTTGCCTGCCACGACCGACGCTCCGCCGGCTACGGCGCTCTGGGAGTTGGTGATCTCGGCGGTGACAGTGAAGGTGGGTGAGGGCGGCGCGCCGGCGCGGAGCAGCTTCGTGATCGCGTGACCGGCGGTGAGGGCGCCGAGGCCGGTCTTGCGGGTGAAGACGATCTTGTCGCCACTGAAGATCCGGAGCGTGACGTCGGCGGCCGGGACTGATCGGCGGGGAGTGATTCGCAGCCGATAGGTCCGTTGGTCAGCGTCGACCGCAATGCCGACCGCGACCTCAGGTTCACCCTCAGCTGACCCGACCGCGGCCCGCTGACCGGCAGTGGGAGTTGCTGCGGTTGCGGGCGGTGGCGTGCTGCTTCGGGTTGCGGTGGCAGGGGCGGTGGTTGGTAGGTCGATGCCTACCGCCACCAACAAGGTGGCGGCCAGGATGGTGGTGCAGCGGGACAGGTTCATCGTTCCCCCACGACGCTCGGCGTGCGGGGACAGTAGGCGGGTTCGGGCGGCCGCAACAAGGCTTGGGTGGCCTTGTTGCAGCTACTGACATCGGGCCCGGGGGCTGAGCGGTCAGGCGTTCCATTGGTGGATGGCTGGGGAGCCTCGTTCCCAGCCGAGGATGGAGATGGTGGCCGTGTTGAGGACGAAGTGGCGGCCTTCGGTGACGTCCAGTTCCAGCCAGCGGGCGGTCAGGGCCCGTAGGGCGTGGGAGTGGCCGAAGACCAGGACGTCGCCGTCCACCGCGGCGATGCGGGCGTTGACTCGGTCCAGGCGAGATGAGACCTCGGCGGGGGTTTCGCCGTTGGGTACCGGGTCTGCCCAGACTGTCCAACCGGGGACGGTCTTGCGGATGTCCGCGGTGGTGATGCCTTCGTAGTCGCCGTAGTCCCATTCGACCAGGTCGTCATCGACCTCGGCCTTCGGGAAGCCGGCCAGTTCTGCCGTACGCCGGGCCCGCTGCCGCGGGCTGGTGAGGACGAGGTCGAAGTCGTGGCCGGTCAGCCGCTCGGCCAGCGACGCCGCGATCCGCTCGCCCTCCGCGGTCAGCGGCAGGTCCGTCGTGGACGTGTGCCGCCCCGACTTGCTCCACTCGGTCTCGCCGTGGCGGACCAGCCAGAGCCGGTCCTTCCGCTCCGCTGACTCTGCGTGTGTGCTCACCCGGACATCGTCGCAGAAAAGCCGATCCACCCACCGCGAGCCCTTGACCAACAGCACCGGCACAAGGCAGGGTCGGAAACTGTAAGCGCTTCCATTTTGACTCGAGGAGACCGACGGATGGGGTCCGGACCGACCGGCAAGCCCGCGACGATCTATGACGTCGCGGCGCTGGCGAAGCTGTCGATCGCGACGGTTTCGCGTGTCCTGCAAGGGACCGGGCCGGTATCGGCGAAGGCCAGGGCCCGGGTCGACCAGGCGGCGCACGAGCTGAACTACGTGCCACTGCGCGCCGCCCGAAGCCTCGCGGTGCAACGTCATGAGGCGCACGGGCTCGTGCTGCCCGACCTGGCCGGCCCGTTCTACGGGGACCTGTTGATGGGGTACGAACGCTGGGCCGGCGAACACGGGCAGAGCGTCATCCTGACCGTCACACACGGCAACCCCGATCCGTCCCGCACCATTCGCGACCTGGCCGGCCGGGTGGACGGAATCGTTGTCCATGGCAATGCTCTCGAGCTTGCCGTGGTGCAGGACCTGCGGCGGGCCAATGTTCCGATCGTGCTGGTCGCGCATCCGCCGGTGACCGGCTGCGACTCGGTCCGCACCGAGAGCGCCTCCAGTGCCGAGCAGTTGACGAGCCGGCTACTCGAGCACGGGCGGCCGAAACTGCTGTTCGTCGGTGATCCAGACAGCTCGTACGACGTTTCCGAACGTTACGTGGGATTCTCCGCCGCCTTCAGGTCTCGCGGACTGGAGGTACCGAAGCCGGAGCGGGTGCCGCTGACGGAGACGGCCGGCGAGGCGTATGCCAATAAGTTGCTTGAGGCAAGCATTCGGGTCGACGGCCTGGTTTGTGCCAACGACGAGTTGGGGCTGGCGATTCTCAACACGCTGGGGGACGGGGGCGTCGTCGTACCTGATGACGTCGTGGTGACCGGGTGGGACGACGTGATGGCGGCTCGGTACGTGAGGCCGGGGTTGACGACCGTGCGGCAGCCGATGGCTGAACTGGGGCGGTTGGCGGCTCAGCGGTTGCACGAGCGGATCACCGGGGAGCGGACGCGGGCGCGTAACGACGTACTGGGGACAGAACTTGTGCTGCGGGGCAGCTGCGGCACAGGACCGGGGGAAACAAAGGCAACACGATCAACCGGTTGAGGAGAAACAACTGATGTTCACCCACACCACCCGCCGCCGACTGGTGATCGGCGGTGCGGCACTGACCGCGACCGCTCTGGCACTGACAGGCTGTGGTCGCTCCGCGGACAGCGGCGATTCGGCGCCCAAGGCAACCACCAGCATCGGCGACGGGCCGGCCACCGGAGACCTGACCGTGTGGGCGATGGGCACCGAGGGTGAGAACCTGCCCAAGCTGACCGCCGCGTTCGAGCAGGCCAACCCGGGCGTCAAGGTGAAGGTCACGCCGATCCCGTGGGACGCCGCGCACAGCAAGTTCACCACCGCGATCACCGCGCAGACGGTGCCGGACGCGGCGATGGTCGGTACCACCTGGATGGGTGAGTTCGCCGATCTGGGCGCGCTCGACCCGACGCCGGGCAGCATCGACACGAGCGGCTTCTTCGAGGGCGCCAACGAGACGACCAAGGTCGGCGACACCAGCTACGGCGTGCCCTGGTACGTCGAGACGCGGCTGGTCTACTACCGCAAGGATCTCGCCGCGAAGGCCGGCATCACCACTCCCCCGACCGACTGGGACGGGCTCAAGGCGATGGCCAAGGCGATGAAGGAGAAGGCGGGCGCGAAGTACGGGATCAACCTGCAGCCTGGTGGTACCGGGTCCTGGCAGACCGTGATGCCGTTCGCGTGGTCGGCGGGTGCGGCGATCACCGGGGACGATCAGAAGGAGTTCACCTTCGACACCCCGCAGATGCAGGAGGGGCTGAAGTACTACCAGAGCTTCTTCACCGACAAGCTGGCCGGGACCGATCTGCCGCCGAACCAGACCGAGGCGCAGTTCGTCAGCGGTCAGGTGCCGATGTTCATCTCCGGGCCGTGGATGGCCGGGTCGGTGGCCAAGCTCGGTGGCGAGAAGATCAAGCCGAACATCGGGGTCTTCCAGTTGCCGAAGAACAAGACGGCGACCTCGTTCGTCGGCGGCAGCAACTTCGTGGTCTTCAAGAACAGCAAGAACAAGGACAGCGCCTGGAAGCTGGTCAAGTGGTTGTCCGACGCGAAGACACAGGCGCAGTGGTTCAAGTTGTCGACGGACCTGCCGGCTGTGAAGAGCGCTTGGGAGGACCCGAGCATCGCGAGCGATCCGTTGCTGCCGGTCTTCGGTAAGCAGCTCGAGGACGCGAAGGCGCCGCCGGCGATCGTGAACTGGGAGCAGGTCGCCACCGCGTTCGATGCCGAGGTCGAGAAGATGGCGAAGTCCGGCCAGTCCCCCGCGGACACCGCGAAGGCGATCCAGACCAAAGCCGCGTCGATCGGCACCGGTAGCTGATCGCGGTGAATTCGACATCAGTACAAGACCTGGACGCGGCGGCGGGGTGGGGGGCGGGCAGGGCGCAACCGGTGGGCGAGGTGCCGGCCGGGGTCGCCGGTCGTCGGCCTCCGGCCGCCAGACGGCCGCGGCGTGGATCCTGACTCTGCCCTTTGTCGTTCTCTTCCTTGCGTTTACTGCCGGGCCGGTGCTCGGGTCGCTGGGGATGAGTTTCACCGACTTGAGGCAGCGGGATCTGCGGACGCCGTTCGCGGTCAACGGGGTCGGGTTCGACAACTATGTGAAGGCGTTGTCGGACGAGACGTTTCGGAAGGCTGCGCTCAATACGGCGTACTTCGTGCTGGTGGGCGTGCCGTTGACGCTGGCGCTCGCGCTGGCCGCGGCGGTGTTGCTGGATCGGGGCGTCAAGCGGTTCCAGAGTCTGTTCAAGGTCGCGTACTACCTGCCGGTGATCACCTCGATCGTCGCGATCGCCGTGATCTGGCGGTTCGTGCTGGCGCCGGAGTCGGGGCTGCTCAACACGGTCCTGTCCTGGGCCGGGATCGACGGGCCGAACTGGCTCGCGTCGAAGACCTGGGCGATGCCGTCGCTGATCATGATGGCCGTCTGGCGCAACTTCGGCTCCGCGATGATCATCTTCCTGGCCGGCCTGCAAGGCATCCCGGCCACCGTCGAGGAGGCCGGCCAGCTCGACGGCGCGGGCTCGTGGCAGCGGTTCCGCTACCTGATCGTCCCGTTGCTCAGGCCGACGATCCTGTTCACCAGCGTGACGACCGGGATCGGCTACCTGCAGTTCTTCGAGGAACCGTTCGTGATGACCCAGGGCGGACCTCTCAACAGCACGGTGAGTGTGTCGATGTACACCTACCAGCAGTTCGGCTTCGGCAACTACGGCGTCGCGACGGCGATGAGCTACATCCTGTTCGTCGTCATCGCCGTGATCACCTTCATCCAGTTCCGGCTGCTGAGGGAGAAGTGATGCGACGCACCTGGTGGATCTACCTGATCGCGGTCCTCGGCCTGATCGCGGTGGCCGCGCCGTTCGTCTGGATGCTGCTCGGCAGCTTCAAGACCCAGGGCGAGCTGCTCCGGGTCCCGCCGACCTGGTTGCCCGAGGCACCGACCACGCAGAACTACGACGACCTGTTCAGCAAGGCGAACTTCCCCCGGTACTTCCTCAACTCCACGATCGTCGCGCTCGCCGTGACGGCCGGCAACCTGCTGTTCTGCTCGATGGTCGGCTACGCCCTGGCGAAGCTCAACTTCCACGGCCGCAACGCGTTGTTCGTGGTCGTCCTGGGCACCTTGATGATCCCGGGCGTGGTCACCTTCGTGCCGCTGTTCGTGCTCGTCACCAACGCCGGTCTGGCCAACAGCTACCCCGGCCTGATCCTGCCGTTCCTGGTCTCGCCGTTCGGCGTGTTCCTGATGCGGCAGTTCTTCCAGGGCCTGCCCGACGACCTGATGGACGCCGCCCGGGTGGACGGCAGCGGCGAGCTCGGCATCTTCGCCCGGATCATGCTCCCGCTGACCAGGCCTGCCCTGGCCACCCTCGGGATCCTCACCTTCCTCGGCTCCTGGAACAACTTCCTCTGGCCGCTCGTGGTGGCCCAGACCGAGGAGAAATACACCCTGCCCGTCGCCCTGGCGCTGTACTCGACCGGACAGAACGCGCAGAACTTCGGCCTGCTGATGGCCGGCGCGGTCGTCGTCGTACTCCCGGTCCTGGTGATCTTCCTGGCCTTCCAGCGCCACGTCACCAAGGGCATCGCCATCACCGGCATCAAATAACCTCTGGAGGCTCGGATGACCGCCAATCTCACCCGACGCACGTTGCTAGCAGCCACGACCACCGCCGCCATCGCCGGATCCACCGGCTTACAGACCAGCTCGTACGCCGGTACGCCGGCCGCCGACCCCGGCAAACTCCTCCGCGGCAACTGGCAGCCGAGTCGCCAGGACCGTGCCCTGGTCGGCCGCTGGGCCAGGGACACCTGGCGCAGCCTCGTCGCGATGACCGACGAGCACACCGGCCTGCCCGCGGACAACATCGGCGACTCGGTGACCAGCCCGGTCCGCAGCAAGTACACGTCGCCGACCAACATCGGCGGCTACCTGTGGAGCGTCGTCGTCGCCCGCCACCTCGGCATCATCTCGCCGCAGGAGTCGCTGCGCCGGATCACCCAGACGCTGACCACGATGAAGAACGTCGACCATCACGAGCCCAGCGGCATGTTCTTCAACTGGTACGACGAGTCGACCGGCGAGGTCCGTTACGTCGACCCGGACGGCACCAAGCCGATCACGCCGTTCGTGTCGAGTGTCGACAACGGCTGGTTCGCCTGCGCGCTGATGGTGGTCCGCAACGCCGAGCCGCGCGCCAGGGCGCTCGCGGACTCGCTGCTCGACAAGATGAACTTCGCCTATTACTACAACCCCGCGGCCCGGCCGGGTGGGCTGATGCGCGGTGGCTTCTTCGAGACGCCGCCGCCGGACGAGGCGACCGACAAGGGCAACCACGCCGGGACCGGTCCGGACGTGTACTACCGCAAGTTCCACTACGACACGTTGAACACCGAGGCCCGGATCGCCGGGTACGTCGGGTTCGTGCTCGGCCAGGTGCCGCACACGCAGTACTTCGCGACGTACCGGACCTTCCCGGAGAGCTGCGACTGGTCGTGGGTGGAGCAGCAGCCGGTCGGCGTACACCGGACGTATCTCGGGCTCGACGTCTTCGAGGGCACCTACTCCTATCGCGGATTCCGGCTCGTCCCGTCCTGGGGCGGCGACATGTTCGAGTCGCTGATGCCTGACCTGTTCGTGCCGGAGGCGACCTGGGCGCCGCGCAGTTGGGGCATCAACCACCCGCTGACCGTGCGGGCGCAGATCGAACACGGGCTCGACGAAGCGAAGTACGGGTACTGGGGCTTCTCCCCCGCGTCGAATCCGAAGGGCGGCTACTCGGTCTACGGAGTAGAGCCGATCGGGATGGATCCGGGCGGGTATCCGTCGGACCTGGAGGGCACCAACTTCGACAGCGGGTTCGGGGACTGTCGCGTGGGCGTCAACCCGAATCCGACCTACGGCGACGGTGTGGTGACTCCGCACGCGGCCTTCCTGGCGATGGCGTACGCGCCGCGGCAGGCGATCGAGAACCTGAGCAAGATCGAGCGGGACCTGCATGCCTACGGCACCGGCGGGTTCTACGACGCGGTGGCGGTGAAGTCGGGGCTGATCGCCAAGCGGTACCTGGCGCTCGATCAGGCGATGGTGATGGGTGCCATCGGCAACGTGTTCGGCAACGACCTGATCCGGCGGAATTTCGCCGATCGGCGGGCCGAGCGAGGGATCCGGCCGTTGATCGCGATGGAGCAGTTCGGATCCGGTATCGAGTGACGGGGAGCGGCATGCAGAGCGATGCGAAGGCTGATTGGGACTCGCGGATCGCGATCCGCAGCGATGAGAGCCGTGAAGTGGAGTTGCCTGACCTGGACCCGCCGGCCTGGGTGACGGCGGTCGGTGGGGCCGGGCAGGTGACGGTGGACTGGTCGCTGGTGCCGGGCGCGGTCGGGTATGTGATCCTGCGCGGGACGGGCTCGGAAGAACTCGTACCGGTCGACCATCACAGCGGTGACATCTTGTCCGTGCCGTCGCCGCCGTACGTCGACACGACCTGCACACCCGGTACGGCGTACAGGTACGCGGTGGCGAGTGTGCCGGAGGTGACCGTGCACGGCCGGCCGGGCGCATCGGCCGAAGCGACCCCCTTGGTTGCTGACGGCAAGGTTCCTGGTCTGCGGTTGATGGTGGATGCCGTTGCTGAAGGCACCGAGTTGCAGCGGCCGTGGGTGCCGATGATCGGCAGTGAGCGGCTCAGCCAGTTGCTCTGCAAGGACCTCACCGGTGGACGCGAGATCGGCGGGGAGCTCGAGGACGCGCTGCGCCGGATGCATGACGAGATCGGGGTGCGGACCGTGCGGGCGCATGCGATCTTCCACGACGACACCCATGTCTTCGGTGCTGAGGGTTACGACTTCAGCGTGGTGGACGCGATCTACGACAAGCTGCTCGGGATCGGGTTGCGGCCCGTGGTGGAGCTCGGGTTCATGCCGCGGGAGCTGGCGTCGGATCCGTCGCGGACTGTCTTCGGGTACGGCGCGATCATCTCGCCGCCGGCCTCGTACGAGCGGTGGTACGACCTGGTGCGGGCGCTGGTCGGGCATCTCGTGGAGCGGTACGGGCTGGAGGAGGTGCTGGGCTGGGACTTCGAGGTGTGGAACGAGGCGAACCTCGAGGTCTTCTGGTCCGGCACCAAGGCCGAGTGGATGCACCTGTACGACGTGAGCGCGGCCGCGGTGAAGTCCGTCGACGAGCGACTGGCCGTCGGCGGGCCGTCCTCTGCGGCGGCCGGGTGGGTGGACGATCTGCTCGCCCATGCGGCGGCGCATGGCACGCCGGTGGATTTCGTGACGACGCATACCTATGGGAGTCCGCCGCTCGACGTACAGGCTTCGCTGGATCGGCACGGGTTCAGCGAGGCGCGGATCCTGTGGACGGAGTGGGGGGTGACGCCGCGGCACTTCAACCCGATCAACGACTCGGTGTTCTCCGGGGTGTTCCTGCTGCGCGGGATGCGGTCGGCGGCCGGGCGGGTGGAGGCGCTGTCCTACTGGGTGGCGTCGGACCACTTCGAGGAACTTGGCAGGCCGCCGCGGTTCTTGCATGGCGGCTTCGGCCTACAGACGGTCGGCGGGCTCGCGAAGCCGCGCTTCCACGCGATGTCCCTCCTGAGCCGGCTCGGTCCGGTCGAACTGCCGGTTGGTTTCGAAGGCGACGGCGGCGGCAGCCTGGTGGAGGCGTGGGCTTCGAGGGATCGCGACCGGATCGCCGTGCTGGTGTGGAATCTGACCCTGGATCAGTCAAAGGCGGAGGGCGCGGCTGACCTCACCCGCGAGATCACCCTCTCCTTCGCCGGAGTCGACCCGTCCTGGCAAGCATCCGCCACCTGGCTGACCCCGGGCGCCGGCTCTGGTGGCTCTGGCGACCTGGTGGCGGAGGCGGCCGCACTCGGGGTCGGCGAGTGGCCGACCGAGGAGCAATGGGAGCAGCTCGCAGCAAGCAACCAGCTTGAGACGACACCGCTGAAGCAAAGCGGCGAAGAGCTCACCCTGACGCTGCAAATGCCTTCAGCCGTCCTGATCGAGCTGAGGCCTAGCTGAGGGGTGTGGGGCGACCTGGTTGCTCGCCGCCGCGGGCTTCCAGGTAGGAGTTCTTGGGGACCATGACCTTGCGGGTGAAGAGGCAGACGACTGTGCCGTCTTGTTTGTAGCCCTTGGTTTGGACCTGGACTATGCCGCGGTCGTTCTTGGAGGTGGACTCCCATTTGTCCAGGACGACCGTCTCGCCGTAGATGGTGTCGCCGTGGAAGGTGGGGGCAACGTGGCGCAGCGACTCGATCTCCAGGTTGGCGATCGCCTTGCCGCTGACGTCGGGGACCGACATGCCGAGCAGGATCGAGTAGATGTAGTTGCCAACCACAACGTTCTTGCCGAACTGGGTGGTCTGCTCCGCGTAGTTGGCGTCCAGGTGCAACGGATGGTGGTTCATCGTGAGCAGGCAGAACAGGTGGTCGTCGGACTCGGTGACCGTCTTGCCGGGCCAGTGCTTGTAGACCGCGCCGACCTCGAACTCCTCGTAACTGCGACCGAACTGCATCCCTGCTCCTTCCGATGACCCCGTCCCGAGCCCCATGCTGCCCAAAACCGGGCGCCGGCGGCAGTACCGCGCCGCGTGGCCTACCTCTCAGTAGGGTTGCGGCCGGGCGAGAGATGCATCACGCGCTGAGCCATCGGGCGGTAAGTCATCGGTAAGAGGCAAATGTTTTCCTTTGCCACATGCTGCGGATCCACTTCACGGCCGACGACCTTGCCCGTACTACGCTCGCCGCCGAGCCGGACCCGCTCTGGGAGGTACTGCTGAGCTTGCACATGCTGCAGGTGGACGACGACCCCGTGGCCTACGGCACTTGGCGGCAGCGGATGCGCCGGACCCTCCCGCGGGAGACAGTGGGCCCGCTGGCCGCGCTTGCCCCGCCGGTCGGCTACTCCCCCGACTTCCTGACGCCATCAGCCCAGTCGAGCGGGCTGGACCACGCGCTCGAGCTCATGCTGTCCGTACCCCGCCACCAACTGCGCAGCGACCTCTCCCGGCTGTCCACCCGCCGTACTGCGGCCGCCTGGGTGCGCCAGCTCGCCGAAGCCCGTCCGGAGACCCTGCACCGGCTAGGTCACTCAGTACGCGTCTACCATCGCGAGGCGCTGGCACCGTACTGGTCGTCGCTGCGGTCGGCCGTACAGCTGGACAACCGGCGACGCATGCTGCAACTGACGGCCGGTGGTGTCGCCTCGATGCTCGAAGCCATCCATCCGCAGGCACGCTGGCGCGGTGACACGCTGGAGATCGCAGCCTTCGCCGACGAGGAGCTGCAGCTCAACGGCCGGGGCCTGCGCCTGCAGCCGTCGTACTTCTGCTGGCGAGACCCCACGAAGCTCCTGGACGCCAACCTGTCACCAGTGCTCGTGTTCCCCATCCAGCACGCCACCGGCCTACTGCAGCAGGCCAAGGAAGACGCCGACACCCAGGAGCGGCTGTCCGCCCTGGTGGGCAAGACCCGGGCGATAGTGCTGGCCCTGACCATCGAGGGCGCGACCACCACCCAGCTGGCTCGCTCCTGCAACATCACCCTCGCGACGGCCAGCCACCAGACCGCCGTACTACGCGACGCCGGCCTGATCGAGTCCCGGCGCCAGGGAAAGTCGGTGATCCACCAGGCGACCACCCTCGGCATCGCACTGCTGGATGGCCGCACTCCCTAACCGGGGCTAGCCGGAGCTAGCCCACTGCTAGTTGGTCTGCTCCGGCAGGCGCGGAGCCACCTCTCCCTTGAGGGCCAGCTTGGCCAGGTGGTTGCGTGCCTCTTCAGCGAACTTGAAGTCGCACAGGACGTCGTACGTCGTCGCCACCACCGCGGTCCGCGAGGTGAAGTCACGGCGCCCGGCGGACTGCGCGTACCCGATCGCGCCGAAGGCCATCCCGAAGACCGCGCCGAGCACCACACCGGTGACGAGCGCGGCCAGCCAGCCGCCGTTGCCGCTGGTGAACAACCCGAGCAGCACACCGACGAACAGGCCGAACCAGGCACCGCTGGCCAGCCCCGCGGTGAGCGCCCGGCCCCAGGTCAGTCGCCCGGTGATCTTCTCCACCTGGCGCAGGTTGTTGCCGACGATGGTGGTGTGCTCGACCGGGAACTTCTCGTCCGAGAGGTAGTCGACCGCTCGCTGTGCCTCCCGGTAGGTGTCGTAGGTCCCGATCGTCAGGCCGGTCGGCCGGGGGTCTATCGAACCCATGCCCTGCGTGGTCATCGTCGTTCCTCTCGCTTGCGTCCAACTCCATCATTGCCGACGACTGGTGACGGCACATTGATAGCCTCGCCTCGATGACCGGGCGGAAGTGGGACATGGGCGCGACACGCCGGGTAGGACGCGTCTTCGCGCGACGTCCCCCGGGTGCTGACGCACCGCTGGATCTGGTCGGCAGCGGCAAGCTGGACGGCGCCCTGGTCGACTGGGCCTACTACCGCGACGGCCGTCGCGACACCAGGATCGGATCGTATGTCGACGCGCTCACCCGGGCCAGGCGTGGCGACGGCTTCGTCTGGATCGGCCTGTTCGAGCCGAACGAGCATCAGCTGGCAGTGGTCGGCAACCAGTTCGGCCTGCACAAGCTGGCTCTGGAGGACGCGACCGAGGCGCACCAGCGCCCCAAGCTGGAGCGGTACGGCGACACGTTGTTCGCAGTACTGAAGACAGTCCGGTATGTCCCGCACGACGACCTGACCGCCACCAGTGAGGTGGTGGAGTCCGGTGAGGTGATGGTGTTCTGCGGTCCCGGCTTCGTGATCACCGTGCGGCACGGGGACCACGGCGAGCTGACCGGACTGCGGCAGGAGCTGGAGAAGGCGCCCGAGCGACTGGCCGCCGGACCGGGTGCTGTTCTGCACGCGATCACCGACCACGTGGTGGACAGCTACCTGGCGGTGGCGGACGCGGTACAGGCCGATATCGACCTGATAGAGATCGAGATGTTCAGCCCGCGCGGCTGGCGCAACATCGACCGGGTCTACCAGCTCAAGCGCGAGGTACTGGAGCTGAAGCGGGCAGTGGCCCCGCTGACCGGCCCGATGCGGCTGCTGTCGACGCTGCCGCACCCGATGATCGGTGACGACATCCGCAACTACTTCCGCGACGTCGACGACCACCTGTTGCGGGTGAAGGAGCAGGTCATCTCCTTCGACGAGCTGCTCAGCTCGATCCTGCAGGCCGGGCTGGCCCAGGTGCAGGTGTCGGAGAACGACGACATGCGCCGGATCTCGGCCTGGGTCGCGATCATCGCGGTGCCGACGCTGGTCGCCGGCGTCTACGGGATGAACTTCGACAACATGCCCGAGCTGGGCTGGCACTACGGGTACTACGGCGCGCTCGGGCTGATGGCAGTCGCCTGCACCGTGCTCTACCTGCTGTTCAAGCGCAATCGGTGGCTGTGACACCTCGTTGTCACTCAATCACCACCCGTACACATTGAGCGGTGAGTTGGCAACCTCGTGCCATGGCCGCCACTGCCCCGGCGCAGTGAGACAGATCCGGTTGTTGTTGGCCCCGTCCGCCTGATTCAATCGACGGGTCGCTTTCGGTCAGCGATCCGCCACATTCTGCGACCGACGGCATCTGGGGGATGTCGTGACGCTCAGGATCAGGGAGGGCCCCATGCTCCGCATACATTTCACGCCGCGCGATCTCGCCCGGACGACGGTCTCCACCAAGCCCGCGCCGTCGTGGGAGATCTTGCTCAGCCTGCACATGCTGCAGCACTCCGAGGGCCGGCTGATCTTCGAGGACTGGCGCCGCTCGATCCGGACCAAGGTGACCCCGGACCAGATGCGGCTGCTGCTCGAGCTGACCCCGGCCAAGGGCTACTCACCCGACTTCCTCACCCCGGCCGCGTCCGCACCGGACTTCGAGACCGGGCTGGACCTGATGCTGTCGACGCCGAAGGCGCAGCTGCGCAGCCAATTGGAGCTGCTGAGCAAGTACCGGCCGGTCTCGCCGTGGACCCGCGAGCTCGCCCACGGCGACAGCAGTTCGCTGCACAAGCTGGGCCGGGCCATCCGGTCGTACCACGACGCCGCGATCGCGCCGTACTGGAAGTCGATCGGCACGCACGTGTCCGCCGACCACTCGCATCGCGGCGAGGCGCTGGCCCGGCACGGGGTCGACCGGCTGCTGTCGACGCTGCACCCGCGGGTCCGCTGGGTCGCGCCGGTGCTGCAGGTGCTGGACATGAACGACCGCGACCTCTACCTGGACGGCCGTGGCATCGAGCTGCAGCCGTCCGCGTTCTGCTGGCAGGTGCCGACCAAGCTGCGGGATCCGGAGCTCAAGCCGATCCTGGTCTACCCGATCCAGCACGCGCCGGGCATCCTGCGCCAGTCGTCACTCGAGTCGGCCTCCTCGGACGTCCTGGGCTCGTTGCTCGGCTCCACCCGGGCAGCCGCTCTGGAAGCCACGGTGACCGGCTGTACGACGACAGAGCTGGCCCGTCGCTGCAAGATCTCCCCAGCCGCGGCCAGCCACCAAGCGACCGTGCTGCGCGAGGCAGGGTTGATCACCACGCGTCGGGTGGGCGCATCCGTGCGGCATGAGGTCACCCAACTGGGGATCTGGCTGCTGTCCGGCCACGGCTCGGGCAGTGTGCGGCCGCGTGTCGCAGTACCGGATGCCCTGGTGCGCTAGGCCTCTTCTGCTCGGCCGCCAGCCGCAGGCTCGCAGATTACCGCGAGTGGCCCTTCTGCGTGACAGGCTACTGACAGGGTGTTTTCGGCAGGATTGAAGCACCTAGGAGGGGGCGTTTCTCTTGTTGCGGATCCACTTCACCAGTCAGGACCTGACCCGTACGACGCTGGCCGAGGAACCCGACCCGATGTGGGAGGTGCTGCTGAGCCTGCACCAGCTCCAGGGGCGCGACGGCGCGGGCCAGTACGGCTACTGGCGTGAGCGCACGCGGCGGCAGTTCCCGCGGCATGCGGAGCGGCTGCTGCACCTGACGCCACCCCGCGGCTACTCGCCCGACTTCCTGACTCCCCCGCCCGCCGGCGGCTCCTTCGACGACGCCGTCGAGCAGGTGCTGTCCACTGCGCCCCGCCGGATCAACCAGGAGCTGGAGATGGTCCGGCGGCCCGGATCGAGCTGGACCCGGGACCTGGCAGTGGGGCGGCGCGACGCGCTCAACGGGTTGGGGCAGTCGCTCCAGATCTACCACCGGCATGCGATCGCGCCGTACTGGGACTCCATCCGCGCCTCTGTCCGGAGCGATCTGCACCAGCAGGTGAGCAGGCTGACCACCTCCGGAGTAGACGACCTGCTGAGCAACCTGCACCCCGCAGTGCGGTGGGAGCGGCCGGTCCTGAAGATCATGGGCTTCGCCGAGCGGGACCTGCACCTGGAGGGCCGCGGACTGCGGCTGCAGCCGTCCGTGTTCTGCTGGCGCACGCCTACCAAGCTGCGCGACCCGCAGCTCTCACCAGTGCTGGTCTATCCGGTCCGGGAAGCCCCAGGGATGCTGCACCTCACGAGTGTGGAGTCGCGTACCGAGCCACTGGCTGCCCTGCTCGGCACTACTCGAGCATCCGCACTAGCGGCCATCTCAGATGTCTGTACGACGACCGAGCTGGCCCGGCGCTGCGACATCTCCCTGGCCGGGGCGAGCCGCCAGGCGGGCATCCTGCGCGAGGCAGGGCTGATCACCACCCGCAGGGCGGGTCAGGCGGTCCTGCACGACCTGACCCCGCTCGGCAAAGCGTTGCTCGACGGCTCAGACCTGCCGATTCACAACTTGTAGTCCTCGAGGAGGCGGCGGCCGATGATCATCCGCTGGATGTCGGCCGTTCCCTCCCCGATCAGCAGCATCGGCGCCTCGCGGTACAGGCGCTCGATCTCGTACTCCTTCGAGAACCCGTAGCCGCCGTGGATCCGGAACGAGTCCTCGACCACCTGTGAGCAGTACTCGCTGGCCAGGTACTTCGCGACGCCGGCCTCGAAGTCGTTGCGCGAACCGGAGTCCTTCTTCCGGGCCGCCTTGACCATCAGCTCGTGCGCCGCCTCGACCTTGACCGCCATGTCGGCCAGCCGGAACAGCACCGCCTGGTGCTCGGCGATCTTCTTGCCGAACGTCTCGCGCTGCTGGGCGTAGGAGATGCCGAGCTCGAACGCCCGCCGGGCCACCCCACAGCCGCGGGCGGCGACGTTGACCCGGCCGACCTCGACGCCGTCCATCATCTGGTAGAAACCCTTGCCCGGTACGCCGCCGAGGATCTGGTCCGCCGCGATCTCGTACCCGTCGAAGATCAGCTCGGTCGTGTCGACGCCCTTGTAGCCCATCTTCTCGATCTTGCCCGGCACGGTCAGGCCCTTGTCGACCTCGCCGAAGCCCGGCTCCTTCTCGACCAGGAAGGTGGTCATGTTCTTGTAGACCGAGTCGGAACCCTCGTCGGTCTTGGTCAGCACCGCCACCAGGTTGGCGCTACCGCCGTTCGTCAGCCACATCTTCTGGCCGTTGATCGTGTAGGTGTCGCCGTCTTTCACCGCTTTGGTCTTGATCGCGGCGACGTCGGAGCCACAGCCGGGCTCGGACATCGAGAACGCGCCACGGACCTCGCCGGTCGCCATTCTCGGCAGGTACTTCTGCTTCTGCTCGTCGGTGCCGTGCTGGATCAGCATGTACGCGACGATGAAGTGCGTGTTGATGATGCCGGACACGCTCATCCAGCCGCGGGCGATCTCCTCGACGCAGAGCGCGTAGGTGAGCAGCGACTCACCCAGGCCGCCGTACTCCTCGGGGATCATCAGCCCGAACAGGCCGAGCTCCTTGAGGCCCTCGACGATCTGGGTCGGGTACTCGTCCTTGTGCTCCAGCTCGGTCGCGACCGGCAGGATCTCGGACTCGACGAAGGCACGCACCGTCTTCAGGATCTCTTCCTGGATGTCGGTGAGTCCCTCGGTCTGCTGCAACCTGCTCATCAGCGGCGCTCCTTCGGTCGGCCCACGTCGACACTACTCGCGAGTATCGCGGGTCCCCCAGCATGCTCGCCACCACCGACACCCGCTGTGACACCGACCACGCCCCAACAGTCACCTGCCTCACGCCACCGCGACCTGGTACTCCGCCGTGCCGGTTGCTAGGAGGTGCGGGGTGCCGTGGCTAGTTGCGGTTCCAGCCGTTGCCGGTGTCGCCGTCGTTGTTCTCGGCGCGCAGGGCCGCGCCGACGGCGGCGAACATGCCGGAGATCTGCGGCGTCGACTGCCAGCGGCCCTGCTGCTGAGCCTCGATCAATCGCTGCCTGGCCTGCTGGTACTGCTCCACGGCCTCGCCGGTGTCGCCCTCGTCGAGCGCCTTGGCTGCCTGCTCCAGATCCTTGGCGGCCTCTTGCACGGTCCGCTTGGCGTGCTCCTGCTTGTGATCCCGAACCATCTGGGCCAGCGTCCGCAGTGCCGCCGAGGTGTTGTTCTGCGGCTTCGACGGCTTCTTGGTCGGCGTCTCTTTCGGCGTCGGCTTCTTACTGGGCGTCTTGCTCGGGGTGGGCGTAGGAGTCGCCTTCGGCTTGGCTACCGCCTTCACCGTGGTCGACGGCGTAGTCGACGGCACTCCCCCGGCCTCAGCCGGCGTATCCGAAGACACACCCTCCCGCAGCAGCGCGGCAATCATCACCCCGACAACCAACACAGCAGCCCCGACCAGCACCCGCGTAAAGGTCATCCGCCGCTTACTAGGCTCCTCCCGCTCCGGATGCTCATCGAACGCTCCCGCAGGCAGCAGCCCCGCAGCCGCCGGCGGCTGCCCGTCCCCCGAGCCTGCACCGGCCGGCCCATCTCGGTAGCCGGCCCCGGCAGCCAGCGCATCGGCTGGGCTCGCCGGTCCCACTCCCACTCCTCCCGCAGGGAGTGGGAGGACTCGAGTGCTGTTGTCGACTGTTTGGGCCGCGGGAGCCGTCGGCACCAGGTAGGCGGCTAGCGCTGTGGTGGAGGAAGGGCGGGCTGCTGGGTCTTTGGCCAGTAGGTGCATGACCAGGTCGGCCAGACCGGGCACTGTGTCGGTACGGCGTACTGGGACTGGGATCGCGTCCAGGTGTTGGTGCATGACGTCCATGACGTCTGCGCCGACGAAGGGAGTGGTGCCCTCGAGTAGTTCGTAGAGGACGCAGCCCAGTGCGTACCAGTCGCTGGCAGGGGTCGCGCGCTCGCCGCGGACCTGCTCCGGCGAGACGTAGCCCGCAGTACCGAGCAGGACCGGACCGGTGGCGCCGTCTGCTCCGCTTGCCTGGGCGATGCCGAAGTCGGTGATCTTGAGCGTGCCGTCGGGGGCCAGCAGGAAGTTGGCCGGTTTGACGTCGCGGTGCACGATCCCGGCCGCATGGGCCGCGTCCAATGCGCGCGCGCCCTGCATCGCGATGTCGGCGACGAATCGCTCGGACGGCAGGCCCTTGGTGCGGAGCAACTGCGCCAGGTCGGGGCCGTCGACGAGTTCCATCACCAGGAAGACCTGGCCGTTCGCAGTACCGACGTCGTACGTCGCGACCACGTTGGGGTGGGTCAACCGCGCCGCCGCCTGCGCCTCGGTGCGGAATCGCTCGACAGCGTCCATCTGGTCGCCTTCGAGCCGGCGCAGCAGTTTCACCGCCACCGGACGGGCCAGAACCGAGTCCTCGCCCCGCCACACCTCGCCTGCGCCGCCATGCCCCAACGGAGCCAGCAATCGATAGCGCCCCGCGAGTACCTCGCCGTTCACACCTAACACCTCACAGTCAGCCCTGTTCGCCGCCCTACCCTAGGCGGCTCGCCGGGCATGAGCGAGTCCACAGCGAATTACTTCAGCAAACCTTTGAGGTGCTCGGTTAGACCAGCATCAAAAAGCATTGCCCGTGCCCGCCTGCGCTGGCACCTTTCGTGACGCCACCGTCGCAGTGCGCGACGACTCGTCTGCACGAAAGGAACAGGTCCTTGACTCTTTCTCGCTTCGCCCGGCGGATCGCTGCCGCGGGAACCGGACTGCTACTCGCCGGCACCACCTTCGTCACCGTCGGCGCGCCCACCGCATCCGCGGCCGGCCACGGTGCCGGCTTCTACGGCGTCTGGGCCGATGGTGTCGCCGTCCGCGGTGTCACCGGCGAGCAGTGCAGCCTGTACCCCGGACCGTTCAACTGCCCGAACGTCATCGACACCGTCAACTCGTGGAGCGTCGTCAAGATCTTCTGCCAGAACAGCGCCGGAACCGTCGTCGGCGGTAACCCGTACTGGGTCTGGGTCGAGACCCCGAACAACATCCGCGGCTACATGTCGAGCTACTACATCGAGAACGCGACGAACAGCATCGACGGCCTGGAGGAGTGCTGACCCAGCGTCCTGTCACCGGAAACCACACCGGTTTCCGGTGACAGCGCTGTCATGTCAGGACTAGGTTGGCGACCATGTTGCGCAGACTGAGTTTGCTGGTCGTGGCCGGCCTTGCCGCCGCGACCCTTACGTCCACCACCGCGAACGCCGCGTCCGCAGTACCGGCCGGGCACCAGCGGCCGACCGTGCGATGCGAGTTCACGCCGACGCCGGAGAACCCAGCCGCCAAGCCGGTCACCGTGCCGAAGGCGAAGGCGCTCGCGAAGGGCACGGTCGACGTGTTCTTCGTGACCAACTACGGGCCGTTCGTGGTGCGGATGGACCGGGCCAACGCGCCGTGCGGGGTGTCCAGCTTCGTCCACCTGGTGAACAGCCGGTTCTACGACCGGACGCAGTGCTTCCGGCTGACGAACTCGGCCCGGCTCGGTGTCCTGCAATGCGGTGACATCTACCGCCAGGAGGAGGGCGGGCCGGGGTACAAGTTCCCCGACGAGGTGACCGGCAAGGAGACCTACCCGCGCGGCACCGTTGCTATGGGCAACCAAGGGCCGGGGACCAACGGGAGTGAGTTCTTCGTCGTGCACTCGTTCGCCAACATCCCGCCGAACTACACCGTGCTCGGGCACGTGATCTTCGGGATGTCCACCTTCGACCGGATGGTCAAGGCCGGCATCGCCGACCCGGACCAGGACGGCCCGCCCACCTACCCGATCCGCATCCTCAAGGTCCTCACCTTGGACTGAGTCCCCTTGGGGGAGGGTAATTCGGGCGGCCGCGGGCTAGCTTGAAGGCGTGACCACACGACGCGGTCGCCCGCGGCATCCCGACGTACTGACTCCTGCCGAGTGGCGGGTGGTGGACGCGGTCCGGCACGGGTTGTCGAACCGGCAGATCGCCGCCCGCCGCGGGATCAGCGTCGACGCGGTCAAGTTCCACGTCGCCAACGCGTTGCAGAAGCTCGGGCTGGATCGCCGGGCCGAGCTGCGCGGCTGGCGTGGGATACCAGTCGGCAGCGCGCTGCGAGAGGGAGTCTGCGGGATGGCAGTCCAGCTAGGCGTGATCGGGCAGATCTCGCGACCTGTCCGCGACATCCAGGTCGCCGTTCGGTGGTACGGGGAAGTGCTCGGGTTGCCGCATCTCTACACCTTCGGCGACCTGGCGTTCTTCGACTGCGGTGGGACCCGGCTCTTCCTGAGCGCGAGCGACGAGGCGGTCGGTGAACCTTCGGTCCTGTACTTCCGGGTCGATGACATCAACGCGGCGTACGACGAACTGGCCGCGCGCGGCGTCACCTTCGAGGCGGCGCCGCATCTGATCCACAAACATGACGACGGGGTCGAGGAATGGATGGCGTTCTTCCCCGACCCCGACGGACATCTGCTGGCGCTGATATCCCAGGTCTAGTCTTCGGGCTTCCAGACGTCCGTGCGGGTCATCCCGGCCGCGCGGCCCTTGGCGGAGATGACCAGGGCCATCTTGCGGGAGGCCTCGTCGATCATCTCGTCGCCCAGCATCACCGCGCCGCGGGCACCGCCGGCGGCCGAGGTGTAGTGGTCGTAGGCGTCGAGGATGTTCTCGGAGTGGTCGTAGTCCTCCTGCCGCGGCGAGAAGACCTCGTTGGCGGCGGCGATCTGGTCGGGGTGCAGCACCCACTTGCCGTCGAAGCCGAGGGCGGCGGCGCGGCCGGCCACCCGGCGGAACCCGTCGACGTCCTTGATCTGCAGGTACGGGCCGTCGATCGCCTGCTTGCCGTAGGCGCGGGCCGCCATCAGGATCTGCATCAGGATGTAGTGGTAGGCGTCGCCGACGTCGTACCCGGGCGGCTGCTCGCCGACCACCAACGACTTCATGTTGATCGACGCCATGAAGTCGGCCGGCCCGAAGATGATCGTCTCGACCCGCGGCGAGGCGGCCGCGATCGCGTTCACGTTGGTCAGCCCGAGCGCGTTCTCGATCTGCGCCTCGATCCCGATCCGGCCCTGCTCGTAGCCGTGCACCTTCTCCAGCTGGGTCAGCAGCAGGTCGAGCGCGACCACCTGCTCGGCGGTCTGCACCTTCGGCAGCATGATGCAGTCGAGGTTGGCGCCGGCCCCGGCCACCACCTCGATCACGTCGCCGTAGGTCCACTCGGTGGTCCAGTCGTTCACCCGGACCACGCGGATCTTGTTCCCCCAGCCGCCCTCGTTCAGCGCGGCGACGACGCTCTTGCGCGCGTCCACCTTCGCGATCGGCGCGACCGAGTCCTCCAGGTCGAGGAACACCTGGTCGGCGTCCAGGCCCTTGGCCTTCTCCAGGAAACGGGGGTTGGAGCCCGGTGTGGCCAGGCAGGAACGCCTGCTCCGGAGGGCCTTGCTGGTGGTCGTCTGGTCAGCCATCGCCGCATCCTTCAGTCCGGTTACCCGTCGGTCACTCGCAGCGTACGGCGAAACCTCGGGCCGTACCTCGGTGACATCCCTCACGCCCGAAGGGGATGTGTCCGGGGTCACCGGCTCCCGGACGACCCCAGGCGTGAGCGATGATCGGTGCTGTGCTGGAGCCTCTCGGACTAACTCGTGCTGAGCAGGACCTCTACGAAGACCTGGTATCGCGGCTGCCGGTGACCGAGGCGGAGGTCAGTGACCCCGCTGCCGCGAAGCGCCTGGTCGAGCTCGGTCTGCTCTCCCTGATGCCCTCCAACCCCCCTCGCTACCTGGTACTGCCGCCAGACATCGCCCTGGAACTCCTACTCCGGGACCGCGAGCTGGAGTTGGCCAAGGCGCGGCAGGAGACGGTGCTGCTCGCCACCAGCTTCCACACCAGTACTACGCGCAGCGAGCCGGCCGAGCTGATCGAAGTACTCCGGGGTGAGCCTGAGATCGCAGCGGGCATCGAACGGCTGGTCCGGAGCGCCAGGAGTGAGGTCTGCTTCTCGGACGCGCCGCCGTTCATGGCTGACCCGAGTCAAGTCCACCAGAACGAGCTGGAGCACCTCCGCGAGGGCATCTCGTTCCGGATCCTCTACGACCGGAAGGGGTCCGTCGACCGGCCCGGGCGGCTGGCGTCGCGGGTCAGCGGCGTCAACGACGGCGAGCGGGCCCGGGTGGGCGAGGTACCGCTCAAGCTGATCCTGACCGACGGGCCGATGGCGTTCGTGCCGATCGACATCGGCGCCAGCCAGTACTCCGCAGCGCTGCTGATCCACGACCCGACGCTGGTGGCGACTCTGCAGGCGCTGTTCGAGCTGCTGTGGAGCAGGGCCGTCCCACTGGCCACGTACGCCGGGCAGTCGGGCCGTACGGACCGTCCGACCGAGCAGGAGCGGGAGTTGCTCGCCCTGCTGATGTCAGGGCTCACGGACAGTGAGACGGCGACTCAGCTGGGCTGGACCGAGCGCAATGTCCGCTCCCGGATCGAGCGGATGCGTCAGCGGCTTGGCGCCGACACCAGGTTCCAGGCGGGCCACCAGGCCGTACTCCGGGGATGGCTGGACTCACATGACGGATGACCTCGCAGTACTCGGCCTGACACCGGCCGAGCAGGCGGCGTACCGGGCGCTGATCGCGCATCAGCCTGTACCGGCCGGTGAGGTGTTGACGGCCCTGGTGGACAAGGGGTTGGCGACGCCTGTCGACGGCGGGCATGAGGCCGTGGCGCCGGACATCGCGCTGGAGGTGCTGATCCTCGACCGGGAGCGGCAGCTGCGGGAGGCCCGCGAGCACATCTCGTCGCTCATGGTTGCCTACCGCAAGCATGTGACGGCGCCACGGCCGACGCTGCTCGAATACGTCGGGGATGCCGCTGCTGTGCGACAGCGGATCGTGCAGGTCCAGCAGGCGGCGCGGCTGGAGGTGCGTCGGCTGATCCGGACTCCGCAGGTGCCTCTTGAGGTTCACGTCGAATGCCGGACGATCTACGAGACAGCAGCGTTGCAGCCGGATCCGTGTGGCGAGGTGCGGGTGGTGCCGACGCTGCCGGTGGAGCTTTACCTCGTCGACGACCGCATGGCGTTGATCATGCTCGGTGAGGACCGCGCTGCGATTCTTCAGCCGTGTGGGTTGCTCGATGCGTACCAAGAGCTGTTCGAGCGGCTGTGGGAGCGGGCACTGCCTGCTGTGCCCGACGAGGAGGCAGAGGCTCGCTTGCTGACCTCGCTGCTGCTGTCGGGGCTCTCGGACGGGCAGATCGCTCGTGAACTCGGGGTGAGCCCGCGGACGGCACAGCGGAAGCTCGCTGGGCTGATGCAGGAGCTGGGCGCGCAGACCCGGTTCCAGGCCGGGGCACAGGCGGCTCTGCGCGACCTCTGACCGCTTGCCCAGGTGGTGTGACAACCTAGGCGGGTGACGACTGACGAGGCTGTTGCGGAGATCGCCGGGGTGATGAAGAAGGCCGGGCTCGTCTGGTTGTCCTGGAACGGCGGACGGCCTGCACCGGCTTGGTTTGCGACGGTGGACGGGGCGTACGTAGTACTGGCCGACAGGGCTGGGAGTGCCGAGCAGCCGCTGCCTGGGTTGGCTGAGGCGGGGACGGCTGAGGTCGTAGTACCGGCTAAGCCCGCTACTAACCGGCTGGCAGGGTGGAAGGCGTCGGTACGGCGCCTGGATCCCGCTAGCGAGGAGTGGACGGCCGCTGCGCTGGTACTGCGCACAGAGCGCCTCAACGCGGACGGCCTGGACACCCAGCTCGACCGCTGGCGGGTGGAGGCCGACCTGCTCATCCTGGAGCCCACTGGCGAGATCACCGAGACTGTCGGCCGGTACGACGGGCAGTCCCGGCTGGAGACGCCTACAGGGAGCACTGCGACCACCCGTGGCAAGCGGCCGATCACCTTCCACCGGCGCTCCAACCGCCGCCCCAAGCTCACCTGAAACATGTCTTAGGCGGGGAGAGCTAGCCGGGGGCACTAGCCTTCGAGTTATGAGCGGCCCTCCTACGCGCGTCTACGTGGCCCGGCTGGCTGGTCTTCCCGTGTACGACCCGAACGGGGACCAGGTCGGCAAGGTCCGCGACGTCGTCGTCATGCTCCGGCAGGGGACCCAGCCGCCGCGGGTGCTCGGGCTGGTGGTCGAGGTGTTCACCCGGCGGCGGATCTTCCTGCCGATGACCCGGGTGACCTCGGTGGACGTGGGGCACGTGATCACGACCGGGCTGGTCAACATGCGCCGGTTCGAACAGCGCAGTACCGAAGTACTGGTGCTCGGCGAGCTACTGGACCGGACGGTGACGATCGTCGAGTCGGGTGCGCAGGCCACTGTGTTCGACCTCGCGATGGAGCAGTGGCGGACCCGCGACTGGGTGCTGACGAAGGTGGCCGTCACTGAGGGCGGCAAGCGGTTCCGGCGACGCAGGGGTCAGTCGCATGTGCTCGACTGGGCCGACGTGAGCGGGTTCGCTTCGGTGGAGGAGGGTCAGGGCGCCACCCACATCCTGGCGGCCTTCGACTCGATGAAGGCGGCGGACCTGGCCGGCGTACTGCATGAGCTGTCGCCCAAGCGGCGCAAGGAGATCGCTGCGGCGCTGGACGACGAGCGGCTGGCCGACGTACTGGAAGAGCTGCCCGAGGACGACCAGGTGGAGATCCTGGCCGGCCTGGATACCGAGCGGGCCGCGGACGTGCTCGAGGAGATGTCGCCCGATGATGCGGCCGACCTGATCGCTGAGCTGCCGACCGAGACCGCCGAGGCGCTGCTGACGTTGATGGAGCCGGACGAGGCTGAGGACGTCCGGCGGCTGCTGACGTACGAGGAGCGGACCGCTGGTGGTCTGATGACGTCGGAGCCGGTGATCCTGCCTGCGGACGCCACTGTCGCCGATGCGCTCGCGCATGTGCGGAATGCCGAATTGAGCCCGGCGCTGGCCGCGATGATCTACGTCTGCCGGCCGCCGCTGGAGACCCCGACCGGCCGGTTCATCGGCATCGGCCACATCCAGCGGCTGCTGCGCGAGCCGCCGTCAGCGCTGGTGTCCGGGGTGCTGGACACCGACCTCGACGGGCTGCGGCCGGATGACAGCCTGCATGCCGTGAGCAAGTACCTCGCTACCTACAACCTGGTGGCGGCACCTGTGCTCGACGACGAGGGCCGCTTGCTCGGCGCGGTCACCGTGGACGACGTGCTCGACCATCTGCTCCCCGACGACTGGCGCGAACCCGATCAGCAGGAGGTGGACGGCCATGCCCCGTGACGACCGCAGTACCGACGAGCGCCGGTTGACCCGGCCGGCCGCCGACCGGCTGGACATCCCGCGCGAGCTGCGGCGGACGATCGTGCGGCGGCGGGCGTACGACGCGGACGCGTTCGGCCGGCTGTCGGAGCGGATCGCCCGGTTCCTCGGCACCGGGCAGTTCCTGGTCTACATGACCCTGACGATCGTGCTCTGGGTGCTCTGGAACATCTTCGCGCCGGAGAACATGCGCTGGGACCAGTACCCGTTCATCTTCCTGACGCTGGCCCTGAGCCTCCAGGCCTCGTACGCCGCTCCGCTGATCCTGCTCGCGCAGAACCGGCAGGAGGCCCGCGACCGGGTCCAGTACGAGCGCGATCGCGACGTCGACGCCCGGACCCGGGCGGACATGGAGTTCCTGGCCCGCGAGATGGCCGCCCTGCGGATGTCCGTCGGCGAGGTCGCCACCCGCGACTTCCTCCGCTCGGAACTGCGCTCGCTGCTGGCCGAGCTCGACCTCAAGGACCGCGAGGACGACCGCGTCTGAGGTAGGTCTGGGGCCCGCGTGATCGGTTAGGTTCGCCTTGCCGGGCCTAGGTCACAGTGGACTGGGGTCCGGTGGGGGTTGCGCAGCACGTAGCCTTGTGGACATGGCCCCAACTGCTGACCAAGTGACCGCCGCACTGGGTGGCGTCATCGACCCGGAGATCAAGAAGCCGATCACTGAACTCGGCATGGTCGAATCCGTCGTGGTGAAAACCGACGGCGTGGTCGCGGTGAAGATCCTGCTGACCGTCGCCGGCTGCCCGATGAAGGACACCCTGCGCCGCGACACCACCGCCGCCGTCAGCGCCCTCGACGGCGTGACCGGGGTGGAGATCGAGCTCGGCGTGATGTCGACCGAGCAGCGCGCCGCCCTGCAGACCCAGCTGCGTGGCGGGGTGGCCGAGAAGGAGATCCCGTTCGCACGGGCCGACTCGCTGACCAAGGTGTTCGCGATCGCGTCCGGCAAGGGTGGCGTCGGCAAGTCGTCGGTGACGGTGAACCTGGCCGTCGCGATGGCGGCCAAGGGGCTGTCGGTCGGCGTACTGGACGCCGACATCTACGGCCACTCGATCCCCGCGATGTTCGGCGTCGCGGACGAGCGGCCGACCGCCGTGGACGACATGATCATGCCGGTGCCCGCGCATGGCGTGAAGGTGATCTCGATCGGCATGCTCAAGCCCAAGCGCGACCAGGTCGTCGCCTGGCGTGGGCCGATCCTGGACCGCGCGCTGGTACAGATGCTGGCCGACGTCTACTGGGGCGACCTCGACGTCCTGCTGCTCGACCTGCCGCCGGGTACCGGCGACATCGCGATCTCGGTCGGCCAGCGGCTGACCAGCGCGGAGGTCATCGTGGTGACGACCCCGCAGGAGGCTGCCGCCGAGGTGGCCGAGCGGGCCGGCACGATGGCGCAGATGGTCCACCAGCGGGTGGCCGGCGTGATCGAGAACATGTCGTTCCTCCCCTGCCCGCACTGCGGCCCTTCCCACCGCATCGAGATCTTCGGCTCGGGCGGTGGAGCCCGCGTCGCGTCGACCCTGTCCCAGCGCCTCGGCTACGAGATCCCGCTGCTCGGCGAGGTCCCCCTCGACGAACGTCTCCGCAGCGGCGGCGACATCGGCCAGCCCCTGGTGATGGCCGACCCGGAGACTCCCGCCGCCCTGGTCCTCAACGAAATAGCCGACCGCTTGGGCGGCAAGCCCCGAGGCCTCCTCGGCCGCCAGCTAGGCCTCTCCCCAGCCGGCCGCTAGGTCTTCAGTGGGTTGCCGGCCTCCGCGAGAGCGGGTTTGGCCGGTGGATGCCATCGGGCGGAGTCAGGCCTTTGGCGTCGGTAGTTTGGACGGATGTTTCTGAGAGCTGTTGGGGTGGTGGCGGGCTGCCTGTGTATGGCGCTGGCCGTCGTCGGATGTGACGACGCAGCGCCTAGGCAGAGCGCGAGTGTGTCGCCGGAGAAGCCGGTGCCGCCCAAGTGGGAGGTTGCCTACTCCAGCAAGTCGGTGGACTCGTCGTTCTTCTCCGTCGCCGTGACGGCGAACGAGGTGTGGGCACTGGGCGTGCAAGACCCCAGCGGCGCGCGACCCGGGCGCGAGTTGCTGATGCGGCTGCGGGACGGCAAGTGGGAGCCGGTTGCGCTGCCACCGGCGTACGCCGGCGCGACAGACCTTTCCAACGTGCAGTTCGCCGCGGCTCCTGATTCGAACGACGTCTGGCTGTACGCCGCGGTCAAGAGCAAGCCGTACGCCTGGCGCTGGGACGGCAGCCGCTGGCTGGCCGCACCTGGTGCCATCAGCCCGCTGGCAGTACTGGTACTGGCACCGGACGACATCTGGGCCGTCGACTCCTTCGGCGCGGTCGTCCGCCACTGGAACGGACGACGCTGGAACGACGCCGGGCTGAAGAACTTCCAGGCCACCACGTTCTCAGCGGTTGCCCCGGACGACATCTGGGCGGTCGGCGCGACCGTCACGGCCAGCGTCCTGCAGCCGGCGGCCAGGCACTTCGACGGGCGGACCTGGCGGACGGTCCCGGTCCGGCCGTACCACTTCAAGACCAAGTCGCTGGAGAGCGAATCCACCAGCCTCACCAAGGTGGTCGCCGTCGGACCCGACGATGTCTGGGCCCTCGGCAGCCATACCGGCAGCGCCGGCATCGCGGAGGACAACCCGCCGGAGGAGAAGATCGTCCTGCACTGGACCGGCGACCGCTGGGAGGAGGCGCCGAAGTCCCTGCACAGCTGGACTCTCGGCGTCGACGGCGAAGGCGGCGTCATCCTGCCGGACATCAGTACGCAGCGAACAGCCGGCGGCCAACTCCGTCGAATCGGCCCACCCCAGCTGCTGCCCGGCCCCACCGGCAAGCTCACCCCCGCCGACCGCGCCCAGAAGCCGAGCGTGTCCGCGCTGTCCCCCGACCCGCGAACGAAAACCATCTGGGCCGTCGGCTACGTCGGCATCAGCGCCTACGACGCCACCTCCCCCAGCAAAGGCCCGTTCTACCAACGCGCCGTCATCCTTCGCTTCAACCCCGGCAAACTCTGATCAAGCGCGGGCTTACGAAAGCCGTGCCTACGAGGCAGGGGCACCAAGAGCCTGCACAGACAACAATTATGGTGCATTTGTTGCAAGGGTGGCATTATTTATGCGCTAGATGTTGCACAGGGGCCGTAGACGAGTGGACTTTGCTGATGAACGTTGCACAGACTGCGCATCCTGCGGGCCGCCTTGAGTTCGCAACCGAGAGCACTCGCTCGCGCCTGTCCCGGTGGCACAAGTCTGGTCGGGCGATTCGCCTGGCGCCAGGGCTTTACGCTGTCGATGCGACCCTTCCGCCGGAGAAGGTCGCCTATCAGCACCGCTTTGCCATCGCGGCCCATCTGTGGCCTGGTGCGGTGCTGTGCGACCGCACGGCGCTGAGTGGCGGTGAGCCAGTCGACGGGTGGCTCTTCCTCTGTCATCCGGATCCTCAACGCCGGGCGGATCTGACGGTGCCTGGACTCACCTTCTCGGTCCGGATCGGACCAGGGCACTTGCCGGGCGATATGGCCATGCCATCAGGCTTGTTTCTCTCTGGCCGCGCCAGAGTTCTGATCGAGAACGCGCAGACTCGAGGTCGTCCCAGGGAAGGTAAGCCCGCCAGGCAAGCTGGAATCGCCACCGTCGAGGACCAGATGGACGAGCAGGCCCGGGTCGGCGGAGCAGGTCGAGTTCGCGCTCTGCTTCAACAGTTGGACGTGATCTCCGGCCACTTCAACGATCGTTCCGTCGAGGCTGTTCGAAGCCGGCTGGCGGCGTTGATCGGCACCCGCGCCGAGACGGAGTTCAAGTCAGCCAAGTTCGCGGCACGGCTCGAGGGGCAGCCCTATGACGAGCACCGGCTGCAATTGCTCGGCCGTCTGGTCGACTATCTCCACACGGTCCCTCCCGTGCCCAGACCTGCCCTCGGTGGAACACAGCAATGGCAGTGGCTGCCGTTCTTCGAGTCGTACTTCTCCAATTTCATCGAAGGCACCCAGTTCGGCGTCGAGGAAGCCCGGCGTATCGCGATCGACGGCGATGTGCCCGTCGCGAGACCACAAGACGCCCACGATGTCGCGGCGACCTACCGGATCGCCTCGGATCCGGAGCTGTCCGCCGAGGTGCCGATGTCCGGGGAGAAACTACTGGACCTTCTGGTCGAAAGGCACGCCACGTTGATGGCTGCCCGCGAAGACAAGCGGCCCGGACAGTTCAAAGAACAGCAGAACTACGCAGGCGGCTACGCCTTCGTGGCGCCCGAGATGGTTCTTGGCACACTTCGCCGCGGCTTCGATGCCATCTCCTCTGTCATCGATCCATTTCAGCGCGCGGTCGCGATCATGCTGTTGCTAACCGAGGTACATCCGTTCGACGACGGCAACGGACGGATCGCCCGGTTGTTCGCCAACGCCGAACTCAGCACCGCGGGGCAGATCCGGATAGTGATCCCGACCGTCTTTCGAAACAACTATCTCGCCGGACTGGTCGGCGTCAGCAACGGCGCCGGCGACGGCCAGACCCTTCACTCGGTACTGGACTTCGCCCAGCGATGGACCGCAACCGTCGACTGGCGTACCTATGAGGCGGCCGACACAGAACTGCGAGAAGGCAACGCCTACATGGACTCCGCGGTAGCCGAGTCGAGCGGCATTCGGCTCCGTCTGAGGAGCTAGCGCTACACGCCAGCCGGTTCAGGCGGGCACCTCGACAGGTGGCACCAGCCTGGCCAGCGACCTCGCAGTCACCTCACACCTGCACCAGCCAGCCCCGGCATACGACCTGACAGTCACCTCACCCGTACGGTGCCTGCGACGATCACGCTGCTCTCACCAAGCGGGCGGCGAAGCAGCCCGCGCACCAGGGCGGGTGGGAGCTCAGCGCCGTGGGAGCGACGTAGGAGCGAGCGTGGCGCCGGCGTGGGGTGGTACCTGGTGGCTGGTGGGTGCTACGTGGCTTCGGGGTCGAAAGGGGCTCGGGTGCCGGCTGGGAGGCGTTCGGGGGCGGTGTAGCCGTTGGAGACGGGCTTGTCGTCGAAGTCGCCGTCGATGCCGTCGAGGAGGTGTTTGCGGACGAAGCTGCGGGGGTTGAGGTCGCGGACGTCCAGGTCGGCGAACTCCGGGCCGAGCTCCTCGCGGAGGTCGTTCTGGGCCTTGCTGACCATCCCGCGGACCTGGCCGAGCAGCTTGGCGGCGGTGCGGACGAACTCCGGGAGCCGGTCTGGGCCGAAGACGAGAATCGCGACGATGGCGATCACCGCTATCTCGAGCGGACCGATGTTGAACATGCCCCACCTTTTCCGAGGTTCCGTTGCGCCGCGGACAGCCTAGCCCGCTGCTGGTCGACAACCAGTCCGGGTCGCTCAGCCTTCCTGGGCGGTCAGCTTGAGCGTCACCTCGCGCGGTTTGCCGCCGCGCTCGAAGACGAGCCGGACGTTCTCGCCGGGCTGGTGCGTGCGGATCGCGACGATCAGCGCCTCGGCGGTGTCCACCGGCTGACTGTTGATCTGGGTGATCACGTCACCGGTCCGCAGTCCGGCTCGCTGGGCCGCGCTCTTCGGCAGGATCTCGCTCACCCGGGCGCCGCCCTCGAACTGCATGTCCACGTTCGCGCCGATCACCGGGTACGACGCGTGGCCGGAGGCGATCAGTTGCTGCGCGGTACGCCGCGCTTGGTCGATCGGGATCGCGAAACCGAGCCCGATGTTTCCACTCGAACCCGGCTCAGCACCACGCACCGTAGCGATCGCCGAGTTCACGCCGATCACATGAGCGTCCATGTCGACCAAGGGCCCGCCCGAGTTGCCCGGGTTGATCGCCGCGTCGGTCTGCAGCGCGTTGATGTACGAGGTCTGCTCGCCGTCGCCGCCGGCGCTGACCGGGCGGTTCTTGGCCGACACGATGCCCGAGGTGACCGTTCCGGCCAGGCCGAGCGGCGAACCGATCGCCACCACGTCCTGCCCGACGACCGCCTTCGCGGACTCACCGAACTGCACCGACGGCGCGTCGACCCCGAACACCTGGACCACCGCCAGGTCGTACGCCGGTGAGCGGCCGACCAGGCGAGCCGTGGCGACCTTGCCCTTCTGCGTCACCACCTGGATCGAACCGCCGTCCGCCGCGGCCGCGACGACGTGGTTATTGGTCAGGATGTGCCCGGAGCCGTCGATGACGAAGCCGGAGCCGGTGGCGCTGGAGTCGTCCGACCCCTCCACCTTGAGCTGGACCACGCTCGGCAGCAGCGTCTGGGCGACGGCCGAGACGGAGCCGGTCTTGATCTTCGGGTCGGCGCCGGTACCGATCTCCGGACCGGAGTCGTCGACGCTGTTCTTGTCCAGAGCCACCACCGCCACGGCCGCACCTCCGCCTGCGACCAGACCGACCAGCAGCGCGACCACGGCGGCCAGGCTGATGATCTTGTTGCGCTTCTCCGGCGGTGCCGGGGTGTAGGCGCGCGCCTGCTGCTGGTGCCAGTCCAGCGGCGGCGGAGGCACATATGTCCCCTGCATGGCCTGCCCAGCGGAGTACGTGGGCCGGAACCCGTTCTCCTGCGGCTCGGGCCGCCCGAAGCTGCGCTGGGTCGTCGACCGCCCGTTGCTCTGCCGGTACGCCGAACTGCTGCTCCCCGGCGCCGGCAACGGCTGCGACCCCGCCATGGTGTTCGGCGGAGTCAGCGCGGAGACCGCCGGACTCCCCGCGTGCCCATTGGTCGGAGGAGCCGCCCCGAAGAAGCCCGTGCCCGCCGCCGGCACTGCAGGGGGAGGTGTGGGGGCAGGCGCAGGAGTAACCGGCGTCGGCGCAGTCAGACCTGCGGCCGCCTCGGCGAGGGTCGAGTCGCCCGCCGGCGCCCCACCCTCCTGGCTGCTCTCCGGAACCGCAGGGTTCCGGGGCGTCGGTTCGGCGTCATCCCAGCTCACGGTGCCCGCCTCACGTCGTCGTCATCTTGGAGTCGGGAGCCGCCCGCACCGGGGTGCCGGCAGGTAGTCCCACAATTCATTATCCCAGCTTGTGGGAAAGCGCACCCATCGGTGTGAGCCAAGAGGCGATTTTAGCCAACCCGGTGCCCATCCGCTGGACCGCCGTCACCTTCGGCGGCGGCACATGCGGGAACGCCGCGACAACCTTGCCGAGCGTCTCGAACGGCAGGTCGCCGACCATCGTGTAGACGATCCCATCGGACGACCAGACGACGTACGACGGCATCCCGTACCGCTGGTAGACCCGAGCCCCCTCAGGCGTCGTCGACGCCGTGTAGCCCGCCACTGCGGCCGGGTCGAGCTCCCCGCGCTGCTCGAAGAGCGAGACGTTGAACAGCCCGTCGGAGTACGAGAACTGCAGCGACTTGGTCGCCTGGTCCTGGTGCACGTCGTAAAGCTGCAGCGACGCCGGCAGCACGGGCGAGCACGTCCAGCCCTGCGAGCGCAGCCCGTCGACACTGCCCATCCCGACCGCCTCGACGCTGCCCGGAGCCATCGGAGGCAGGTGGCCGATGAACTCGGACTCCTCGATCTCCAGGTCGGTGAACACGGTCGCCCGGACCAGCGTCTTGCCGTCATCGCTGAACAACTGCCGCTGCAGCAGCAACCCGGTCGCCTGGTCGATCCAGAACCGCGCCGCCAGCGTCCGGTCACCCCGGAGCGCCTCGATCAGTACCGCCGCCCGCCCGATCGTGTCCGTGCAGCACTTATAGGCGAGCTCGTAGGTCGCCTTGAGCAGCGAGAGCGGCCCGCCGTCGACAGTCGGCCCCACTGCGTGGCTGGCGCGCTGTACGAACGCCTTGGCGCCCGGTGACGCGGACGACCCGACCACGCTGATCTCAGACCCCTGCGATGCCGCGTGGACGATGTCGAGCATCGCGGAGCTCGACCCCTGCGATCCCCAGGAGGTGATGATCTGGGTGCCGTGGTACGACACGTGGTCCGGCGCTGCCGCCGCACGCTCCAGCCAGGCGACAGCGTTCGGATTGTCCTCGCGCTGCGCCACCGGGACAGGCGTCGCCGCAGCAGGCATGGGCAGGCCGAAGCCGATCAGCGCAGTGCCGACCAGTACGGCGAGCCGGGAGAGGCTCATCGGTCAGCGGCCTGTCAGAGCCACCGGCTGCAGCGTCGGGCTCAGCCCGGCGTAGCCAGCCCCGTTGAAGGAGTTCATCAGCGCTACCGGGTCCGCGAACGGAGCACCGGCGGTTGCAGCCGCGTGGTCGACGCTGAAGCTCGTGACCGGCGGTTGCAGTGACGGCGGTTGCTCCGACCGAGCCGGGTCGCCCAGCACGAACGCAGTACCGAGCAGGGAGGCCATGGCGGCGGCAGAGCCGGCTGCGCCCAGTACGCCGGTACGCCGGCGGCTGCGGACCGCAGTACGGGACCCTGGTCGCGTTGCGTCGCTCCGAGCAGCCGGGAAGGCCGACCGCTGCGGGCTGAGCGTGAAGGCGGCCGGGGTGAGCACCGGGCGGATCTCCTCGCGCGGCTCCGTGCCGAACGACGAGACGCCCATCAGGCGCTGCATCAGGTCCATCGAGGGGTCCGGAGCGGCCGTCGCGGCCAGCCGGGCCTTGAGCCGCCGCTGGGCATCCACCTCGGAGCGGCAGGTGTCGCAGCCGACCAGGTGGCTCAGCACCTTGTCGCGCGAGTCGTGGTCGAGCTCACCGTCGACGACGGCGCTCAGCTTGTCCAAGGGGTGTTGCACGGTCACCGGTCGCCACCTCCGGCAATGCCAGGCCCGTCCGTGGGCGGGCCGCTGATACGGGTCTGACCGGACCGCGGCGCGCGGTGCTCGAGGTGCTTGCGCAGCATCGAGCGGCCCCGGTGGATCCGGCTGCGGACGGTGCCGAGCTTCACATCCAGCACGTCGGCGATCTCGTCGTACGTCATGCCC
>NZ_BAABAA010000004.1:0-501037 GCF_039537185.1 Kribbella ginsengisoli | reverse complement strand
TGGTATTAGGTGCACTAAGGAGTGACGCAGGAGGGCAGTCCATCCGCGGCGATGGTAGGCGCAAGCTGATCCGCGGGCAAGGTGGTAGGGCGAGGCATAGGCAAATCCGTGTCTCACATAGCCTGAGAACCGAGGCGGACCCGTTCAGGGGAAGTGGATGATCCCATGCTGCCGAGAAAAACTTCGTAGTGAGTGTTAGAGCCGCCCGTACCCCAAACCGACACAGGTGATCAGGTAGAGAATACCAAGGCGATCGAGTGAACCATGGTTAAGGAACTCGGCAAAATGCCCCCGTAACTTCGGGAGAAGGGGGGCCGGATACGTTACCGCACTTGCTGTGGGAAGCGTTGATGGCCGCAGAGACCAGGCCCAAGCGACTGTTTACTAAAAACACAGGTCCGTGCGAAGAAGTAATTCGATGTATACGGACTGACGCCTGCCCGGTGCTGGAACGTTAAGGGGACAGGTTAGCTGGTTTAGGCCGGCGAAGCTTTGAACTTAAGCGCCAGTAAACGGCGGTGGTAACTATAACCATCCTAAGGTAGCGAAATTCCTTGTCGGGTAAGTTCCGACCTGCACGAATGGCGTAACGACTTGGGCGCTGTCTCAACCATGGACTCGGCGAAATTGCATTACGAGTAAAGATGCTCGTTACGCGCAGCAGGACGGAAAGACCCCGGGACCTTTACTACAACTTGGTATTGGTGGTCGGTACAACTTGTGTAGGATAGGTGGGAGACTGTGAAGCTCGGACGCCAGTTCGGGTGGAGTCATCGTTGAAATACCACTCTGGTTGTTCTGGCTGTCTAACTTAGGTCCATTATCTGGATCAGGGACAGTGCCTGGTGGGTAGTTTGACTGGGGCGGTCGCCTCCTAAAAGGTAACGGAGGCGCTCAAAGGTTCCCTCAGCCTGGTTGGCAATCAGGTGTCGAGTGTAAGTGCACAAGGGAGCTTGACTGTGAGACAGACATGTCGAGCAGGGACGAAAGTCGGAACTAGTGATCCGGCGGTGGCATGTGGGAGCACCGTCGCTCAACGGATAAAAGGTACCCCGGGGATAACAGGCTGATCTTCCCCGTTTGGCACCTCGATGTCGGCTCGTCGCATCCTGGGGCTGGAGTAGGTCCCAAGGGTTGGGCTGTTCGCCCATTAAAGCGGCACGCGAGCTGGGTTTAGAACGTCGTGAGACAGTTCGGTCCCTATCCGCTGCGCGCGCAGGAGACTTGAGAAGGGCTGCCCCTAGTACGAGAGGACCGGGGTGGACGAACCTCTGGTGTGCCAGTTGTTCCGCCAGGAGCACGGCTGGTTGGCTACGTTCGGGAGTGATAACCGCTGAAAGCATCTAAGCGGGAAGCACGCTTCAAGATGAGGTCTCCCACCGAGTTAATCGGGTAAGGCCCCCAGTAGACTAGACCACTGGGTTGATAGGCCAGAAGTGGAAGCGCCGTAAGGTGTGGAGCTGACTGGTACTAATAGGCCGAGGGCTTGTCTCAACACCACACTTTGGTGTGACAGATACTGCTGCGAAGATGAATGCGTCCGCTATACGGTTCCCGAAATACGGTCAACCCCCAGCAACACTCGTTCCCAGGTGGGAACGGTGAGTGGCTGAAGTGTGGTTGGTTGATATTTCAGGGAAACACCCAGTCTCCATTCCGAACCTGGAAGTTAAGCCTGACAGCGCCGATGGTACTGCGACCGGTAGGTCGTGGGAGAGTAGGACGTCGCCGGACATTCACACTGTTAAGGGCCACCCACTCGGGTGGCCCTTAATGTTTGTGCCTGTACTTTTGTCTGAGCGCCGTTTTCACCTCGTACGACCGATAGGAGTCACCGTGGCTACGCCACCTCGCAACCCCCGCTCTGGTCCGGGCGATCGCTCCGGCCGTGGTTCGTCCGGCGGATCGGGTCGTGCCGGCGGCGGAAACACCGGCGGCCGCTCAGGCGGCTCAAGCTCCGCCCCCCGCGGCGGTTCCTCTGGCGGCCCTCGCGGCGCCTCATCTGGCGGCCCACGTGGCGCCTCGTCCGGCGGTCCCCGCGGCGGCAGCTCCTCAGGCGCCCCCCGTGGCGGCTCCAGCGGCGCCCCGCGCGGAGGCTCGTCTTCCGGCGCGCCCCGTGGCGGTTCCGGCGGCTACGGCGGCAGCTCCTCCGGT
Organism: Kribbella ginsengisoli; assembly: GCF_039537185.1. Classification (NCBI taxonomy): domain Bacteria; kingdom Bacillati; phylum Actinomycetota; class Actinomycetes; order Propionibacteriales; family Kribbellaceae; genus Kribbella; species Kribbella ginsengisoli. The sequence goes on along the minus strand of NZ_BAABAA010000004.1, from coordinate 498,883 downwards.
GGTTCCCGTGGCGGTTCTGGCGGTGGATACGGTGGTAGCTCGTCCGGCGGTTCTGGTAGCGGTGCTCGAGGCGGTGCTTCGGGTGGGTCTTGGAGTGCTTCCGGTGGTGGGCGCGGAGCGCCGCGTACCGGTGGGGCTCGGCGGGATGACAAGCCGGCTCCGAAGCGGAACACGCGCTGGGACGACAAGGGCGACCCGGGACGCGACCCGTTCAAGGGACAGCTCTCTGACCGCGACGACCGCGGACCGCGTCGCGACGACCGCGGCGCGCCCCGGCGTGACGACCGTTCACCCCTAGGCTCCGATGGCCGCTCCGCCCCGCGCGGCGGCGACCGCGGTGGCTACAGCCGCGACGAGCGCAGCGCCCCTCAGCGTGACGACCGTGGTGGCTACAACCGCGACGACCGTGGCGGCTACAACCGCGATGACCGTTCTGCTCCGCGTCGTGACGACCGCGGCGGCGACAGCCGTGGTGGGTACAGCCGCGACGAGCGCAGCGCTCCCCAGCGTGACGACCGTGGCGGTTACAACCGTGATGACCGCTCTGCGCCGCGTGGTGACAACCGTGGTGACCGCGGTGGGTACAGCCGGGACGACCGGTCCGCACCGCGTGCGGCTGACCGCGGTGGGTACAACCGCGACGACCGTGGCGGATACGGCCGGGACGACCGGTCGGGGTCGCGTGGTGGGGCTGACCGTGGTGCGCCTCGTGAGGACCGTGGTGGGTACAGCCGCGACGAGCGTTCCGCGCCTCGGCGAGATGACCGGGGTGGGCGCGATGAGCGTTCTGCGCCGCGTAGTGGTGGGTATCAGGGTGGGGCTCGGTCTGGGCCTCCTCGGGATGGGCGACCGACCGGCTTCAAGGGCGGCGCTCGTACTGGGCCTCGTGGCGACGACCGGACGGGGGCTGTGCCGCGTCGGGACGAGCGGACCGGATACCAGGACGCGGCTCCCCGCAATGATCGTGGACCGCGTCGGGACGACCGCAACGGGCCGCGCCGTGAAGAGCGTGGCGGCCGCGGGCGTACCGATCGTGAGCGTGGCGGTCGGGGCGTAGGGCGTGAGGACGAGGAGAGGGTCGGTCCGCGTAAGGACGACCCGGTCATTCCGGCCGGGATCACCGGTGCGGAGCTCGACAAGGGGATGAAGGCCGAGCTTCGGTCGTTGCCGCGTAGCCTCGCGGACCTGGTCGCGCAGCACCTGGTGGCGTCCGGCCGGTTCCTGGAGGACGACCCGGATCTCGCCTACCTGCACGCCAAGACGGCTCGACGGCTGGCGGCGCGGCTGGGCGGAGTACGGGAGGCTGTGGCGATCACGGCGTACCTGTCTGAGCATTACGCGGAGGCGCTGACCGAGTTCCGCGCGGTACGGCGGATGACCGGCAACCACGAGGTGCTGCCGGCGATGGCCGACTGCGAGCGTGCGCTCGGCCACCCGGAGAAGGCGCTGGCGTTGTCGCAGGAGAAGGCCGTGCTGACGCTGGAGGAGGGTTCGCAGATCGAGATGCTGATCGTGGCGGCCGGAGCCCGGCGCGACATGGGCCAGACGGCTGCGGCGATCCAGGTCCTCGACATTCCTGAGCTCACCAAGCGGACTCGCGCCGAGTGGTTGCCGCGGCTGCGGTACGCGTACGCCGATGCGCTGGCCGAGGCAGGTCGTACGGACGAAGCCCTCACCTGGTTCCACCGTGCTGCCGGCTCCGACCAGGACGGCTCCACCGGAGCCGCCGAACGCGCCGCCGAACTCGAAGGCCTCACCTTCACCGACCTCGACGAGGACGACGAAGACGAGGTAATCATCGAGGTCTTCGACGAAGCCGAAGACGCAGACGACGCCGACGGTGACGTGGCGTCCGACAGCGACGACTCCAACGCAGACGACGCGGACGAGGACGACTCCGACGACGCCGCATCGGACAGCGACGACTCCGCAGACGACGCGGACGACGACCTCGAGTCCGACGACGAGGACGACTCGGATGAGGACGCGGACGACGCCGACTCCGACTCCGACTCCGACGAGGATGACGACGCTGATGCGGACGACTCAGACTCCGACGACTCGGATGAGGACGCGGACGACGCCGACTCCGACTCCGACTCCGACGAGGATGACGACGCTGATGCGGACGACTCAGACTCCGACGACTCGGACGAGGACGCGGAGGACGCGGCCGACTCCGATGACTCGGACGGGGACGACGATTCGGATGACGACGATGAGTCTGGTGAGGACGACGCTGAGGATGGCGGATCCGCGGGTGATGAGGCTGCGGGTGACGACGCCGAGGGCGAGAAGGCCGGCGGGAAGTCGGCGGAGTAGTAGCTGGATGTAGTTGGTGAACGGCCCGGGTAGGTGGTGGAGAAATCCGCTGCCTGCCCGGGCCGTTCGCCTTGTCCGGGGGTGGTCGGCGTGGCGGGGCGTGGGGGTCACGGACCGACGAGAATGGCCCGATGACAGCCGACGCTGAAACAGGTCCCCCAACCCCCGCGGCGGTGCCCTCCGGCGCAACGAACGCCAAGCCAGCAACAAGCGCGTCAGCCGCCGACCTGTCACCCGCCCCGGCAGCGCACCCGTCGTCCGCTGATGTGGCGCCCGACCTGGCAGGACACTCGTCGTCCGCTGGCGCGGCGCCCGGCCTGGCAGGACACTCGTCGTCCGCTGGCGCGGCGCCCGGCCTGGCAGCGCACCCGTCGTCCGCTGACGTGGCGCCCGACCCGGTAGGACACCCGCCAGCTGCCGATGCGGCGCTCGAAGTGGAAGCGCACCCGTCGGCTGCCGACGTCGCGCCCGGGGCGCGGGTGGATGCCGGCCCGGACAGCGGAGTGGGTGACGCCGATTCGTTGGCCGTCGGCGCTGGGATTGCGGGTGCTTCTGGGGTTGAGGCTGACGGTGGAGGGGATTCGCCGGATGGCGGTGCCGAGGTTGTAGTGGGGGCTCCTGTGGGCGGGGTGGCGACTGCTGAGGGTGTGGCGGATGGTGCTGAGGCATTGGCTGCGGTGGGGGCTCCCTCGGTTGGCGTCGCGACAGTTGAGGGTGTGGCGGATGCTGCTGGCGCTGGGGCACCGAGCGCAGTGGGGGCTTCTGTGGCTGGTGAGGCGGGTGCTGGGAGTGAGGCTGGGGCGGCGGTAGGGGAGCCGGTGGTGGGGGCGAGTGGGGCTGGGGTGGGTGTTGCGGTGGACGGGGCTGTCGGGGACGGCGGTGGGTTGTTGGTGGGGGAGTTGGTGGGGCGGGCTGTTGAGAAGGGGGGTCGGCGGTTGGGGAAGGCCGTGCGGATGGTGGAGCGCGGGGAGGAGGACGCGATTCATCAGGTGCGGGTTTCGTGCCGGCGGTTGCGGAGTGATTTGAAGTTGTTCAGGAAGGTGATCGCGGGGGATTGGGGGGAGAAGCTGCGGGTTGAGTTGGCTTGGTTGGCCAATAGTTGCGGGGAGGCTCGGGATCTTGAAGTGATCGCCGAGTTGGTGCGCGACGGGGTGACCAGCGAGGACGACGCGGAGCATGTGGCGACGATTCTGGGGACGTTGACTGCCGGGTTGGAGCGGGCGTCAGGGCAGTCGGCTGAGGTGGTTTTGGGGGAGCGGACCGCCTTGCTGGTCAGGGAATTGCAGGTGGTCGCGGCTGCGCCTGAGCTCAGCGGGTTGGCTGAGAAGACCAGTGGTCAGGTGTTGCCGAAGCTGCTGAAGGCTGCCCGGCGGAAGTTTGAAGCGTCGGCTGAGTTGCTGAAGCCGTGGTCGCCGGATGATGACTGGCATGAGGTGCGGTTGCTGGCCAAGCGGGTCCGGTATGCCGCGGATACGAGCGCGTCGGTGCTTGGTGACGAGGCGCGAGACATCGCAGTACAGGCGGCTAGGTTCCAGGAGTTGCTAGGGCAGCATCAGGACCACTGTGCGGCGGCGGATGCGCTGACGAGGCTCGCGCAGGATGCGGCTGCTCAGGGTGATGCGGAGCTTTCGTTCACGCTTGGGCGGCTGACGGAGCGGCACCGGGCGGCGCGCAAGCCGCTGCGGGAGGAGTTCCTCAACCAGTACCACCGGCCATGAACGACCAGGCCTGAGCTACTAGCTGAGCATCCGGAAGAGGAGCCCCACGCGTGGCTTGGGGCCGAATGAGGTCGCCTTCTGGGGCAGTACGGCGCCACGCGCGGCTGAGTGCAGCACCTGGTCCATCCGGGGCGCCACAAGCTCCACAGCGGCCTGCTGCGGCCCAGCGAGGGCTACTGCGTCCGCCAGCGCGTGGTGGAAGGTGATCTCGTCCGCAGGCACTCCCCACGCCGGTAGCAGTTCGCGATGCAGCAGAGCGACTGTAGGAGTCACCTGCCCCTCAGTGGACTGCAGCGTCACCCAAGACGTCCCGTCAGTGATCGCTATGCGGTCCGGTACGCCCTCCACGCGACCAGGCAGCACCTGCCAGCCACTCGGCGTACGGGAAGACACCAGGTCCAGGGTGAGCCCCGGTACGACGCGGTGGATCGGGTCCAGCGTCAGCGGGTGCCGGTCGTTGTCGACCAGCATGGCCAGGCCGACATCGGTGCCGTCGCGGTCAGGCTCGCGCCGGTTGCGCTCCAGGTACGCCGCGTAGCGGTGATGCCCGTCGGCGATCAACGCCTCGTGCGTCGCCAGTTCGTCGGCGATCTTGGCCAGGATGACCGGGTCGTCGATCCGCCAGATCCGGTGATGGGCCCCGTTCTCGGTGTCGGCGACCAGCCAGGGTTCACCCGAGCGGGCGTCGTCGACGGCGTCACTGGCCGCCCCACCACCGCCGTACGCGAGCAGGATCGGCTCCAGATCCGCGTCCGTCGCCTCCATCAGCTCGAACCGGTCGTCGACCCACTGCGGCATGACATCCTCGTGCGGCAGTACCACCCGGCGGGCCGGGTCGAGCGCGAGTGAGCCGACCAGCCCACACAGTACGGCGCCCTGGAACTGCTGCTCGTACACGTAAAGAGCTGGCCGGTGGTCCTGGATCACCACGCCCTCGCGCTGCCACGTGGACAGCCTCCGCGCGGGCTCGTCGTACCGGCCGGGGCCCAGCTCGGGATCGCGTGGAAGGATGAGTCTCACCATGTTGTGGAGATCAGAGTCAGTCAGCCGCCGGACGATGGCGGGTTCCAGTACGTCGTACGGTGGCGAGGTCACCGCGCCGAGCGCGCTCACCTTGCCCGCGACGAACCGCCAGGCCCGCAGCGGGTCGAGCCGCAGGACGTTTGCGGACGCTTCTGACATGGCCGTGATCGTACGGGGGGAAGCATGACCAGGACACAGGAATCGCCCGCCCCACTGTCGGCTTGTGACGAACCGCTCGCCGGCCGGTACGACGTTGCGCTCCTCGATCTCGACGGGGTGGTCTACGTCGGTCCCGACCCCGTGCCGGACGCGCCGGAGAACCTGCGCAAAGCGGCCGCGGAGGGTATGCGGATCGGGTACATCACCAACAACGCGAGCCGGCCGGCCTCCGTGGTCGCCGAGCACCTGGCGTCGTTCGGGCTGGACGTGATCGGCGAGGACGTCGTCACGTCGGCGCAGGCGGCGGCGAAGCTGATCGCGAAGGAGTTCCCGAAGGGGTCGCCGGTGCTCGTGGTCGGTGGCGAGGGGCTGATCGCGGCGCTGGAGGAGTACGAGCTGAAGCCGGTCCGGAGCAGCGACGCGAACCCGGTGGCCGTCGTACAGGGGTTTCATCCCGACGTGAACTGGGTGATGCTCGCGGACGGTGCGCATGCGATCAACGAGGGCGCGAAGTGGTACGCGACGAATCTCGATCTGACGATTCCGACCGCGGGTGGCAAGGCGCCGGGCAACGGGACGCTGGTCCAGGCGGTGCGGGCGGCGGTCGAGGTGGATCCGATCGTGGCCGGCAAGCCGGAGGCGCCGCTGCTCGAGACGAGTATCGAGCGGTTGAAGGCTGAGCGGCCGTTGATGATCGGGGATCGGCTCGACTCGGACATCGCCGGGGCGCACAACGTCGGGATCGCGAGTCTTTGGGTCGCTACCGGCGTACATGATGCTTATGACCTGGCTGCGGCGCCGAAGAACGAGCGGCCGACGTACATCGGGGCCGGGCTGGGGGCTTTGCGGGAGAAGCATCCTGGGGTGACGGTCGACGGCGCGAAGCACAGCTGTGAAGGCTGGACGGCTTCGGTTGTTGACGGCGCAGTGGCTGTGACCGGTGAGGGCAAGCCGTACGACGGGTTGCGGGCGATCCTCTCGGCTGTCTGGGCGGCGGTGGACGCACCGGCCAAGCCGGTTGCGAAGACGGCGGCGAAGAGCGCTGCGCGCGGGCGGCGGCCGTTGCCGAAGCCGGCGCCGGAGCTGGGGTCGATCAAGATCGGCGAGGCGCTGCATCGGGTCGGGCTGGACAAGTAACGCTCGGTATGGGCGGAGGCGGGCTGGTATTGCGGGCTCGGCGCGATACCGTGGCTGGCAACTGAGCCTGACCGGGGCGACGGCGCCAGGACAGACGAGTACGGAGGTTTCTCATGGTGATGGATGCATTGCGCGGCTACGTACAGCTGGCGAACGGCCTGACCGAGGTGACGAAGCAGCGTGCGCAGCAGGCCGCGAAGGCGCTGTTGCAGCAGACCGGCGCGGACGCGCTGACGGCCGGCGTGACCACCAAGGTGAGCGACCTGGCCGAGGAGATCGTTGCTACCAGCAAGAGCAACCGGCAACTGCTGCAGGCGATCGTGGCGAACGAGGTCGAGGGTGCTGTTGCGCGGCTCGGGTTCGTACGGTCCGAGGAGGTCGCTGCGCTGAGCCGGCGCCTCGACGGGCTGGAGCGCGAGCTCGCCGAGGCGAACGACGCGCTGGTCGCCGCCGCTGCTGCGTCGGCTCCTGCTCCCGCGTCGGCTCCTGCGTCGTCGTCCGCGTCCAGGCCGGCAGCGAAGAAGTCTGCCGCGAAGAAGTCCGCGGTGAAGGCGCCGGCGGTCAAGAAGGCCGCGGCCAAGAAGACGTCGGCGGCGCCGGCGAAGAAGGCTGCGGTCAAGAAGACGGCCAAGAAGGCCCCGGCGAAGAAGGCGTGACGTGACCGACCACCCCGGCGAGCAGTTCCCTCCGGCAGTCGACCCCGACGTCGAGCCCGGCCACGACGCCGAGCCCGACGAACAGTCCCACCCCGACTACGACACCGAGCCGGCGCCGGAGTCCCGTACTGCTTGGGTCAACCCAACCCTCCAAGGGCGTCCCCACACGGACCCCTTGCTGGCAGGCTTCACCGTCTACGGCGACCCAACCCCGGAACCCGATCCGGACCCGGACCCGGTCGAAGACACCGAGCAGGCCTTCGAGGCCTCACTCGAGGAGCCGACCCAGCACTCGTACGTGGACGACGGCCCAGACGACTCATACGACGAGCCGACCCAGTCGTACGAGCCGGCTGAGCACCACACTGCCCCAGTACCTTCGCCCAGCGCGGGCCTCGCACAACCGGCCGCATCTTCGTCTGGCTCGGGTTTGCCGGAGCCGGATGCTGTGGCTGAGGAGCCGGCTTCGAATGGGCCCGTATTACCTGCTGCGTCTGAGCAGCCGCCCCCGCGGCCTGCTGCTCCGGCACCTGGTCCGGCGTACCCGCGGCCGGCGGCTCCGGTGCCTGGGCAAGGTTTTGCTCGGCCTACCCCACCTGGCGAGGGTTTCCCACGACCGGCCGTGCCTTCGTCTGGCTCGGGTTTGCCGGGGCCGGATGCTGTGGCTGGGGAGGCCGCTCCTCGTCCGGGGGTGCCTGGGCAGCCGTTCTCGCGGCCGGCGGCTCCGGTGCCTGGTGCGGCGTATCCGCGGCCGGGGACTCCTGTGCCTGGGCCTGCGGGTGCTCGGCCTGCTGCTCCGGCGGCTGTTGTGCAGGCGGCTGGCGAGGAGCGGGGGGACGATGAGGTGCATCCGTTGGTTGAGGATGTGGTGGAGCGGCTGGAGGGGTTGGGGGAGTTGGCGGTGGGGGAGCATGCGGAGGTTTATGCGGAGCTGCATGAGCGGCTGCAGAGTGCTCTGGTGGAGGCGGACGCCGAGTATGGCGACCGGGGTTGAGTGATCGCGGGGACCGATGGCTAAGGGCGTGAAACGGTCCCGGCTGGATGCTGAGTTGGTGCGGCGTGGGCTGGCTCGGTCGCGGGAGCAGGCCAGTGAGTTGGTGCTGGCCGGCAAGGTGAAGGTCGCGGGGACGGTGGCGACCAAGCCGGCGACGGGAGTCGGCGCGGATGCGGCGATCTTGGTCGACACGTCTGAGACCGACGATCCGGGGTATGCGAGTCGCGGTGCGCACAAGCTTGTCGGTGCGTTGGAGGCGTTCAGCGAAGTACAGGTGAAGGATCGGCGGTGCCTGGATGCAGGGGCATCGACCGGTGGATTCACCGATGTGCTGCTGAGGAACGGCGCGGCGAGTGTGATCGCCGTGGATGTCGGCTACGGGCAGCTCGTCTGGGCGTTGCAGACGGACGAGCGCGTGACCGTGATGGATCGGACCAACGTCCGCACACTGACTCTGGAGGACATCGGCGGCGAGCCGGTCGACCTCGTCGTCAGCGACCTCAGTTTCATCTCGCTGACGATCGTGATGCCGGCCCTGCTCACCGTGGTCAAGCCCGACGGCGACCTGGTACTGATGGTGAAGCCGCAGTTCGAGGTCGGCAAGGAGCGGCTGGGCAAGGGCGGCGTGGTCCGGGACCCGGTGCTGCGCGCCGACGCGGTCCGCGGCGTGGCCCGGAAAGCGGCCGATCTCGGCTGGGGCGTGGCCGGTGTCGCGGCCAGTCCGTTGCCGGGTCCGTCAGGAAATGTCGAATACTTCCTGTGGATACGCCGTACGGCGCCGCCGCTCGATGAGACGATGCTCCGGACCGCTATCGAGAGCGGCCCGCAGTGACCGCTGCGTCGACAGTCGAAGGGCAGGTCCCCGTGGTCGAGCCGGAGCCCCGGCGCGTGCTGTTGGTGACGCACACCGGTCGCGACCTGGCCGTGGAGGTGGCCCGCGAGGCGCACCGCCTGCTGACCGGCGCCGGCCTGGTGGTCCGGCTGCTGTCCGAAGAGTTCGAGGCGATGAAGCTCGAACCGGTCGAGATCGCCGAGGACCCGGAGAAGGCGGCCCAGGACGTCGAGCTGATCATCGTGCTCGGCGGCGACGGCTCGATCCTGCGCGGCGCCGAACTCGCCCGCCCGCACGGTACGCCGGTGCTCGGCGTCAACCTCGGCCATGTCGGGTTCCTGGCCGAGGCCGAGCGCGACGACCTGGAGCGGATCGTCGACGTGGTCGTCGATCGCACGTACACGGTCGAGGAGCGGATGACGCTGGCGGTCGACGTGTGGCACGACGACGAGCTGATCTTCGACACCTGGGCGCTCAACGAGGCCAGCGTCGAGAAGGCCGCCCGGGAGAAGATGCTCGAGGTGATGGTCGAGGTCGACGGCCGGCCGCTGTCGCGGTGGGGCTGTGACGGGGTCGTGGTCGCGACGCCGACCGGCAGTACGGCGTACGCGTTCTCGGCGGGCGGGCCGATCGTCTGGCCCGAGGTCGAGGCGATCTTGATGGTGCCGCTCAGCGCGCACGCGTTGTTCTCGCGGCCGATCGTGGTGGCGCCGACGTCGCAGCTGTCGATCGAGCTGATCGCGGCCTGGCACGGGCGCGGAGTGCTGTGGTGCGACGGGCGGCGGATGGTCGAGGTGCCGCCCGGCGCGCGCATCGTGGTGAGGCGGGGCAGGACGCCGGTCCGGCTGGCGAGGGCGCACGAGGCGTCCTTCACCGACCGGCTCGTCGCCAAGTTCGATCTACCGGTGCTCGGCTGGCGCGGACGCGCCGAGCGCGACCGCAACAGCAGTACATCAGAGGAGAACTAGACCATGCTCTCGGAGATCCGCATCACGGGCTTGGGCGTGATCGAGGACGCCACGCTGGAGCTCGATCCGGGGTTCACGGCAGTCACCGGCGAGACCGGCGCCGGTAAGACGATGGTCGTGACGGGCGTGAACATGCTGCTCGGCGGTCGCGCCGACAGCGGCCTGGTCCGGCACGGCGTCCGGCGGGCGCGGGTCGAGGGTCGGGCGAGCAAAGTACCGAAGTCGATCGTGCAGCAGGCCGAGGACCGTGGCGGCGAGCTGGACGACGACGAGTTGCTGATCGCGCGCGAGTTGTCGTCGGAGGGTCGCTCGCGGGCGTTCCTCGGCGGCGCTTCGGTGCCGGTGTCGGTGCTGGCCGAGGTGTCCGGCGACCTGGTCGCGATCCACGGGCAGGCGGACCAATGGCGGTTGCTGCAGCCGGCCCGGCAGCGCGAGACGCTCGATACCTTTGCGGGGAAGCCGGTCCTGGTTCCGCTGGGGGAGTACAGCACGGCGTACCGGCGGCATCGGGAGATCGAGACCGAGCTGACCGAGCTGACGACGCGCGAGCGCGACCGGCTGGCCGAGGCGGATCTGCTGCGCTTCGGGCTCAACGAGATCGCCAAGGCGGAGCCGTTGCCGGGCGAGGATGTCGAGCTCGCGGCCGAGGAGGAGCGCCTCGCGTACGCCGACGGCCTTCGTACTGCGGCCACGACCGCCGCCGAGGCGCTCGCGTCCGAGGACCTGGACTCGACGCGCCCGGCCGACGTGCTCGGCCTGCTTGCTCTGGCGAAGCAGGCGCTGGATGGCGAGCGCGAGCACGACGCGAAGCTGGCCGAACTGGCCGATCGCGCGAGCGAGCTCGGGTACCTGGCGGCTGACCTGGCCGGCGAGCTTTCGTCGTACGCGTCGGATGTGGACACCGATCCGGCCCGGCTCTCGGTGGTGAGCGAACGACGTTCGTTGCTGACGACGCTTGTTCGTAAGCATGGTGGCGAAGAGGGCACAGTCGACGAGGTGCTGGAGTGGGCGAAGCGGTCCGCCGCGCGGCTGGCCGAGCTGGACGGCAGCGACGAGCGCGTCGAGCAGCTCACCGCCGAGCTGGCCGAGCTGCGTGCCCAGCTGAAGGACCTCGGCGACCAGGTCAGTACTGCGCGCCGCGAGGCGGCGGCCCGGCTGGGCGTCGCCGTGTCCGAGGAGCTGAGCGGGCTGGCGATGCCGCACGCGACCCTGACCGTCGAGATCCACGAGACGGCGCCCGGGCCCTATGGCGCCGACGAGATCGAGTTCTGCTTCGCGGCGAACCCGGGGAGCCCGGCCCGCCCGCTGCAGAAGGCGGCCTCGGGCGGTGAGTTGTCGCGGGTGATGCTGGCGCTCGAGGTGATCCTGTCGGACACGCACCCCGTGCCGACGCTGGTGTTCGACGAGATCGACGCCGGGATCGGCGGCCGGGCCGCGGTCGAGGTCGGCAAGCGGCTCGCGCGGCTGGCGGAGAAGGCACAGGTCATCGTGGTGACCCACCTCCCGCAGGTGGCCGCCTTCGCGGATCGTCACGCTGTGGTGCTGAAGAGCGACGACGGATCGGTCACCACGAGTGGTCTGGTCGCGCTCGACGACGACGCCCGGCTGAAGGAGCTCTCCCGGATGATGGCCGGTCTGGAGCACTCCGACGCGGCCCAGGCGCACGCCGAAGAACTGCTCGCTCTGGCGGCCGAAAGGCACAAGAAGCCGAAGAAGAAGACTGGTTCAAAAGGATGATTTAACGCACCGTCACCGGGGCACCGGCTGAAAAGGCGGGCGGAAGGCTCTTGACATGGCAGGATGAGTAAGCGATGAAGCTGCCCAGTCTGCGTCGAGCACGCCCACCTGAACTGCCCGGGACCGCCGGGGTGGTCCGGCTGGATCGCCGTACCAAGAATCTCACCAAACGGCTCAAGCCGGGCGAGATCGCGGTCATCGACCACGTCGACCTGGACCGGGTCAGCGCCGAGGCCCTGGTGGACTGCAAGGTCGCCGCGGTCGTCAACGTGGCCGACTCGATCTCCGGGCGCTACCCGAACCTCGGTCCAGAGATCCTGGTCGAGGCCGGCGTCCCGCTGGTCGACGGGATCGGCCGCGAGGTCTTCTCGGTCCTGCACGAGGGCGAGCGGGTCCGGCTGAACGACGGCATCCTGTACCGGGGTGAGGAAGTCGTCGCGAAGGGCGTGGTCCAGGACAGCGCGTCCGTCGCCCAGTTGATGGACGACGCCCGCGCGGGCCTGTCGACCCAGCTCGAGGCGTTCACGGCGAACACCCTGGAGTACTTGCGCCAGGAGCGCGACCTGCTGCTGGACGGCATCGGCGTACCGGACGTGCACACGGCGATGGACGGCAAGCATGTGCTGATCGTGGTCCGGGGCTACGACTACCGCGAGGACCTGGTGGCCCTGCGGCCGTACATCCGGGAGTACCGGCCGGTCCTGATCGGTGTCGACGGTGGCGCGGACGCCCTGGTGGAGAACGGCTACGTCCCCGACCTGATCGTCGGCGACATGGACTCGGTCAAGGACGAGACGCTCAAGTGCGGCGCGGAGGTCGTCGTGCACGCGTACCGCAACGGCCACGCGCCGGGATCGGAACGGCTGGAACGGCTCGGCGTCGAGTCGATCGAGTTCCCGGCCACCGGCACCAGCGAGGACGTCGCGATGCTGCTGGCCGATTCGAAGGGTGCCTCGCTGATCGTCGCGGTCGGCACCCACAACTCGCTGGTGGAGTTCCTCGACAAGGGACGCTCCGGCATGGCGAGCACCTTCATCACCCGGCTGCGAGTAGGTGCGAAGCTGGTGGACGCCAAGGGCGTCGGCCGGCTCTACCGAAGCCGCGTTTCGACCCTGCAGGTGGTCGCGCTGATCGCGGCCGGCCTGTTCGCGCTCGGCGTGGCGATGGTCGCCATCGGCGCCGACGACGTGGTCTGGTCGATCCTGCGGGCGCGCTGGAACGACTTCGTCTATTGGATCCGGGAGCTGTTCACGTGATCGACTTTCGCTACCACATCGTCTCCATCGTGGCGATCTTCTTCGCCCTCGGCGCCGGTGTGGTGCTAGGCGCCGGACCGCTCAAGGGCACCGGCAGCGACCTGGTCCAGGCCCAGGCCAACAAGGACCGGGCCACCGTCGAGGACCAGCGCGAGCAGCTGCTGCAGACCAAGGCGCTGGACAAGTACCGCGACGACTACATCGCCAAGGTGACCTCGAACCTGACGACCGGCAAGCTGATCGGCAAGCGGATCGTGGTGGTCACGATGCCGAACGCGGACAGCGACATGACGGACGCGATCCAGGCCGCGATCGAGAAGGCCGGCGGCCAGGTCACCACCAAGGTCTCGCTGGACAGCAAGCTGTTCGACCCCGGACAGCGCCAGCTGGTCGAGCCGCTGGTCAACGACCTGGTCACCAGCGACCTGCAGTTCCCGACCGAGAGCAACACCTACCAGCGCGCCGGGATGATCCTGGCCCGCGGGGTGGCCGCCAAGGAAGAGGCCAAGACGGTCGACACCGAGGCGGTCAAGATCATCAACGGGCTGAGCAGCGCGAAGCTGGTGTCGCTCAAGCCGACGCCGAAGGACCGCGGCAGTCTGATCGTCGTGGTGGCCGCCAAGCCGCCGACGCCGGCGCCGGACAACTCGTCGTACAACGAGGCAGTGGACTTCGCCGAGGGGCTCGACACCGCCAGCGCGGGTGTGGTGGTCGCCGGGATGCCGGAGTCCGCGCAGAACGGTGGGTTCCTCAAGGCGCTGCGGAGCAACGCCGACGCGACCAAGGCGCTGTCGACGGTCGACGTCGCGAACCTGCCGAGCGGGCAGATGACGGTCGTGTTCGCGCTGGCCGAGCAGGCCGGCGGCAAGGCCGGGCAGTACGGCGGGATCGATGCGAAGAACGGCGTCGCGCCGTCGGCTGACCAGGTGAAGGGCAACTGAGATGGGTCTGTTGGGTGCGGTGATCTCCGCTGCCGCGACGGCTGGGCTGGAGCGCGCCGCGGCGAAGCTGCCGAAGGAGAGCCGGGCGCCGTTCGAGCGAACCAACCATCGCGGCGAGACGGTCACGTTGCTGGAGGGCCCGATCGCGGTGCTCGGCGCGTTGGCCGGAGTCGCTGCTAGCCGGTCAGACGGTCGCGTGAAGGCGGCTGCTTTGCTGGCCGGCTCGGTTTCGGGTGCTGTCGGTGCGTACGACGATCTTGCCGGAGCGACCGAAACCAAGGGGTTCCGTGGGCATCTGACCGCATTGCGCCGCGGCGAGGTGACCAGTGGGGCCGTGAAGATCCTCGGGGTCGGCGCGGCCGGTCTTGCTGCGGCTGCGTTGCTGCCTCGTCGGTCGAAGGGCTTCGGCGCGGTGGTCGAGGTCGTTGCCGATGGCGCCTTGATCGCCGGTACTGCGAACCTCGCGAACCTGCTGGATCTGCGCCCCGGCCGGGCGTTGAAGGGCATCGCCGCGGTCAGCGCTCCGGTCGCTCTTGTGGCTGGTGGACCTGCCGGCGCAGTCGTCGGAGCCGCTGTTGCTTCCGCGCCGTCGGACCTCGGCGAGCGCTCGATGCTCGGTGACTGTGGGGCCAACGGGCTCGGCGCGATCACCGGTACTGCGCTCGCGTCCGCCCTGCCGCGTCCGCTGAAGGTGCTCGCGCTCGGTGCGGTCGTCGCGCTCAACCTGGCCAGCGAAAAGGTCAGCTTCACCAAAGTGATCGCGAACACCCCCGTCCTCGACAAGTTCGACCAGTGGGGCCGACGCCCCCGGTGAGCACAGGCGGACCGGATCGCCCGGCCGAGCCCGCCGGTTCGGGCGGAGCGAGTCGCCCAGGTGCGCGGATTGCGCAAGCCGCGCTGTTGGTTGCCGGTGTCACCGTGCTCGCGCGCGTTGTCGGGTTCGGCCGTTGGCTGGTTTTCTCCAAGACCGTTGGCGCCGGCTGCCTCGCCGACGCCTACGCGACGGCCAACCAGCTCCCCAATGTGGTTTTCGAAATCGTCGTTGGCGGAGCGCTTGCCGGTGCGGTCATCCCGGTACTGGCCGGGCCGGTTGCTCGAGGCGATCGGGCAGCGCAAGGGCGGATCATCGGTGCGCTGCTGACCTGGTCGCTCGTACTGCTGACGCCTTTCGCCTTGCTGGCTTGGCTTTTCGCTTCGCGCTACACCTCCGCGATGCTCGACGCCGGCCCCGAGTGCGGCGGCTCCGGTTCCACCGCCACGCGCATGCTGCTGATCTTCGTGCCCCAGGTCTTCGGCTATGCGATCACTGTGGTCGCAACAGCGGTTCTCCAATCCCACAAGCGTTTTGCCGCCGGTGCGGTAGCCCCACTCATCTCCAGCCTCGTAGTGGTCGCCACCTACTTCGCCTTCGCCGCCATGGCTCCCACTGCAGACAAGGCCTCGCAGAGCGCAGCCGACTTGCTTGCCTGGGGCACCACTGCCGGCGTGCTTGCCCTAGCCCTCACTGTCCTGGTCCCGATGCTCTTCCTGCGCCTGCCGATCAAACCGACCCTGCGCCTGGACCCCGGCGTCGGCCCGGTACTACGCAAGCTCGCCGCCGCAGGTCTTGCCGTGCTGGTCGCCCAGCAGCTGGCCTTCGTCGTCACGACCTACCTGGCCAACCATCGAGGCGCAGCAGGAAGCATTGCCGTCTACACGTGGGCCAACGCGGTCTACCTCCTGCCCTACGCAGTACTGGCCGTACCGATCACCACTGCGGTCTTCCCGCGCCTGGCGGCTGCCTACGAGTCAGGCTCAGCCACCTTCGACCTCTACGCCTCCACCTCGACGCGAGCCGTCATGCTCGCCGGGGGAGCCGGTGCCGCACTGCTGGTCGGTACTGCGGTCCCGGTCGCCCGCATCTTCGCCTACAACGACGGACAGGTGCAGGAGGCCCAGGCCACCTCACTCGGCGCAGGACTCGTCGCCTTCGCCCCCGCGATCATCGGCTTCGCAGTACTGATGCATGTCGGCCGGGTGCTCTATGCGCGTCACGCCGGACGCCAGGTCGCAGTAGTGACCGGGGGAGCCTGGCTGATCGTTGCGATCGCCGGGATCCTGCTAACGCTGCAGTGGGACGGTTCTGAGGCTGTAGGAGCACTAGCGGCTGCTATGTCGATCGGTATGGTCGCAGGGGCCGTCGTATTGCTCGTGGTCTTGCGGCGGCTGGCTGGACCTGGTGTGCTCGGTGGGCTGTCCCGCGCGACGCTTGCCGCGCTCGTCGGCGCAGCACTGGCCGGTGCGGCCGGGTGGCTCGTCGCGCTGCCGGCTAGTGACGGCGGCTGGGGTAGTGCGCTGGTGTTCTCGATACTCTCCGGCCTGGCGGTCGTGATCGTGTACGCCGCGGTCGCGGTCGCTCTGGATCGTCCGGACGCCCGAGCGCTCCTGCGCCGGGGTGTGCCAACCGTTGTGGAGGAGACGTCATGAGGATCGGCCTGCTGCTGGCGGAGTCCCGGGGTGGGATCGGGCAGCACGTCGCCTCACTGGTGCCGCGCTTCCTCGAGGCCGGCCATGAGGTTGTCGTCTGCGCCCCACCCGGTACTGCCGAGCACTTCGACTTCGGCGACGCGACTGTCGTAGTACAGGCCGCTGGGTTGCGTGGTTGCGACGTGATCCACGCCCATGGCTACCGGGCCGGTACGGCTGCCCTGCGCGACCGGGCGAATCTCCGGCCGCTCGTGGTGACCTGGCACAACGCCATCCTGACCACTGGACCGCGCGGCCTCGTCATGCGGCTCGGGCAACGACTGGTTGCTCGAGGAGCCGACCTGACTCTAGGAGCGTCTAGCGACCTCGTGGAGCTAGCCAAGTCGCTGGGCGCCCGGAAGGTGGAGTTGGCGCCGGTAGCGGCTCCCGCGTTACCAGAGGCCCGTACGCCGGCTGCCGAGGTCCGCGAGTCTCTCGGGCTTGGGGACGGGCCACTGGTGCTCTCGGTGGGGCGGCTGGCTCCGCAGAAGGATTACCCGACCCTGTTGTCGGTGGCGGCAGCGGTGGCGTCTGAGCGCCCAGACGTTGTTTTCGCGGTGGTGGGGGATGGGCCGCTCAAGGAGAACCTGCAGGCACGGATCGACGCCGAGGGGCTCCCGGTGCGACTACTTGGGCACCGGAGCGACGTGGCTGACCTGCTGGGGGCCGCTGACGTGTTCTTGCTGACCTCGCACTGGGAGGCGCGGGCGCTGGTGCTCCAGGAGGCAATCCTGGCAGGCGTACCGGTGGTGGCGACGGCGGTGGGCGGCGTACCGGAGTTGGTGGGCGACGCTGCGCTGCTGGCCGCGGCCGGGGATGCAGCGGGACTCGCCGCGGCGGTACAGGAAGTTTTTTCTGATCCGGACAAGGCGGCCGCTATGCGGACAGATGGCCTGAAATTAGCCGCGGAGTGGCCGGACGAAGACGAGGTTGCAAAGAATCTGCTCGACATCTACGCGGGTCTCGTCGCGACCACTGGCTGACAAGAGGTAGCCTTAAAGCCCGTGGACAGAGCTTCGTTCGGGCAGCAGACCAAGCACGTATTCGTCACCGGTGGCGTCGCCTCCAGTCTCGGCAAGGGGCTGACTGCGTCAAGCCTCGGCAGCCTGCTGACGGCGCGGGGTATCCGGGTCACCATGCAGAAGCTGGATCCCTATCTCAATGTGGATCCCGGCACGATGAACCCGTTCCAGCACGGCGAGGTGTTCGTCACCAACGACGGCGCCGAGACCGACCTGGACATCGGGCACTACGAGCGGTTCCTCGACCGGGACCTGTCCCAGGTCGCCAACGTCACCACCGGCCAGGTCTACTCGTCGGTGATCGCGAAGGAACGCCGCGGCGAGTACCTGGGCGACACCGTCCAGGTGATCCCGCACATCACCAACGAGATCAAGGACCGGATGCTGGCGATGGCCGGCCCGGACGTCGACGTGGTGCTGCACGAGATCGGCGGCACCGTCGGCGACATCGAGTCGCTGCCGTTCCTCGAGGCCGCCCGCCAGGTCCGGCACGACGTCGGCCGCGACAACGTCTTCTTCCTGCACATCTCGCTGGTGCCCTACATGGCGCCGGCCGGCGAGCTGAAGACCAAGCCGACCCAGCACTCGGTCGCGGCACTGCGCTCGATCGGTATCCAGCCGGACGCCATCGTCTGCCGGGCCGACCGGCCGATCCCGGACAGCGTCAAGCGGAAGATCTCGCTGATGTGCGACGTCGACGTCGAGGCCGTGGTGGCCGCGGCGGACGCGCCGAGCATCTACGACATTCCCAAGGTGCTGCACTCCGAGGGGCTGGACGCGTTCGTCGTCCGCCGCCTCAACCTACCGTTCCGCGATGTCGACTGGACCCGCTGGGACGAGCTGCTGAAGGTCGTCCACAACCCCGCCGACCAGGTCACGGTCGCGCTGGTCGGCAAGTACATCGACCTGCCGGACGCCTACCTGTCGGTCGCCGAGGCGTTGCGGGCCGGCGGCTTCGACAACGACGCCAAGGTCAACCTGCGCTGGGTCCCCTCCGACGACTGCGCCACGCCCGAGGGTGCCCAGCGGCTGCTCGGTGACGTCGACGCGGTCTGCATCCCGGGTGGCTTCGGCGTCCGTGGCATCGAGGGCAAGATCGGCGCGATCCGGTACGCCCGCGAGCACGGCGTACCGATCCTCGGACTGTGTCTCGGCCTGCAGTGCATGGTGATCGAAGTGGCTCGGGACCTGGCCGGACTGACCGAGGCGAACTCGACGGAGTTCGACCCCGACGCGGAGCAGCCGGTCGTCGCGACGATGGAAGAGCAGAAGCACATCGTCGACGGCACGGGCGATCTCGGCGGCACCATGCGCCTCGGCCTCTACCCGGCGAACCTGACCGAAGGCTCGATCGTCCGCAGCCTGTACGGCGCTCCGTCGATCCAGGAGCGGCACCGGCACCGCTACGAGGTAAACAACGCTTACCGCGACAAGCTCGAGACGGCCGGCCTGATCTTCAGCGGCCTGTCCCCGGACCACGAATTGGTCGAGTTCATCGAGCTGGACCGCGCGAAGCACCCGTACTTCGTGGCGACCCAGGCTCACCCGGAGCTCCGCTCGCGCCCGACCAAGCCTCACCCGCTGTTCTCCGGCCTGATCGCTGCTGCCCTGGTCCGCCAGCGCGAGTCGCGCCTGCCGGTGGAGGACCTGACTGCAAAGCCCACTCCCAAGTCCAAGGGATCCAAGCCTGCGGTCGTAGAGACGGCCAAGGCGTGACCACCGACCACCCTGTACTCCGCTTCGGCGCAGGCCTGGCCGACGCGCAGGAGTCGTGGGAGGTCTCGTCGTCGGAGGTAGTGCACTCCACCGGTCGGGTGATCTCGGTCCGGCGCGACCAGATCGTCCCGCCGGGCGGTGGTGAGACCTTCACCCGCGACGTGGTTGTCCACCCCGGTGCTGTTGGGGTGGTGGCGCTGGACCATGACAACCGCATGCTGCTGGTGCGTCAGTACCGGCATCCGGTCGGCTACCGGCTGCTGGAGCCACCGGCTGGGCTACTGGACGTCGCCGGTGAGGCGTATCAGCTTGGGGCCGAGCGGGAGCTGTGGGAAGAGGCGGCCACCAAGGCTGCTGACTGGCGGGTGCTGGTGGATGCCTTCACGTCCCCCGGGCTGACCAACGAGGCGGTGCGCATCTTCCTGGCGCGTGAGCTGTCGGAGGCGCCGGAGACTTATGACCGGCTTCACGAGGAAGCCGACATGGAGACCGTGTGGGCTCCGCTGGTCGATGTCGTCGGCGCAGTGCTGGCCGGGGAT
Source organism: Kribbella ginsengisoli (assembly GCF_039537185.1). Lineage (NCBI taxonomy): Bacteria > Bacillati > Actinomycetota > Actinomycetes > Propionibacteriales > Kribbellaceae > Kribbella > Kribbella ginsengisoli. The sequence continues at coordinate 479,358 of NZ_BAABAA010000004.1, read as the reverse complement.
CTCCACAATCCCATCCTGGTGATGGGGGCGTTGTCTGCTTGGGCGGCGCTCAACGGGCCTGGGTTCGACAACCTGCGTCCGGCTGACTCTCCCTGGCCTGCCAAGGACCAGTAGGGCTTCAGGCCGGGGTGCGGAAGGTGCGGCGGTAGGTGTCCGGTGGGACGCCTACTACCCGCTTGAACTGGCGGCGAAGCGTTGTGGCCGTGCCCATCCCGGTAGCCGTGGCCACTGAGTCGATGCTGTCGGTGGTGGACTCCAGGAGCTCCTGAGCACGGCGTACGCGTTGAGTCAGGAGCCACTGGAGTGGGGTTTGGCCGGTGACCGCGTGGAACTGGCGACCCAGGTTGCGGGTGCTCATGCTGGCTTGCTTGGCCAGGTCGGTGACCGTCAGCGGCTGATCGAGGCGTTGCTGCGCCCAGGCGATCACGCCGGCCAGGTGGTGATCGCCGGAGGGCTGCATGGGGGTGGCTACGAACTGGGCCTGGCCGCCGGGGCGATGGGGTGGCATGACCAGGCGGCGGGCGACCGTGTTGGCGATGATGGCGCCGTGGTCCAGGTGGATCAGGTGGATGCAGAGGTCGACCGCGGCTGCCTTGCCTGCTGCGGTGAGGACGCTGCCGTTGTCGGTGTAGAGGACGTCAGGGTCGACAGTGGCCTCGGGGTGGCGAGTAGTGAGCTCTGCTGTGTGCGCCCAGTGGGTGGTGGCCCGGCGGCCGTCCAGTAGGCCGGCGGCGCCGAGTGCGAAGGCCCCGGTGCAGAGGGACGCGATGCGGGCGCCTGCGTCGTGGGCTGCGCGGATGGCGTCGACCAGGTCGGCCGGGGGCGGTACATCGACGTCAGCGCAAGCCGGTACGAGCACTGTGTCGGCGGTCGCGAGCTGCTCCAGCCCGTACTCCGGGGCGAGGCTGAATGGCCCGATGTCGACGAGGCCTGGGCCGCAGAGCTGTACGTCGTACCAATCCTCGCGCGTCAGCTCCTCCGGTGGCGTCCGGAAGATCTCGTAGGCCACTGCCAGCTCGAAATGCAGCAGGTGCCCGGCCGTCGCGATCGCGATCGTGTGCATGTCCGAAAGTGTACGCATGATGTCGTTTCGGACTCTCACTGATTGGGTCCGACCCCGGCCAGAGTGGAGGCATGCAGAACACAGTGGTGGTCTACGGCGCGACCGGTCACACCGGCCGCTTCATCGTCGCGGAGCTGGTTCAGCGCGGCTTCGTCCCGATCCTGTCCGGACGTGATGCCGGGCGGCTCGAAGTACTGGCCAAGGAGTACGACGGCCTGGCCGTCCGCCCGGCGACGGCGGACGACCCGGAGTCGCTGGACCGCGCGCTCGACGGCGCCGCCGCAGTCATCAACGCCGCCGGCCCCTTCGCCGTGACAGCAGGGCCAGTGGTCGAGGCCGCTTTGCGTGCGGGCATCCCGTACGTCGACGTCGCGGCAGAGATCGAGGCGAACACGGACATGTTCGCCGACTACTCAGAAGCAGCAAAGGCAGCCGGCGTTCCCGTAGTACCGGCGATGGCCTTCTACGGAGGCCTGGGCGACCTGCTCGTCTCAGCAGCCATGGGCGACTGGACCAGCGCCGACGAGGCCCACATCGCCTACGGCCTGACCAGCTGGCACCCCACCCCAGGCACTCGCAACGCTGGTGCCGTGTCCCACGATCGTCGCGGAGGCCGCCGTCTGCGATTCAGCGATGGTCGGCTGCAGCACCACGATGACGAGGCGGTGCAGGAGGCGTGGAACTTCCCGGAGCCGCTGGGTCTGCGCCAGGTGATCGCCGAGTTCACCATGGCCGACGTAGTGACCGTCCCGAGTCACCTGGCGATCCCGCTGGTTCGTACCTACATGTCCGTCGAGGCTGCGAAGGACCTGTTCAACGAGGACACGCCTGAGCCGGTAGCGATCGACACCGAGGGCCGCTCGGACCAGACCTTCGTAGTGGACGTCCGAGTCCGCGCAGGCAACGCAGAGCGCCGCCTGACCGCCCACGGCCAAGACATCTACGCCATCACAGCCCCACTGGCCGTAGAAGCGGTCGACCGCATCCTGACCGGCCGCACTCGGACCACCGGCGTCGCTTCAGCCGGCGCGATCTTTGATGCCGAGGACTTCCTCCGGGCGCTCGCACCCACGCTGACCGTCAACTAGAACGCGGCCGCCGAGGGGAGTCCCGGCGGCCGCGTCAGTAGCTGTTGTTCAGAAACTCAACCGGAGAGCCCGGAGGATGTCGGTTTTGCGGTTGGGGGTGCCGTCTACCGGTGCCGGGTCTTCCGGGGTGGGCTTGACGCCGGCGGCGGCTACCCGGTCGAGGGCCTTGAGACCGAGGCGGTCCACCGAGCCGAAGACGGTGTAGTTGGGGCGGAGGCGGGAGTCGGCGAAGACCAGGAAGAACTGGCTTCCGTTGGTGTCCGGGCCGGCGTTGGCCATCGCCAGGGTGCCGCGGGCGTAGACCTTGCGGGTGCCCGTGGTGTCGCCGGGCCACGGCGGCAGGTCGGTCGGGAGCTCGTCCTTGTACGAGTAGCCGGGGCCGCGTTCACCGGTGCCGGTCGGGTCGCCGCACTGGAGCACCTTGAGGGTGTCGTAGAGGGTGAGCCGGTGGCAGGTGGTGAAGTCGTAGAAGCGGCTCTTGGCCAGGTGTAGGAAGCTCTGCACCGTACAGGGCGCCTTGGCCCGGTCCAATGACAGCAGCATCGGGCCCTGGTTGGTGGCCAGCAGCACCTTGACGATGCCCTTGTCCGGCGTGTGCTGGGGGTCCGGCGGCAACGACACCGGCCGGGGCGACGGGTCGTCCGGAGTTGCCGTGTAGCCGCACGGGCCGGTGGTCGACGTGGTGACCGCTGTAGGTGCAGCAGAGGCCGCGGGCTGGGCCAGCGCGGTGGTGGTCGGGGCCAGCAGGCCCACGATGGTCAGCGCCGCGCCGGCGATGACTCTGGTGGCTCTCATCGATCGTTCTCCTTCAGGGCGTTCGGGATCAGCCGGTGGCCAGCGTGAAGATCCGCAGGTCGCGGTTCTTCGGCAGCGTCACGCTAACCGGTGTCTTGCCTGCCGGGAAGGTGAACGGCGCGGTGGCGAAGATGTGGGTGGTGACGTTGTCCTTGCCGCCGCCTGCTTCGTTGCGGTACGGCGTGGTCGCGACGATCAGGTTGCCGTAGTGGATCGTGTCGCCGCCCCCACCGAGGGTCCAGTCGCTGAACGACAGGTCGATCGGTGCCGTGCTGCCGTCGGAGTACGTGAGCGTGGCGGTCGTCTGCTGGTTGCCGTTCACCGCGCTGCCGACGAAGGACAGCTTGGTAGCACCCGCCGGGACACTCAGATTGAGCAGCTGCCCGTCCGCCGGCACGTTGTCGGGATCACCAGCCGGTACTGCGGGCCAGGTGAACGTCAGGCCCTCCTTGGTGACCGTGGCGCCCGGGACGAGTCCGGCCGCGGCGAGTGCCTGGCGGGAGTAGCTGACGCCACCACCGTCGTAGTCGGCCTCGTTGTGGTCGCCTGCGTCGTCAGAGGCCGCTACACCTTCCCGGAGTACGGAGAAGGAGTTCGGCTCGCCGACAACGACCGTGAAGCCCAGCCGGGGCAGGGCGGTGCCGTCTGCTGCTTGAAGGGCCACAGTGACCGAGTAGCGGCCGTCCGGAGTGCCTGCGGCCGCTGAGATGGTCACTGGTGCACTGCCAACGCCACTGACTGGGTCCACGGTGAATGTGCCACTTGCAGGTGACGCGGTGAGTCCGGCCGGCGTTGTCACGGTGTACTTGACGCTGCTCGCGTTGCCGTTCAGCCGGTGAGCAGTGATGGCCACTGGGCCGCTAGTGGACCCGGGAGCGACCACTAGCCGGCTGGTGTCGGTAGAGGTCTGGTAAGGGATCTCACCGGTACGCCACGAGCGGGGTGCGTCCTTGGCGGCGCTACCCCAGACAGTGTTGGGCGTAGTACCGAGGTGGAAGTCGAGTGTGCCGCCGTGCTTGACGAAGTCCTCGTCCAGCCACGCCTTGCTCGAGTTCTCGCCGTTGACGCTCAGGCTCTGGACGTACTGCGCCGGCGCCTCGGGTGCGGTGATCTCGATCGACTTGCCGTGGTCGCGGTGGATGATCGCGTGGGTGAACGTCGGTGCGCCCACCTGCAGGTCCGCGCGACTCGGTACGTCGGGGTAGAGGCCTAGTGCGGTCCACACGTACCAGGACGACATGGCGCCGAGGTCGTCGTTGCCGGGGATGCCTCCGGTGGTGGTGTTCCACAGCTGCGTCATCGCCTGCCGCAGCGTCTCCTGCGTCTTGTACGGCTGGCCTGTGTAGTTGTAGATCCAGGGCGTGTTGATCGACGGCTCGTTGTCCATCTCGGCGTGCAGGTCACCCGAGTGGGTCAGCGCCCAGTTGCCGTTCGGATCCTTGAAGAACGCGTCGAGCCGCTGGCTGGCCTTCGCCTGCCCACCCATCGCGTCGAACAGCCCGGCGCGGTTGTGCGGGATCATCCAGGTGTACTGCGCGCTGCTGCCCTCGGCGAACCCGTCACCGGTCGCCGGCTCGAAGCCCGGCCAGGCGCCGTTCTCGTCGCGGTTCTGGATGTAGCCGCCGTTGTCCGGGTTGAACACGTTCTGCCAGTACTGCGACCGCTTGAGGAACTGGTCGTACGTCTTGCTGTCATTGGTCTTCAACGCCAGCTGTGCGATCGCGAAGTCCGCAGTGGTGTCCTCGAGCGTCTCGACCGCTCCGCCCCACGCGTTCGACTTGGTGGGGATGTAGTGCAGCGCCAGGTACTTGTCGAGCGACGGGCGCTGGCCGATCGACATGACCGGCTTGCCTGCGGAGCTGAGGTCCTTGGCGGTCGGTACGGTCGCAGCCTTCACCAGCGACTTCAGCGCGTCGCGGGCGTCGAAGTTGGTACCACCGAACGCGTAGATGCCTGCCACTGCAGGGGCGGCCGGGTCACCGGTCATTACCGCAGTACTGCCGGAGGCGTGCGTCCAGCGGTCCCAGATGCCGCCGTTCTGGTTGGCCTGGTTGAGCAGCGACTGGGCGATGTCCCCGGCCTTGCGCGGCTCGATCAGAGTCAGCAGCTGGACCTGCGACCGGTAGACATCCCAGCCGGAGAAGGTCGCGTACTGCGCTTGCTGCACGCCCTTGACCCGGTGCTTCTGCTGGTCGAAGCCCCAGTACTCGCCGTTGACGTCGCTGAAGAGGTTCGGGTGCAGCAGTGCGTGGTACAGCGCGGTGTAGAAGGTGGTGCGCGCTGCGGGCGTTCCGCCGTCGACCTGGATCTTGTTGAGCTGGTCGCGCCAGGCTTGCTTCGCCTGAGCCGCTGTGGCCTCCAGGGCCGTGCCGGTCGGGTTCTCCGCCGTCAGGTTGGCCTGCGCGTTCTCCTTGCTCACGTAGGAGATACCGATGCGCATGTTGACCGTCTTGGCGTCGAAGCCGACGTACCCGCCGGAGCCCTTGTTGGCGGGCATCCAGCCGTTCGGCCCGTACGTCGTACCGCCCTGGGCGCTCGTGCTGCCCGGGCTGACGGTGGTGTCCTTCCAGGTACCCGTCTTGGCGAAGGGCTGGTCGAACTGGGCGACGAAGTGCAGTGTGTAGTAGCTGTGCCGTCCGACCGACGCCAGGTAGCCGCAGAAGTTGCCGGCAGTCACCGAGCCGGTGATGGTCCGGGTGGCCGGGTCGATCGAGATCCGGGCGTCGCTGCTGCCCACCTCGGAGTTGGAGGTCCGGAAGAGCAGCGACGAGGCCTTGTCGGCCGGGAAGGTGAACTTGGCCGAGCCGGTGCGCGGTGTCGCTGCCAATTCGGTAGTGATGCCCGAGTCGAGTCCCACTTTGTAGTAGCCGGGCTTGGCCACCTCATTGGCGTGGGAGAACGTGCTGGCGTAGGTGGCGTCCGTCGCGTCCGATTGGGGAGAGGTGGTGACCTCACCGGCGTACGGGAAGATCGGGATGTCGCCGGAGCCGCCGGCGCACCCAGTGCCCGACATGTGGGTCAGGCTGAAGCCGCGGATCTTCATGGCGGAGTACAGGTAACCACCAGGCGCTGCGGTGCGGTACGCGTTGCCCCTGGTCGTCTCCGGGCTGAAGGAGAACATCCCCTGCGGAGTGACCGCGCCGGGGAAGACATTGCCCGCGTTGGTGGTGCCTATGAGCGGGTCGACATGGTCCGTCGGGTCCAGCGAGCTTGCGGTGATCCGCGACGACCCGATGACGTTGGGAGCGCGCAGGCCGGGTGGAGCGGTGTCAGGGGTGGCCGTGGTCGGCTGAGCCTTCTTGCCTGGACCAGGGCTTGGTGGCGCCGGACTAGGCCCGGCGAGTGCTGAGGTTGTCAGCGAGACGGCTGCGATCAAAGACCCAGCCAGTACTACGGACGCGCGGCGGCGCAGGGCGGATTTCTTCAAGGGGTTCCCCACCTTCGACGTCGATTCACGGGCGGCGTGACATCGTTGTCAGCAAGAAATACCCGAGCGGCCGACCACCGTCAAGGGATCGGCCCACTATCCGCGACAGTCCGACCCCGGAGCGCTACCTCCCGATCAGAGGTCGTAGGCGGGTTCGTGGTGCGGCTGGTACAGGCCGAGATCGCCGCCGCCGGGGAGGCGGATCGTGGTGAGGATGCCCCAGCGCGCTTCCTCCGGCGGGTCGGGGAACTCCACCCCGCGGGACTCCAGGTCGGCGATCGTCTCGGCGAGGTCGTCGCACATCAGGAACAGTTCGTGCGAGCCGCTGCCTTCTGCCGGATGGACGGCGACCTCGGCCGGCGGCAGTTTGAAGATCAGCCAGCCGTGCCCGGCGTCGACATGCGGATAGTCGAGGGCGTCGCGCAGGAAGGCCCGGTCGGCCTCGGCGTCCTGGCTGTAGATGATGACGTGCGCTCCGTTGATCATTCCCCGACTGTAAGGCGGACCGGCATTCCCGTATGGTGCACGAGAATGTTCGGAATCGATGGTCGAGAGGGGCCGGATGCTGGGGAAGAAGTGGTTTGCGGTGGGTGCTGCGGCAGGGCTGGTGCTGGGGATGGTGCCTGGGACAGCGGTAGCGTCCGGGGCGCGGTGCAGGTCGGTCGAGGTGCCGGTGGCGATGAGTGCGGGGGAGCCGTTGACCGCGAAGATCGCGGGGACTCTGTGCCGGCCGCGGGGGCGGGATCGTGGCGTGCTGCAGGTGCTGCTCCCGGGCGGCGGGTATGACCGGACCTACTGGAGTTGGCGGGGTGACCCGCGCGGACCGTCGTACGTAGAGGCGATGAATCGGGCGGGGTACGCGACCCTCGCACTCGACCGGATCGGGACGGGGAAGAGCTCCGCGCCGCCGAGCACGGCCTTCGCGCCGGACAGCCAAACCTTCACGATTCACCAGGTACTACGGGCGTTCCGCCACCAGCGGATCGTCCTGGTCGGCAACTCGCTCGGATCCACGGTCGCCCGGATGATCGCGGTCCACCATCCGGCCGACGTGGACGGTCTGATCCTGACCGGCGAATCGAGTACACCCAACTGGTCGGCCTTCGAGCAGCTCGGCGCCGACTACATCCCGGCTACGCAGCACCCGTTGCTGGCGGGGCGCCGGCTGGACGACGGGTACGGAGCATTGCGCCCTGGCGTGCGCCGGAGCTGGTTCTACTACGGCCCGGCCGCGGCCGACCAGGTGGTGGCTCGCGACGAGGCCAACCCCGAGCCCGACGTCTTTCCGACCGACCCGGAGTTCGGCTCGGTCCTACTCAACCGCAAGATCAAAGTCCCCGTACTGGTCGTCGTCGGCCGCCATGACCGCCTGATCTGCGACACGGGCGCTGGTGGCTCCGACTGCTCCAGCTCAGCCACCCTGCTGGCCGGCGAGCGCCCGTACTACGCGCCGAACGCCGACCTCCAAGCACTGGTCGTGCCCAACACAGGCCACGTCCTCAACCTCCATCGCACAGCACCAGCCCTCTACCCGCTGCTCGCGCAATGGGCCCAGCGGCACCTCTAGGCGCTAGACGCCCTTGCCGAGCGGAGCACCTGACCGCTCGGCGAGGGCGGCCGCCACTGTGCGGGCGTTGGCCTGGAACTCGTCGGCCGGGATGGATGGGAGCAGGTCGTCCCAGGCGGCGATCATGGCGCCGCGGAGTTGCATCATGCCGAGCGGCCTGGCCAGGAACCAGACGTGGAAGTGTTCGCTGCCGTCGCCCCAGCGGTTGAAGTGGGTGCGGCCTACGCCGGGGATCTGGCGGATGGCGCCGGCCGTCCGCTGGATCATCGGGCCTAGTGTCGCGGTCAGCTCGTCAGGCAGGTTGTCCAGCCGGAAGTGCTCGCGGGGCACCATCAAGGCAACCATCGGCAGTCCGGTGGGCTGGAAGGCCTTCAGCACCCACTGGTGGTCAGCCCAGATCGCATCCTTCTCCGGGTCCACGCAGGTCGGGCAGGGGGTGCCGCCGGGCTCGCCGGCGCGTGGTGGCTCGGGGAGTACCGGGTCGGCGAGTGGAACTACTTGGAGATCGCCCTCGAACGGGAAGAACGGGCCGCCCAGCAGGGGATCGGCAGCCATGCGTTCGCCGTACGGGAGCCGGCGGTGATAGTCGCTTGGGTACTCGTTCATGCCCGAAGGCTACGGTCGGAGCATGTCAATTCCTGAGCTGGCTGAGGTCCTGGGGTTGGAGCGGCATCCGGAGGGTGGGTGGTTCCGGGAGACGTGGCGGTCAGAGGTGTCCTTCCAGCCCGACGGGTACGACGGGGAGCGGGCCAGCGCCACCGCCATCTACTTCCTGCTGGCGCCGGGGGAGGAGTCGCGCTGGCACCGGGTGCGGTCGGCCGAGATCTGGCTCTGGCACAGCGGTGGGCCGCTGACGCTGGAGCTCGGCGGCACCGGTGAGGATCCGGGCGAGCCGGACCCGATCACGCTCGGGCCGGATGTGAAGGCCGGCCAGCACCCGCAGGCCGTAGTACCGGCGGGTGCTTGGCAAGCTGCGCGGCCGGCAGGAGATCAGCCCGTACTGGTCTCCTGCATCGTCTCGCCCGGCTTCGACTTCGCCGACTTCACCCTGCGTTAGATCAGTACGGTCGCCAGCGCCTCGTAGCCCGGCAGCAGGTCGGGGCCTTCCTTGCCGAGTTGCTGGATGACGACCTGGTCGGCACCGGCATCCAGGTGTGCCTTGAGGCCCTCAGCGATCTCCACTGCGGTCCCGTGCAGCACCAGTGCGTCGACCAGGTCGTCGCTGCCGCCGTCGGCCAGGTCGTGGTCGCTGAAGCCGAGTCGCTTGAGATTGCTCGTGTAGTTGCTCAGCTTGAGGTAGGTCGCCAGGTAGTCGCGAGCAACCGCCCGGGCGAGGTCGTCGTCGGTCTCCAGCACCACCTTCTGCTCGGGCGCGAGCAGTACACCGCCGCCGAGCGTCTCCCGGGCCTGCCGGGTGTGCTCGGGGGTGGTCAGGTACGGGACTGCACCGGCGGTCCGCTCAGCGGAGACCTTCAGCACTCGCGGGCCGAGCGCGGCAAGCACTCGCCGGTCCACCGGGACCTTGCCGTCGTCCAGCGCGTCCAGGTAGTCGACGATGGTCTCGTAGGGCGTCTTGTACTCGCCCGTGTGCTCTCGGTGCCCGATCCCGATGCCCAGCACGAACCGTCCGGGGTGCTCGCTCTCGAGCCGGTGGTAGGACTCCGCCAGCACGGCCGGGTCCGCCTTCCACATGTTCACGATGCTGGTGCCGACCACCGCATTGGTGGTGGAGGCGAGTAGCACCTCGGCGTCCCGCAGGTCCTCCGTCGGGGAGCCACCGAGCCAGAGCGTGCCGTAGCCCGCCTGCTCGACCCCGGCAGCGAGCTCAGGTCCCCACTTGTGCGCTTGGTGCCAGACCCCGAATCGTCCCAGATCGACCGCCACGTCGTGCTCCTCTCGTCAGTACGTCTCAAACACAGGCGACTCGGGCGGGCCGTCGTCCCCAGCCTGGTTCTCCTCACCTGGCAACGATGGCAGGTCCAAGCCTACGGGTTTCCCGATCGGGTACCGGGAAGTAGCTGAACGGGTTAAGAAAAGCAGAGCTTCGAAAGAGCGCGGTAAAGATTTAACCGGACTGCCACGCGCGGCCACCGCGCGTCGTTCATCACTAAGACCAACCGGTCGAGTGGTATGAACCCGGCGGGCTTACACTCGGCAGCGACCTGGCGTTCCCAACCCCTCGAAACGCCCGGGCCGCGGACCACAGCGAGGTGGGCCGCCGGCGACTCGGACGCAACCGGCCGAGTCGTCACCTGGATACGGAAGAAGGGCAAGTTGTGAAGGTCGGAGTACCGAAGGAAGTCAAGAACCACGAGTACCGGGTGGCGATCACCCCGGCCGGCGTGCACGAGTTCGCGCGCTTCGGGCACGAGGTTCTGATCGAGCAGGGGGCCGGTACCGGTTCGCTGCTCCCCGATGAGGAATTCGTCGCGGCGGGCGCCCGGATCGTCCCCACTGCCGATGACGTCTGGGCCGAGGCCGAGCTGGTGCTGAAGGTCAAGGAGCCGGTGGCGGAGGAGTACCACCGGATGCGTAGGGACCAGGTGCTGTTCACCTACCTGCACCTGGCCGCCAGCCGCGAGACCACGACCGCGCTGATCGAGTCCGGGACCACCGCGATCGCCTACGAGACGGTCCAGCTCCCCGACGGTTCACTGCCGCTGCTGGCCCCGATGAGCGAGGTAGCGGGCCGTCTGGCGCCGCAGGCCGGCTCGTACCACCTGATGGCCAACGGCGGCGGCCGTGGCGTCCTGATGGGTGGTGTCTCCGGCGTGCACGCGGCCCGGGTCGTCATCATCGGCGCCGGTGTCGCGGGCATGAACGCGGCGGCGATCGCGCTCGGCATGCAGGCCGAGGTGCAGCTGTTCGACCGCAACATCCAGCGGCTGCGGGACGCTGACACGACCTACCAGGGCCACCTGCGCACGGTCGCGTCGAACGCGTTCGAGATCGAGAAGGCTGTCCTCCAGGCCGACCTGGTGATCGGGGCCGTGCTGGTCACCGGCGCGAAGGCGCCGAAGCTGATCAGCAACGAGCTGGTCTCGCGGATGAAGCCGGGCAGCGTGCTCGTCGACATCGCGATCGACCAGGGCGGCTGCTTCGAGGACTCGCACCCGACCACGCACGCGGACCCGGTCTACAAAGTCCACAACTCGCTGTTCTACTGCGTGGCGAACATGCCGGGCGCGGTGCCGAACACCTCGACGTACGCGCTCACCAACGTGACGCTGCCGTACGCCGTGGACCTGGCGAACCTGGGTTGGCGGGAGGCCCTCAAGGCCGACCACAGCCTCGCGCTCGGCCTCAACACGCACGACGGCCACGTCACCTACGGCCCGGTCGCCGACGCGCACGACCTGCCGCAGCTGAAGCTCGACGAGGTGCTCGTCTGAGCCGGGAGATCACCCGTGCGGTCAGCTCGTACCTCGACCACCTGACGGTCGAGCGCGGGCTGGCCGCCAACACCCTGGCGTCGTACCGCCGCGACCTGCGCCGGTACGACGCCTACCTGGCGGGCGTGGAGATCGACAGTCTCGGCCGGATCTCCGAGGCGGTCATCAGCGAGTTCCTGATGCGCCTGCGCGAGGGGGACGCCGACAACCCGCCACTGACCGCGTCAAGTGCTGGGCGGACGGTCGTGGCCGTCCGTGGCTTCCACAAGTTCCTGCTGCGCGAGGGGCTGACCGCTGTCGACCCTGCGGCCGCAGTGAAGCCACCTGCTCCTCCGCAACGGTTGCCCAAGGCACTGTCCGTCGATGAGGTCACCCGCATCCTCGCTGCCGCGGCAGGGGCGGAGGCGGAGCCTGCAGTACTGGCTACGCGGGACGCTGCGCTGCTGGAGTTCCTGTACGGGACGGGTGCACGCATCTCGGAGGCTGTCGGGCTGGATGTGGATGAGGTCGACCTCGAGACCGGCACGGTGCTGCTGCGAGGCAAGGGCAGCAAGGAGCGGGTCGTACCGGTCGGGCGTTATGCGCGCGATGCGATTTCGGCGTACCAGGTCCGTGGCCGGCCTGACCTCGTGCAGCGGGGTCGTGGGTCGCATGCCCTCTTCCTCAACGCCCGCGGCGGTCGCCTGTCCCGCCAAAGCGCCTGGACCGTACTACGCCGCGCGGCAGAGCGAGCCGGCATCGCCAAGGACATCTCGCCACACACCTTGCGCCACTCCTTCGCCACCCACCTACTGGACGGCGGCGCCGACGTACGAGTCGTCCAGGAACTCCTCGGCCACGCATCCGTCACCACCACCCAGGTCTACACCCTGGTCACCGTCGACAAACTCCGCGAGGTCTACGCAACCTCCCACCCGAGAGCCCTGTCTTCCTCTTAACTAGGCGCGTGGCAGAGCAGAAGACGGCGGACGAGCGGCATGCCAGTTGGTTGGAGTTGTTCTTCGATCTGACGGTGGTGGCGGCTGCTGCGCAGATTTCGCATCGGTTGCATGGGGCGGACAGTGTTGGGCAGGTGGCTGCTTGTGCTGCGATGTACTACGCGATCTGGAGCGTCTGGACTACCACCAGCATCTACGCGAACGTGGCGGGGGAGCGGACTCGGCGGCGCGCGGTATTGCGGACCATGCTCGGTATCGCCGTCATGGCGGCGACTGTGCCGGGGGTGTGGCCGGAGCTGGTTCCTGGTGAGCATGAGGAGCTGAAGGGGCGGACTGCTGTCTTCGTCGTCGCCTTCATCCTCTGCCGGGTGATCGCGTCTAGGTCTGCAGCTCGGGACGGGCAGGTGGTCGCGTTCTGGCCGGCTACCCAGAGCCTGATGGCCACACCCTGGGTGGTCTCGATCTTCGTGTCGCATTCGGTCGCGTACTGGCTGTGGGGGTTCGCGATTGCAGTGGACATCGCCTTCTCGATGCTCGGCGCCAGCAACCCGCATGCGGTCGAGGAGATGACGGAGCGCGCCCGCCAGCGGCAGGAGCAGCAGGACCGGCAGCAGCAACGCAGACTGGCCCGGATGATCGAGCGCGGCGTCACCCCGGATCAGTTGCCGACCGTGCCGACGACGTACATCTCCGTAGCGCAGGTGGAGCGCGGACACCTGGACGAGCGGCTCGGGCTGTTCGTCATCATCGTGCTCGGCGAGGCGCTGGCCCAGGTGGTGGCCTCCAACACCGAGGAGGCCTGGACCTATGCGGTGATCGCTGCCTCCCTCGCTGCCTTCCTGGTGCTGGTCATGCTCTGGCAGTTGACCACCCTCTACGGCTTCACCCCTGCACCCCGGACCACTGCGCCACTCGAGCCGTGGCAATCCCTCCCGGCTCACCTAGGCGTCACTGCCTCGATCGTGGCCATCGCGACCGGCTTCGGCGCACTGATCCCGGATGCGGCCCACCATGTCCACGACAAGGACCGCTGGTACCTCTTCGGCGGCCTGGCGCTCTACTTCCTCACCAGCCTCTTCGCCGGCCTCGCAGGCAAGGCGCCCCTCTCCTGGTACCTGGGCTGGCTAGCACCCAGCCTGCTCGCCACAGCCGCCATCGCAGTCTTCGGCCATCCCCTGACGGGCTGGGGCCTCGCAGTCCTGGCCTGGCTCATCCTGGGTTGGTTCTCCACCTACAACAGCCGAGAGAGACTCACCCGTGTACTACGAAGACCACGGCCGAGGTGATGTCGTCCTGCTGCTCCCCGGCTGGGGCGGCAGTATCACCGACCTCAACCCGCTCCGGCAGGCGCTAGCGGACGGATTCCGGGTCATCGCTGCCGACCTGCCCGGTTGCGGCCGCTCGGAGCCCCGGACGTACACCGCCGACTTCTACTCCCAGGACGCTCGGGCGTACCTGGCACTACTCGACCAACTCGGCGTCGGCGCCGCACACCTGGTCGGCTTCAGCGACGGCGGGGAGACGGCGCTGCTGATGGCTGCGCTCGCCCCTGACCGGGCACTGTCGGTAGTGGCCTGGGGAGCCGCGGGCCAGGTCGTGAAGCCGGTCGACGGGTTCGGCCCGCTGATGCGGCTGCTGGACGAGCCGACTGAGCAGTTGCTGCCCCTGGCGGCGTACCTGGCTGAGGCCTACGGTCCCGACCGGGCCCGGGCGATGGCAGCTGGCTGGGGTGGCGCACTGCAGGCCATTGCAGCTGTCGGTGGCGACATCAGCTTGTCCCGGGCTGGTGCGATCACCTGCGCGGTACTGCTGGTTATCGGCTCGAGCGACCCGTACTGTCCGCCCGCAGCCGTCCGTGAGCTGGCAGACGCGATCCCGCGGAGCCGCCTGCTCGAGCTGGAGAACGTCGGGCATGACGTTCATCTCGCCGCGCCCCGGCTGCTCACCACCGTCGTGCTCGACTGGCTCGGTGAGCACTGAAACTCGCCGGGACCCCGATGCGCGAGAAGCAGGAGCGGTGTGCGATCATTCCGTCACGGTCGGTCACTCTGGCGGAGTGATCGACTCTGCCTGGAAGGTCGGCCGACCCCGCTGCGGAGTGGCTGGTTGAGAGTGCTTGAATGCACGCTTACAGTCGCTGGGATCGCCCGTATCGGTTGAAAGGTTTGACGAGTCATGAACGAGTCGACATTCCCGGGCACCCAGCACCTGTCGTCGTCGACGGAACCGATGTCGTCGACTCCTGACCCGGCGCCCGCCACGCCCCCCGTGACACCTGCACAGACACCCGCCCCGGTGCCGCACCGCACTGTCACACCACCCAGCAACTATGCGGAGATGCCCCGGCCGACGGCCAAGCTCACCGCGGAGGACATGCACCCTGTGAATGACGCGAACGGCGCGAGGGGCAAGATCGGGCCGACCGGACGTCCGCTGCCCGACCTGCCGGACGTCCTGCCGCCGACCCGGCGCGGCCCCGCGCAGGTGATCGCGATGTGCAACCAGAAGGGTGGCGTCGGCAAGACCACGACGACCATCAACCTGGGCGCCGCGATCGCCGAGACCGGGCGCAAGGTGCTGCTGATCGACTTCGACCCGCAGGGCTCGGCCTCGATCGGCCTCGGCGTGCAGCCGCACGACCTGGAGATCTCGGTCTACAACCTGCTGATGCAGCGCGACATCACCCCGGACGAGGTGATCCAGGCCACCAAGGTGCCGAACCTCGACCTGCTGCCGGCCAACATCGACCTGTCCGCGGCCGAGGTGCAGCTGGTCCAGGAGGTCGCCCGGGAGTACACGCTGTCGCGGGTGCTGGAGCCGATCATCCCGCTGTACGACGTGATCCTGATCGACTGCGCGCCGTCGCTGGGTCTGCTCACCGTGAACGCGCTGACCGCGTCGAACGGCATCGTCGTGCCGCTGGAGTGCGAGTTCTTCGCGCTCCGTGGACTGGCGATGCTGACCGACACGATCGGCAAGGTGCAGGACCGGCTGAACCCGAAGCTGGAGATCGTCGGCATCCTCGGCACCATGTTCGACGGCCGCACCACGCACGCCCGGGAGGTGCTCGACCGGGTCGTCCAGGCCTTCGACGAGCGGGTCTTCCACACCGTCATCCGGCGTACCGTCAAGTTCCCCGAGACCACGGTCGTCGGCGAACCGATCACGACGTACGCGCCGTCCTCATCTGCGGCTACCCAGTACCGCGACCTTGCCAAGGAGGTGCTCGCGCGTTGTCCCGCCGGGTAAGCCTGCCAGGTGCCAGTGAGCTCTTCGGGGGCGCGGCACCCAAGCAGACCAGACCCGAGAAGCGCACCACCACTGACGGATCGTCGCTGGCCGACGACCGCCCCGGTCCGAACGGACGCGGCCGCACGGCCGTGGTCGAGGACCGCAAGTCCAGTGGACGGATCCGGCACGACACGAAGATCACCGTGTACGTGACGGAAGAAGAGCTGCTCGGACTTGAACAGACTCGGCTCGCGTTGCGGGCCGAGCACGGCTTGACCGCCGATCGCGGCCGGATCGTCCGGGAGGCGATCGACGTGCTGCTGGCCGATTTCGTCGATCACGGACCGGACTCCGTGCTGGTGCAGCGGCTTCGGGCCGCGGCTCCGGAGTGAGCCGGCGATGAGCGACGCCGTGGCTCCCGAGGCCTCCACGCCTGCCGTGGAGTCCCCGGAGCCACCGATCGACCTGCCGGGGGTGCCTGATCCGGAGTCGCCGGTGGTGGAGTCCGGCACGGGCTTCAATGTTCACCTGGTCAACTTCGAGGGTCCGTTCGACCTGCTGCTGCAGCTGATCAGCAAGCACAAGCTCGACATCACCGAGATCGCGTTGTCGGTGATCACGGACGAGTTCATCGCGCACATCAAGGCGCTGGGCTCGGAGTGGGATCTGGACCAGGCATCGGAGTTCCTGCTGATCGCGGCGACATTGCTGGATCTGAAGGCGGCCCGGTTGCTGCCGCAGGGCGATGTCGAGGACGCGGAGGATCTGGCGCTGCTGGAGGCGCGGGATCTGCTGTTCGCGCGGCTGTTGCAGTACCGGGCGTTCAAGCAGATCGCGGCGTTGATGCAGTTGCGGATGGCTGAGGAGGCCAAGCGCTTCCCCCGGGCGGTGGGGATGGAGGCTCGGTTCGCCGATCTGCTGCCTGAGGTGTTGTTGGGGGTTGACCCGGCCGGGTTGGCGGCGCTGGCTGCGCGGGCGTTGGCGCCGAAGGCGGCCGTAGTACCGGAGGGTGTGTCGCTGGCGCACTTGCACGCGCCGGCCGTCACGGTGCGCGAGCAGGCTGTGGTGATCATTGACTGGTTGCGGCGGCAGCGCAGTATGACGTTCCGGATGATGGTGGCGGACTCGCCGGACACGGTGACGACGGTATGCCGGTTCCTGGCGCTGCTGGAGTTGTTCCGCGAGGCGGCGGTCACCTTCGATCAGGAGACGCCGCTGGGGGAGTTGACGATCGTGTGGACCGGTACGGACGAGGGCGACATCGCTGTCGGCGACGAGTTCGACGAGGTACCAGCGCCGGTCGACGAAGACGGCGAAGCCCCGATCGTCCCCGACGAAACCGACTTCCTAGAGCCCGGCGAAGTACTCACCGAGCCCGACGAGCCCGACTCCGACGAGCCCGGGTCCGGTGAGTCCGGGTCCGGTGAGTCCGGGTCCGGTGAGTCCGGGTCCGGTGAGTCCGGGTCCGGTGAGTCCGGGTCCGGTGACGACGCCCGCCCGGAGCCCGTGGACCAGCATCAGCCTGTACCTGAGCCAGACACCGAGCCCGGTTCCGGGCCCGAGCAGCACGAGACGGTGGACCAGTGACCGACAACCAGACCCCGACCGACCTCCAGGCCCCCGCCGACGCCGCCACAGCCGACGCCCTGGACTCCGTCACCACCACCGAAACCGACACCCACCCCGAAGAAGATCCCACCCCAGCCGAACCGCCCACGGACACCCCGTCCGCCGACGAGCCCACCGACGAAGCACCAGCCGACCCCACGTCCGCCGAGGATGCACCGGCCGACCCCGCGTCCGCCGAGGATGCACCGGCCGACCCTGCGTCCGCCGAGGATGCACCGGCCGACCCTGCGTCCGCCGAGGATGCACCGGCCGACCCTGCGTCCGCTGAGGGTGCGCTGGCCGGCTCCGTGTCCGCTGAGGGTGGGCCGGCCGACTCTGCGTCTGCTGAGGGTGGGCCGGCCGAGGAGGCTGCCGCCGACGGCGTGCCTGTTGAGGGGGATGTTGGGGCGTTGCTGGATGAGGTGCTGGATGACGTGGTGGTGGGTGAGGATGCCATCGATGACGTCACCATGCGGCGGGCGCTGGAAGCGATTCTGATGGTGTCGGACGAGCCGTTGCCGGTGCTGGCGATGGCGAAGACGGTGGGACGTACGGTTGCCGACGTGTCGGCGGCGCTGGTCGGGCTGTCGGAGGAGTACACCGAGCAGGGGCGCGGGTTCGACCTGCGTGAGGTCGGTGGCGGGTGGCGGTACTACACCCGGGAGGACACCGCGCAGTACGTCGAGGGGTACGTGCTGGAGGGTCAGCAGGCGCGCCTCACCCAGGCGGCGCTCGAGACGCTGGCGGTGGTCGCGTACAAGCAACCGGTCAGCCGCGCACGAGTCTCCGCCATCCGCGGCGTCAACGTCGACGGCGTCATGCGCACCCTGATCAGCCGCGGCCTCCTCGAGGAAGCCGGCCCCGACACCGAGTCGCAGTCCACCCTCTACCGCACCACCTCGTACTTCCTCGAACGCATGGGCATGCAGTCCCTCGACGACCTCCCCGAACTGGCCCCGTACCTCCCTGAGATGGACGACATGGAGGAGGAGTTGGCCGCCCAATCAGCAGCCACCGCCGACCCCACCACCTCCGAGGACACCCCCGAAGACGACAACACCCCCCTCGAAAACGACCTGGCCCCACCCGCCCAGCTCCCCATCGAGAACGACGCAGAGGACGACTCCGACGACGAGCCGACCGCCGCCCCAGCAGAGTCCGAGCCAACCGACGAAGCTGACGCCGACCGCGCATCCGCCGAGGACGCCGCAAGCGACGTCGAGCTTGGCGACGATGCCGAGCCAGCCGACCAAAGCGGCCCGGCCGACGAAGCCGACACCGAGCGGGACGAGTCGCTCGACGACGAGTCGGTCGTGAAGGCGGAACCGCTTGGTGAAGCCGGCGTTGGTGAGGTCGAGCCTGACGGGTTCGCTGACGACGCTGACGCTGTCGACGGAGCGGGGGCTGCTGGTGACGAGGTCGACGGGGGCGATGCCGAGGGCCTCGCCGCCGAGGACGTTGCAGGCGATTCCGAGGCGGACGACGATGCTGAGCTGGTCGAGCAAGCCGGACGGGGCGACGAGGCGGAGTTGATTGGTGAAGCCGGGGCTGGTGAGGTGGAGCTGGACGATGAGTCGGCTGGCGCTGCTGATGGAGCGGAGATGGCCGGCGATGAGCTTGCTGACGAGGTCGACGGAGGCGGCGCGGCTGGGGCGATCGACGAAGGTGACGCTGAGCGAACCTTCGCTGAGGATGCCGCAAGCGGCGGTGAGCTGGTTGATGAGGTCGGGGCGACGGGCGGAGACCAGTCGGGCGGGGACGTAGCGGACGAGTCGGGCGGTGAAGGTGCGCCGGACGGCGTTGGGGCCGATGAGCAGAGCGACCTTGACGAGGACCGGGACGGGGCTGGACTGGCCGGCGGAATCGGGGCTGCTGACGAGGTGGATGCGGCTGACGAATCCGCTGTTGAGGGGGCTGGGTCTGCTGCGGTTGGCGCGGGGGACGAGACTGTGGGTGGGCCCGGTTCGGGTGGTAGTGGTGCTAGTAAGAGTGGGTTGAATGACTGACGAGCAGGATCAGGGTGACGGCGTCTCCGAGAGTGGGGAGTCGGGGATCCGGTTGCAGAAGGCGCTGGCGCAGGCGGGGATCGCCAGCCGGCGTGGTTCGGAGATCCTGATCGAGCAACGCAGGGTCGAGGTGGACGGCCAGGTGGTGACCGAGTTCGGTACCCGGGTCGACCCGGCCGTCTCGGTGATCCGCGTGGACGGCGTACGGATTCCGCCGATCACCGCACACGTCTACCTGGTCCTCAACAAGCCGCGCGGCGTCGTCACCACGATGTCCGACCCGCAAGGCCGTCCGTGCGTCGCCGACTACGTGCACGACCGCCCTGAGCGGTTGTTCCACATCGGCCGGCTCGACACCGACACCGAAGGCCTGCTGCTGCTCACCAACCACGGTGAGTTCGCGCACCGGCTCGCGCACCCGTCGTACGAGGTCTCCAAGACCTACGTCGCCGAGGTGGAGGGCAACGTCAAGCCGCAGGTACTACGCCGGCTCACCGACGGCCTCACGCTGGACGACGGCTTCGCCCAGGCCGACACCGTCCGCGAGATGACCAGCGTCAAGGGCCGCACGCTGATCCAGATGACCTTGCACGAGGGCCGCAACCGCATCGTCCGCCGGATGTTCGACGCCATCGGCCACCCGGTCAAGCGCCTCACCCGCACCGCGATCGGCCCGGTCCGCCGCGGCAACCTCCACACCGGCGAACTCCGCGAACTCGATGCCAAGGAACTGGGCCAACTCCTCGACCTAGTCGACCTCTGACGACACCCCGAACCGCCACCAAACACCAAAGGCGCCCTACTCCCGAGCACCGGGCGTAGGGCGCCTCTGTTCCGCCACCAGCTAGCGCCTTGGTGTGTGGCGGCGGTCCGGCCTCACTCGCCGTTCAAGTTGCCCGCTTCCGGGGTGTCGAGGAACTGGCGGGAGTAGAAGGCGTCGGAGAAGGTGCCGGTGACCTTGCCCAGCCCCTGGATGACAGTGGCCGTCCCCTTCGCATGGCCGACGGCGTACAGGTAGCCGGTCTTGGTGTCCTTGTCGATGCCGAGCAGCAGCGTCCCCTGCGACCCACACTTCTCCGACACCAGCGTCTCGAACCCCTGCCAGGTACTACCCCGGACGAGCTTCACAACCGGCTTCAGCGGCGAGGTGGTGGGCACTCGGACCGTGTAGAGCCCACCGGCCGCCGTCGTGGTCAGGAAGCTGTCGTACGTCCGGGTCTGGCTGATCAGCGTCATAGTCTTGATCCCGGCCGGCAGCGTGGTCGTGGTCTGGCGGTTGTGCCAGCCGCCGGTCCAGCGGATGAGCTGGCCGCTGTCGCGCAGGGCGTAGTAGGCGGAGCGGGAGTAGTTGAACCCCTCGGTGTAGTGCGACTGCTCGAAGTACACGTAGTCGACGCCCCAGCCACCGCCCACCTTGGTCAGGTTGACCGTGCCAGGCACGACGTCGCCTGCACCGTCGGTCCAATAGCTCGAGTAGTACATGTCGCTACCGAGCACCAGATGGCCTCCCACCTGCAGCCCAGCCGGTACTACGGGCTCGTACCCGACCGAACTGGCCAGCCTGGCCTTGCCATCCGGGTACAGACCGGCTGGGCCAACGATGGGCGCCCCAGCCGTCGGCGGCTTGGTGGCCTTGACCGAGAACTCCTTGTGGTCACCCCCTGCCGTCACCGTGCTGAGCCCCAGCCCGCAGACGGTTGCTGCGGATTGCGCATGAGCGGTGGCCGGTACCAGCGCGGCGCCCAGCATGGTCAGGCCTGCCAGTGCGGCAACGCCCTGCAAAGTCCTGCGAATCCACATCGATGCCCCCAGGTTCGTTGGTGAGTTCAGGTCTCAAGAGGCTTGATGCGCCTGTGGCGTGGAAGGTTGCGGGGCAACGAAGCGGTGACGGCGCGCCTGAGACGCGACCCGATTGTCGGAACGGGGTCGTAGGGTGGGGACTGTGAACCGGCGAATCTTCGGCCTGGAGAACGAGTACGGAGTCACCTGCACTTTTCGCGGTCAGCGCCGACTGACCCCCGATGAGGTGGCCCGGTACTTGTTTCGGCGCGTCGTGTCCTGGGGGCGGAGCAGCAACGTCTTCCTCCGCAACGGGGCGCGGCTCTACCTCGACGTGGGCTCCCACCCGGAGTACGCGACCGGCGAGTGCGACTCGGTCACCGACCTGATCGCGCACGACAAGGCAGGGGAGCGGATCCTCGAAGGGCTGCTCGTCGACGCGCAGAAGCGGCTGCACGACGAGGGCATCTTCGGCGACGTCTACCTGTTCAAGAACAACACCGACTCGGCCGGCAACAGCTACGGCTGCCACGAGAACTACCTGGTCAGCCGGCACGGTGACTTCGCCAAGCTCGCCGATGTGCTGATCCCGTTCCTGGTCACCAGGCAGCTGATCTGCGGCGCCGGCAAGGTGCTGCAGACGCCGCGCGGCGCGGTGTACTCCGTGAGCCAGCGCGCCGAGCACATCTGGGAGGGCGTCTCCAGCGCGACGACGCGGTCCCGCCCGATCATCAACACCCGCGACGAACCGCACGCGGACGCCGAGCGGTTCCGCCGGCTGCACGTGATCGTCGGCGACTCGAACATGTCCGAGACCACGATGCTGCTCAAGGTGGCCAGCACCGACCTGGTGCTGCGGATGATCGAGGCCGGCATCGTGATGCGCGACCTCACCCTGGACAACCCGATCCGGGCGATCCGCGAGATCAGCCACGACATGACCGGGCGGCGCGAGGTCCGGCTGGCCAACGGCCGCGAGGCGAGCGCCCTCGACATCCAGGGCGAGTACCTGACCAAGGCCCGCGACTTCGTCGACCGCCGCGAGCTGGGCACCCCGGCCGTCGAGCGGGCGCTGAACCTGTGGGAGCGCTGCCTCAAGGCGATCGAGTCCGGCGACCTGTCCGGGATCGAGCGCGAGATCGACTGGGTGATCAAGTACCGGCTGATCGAGCGGTACCGCCAGCAGAACAACCTCGGCCTGGCCAGCCCGCGGGTCGCCCAGCTCGACCTGGCTTACCACGACATCCACCGGCCCCGGGGCCTGTACTACCTGCTCGAGCGCAAGGGCGCCGTCACCCGGGTGGTCGACGACCTGCGGGTCTTCGAGGCCAAGTCGGTGCCGCCGCAGACGACCCGCGCGCGGTTGCGCGGTGAGTTCATCAAGCGGGCGCAGGAGCGCCGCCGTGACTTCACCGTCGACTGGGTGCACCTGAAGCTCAACGACCAGGCCCAACGGACCGTGCTGTGCAAGGACCCGTTCAAGTCCCACGACGAGCGCGTGGAAAAACTCATTGCGAGTATGTAAAAGAAGAGGCTGTGGTGGGGGCACGACGAGCGCGTCGAGAAGCTCATCGCGAGCATGTGAGCTGGCTGTACGGCGTACTCGGGCAACCTGTGAGGCCGCTGGGAGTCTGCTGGACAGCAGTTCGCGACGCTGCGTGACGTGACCGAACGGTGACTGAGGTGCCTGGTCTGCGGCTTGTCCGCGCAGGCTAGGGTGGGCGAGTTCATCTGGCCGTATATCCAGGCGGGCCCGCCGACGGCAGGGCCGTGCCGTGAGATTTCGAGGTGCTCGTTCGTGCGCAAGTTGTTGAGTCTGGTCGCGGTGCTGGCGCTGGGGACATCCCTGGCCGCCTGCGGTTCCGATGATTCCAAGGCCGGGTCCGGAGGCGACTTCGGCAAGATCGGGATCAAGGCGACCGAGGAGTTCGGCAAGAAGCCGACCGTCACCCACAAGGACGGGGATCCGGACAAGACCCTGCAGACCGAGGTCCTCAAGGAGGGCGACGGCCCCGAGGTCAAGAAGGGTGAGCTGCTCACCGCGAACTACCTCGGCCAGATCTGGCGCGACGGCAAGGTCTTCGACAACTCCTACGACCGGGGCGCGCCCTCGTCGTTCCCGATCGGGATCGGCGGCGTGATCGCCGGCTGGGACGAGGCACTGGTCGGCAAGAAGATCGGCAGCCGGGTGCTGATGTCGATCCCGTCCGACAAGGGCTACAAGGAGACCGGCAACGAGCAGGCCGGGATCAAGGGTGACGACACGCTGATCTTCGTCGTCGACCTGGTCGGCGTGGCCGGCAACGACACCAAGCTCGACGCCGACCCGGTCGCCGCTCCGGCGACGCCGTTCAAGGTCACCGGCGAGCTCAACGCGGCGCCGACGCTGGTCGTCCCGAAGGGCACGAAGGCTCCGGCCAAGCCCGGCAAGCCGGTCGTCATCGCCACCGGCAAGGGCAAGCCGATCGAGAAGGGCAGCCAGCTGATCGGCCGCTACGTCGTCTACGACTACGCCGGCAAGAAGCAGGCGAGCACCTGGGACCCGCAGCCGGCCTCGCAGACCGGACCGGCCCAGCCCGGCCTCCCGACCGACAAGCTCCAGGTCGGCCCCGGCCCGAACGGCCAGGCCGGCGCACTGGACGGCCTCGCTGGTATGCCGGTCGGCAGCCGCGTCCTGGTCGAGCTCCCTGCCGGCAAGGACGAGAAGGGCAAGGTCACCAGCCCTCCGGCGATCGCCATCCTCGACATCCTCAACGCCTTCCCGGCGCCGAAGCAGCAGTAGCTCCACCTCAACACCCAAGGCAAGGCCGTCGCCCACCGGGCGGCGGCCTTGTTTCGTCGCAGGTCGAGGAAATCGCGACGGTGACCGCCCGACTGCGAAGAGTTGCAGCAACGTGCAGAATCATTGTCCCGGCCAGAAGTTGCTAGCTAGCGTCAACCATCGCGGATTCGCCTGCCACCGCAGAAAGAATCCGGATGCAGTCCGCTCGCTGAATCGGAGTACGCATATGCGCAACAAACTGTCAGTCCTGGGCATGGTCGGTGCCCTCTCGATCGGTGTGCTGACGGTCGGGGTCGCCGCGCCGGCGAACGCCACGGTGACCGGTTGTACGGCCCGCCGGATCGCCGGATCGCCGTACCCGGGTGGCGAATCTCTTTGTACGGACCGATCCCACCAGGTTCTGCTGACCTGTAAGAAGGGCGCGTTCAACAACGACGAGGACAGCTGGCTGGGCCCTGTGGCCGCCAAGAACAAGACATCCCGCAAGTTCTGCACTTCCGAGTACCCGGTCTTCGTCAGCGCGGACGTGTGGTACCTGTAGTAGCAGTGATGGGGGTGGGGCGGCGGTACTTCGGTACCACCACCCCACCCCCATCCTTTTGCGTCAGGAGCGTTTGAACCAGCGGTTCGCGTCCGGCTGGTACATCAGGACGACTCCGGTGATGACCGCCATCACGTGGATGCTGCGGATCATCGCGAAGGCGACGAAGTCCGCGCTGACGTCGATCGCGTCGAAGTCGCCGTTGCTGACCAGCCAGTGGATCGGGCCGACGATCAGGGTCGCCATGCCGATCACGCCGAGCAGGACCGCCAGGAGATGGCGGGACCAGTTGCGGCCGAGCCGGAAGTACCTGTCGATCACGACGAACACCCCGCCGTAGACGATGGCGCGGAACGCGATCTGGGCGACCAGCGCCGGCCACGCCATCGAGCCGTCGAGCGCGCCGATCACGCCCAGGACCGACTCGGCGACACCTGCGCCGACCGCCAGGAACCACGCGGCCGTCGCGGCCCGCACCGGGACCGGCGGTTCCATCCGGACGGTGTCGTGAATCGTGAGGTCGCGCTGCGTGGTTGCCATGCTTCCACTCTGGCGGCCATGGCCCGGGGTTTCAGGAGTACTGAGACCCCGACCCGGGTGGTGGTATGTCCACCAGCCCCGCGGCGTGGCGCCCGGCTGCAGCGGCCGCTTCGAAGTAGGCGCGGTCTGCGTCCAGGTCCCGGCCCATCGTCGACAGCTTGACCGGGGCGGCCGCCAGGGCGTCGTACAAGCCGTCCACAGAGACCCGTACGACCCGGTGCCGGCCCTTGAGGGGTTCGGCCGCGTCCCTGACGGCGTCGCCGAATTCTCCGTCCAGATCCGGTACTACGACGTCCGCCGGCTGCAGCGCCACCCGCCCGTACGCCGTGAGGCTGTGGTGCGAGATGCCCCGATGCCGTGGTCGCGGGTCGGCCTCCGAGATGCGCAGCGACGCCACGGCCCGCCCGCCAAGCGTGCCGACCGCATTGACCGCCTCACCCGACTGCACTCCGGAGAAGCCCCAGCGAGTACCAGTGCCGAGGTTGCCAGGCCCCTGCGTCAGTACGACCACTTCGGCCGCCAGCACGTGTACTGCGGTCAGCAACCCGGTATGAACGGTCACTGCCTCCCGGTCGCCGCCATACGCCTGCCCGACCGTCACAGTCCCGCCAAGCCATCCGGCATCCCGCAGCGCCGAGACAGTCCGTGAGAACGCCAGCGGCAAGGCCCCGCCATCCGTCATCACGTAGACCACGCGAGTACCGGGTCGGGCCTCGAACACGCCGGCCAGTACTGCGGGCAGCGCCGAGTGGAGGTCAGCCACCACGACCGGCGTACCGAAGAGGTCGTCGGCATCTCGTAGTACTGCGTGGTCGGGCGAGTCCTGCTCGTCCGCACCGAGCACCATGGACTGCAGTGGCGTGTAGCGGGCCTTGACCAGGTGCCCGGTCTCGGGCGGGTCAGATGGGAGCCGGTCGGGGATGGCGACGACCAGTGCATAGCCGCCGGTGCCCAGGCCTCGGTCGAGAGCGCCCACATTGAGCAGTACTCGGTCGCCGACGACAGGGGAGCCGACCAGGTCTGGGTAGGCCAGTGACCGCACATCCCGGTCACCGACCACCACAGTCAGCTCCTGCGCCCCGGTCCAGCTCCGCCCGAGCCCACTAACGATTCCTTCACGCCACCGCATCACACGGTGACTGTAGTAGTCAGGAGCCGCAGTCGAAGACGTGGTGATCCTCGTAGTAGACCCGGCCCGAGTCCGACAGGCCGATGGCATAGCCAGGACCGGCCGCGCGAACAGGCTGGCCACGCCGGATGAAGTCGGTGACCGCCGGGGCTGCGGACGGCGTCCTGGTGATCGTGAAGTCGCCGCCGGCGTTCACATCGCCGGCCCTGGCCTCGGTCGCCGCTATGAGCGTCTCGGTGTCCGTGGCCAGGTTCCAGCTGGCGACGGACTGGCCGTCCTCGCCGATGGCGATGCCGTTGCGGACCGCGGACGGCCAGGTGTAGGCCTGATCCGTGGCAGGCAGTAGCCGGTAGCCGCCATCGGCCGGCCAGACGACCGGCTGACGGGTGAGCATGCCGAACTGGTCCTGTTTGCCGGCGAACCCGACGACCGTGCCGTCATCGTCGATGTCCTTGGCTTCCGCCGAGGTGAGCCCGTCGGGCACCGGCAGTGCCCGCGGCTCGTTGCTGGGCGACCACACGACCCCCTGGCTGCCCGAGGCGGTGGTGATCACACCGGCCACCTCGCCGGCAGCGTTGATCGCCACCGCTTTGGCGGAGTCGGCGCCGGCCGGCAGCGGGAGCGTGGTGCGCTGCGTCCCGCGAGCCCGCCAGGCGCCCACCGATTCGCCGCTGGCGTAGCCGAACCCCACGACCTCGGCCCGCACATTCACGTCGAGCGGCTCGATGTAGCCGTCGAGCAGCGGGATCATCGTCTCGGCGACACCGTTGCGCCAGATGCCGACACCGAGCCGGCCGGTCCGGTCGCCCAGTTGGGCCACCTGGTAGCGGCCGGACGGATCGGCCGCGGTGATCGGGGACCGCTCCCAGGACGCCAGCGGGGTCAGGTACGAGTCGGAACAGGCTTCGGCGGCGGCTGCGGACTGCACCTGCAGGAGGGCGGTCGACGCGAGAGCCAGCACGGCGAACCCGGCGGAGGTTCTTCTCATGGCGAAACTCTGGCAGCGGCCGGGGTCACGAAGAATCTTTTCCGGTGCCGTCGAAGGTTAGAACACATGTTCGCGCCGAACACCCCGTAAGGTGGTCGGGTGTCGGCGCGGAAGAGTGAGCGGCTGCTCAATGTGGTGATCTGCCTGCTGGTCGCGCGCACCTACGTGACCAAGGAGCGGATCCGCGAGGTCGTCGAGGGGTACGCCGGGCAGACCGACGACGCCTTCGAGAAGATGTTCGAGCGCGACAAGGACGAGTTGCGCGATCTGGGCATCCCGATCGAGATGGGCACCATCGACAAGTTCTTCTCCGACGACGTCGGCTACCGGATCCGCCGGGACGTCTTCGAGCTGCCCGAAGTGCACCTGGAGCCGGACGAGGCCGCCGTACTGGGGGTCGCCGCGCGGGTCTGGCAGCACGCCAGCCTGGCCGAGGCGACCACGTCGGCCGTACTCAAGCTGAAGGCCGCCGGGATCCAGACCGACCAGTCCGCGCTGAGCGCGATCGAGCCGCACGTCGGCGCCTCCGAGCCGGCCTTCGACCCGCTGTGGTCGGCCGTCGTGAGCCGCACCGCCGTACGGTTCGAGCACACTCGCAGCGGTGGTTCGGCGCCGACCACCCGCACGCTCGAGCCATGGGGGATCGTCTCCTGGCACGGCCGCTGGTACGTCGTGGGTCGCGATCGCGACCGTCAGGCGACCCGGATGTTCCGGATGTCGCGGATCGGCGGCAACGTCAAGACGGTCGGCCCGCCGAACGCGTTCACCGTGCCCGAGGGCACCGACATCCGCTCGCTGGTCAGCGAGCTCGCGCCGCCACGGCCGACGTCGGAGGCGAAGGTCCGGGCGCGCACCGGCTCGGCCGTGAGCCTGCGTCGACGCGCGAACGCGATCGAGCCGTACGAGGAGGGCTGGGACCTGCTGCACGTCCCGTACGCCGACTCCGAGGTCCTCGCCGAGGAGATCGCGTCCCTCGGGCCGGATGCCGTGGTCGAAGGGCCGGGCGACGTGCTGGACGGCGTACTGCGACGCCTGCGTACCGTCGCCGGGGTGGCCGTATGAGCCGCCCAACCGACAACCGCAGCGAGGTCGCGGCATGAGCAATGCGCGTGACCAGGTACAGCGGCTGCTCGCACTGGTGCCCTACCTGCGTGAGAACGACGGCGCCCGGGTGGACGACGTCGCGGCGGAGTTCGGCGTACGGCCGAAGCAGATCATCGCGGACCTGAAGGTGCTGTGGTTCTGCGGTCTGCCCGGCGCCCAGATGGGCGATCTGATCGAGATCGACATCGACGCGGCCGAGGGCGACGGGGTGATCCACCTCAACAACGCCGACTATCTGGCGCGCCCGCTGCGGCTGGCGGCCGACGAGGCGCTCGCCTTGCTGACCGCGCTGCGCACCCTGCGCGATGTGACAGCCGGCAATGACCGCGACGCCGTCGACCGGGCCATCGCGAAGCTGGAGACGGCCGCGGGGGAGGGGGCTGCTGCGATCGAGGGCTCCGCTGCCCACGTCCACGTCGAGCCCGCTGCGCCGGAGATCGCCGACCTGGTCAACCGGGCGCTGGCCGGCAAGCGACGCATGCACCTCACGTACGACGTACCGTCTCGCGACGAGACCACCGAGCGAGACGTCGATCCCATGCGTCTGGTGGTCTCCGAAGGCCGCAGCTACCTCGAGGCGTGGTGCCGCCTGGCGGAGGACGTCCGCCTCTTCCGCCTCGACCGAATCGCCGCGGCCAAGCTCCTGGACCTCCCCAGCGAGCCTCCACCCGAGGCGACTCCCCGCGACCTCTCCAACGGTATGTTCCAGCCCTCAGAGCAAGACCTACTCGCCACGGTCAAGCTCGAGCCCCCCGCACGCTGGGTCGCCGAGTACTACCCGATGGAGTCCGTCGAAGAAACCGCCGGCAACTCCCTGACCGTGAAACTCCGAGTAGCCGACACCGCCTGGCTCCAGCGCCTCATCCTCCGCCTAGGCGGCACCGCCACAGTCCTGGACCCCCAAGACCTGGGCAAACAAATAGCTGCCACCGCCCGAGACGCCCTCTCCGCCTACGACGACCAACTCCAGTAGGCACCTCAGCGTTTCGAGAGTTCGTCCTCCAGCGGTGAGGGGCGGCGGCCGCGGGGAGTGATTCGGACGCCGGCTAGCCATTGGGTCCAGCGGTGGGCTTCGGATTCGATAGCGGTAGCTGTTTCGTGGTCTACGTCGTCGAGTAGTTGGTAGCGGACGTCGCCGGATTCTGGTTGGCTCCAGCCGCCGACTATGCGGCCGTTGGCCCAGACGGAGGGGCCGATGTTGCCGGTGGTGTCGAACATTCGGGATTTGTGGTCGCCCAGGTACCAGGAGCGGTCTTTCCAGCCCATGGGGGTGGGGTCCAGGGCGGGGAGGAACGCTACCCAGGGCTCTGGCTCCGGTGATGGCGCCTCGTCGCCGGGGAGTACGTAGCCGGTGGAGCCGTCCAGGTCGACCTCTACTGCTTCGACTGTGGTTAGGGCCTTGCGAGTCTGGCCTAGGGTCCAGCCGGCCCACCACTGGAGGTCTTCTACGGTGCCGGGGCCGAAGGAGGTCAGCCAGGCGCGCGCA
The DNA here is from genome assembly GCF_039537185.1 of Kribbella ginsengisoli. Lineage (NCBI taxonomy): Bacteria > Bacillati > Actinomycetota > Actinomycetes > Propionibacteriales > Kribbellaceae > Kribbella > Kribbella ginsengisoli. Next base: position 449,894 of record NZ_BAABAA010000004.1, on the reverse strand, counting down.
AGAGTCGCCCGGGCTTCGTCGGCCGGTTGCTTGTCGCCGAAGCCGTCGGGGAGCCAGTTCTCGACCGGGGACCACTGGTGCTGGCCGCTCAGCCAGGTGCCGAGCGGGCGGCCGCGGACGATCCGGCCCTCGGCGGAGAGTTGGAAGAGGACTCGGCTCGTCACGTACGGCTGCGCGGCGTACGACTTGCCAGGCGCCATCACTAGCCGGCTGCGCAAGCGCGGCTCATCGGCCGACAACTCCGAAGCCGTCGCCGATCCGCGCAGCGCGAGGGCAGTAGCCGTCGACTCCTCGACCGACCGCAACCACTTGGCGCACGCCTCGGCATCGGCCGCGATCCCCGCCTCGGCCAGATGCTTGACGAGCAGTTTCCGCTGCTTCTCCGCGATGTCGTCAGTACAAGCAGCCTGTACTACGGGAGCGAACGCCGTCGGTACGACGAACACCGTTCGCCGCATCCCCAGCATCCGGATCAAGGTCCGATCGTCGTACAGCGCCCGCTCGGTCCCTGCCACCTCGCTACCCGGCACCCGCGCGGCGATCGACAGGTGAACGGTCGCCGGATCCGTCCCGTGCAGCACCACCATCGACCGAGCCGCCTCCACCGGATCCCCCGCCTGCGCCGACCCTGCCAGCCGGTGCCGCCGCCCGAGCCGGGCCCGCCGCTCCGCCACCGAAATCCGTTCCATCAAAACGCCCCCTGAGGTCTCTGCTTCCCCTGTTCTTACCATCACGTTCCGACACCGTTGTCCACCGCGACGGGCTGCGGGGAAGGGTCGTGACCGGGAACCGGATAGGCTCTTGGGCATGTATTGGCTCTTGCTCTTCCTGGGCGTGGTGGCGGTGTGGATCCTGGTCCTCGTGCTGCTCGCTCGGAAGCTGTGGGGTCAGGCCAAGGCACTGACACGTGAGTTGGTAACCGCCCAGTCCAAGCTCGAGGACGCGCAGTCTCAGGCGAGGTCCGCCCGGACCGCCGAGGACGCACAAGCTCGGGCGTAGTATCGGCGCTCACGGTTGAGCCACAAGTAGAAGTCGGTAGGGAGTTTCGTCATGGTTGCGTATCTCGGAATGCCTCAGGGCGCTGAGTGGCTCGTCATTCTCGCGATCGTCGTGCTGCTGTTCGGGTCGGCCAAGCTGCCGGCGCTGGTGAAGCAGCTCGGCAAGTCGAAGAAGATCTGGGAAGAGGAGGTCGGCCCGTCGTCCCGCAAGAAGGAGGGTGAGCTGACCGAGGGCACCCAGGCGCCGACCCAGCCGGTCAACCCGCCGGTGCAGGCCCCCAGCCAGCAGCCGAACGGCCAGGCCCCGGGCGACGGCTTGCCGCCGACCCACACGGCCAACTGAGCCGCGCGCTCCACCTGTGACAACGGTGAGGATCGGACGACGGAAAGAGCGTCGCCCGAAGGACGAAGAGGGTCGGATGACCCTCCGCGAGCACATCATCGAGCTGCGCAACCGGCTGCTCATCAGCGTGCTCGCGATCGTCATCGGGACGGTGGCGGCCTGGTTCTTCTACGACGAGGCGTTCAGGTTCCTGACGCACCCGTTCAGGACCAGCATCACGGAGCTGGCGCTGAAGAACGACCAGCCCAAGCCGCTGCTGACGTTTCCCGGCGTCGGTGATCCGCTGACCTTCCGGATCAAGATCTCCGCGCTGATGGGCGTCGTCGCCGCCGGTCCGATCTGGCTGTTCCAGTTGTGGGCGTTCATCGCGCCCGGGCTGCACCGCAACGAGAAGAAGTGGGCGGTGCTGTTCGCGGCGATCGCCGCCCCGCTGTTCGCGGGCGGTATGGCAGTCGCGTACTGGACGCTGCCCAAGGGCATCGCGATCCTGATCAGCTTCACCCCCGAGCAGATCCAGAACCTGGTCGAGCTGCCGCACTACCTGGACTTCGTGATCCGGACGATGCTGGTCTTCGGTATCGCCTTCCTGATCCCGCTGATCGTCGTCCTGCTGAACATGCTCGGCGTGGTGCCGTCCTCGGTGCTGGGCAAGTTCCGGCCGTACATCATCCTGGTCATCTTCATCTTCGCGGCGGTCGCGACCCCGAGCGGTGACCCGTTCACGATGTGTCTGCTGGCGATCCCGATGTGCCTGCTGTTCTTCATCGCCGAGGTGATCACCCGGGTGCTCGACAAACGCAAGGCCCGCCAGGCCGAAGAACTGCTGGCCGACTGATGACCCGCAAGATCGCGCTGGTGGTCAACCCCACCAGCGGCAGAGGGCTGGGCGCACGGGTCGCCCCGGTGGTCCGCGCGGAGCTGGAGGCCGGCGGCCTGACCGTCGACGAGTACACGACCACCTGCGCCGAGGACGTCGGCCGGATCAGCGCCGAGGTGATCGCCTCCGGTGCTGACGGCGTGGCGCTGGTCGGCGGCGACGGCACGATCCATCTCGGCGCCCAGGTGCTGGCCAAGTCGGGCATGCCGTTCGGCGTGATCCCGGCCGGTACCGGCAATGACTTCGCCCGCGGCATCGGCGTACCGCTGAAGGATCCGAAGGCCGCGGCCGCGCTGATCGTCAGGGGACAGACCCGGGCGGTCGACCTGGCGACGGCCAAGGACGAGTACATCACCACCGTCGTGGCGGGCGGCTTCGACTCGTTGGTGAACAAGCGCGCCAACGCGATGACGTGGCCGAAGGGCAACGCCCGCTACACGCTGGCCACCTTCGCCGAGCTGCGCACCTTCACGCCGATCTCGTACGTCGTGACCGTCGACGGCGAGGTGCTGGAGACCGATGCGATGCTGGTGGCCGTCGGCACCGGTCCGACGTACGGCGGGGGACTGCAGATCTGCGCCGGCGCCGGGATCGACGACGGGCTGCTCGACGTCACGATCATCAAGCCGGTGTCACGGCTGACCCTGCTGCAGATGTTCCCGAAGCTGTCCAAGGGCTCCCACCTCGGCCACCCGGCGGTGCACACCCTGCGCGGCCGGTCGATCCGGCTCGAGTCGCCCGGCGTCACGGCGTACGCCGACGGCGAGATCCTCGGCCCGCTGCCGGTCGACATCGGCGTCGCCCCGGGCGCGCTGACCGTGTTCGCCTGAGTCAAACCAACGTTCGAACCGGTTAAGTTCGCGTCATCACTGAACGAATCTCACCGATCTCTGTTCGTCATCGGATTTGTCTGATAGGAAAGCTTCCTAACAGATAAACACCCCTCGACGCCCCTCGGAGGAGATTCGTGTTCAACGCCCCCGCGAACACCAAGAGCAGCACCCGCCGGCTCGCCGGCATCTTGCTGGGCCTCGCCGTCGCTGCCGCCCCGGCGACCGCGTACGCCTCGCCGCTGCTCGAGCACGGCACCACCGCCACGCACGCCCAGAGCAGCGTGCAGGCAGTCGGGCTGGACGACCCGGCGAAGAAGGAGATCGCGATGAAGATCGTCTCCAGCGCGGAGAACTCCTCGCTGGACTGGAAGGCGCAGTACAAGTACATCGAGGACATCGACGACGGCCGCGGCTACACGGCCGGCATCATCGGGTTCTGCTCCGGTACCGGCGACATGCTGGACCTGGTCAAGCTGTACAAGCAGAAGAAGCCGGGCAACGTCCTGCAGAAGTACCTGCCGGCGCTGGAGAACGTGGACGGGACCGACTCGCACGAGGGTCTCGACCCGAACTACACCAGGGACTGGAAGACCGCCGCGAACGACTCGGTCTTCAAGGCCGCGCAGGACAGCGAGCGCGACCGGGTGTACTTCAACCCGGCCGTCAGCCGGGGCAAGTCCGACGGCGTCGGCGTGCTCGGCCAGTTCATGTACTACGACGCGATCGTCATGCACGGCGACGGCAGTGACGGCACCAGCTTCGGTGGCATCCGCAAGCGCGCCCTGACCAAGGCCAAGCCGCCGGCCCAGGGCGGTAACGAGACCACCTGGCTGAACGCCTTCCTCGACGCCCGTGTCTGGGCGATGAAGCAGGAGGAGGCGCACAGCGACACCAGCCGGGTCGACACCGCCCAGCGCGTGTTCCTCCGCAACGGCAACCTCAACCTCAACACCCCCCTCGACTGGAAGGTCTACGGAGACTCCTTCCACATCAGCTAGCAGAGTCACATCAGCTGACCCTGACCAGCTGGAGACAGCCCCCGCCGCCCGAGTGTCCCCGGGCGACGGGGGCTGTCTGCTATCCCCAGGTAGAGCACTTGTGCGCTACGGCGAGGTCGACCTGCCCGAGCCGCCCGGGCGCCAGCGACTGCGTGGTCGGTCCGCCGGCGAAGGCGGGCCACCTGGGCAGCCCTGGGCCGTTCGGGTCGCCGGACCGGGCGAAGTTCGTCCAGTAGCGAATCATCTGACCGGACAGCCCCCGCTGAGTGGCCGTCATCGGCGCGGCCGGCCCGAAGTCGAACAGGTACGCCACTTCCGAGCCGTGGTACGCCCCTGCCGGGTAGCCCACCGGAAAGGTACCTTCCAGGACCGCTGCGTGCGGATCATCGAAGGAGAAGCTGTAGACCGGCGTACGCCGGGCCAGCAGCCGCGAGGCCTCAGCGGTCGGGCAGACCCAACTGCTGTCCGTGGTGACCGTCGCCCACGCGATCAACGGCGACGGGTACGCCCGTACCGGATAGCGCTTCTCGATCTGGGCCGCCATCGCCCGGCCGAAGCTCTTGACGAGATTCGCCCGGTACTCCGCCGCCGTCATCGGTGCGTCGTCTTCGAAGAACCGAGCGAAGTACCGGTGTTCGTCGCGGGTGTTGCCCTGCAGCACCGGCACCCGGTGGACGAGACCGGCCTTCAGGGCGCGACGTGGGTCGACCGGCAGGATCGGCGTCCCGTACGCCGGGGTGCCGAACAACGCGTTGTGGTTCAGCAATCCCTCGACATCGGGCGTGCCACGCAGACAGGCGAGGTCCGCGCAGCCGAGCTCGGTGCCGGTGGTCCGGCCGTTGCGCGCGAGTTCGGAGCGCGGTGCCCAGTACTCGATCGCGTCGTTGTCGGGGACCATCACGTTCGGCGCCCAGTGCTGCAGGCAGGAGCCGCTCTCGATGACGGCTCGCTGGAACAGCCCGGCCGAGCGCGGCGAGACCAGTTGCGCGCAGACCGAGGCGCCGCCGGACGACTCGCCCATGATCGTCACGTTCGCCGGATCGCCGCCGAACGCACGGGCGTTGGCGCGCACCCAGCGCAGCGACGCCTGCTGGTCGGCCAGGCCGAACGTCCCGCCGTCGGTCAGCCCCGGGTAGCCGAAGAAGCCGAAGATCCCGAGTCGCGAGTTGACCGTGACGACGACCGCGTCGCCGATCCGGCTGAGCGATCGCGCCTCGTAGTCGGCACCGTTGCCCGAGGCCCAGCCACCGCCGTGGAACCAGACGATGACGGGACGCCGGCCGGCCCCGCGACCGGCCGGCGTGGTGACGTTCAGGAACAGGCAGTCCTCCGACGACCGCGGATCAACCTTGCCCTCGGCATCCAACTGGCTGCACATCGGTCCGGGCCTCGAGGCGTCCCGTACGCCGGTCCAGGCCGCCGCCGGCCGAGGCAGCGTCCACCGTTCGGGTCTGGCCGCGTACGGGATGCCCTGGAACACCCGCGTGCTCGCGTCGGCGGTTCCCCGCACGAGCCCCTTGTCGGTCCGTACCACGACGTCGGCCGAAGCCGCCGGCAGTGCGGAGATCCCCAGTGTGACAGCTGATCCGGCAGCAAGCGCCGCGGCCCATCGAATCCCTCGAACAGTCATCTCCGCAGACTAGGAACCCGCGACCCCCGACCGCGATCAGGCGAAGGTATCGACCGCGGCGACTTCTGGTTGACCCTCGCTGCTTCCTTCGTCCGGCCGATCCAGCACCGGCAGCAAGCGATCGAGCCAGCCCGGGAGCCACCAGTTCGCGGCGCCCAGCAGCTTCATTGCCGCCGGCACCAGAAGCATCCGGACGATCGTCGCGTCGATGAAGATCGCGACGGCCAGCCCGAGCCCGAACATCTTCGCGGACGGGTCGTTGCTCAGCACGAAGCCGAGGAAGACCGACACCATGATCAACGCCGCCGAGGTGATCAGCCGCCCGGTGGTCGCGATCCCGTGCACGACCGAGCCGTCGCTGTCGCCGCTGCGCAGATACTCCTCCCTGACCCGCGACAGCAGGAACACCTCGTAGTCCATCGACAGCCCGAACAGGATCGCGAACATGAACATCGGGATGAACGGCACGATCGGCACCGTCGACTCCAGCCCGATCAGGTCCGCGCCCCAACCCCACTGGAACACCATCACCATGACGCCGAACGAAGCGCCGATGCTGAGCAGATTCATCACGGCCGCCTTGAGCGGCACCACGACCGACCGGAAGACGACGGTCAGCAACAGGATCGACAGCACGATCACGGCCCCCACGAAGAGCGGCAGCCGATCGTTGACCTTGGCACCGACATCGGCGAAGCTCGCCGTCTGACCGCCGACATGAGCCGACGCCGGGCTGTTTTGCAGTACGGACGGAAAGACGTCTGTACGCAGGCGCCTGACCGTCTCCAGCGTCGCATCGTCCTGCGGCCCGGTGGTCGGGAAGGCGACGAGCGTCGCGACCCCGGCCTTCACCTCAGGCGGAGCGACCCCGGCGATGCCCTTGTCCGCCTTGACAGCGTCGAGCAGCGGCCCGACCACACTGGCATCGGCCGAGACGTCCACTGCGATCACCAACGGCCCGTTGAACCCCGGCCCGAATCCCGCGGCGACCAGGTCGTACGCCCGGCGCTCGGTCCGCGTCGCTGGGAGCGCGCCCTCATCCGGCGTACCGACCTGAAGCGCGAGCACCGGCGCGGCGAGCGCCAGCAACGCGACTACGGCGCTGACCAGATATGCGATGGCATGACGAGACACATGCCGGGCCCATCGCTCCCACCCACCGGTCCGCACGGTGACCCGCCGTACCGCGAGCCGGTTGATCCACGACCCGGCCAACCCCAGAAAGGCAGGCAACAAGGTGATCGAGGCAACGACCATGATCAGCACGATGAGCGCGACCGCGATCCCACCCGCGGTCATGAACGGTACGCCGGCCACCGCCAACCCGAGGATCGCGATCACCACCGTGCCACCCGCGAACACGACTGCCTGCCCAGCGGTGGCGACCGCCCGCCCCGCCGATTCCGAGACGCTCAGCCCTGATGACAAGTACTCGCGATGCCGCGTGACCAGAAACAACGCATAGTCGATCCCCACCCCGAGCCCGACCATGCTCCCGATCACCGGCGCCCAGCTGGGAATGTCGATCAGGTACGTGACCAGCGACATCCCACTGATCCCGAGCCCGAGGCCGAACAACGCCAGCCCGATCGGCAATCCCATCGCGATCACCGACCCGAACGTCACCAGCAAGATGACGATCGCGACCAGCAACCCCAGCCCTTCCCCGATACCGGTCTCGGGCGCCTCGAAGACGAAGAACAGATCCCCGCCCAACTCGACCCGGAGGGTGGGACCAACCCCAGCAGCGAACGACTTGAGGTTCTCCAGATCGCCCCGGCCCAGCTTCTCCTGTACCGGGTACTGCAGCCGGATGACCGCGACTCGCCCGTCCGCCGAGATCGCCGGCTCGCTGGCATCCAGCACGTTGGGCAGCTCGGCGGCGCCCGCCCGGACCTCGCTTAAAGCTGTCCGCGGCCCCGGGTCGGAGAAGGTCGCGCCATCGTCAGCAGGCGTGAGCACCACCTTCGCGGTCAGCCCCGCGTCGTTGGACCGGGCGAGCAGCTCGCCGGCCTTCTGCGAGTCGAGCCCCGGCGCTCCCATCGAGTCCGTGAGCTTCTGCCCGAACAGGCCGGCCGCGGCGACCACGAGCACGGAGACGACCAGCCAGCTGCTGATCACCGTCCACGGCCGGCGGGCGGCGTACCGGCCCAGTCTGTACAGCGCGTGCGACATCATCGGGGTTCTCCTTCAACGGCCCAGGGACAGTGGACTCAGCGTCGCGGGATCCGGGCGAGGGCACCTCGGGAGAAGAGCCGGAGTCGACTCGGCCGGACGGCTGAGCGCAACGCCGTACTTTGGGCCGATACCCGGGACGTCGCGGGTGTCTACTGTGTGGTCATGCTGAGAAACGCGGTCCGCTCGTTCTGGGCAGAGCCGCGCGCTCCCGAGGCTCCGCGGCGTGTCTGGCGGGACTGGGTTCTGGTCGGTCTGTTGCTGCCGACGGCCGTCCTCGAAGGGATCTTCCGGGATCACCTGGTGTGGCGGCCGGTTGCGATCCTGCTCGGGGTCGCCGTCGTGCTCGCGCTGCTGTGGCGGCGTACCGCTGCGTTCGCCGTCGTGGCCGGCGTGTTCGGCACCCTGATCCTGCTGAACGTGGTGACCTTGCTCAGCGACAAGGAGTCAGTCGGGCTGTACATGATGATCTGCGTGATCCTGCTCCCGTACTCCTTGTTTCGCTGGGGATCCGGCCGGGAGATCGCGATCGGGCTGGTCTTCGTCCTGGGCGCCTTGGCGCTCGGGCTCGCCGCCGACCCCACCGGCCTCGTCGACTCCATCTTCGGGAGCATGTTCCTGCTCTTCCCGGCGACGGTCGGTGCCGCCGTCCGGTACCGGACCTCGTCGCGGGTCCGTGAGCTGGACCAGGTGAGGCTCCGCGAGCGTGAGCAACTGGCTCGCGAGTTGCACGACACCGTCGCCCACCACGTCTCGGCCATCCTCATCCGGGCGCAGGCAGGCCGCATCGTCGCCGCGTCCGATCCGGCGGCTGCCATGGATGCCTTGTCCATCATCGAGACGGAGGCTTCACGGACCCTCGCGGAGATGCGGGTCATGGTCGCCGGACTCCGCCAGGACGAGGCGGCCGCGATGGCCCCGCAGCCGGGCGTGGCCGACCTCGAGCAACTGGCCCGCGGAAGCCGGCTGCACGTCGACGTCGAACTGTCCGGCGACCTCGACGATCTCGGTCCCTCTGTCGGGGCCGCCCTCTACCGGATAGCCCAGGAGTCGATCACAAACGCTGTCCGCCATGCCCGCGCCGCGACCCGCGTCGACGTCCGGGTGGCGGGTAGCGTCGACCAAGTGCGGCTGACCATCCAGGACGACGGCGAAGCAGGCTCGGCTGGGCCGGTGGGCTACGGCCTCGTCGGTATGACCGAACGAGCCGCCCTCCTCGGCGGCTCCTTCGAGGCCGGCCCGGGCCCCGACCGGGGATGGACCGTCGAAGCCGTCCTGCCGAAGGCGGCCAGATGATCCGGGTAGTCGTCGCCGACGATCAGGAACTCATCCGTACCGGGCTGACGATGATCCTGTCCGCGCAACCCGGGATCGAGGTGGTCGGTCAGGCCGCCGATGGCCGCGAGGCGGTCGAGCTGGCCCGCCGGCTGCGCCCGGACGTGTGCCTGTTCGACATCCGGATGCCCGGGATGGACGGGATCGCGGCGACCCGCGAGCTCGCCGGACCGCACGTCGAGGAGCCGATCGCGGTCGTCGTGATCACCACCTTCGACCTCGACGAGTACGTCCACGGCGCCCTCAAGGCAGGGGCTCGTGGCTTCCTGCTCAAGGACGCCGGCCCCGAACTCCTGGTCCAGGCGATCCACGCGGCCGCCGACGGCGAGGCGTTGATCGCGCCGAAGATCACCGCGCGACTACTCGCGGCTTTCTCCGATACGCGACTCGGTCGGCCACCTGCTCAACCTGTCGAGCCGCTGACCGGTCGTGAGGAACAGATCCTGCTCACCGTCGCCCAGGGCCGTACCAATTCCGAGATCGCCGGTGATCTCCACATCAGCCTCAGCACGGTCAAGACGCACCTCACCAGCATCATGACCAAACTCGGCGCCCGGAACCGGGTCGAACTGGTCATGTGGGCCTACGAGACCCACCGAGTCCAGCGCTGATCGTCGACAACAGGGTGGCCAGGTCTTCGACCGACTGTTCGGGCAGCACCGTACCGATTCTGGCGACCAGCTCCGCCTCCACCGTGGGAGTCGCTGCGGCGAGGATCTCGAGGCCGGCCGGTGTCGCTTCGACCAGCGAGGAGCGGCGGTCCTCGGGGTTGGCGGTACGCCGGCAACGGCCGGCCGCCTCGAGCCGGTCGACTCCCTTGCTGGTCGCCCCGACCGTGATGGCGAACTCGTGTGCCAGATCCTGGACCCGTGTCGTCCCGCTCGCCGCGATGAACCGCAGGAACTCGAACTGACCCAGCGGCAGGTCATGCTCCGCCTTGAGCCTGGCGTCGAGCGCGTTGTAGAGCCGTGTCTCCAGCCGGACCAGGTTCGAGAACAACGATGTGAGGTCGGTCACCAAAGAATCCTGCTTCTTGGGAATTAGCTTCCTGGGAATGTAGTTGTCACGACCATAGCCCACCGAGGAGAGGTGCACGATGAGCAGGGAGCAACGCGAGCAGGCGCGCAGCCTGATCGAGAAGAGTGAACTCGGCCGGACGCCCGCCCAGCAGCGGGCCGATTTCGACGAGATGTTCGCCAGCCGGCCACTCGGAGAGGACGTAACGCTGAGTCCCCGCACGCTCGGGGGTCGTCCAGCTCTGGATGTCGCGGTCGACGGCGCCGACAGCGAGGGAGTCATCCTCTATTTCCACGGCGGGGGCTACTCGATCGGCTCGGCGCGGACGGGGGCCAACCTTGCGGCGCCGTTGGCGCGGAGTACCGGCGTACCGGCCGTGTCGCTGGACTATCGGCTCGCACCGGAGGATCCATTCCCGGCTGCGGTTGATGATGCGCTCGCGGCGTACAAGGAATTGCTGGACAGTGGTCAGAAGGTCGTAGTGGCAGGCGATTCGGCCGGTGGCGGCCTCGCGCTGGCCCTGATGATCGCCGCGCGCAGCGCCGGGCTGCCGCAACCCGCCGCAGCTGTCCTCTACTCGCCGTGGACCGACGTCTCGTTGAGTGGCGGAAGCGTGGACTCGCGGGGCGACTTCGACCCGCTGTTCAGCCGGGCCCAGATGGCCGAGTCCGCCGACTGGTACGTCGGCGGCCAGGACGCGCGGAACGAGCTGGCCAGCCCGCTGTTCGCGGATCTGACCGGTTTGGCACCGCTGCTGATCCAGGTCGGGTCGGCCGAGGTACTGCTCGACGACTCGCTGCGGCTGGCCGTCCGGGCGGCTGAGGCCGAGGTGGACGTCAGCCTGGACGTGGTCGCCGGAGCGCCGCATGTGTTCCAGTACTTCACCGGCTTCCTGCCCGAGGCCGACGAGGCGCTCGAGCGGGCCGCTGCCTTCGTGCGACGCCGACTCAGCGATCGACTCGGGGACCAGCCGGTCGGGTAGCGCGGGGTTCTGGGGGTGGCGTCGCATAGATTGGGGGCATGAGTACTCCGTCCGAGAAGTATGCCGTTTTCCGCTCGGACCAGGAGCACCCCGCGGTGCGGGAGTTCCGCTCGCTGTACGACTTCCAGCTGGACGAGTTCCAGTTGCGGGCGTGCGCGGCGCTGGAGGACGGGCATCAGGTGCTGGTCGCCGCGCCGACCGGCTCGGGCAAGACGCTGGTCGGCGAGTTCGCGGTGCACCTGGCCCTGCAGCGGGGGCAGAAGTGCTTCTACACCACCCCGATCAAGGCGCTGAGCAACCAGAAGTACAGCGATCTCGTCCGCCGCTACGGCCACGAGAACGTCGGCCTGCTGACCGGTGACAACTCGATCAACTCCGAGGCGCCGATCGTCGTCATGACGACCGAGGTGCTGCGCAACATGCTGTACGCCGCCTCCCAGACGCTGCTCGGCCTGTCGTACGTGGTGATGGACGAGGTGCACTACCTCGCCGACCGGGCGCGTGGCGCGGTCTGGGAGGAGGTGATCATCCACCTGCCCGAGTCGGTGTCGGTGGTGTCGCTGTCGGCGACGGTGAGCAACGCGGAGGAGTTCGGCGACTGGCTGGAGACCGTCCGCGGCAACACGGTGGTGGTGCTGGAGGAGAAGCGGCCGGTGCCGCTGTTCCAGCACGTGATGGTGGGCAAGCGGCTGCACGACCTGTTCGCGGGTGAGGCGCCGACTGCGCGCGCCGGTGGCGCGGCGCAGTACGGGCCGCAGTACACAGCGCCCAAGTCCAAGTCGGGCAACCCGGCAAAGGCAGGCGCGGCTGATCTCAAGGACATGGTCAACCCGCAACTGGTGAAGATCGCGCGCGACGACAGCCGGATCTTCAAGGACGACTCGCGCAAGCCGCGCCGTCGCCGGGATCTGCCCAAGAGCCGGCCGGCCCGGTCGCACTTCACGCCGTACCGGTCCGACGTGGTCGAGGAGCTGGATGCCGGCGCGCTGCTGCCGGCGATCTACTTCATCTTCTCCCGCAAGGGCTGCGAGGACGCGATGCTGCAGTGCCTGCGCTCGGGCCTGCGGCTGACCAAGCCGAGTGAGCAGGCCGAGATCAGGCGGGTGCTCGCCGAGCGGATGGTGGACCTGCCGGACGAGGACCTCGGCGTGCTCGGCTACCACGACTTCAGCGAGGCGCTCAGCCGTGGGATCGCCGCGCACCACGCCGGCATGCTGGCGGCCTTCAAGGAGGTCGTCGAGGAGCTGTTCGCACGCGGCCTGATCAAGGTCGTCTTCGCGACCGAGACGCTTGCCCTGGGCATCAACATGCCGGCCCGCACGGTCGTGCTGGAGAAGCTGAGCAAGTGGAACGGCGAGGCCCACGTCGACATCACGCCGGGGGAGTACACCCAGCTGACCGGCCGGGCCGGGCGTCGTGGCATCGACGTCGAGGGGCACGCGGTCGTGTTGTGGCAGCCGGGGTTCGATCCGCGCGCTGTCGCCGGTCTGGCGTCCACCCGTACGTATCCGTTGCGGTCGTCGTTCTCCCCGTCGTACAACATGGCCGTCAACCTGGTCCGCCAGGTCGGGCGGTCGCGGGCGCGGGACATGCTGGAGCTGTCGTTCGCGCAGTTCCAGTCCGACCAGGCCGTGGTGGGGCTGGCGCGGCAGGTGCAGCGCAACACGGAGGCGCTGGAGGGGTACAAGGAGTCCATCGACTGCCACCTCGGCGACTTCCTCGAGTACGCCGCGCTGCGCCGCCGGATCGGTGACCGCGAGTCGTCGGGCTCCAAGGCGCGCAAGCTGGATCGCCGGGTCGAGGCGCAGGCGTCGCTGGAGAAGCTGCGGATCGGCGACATCATCCGGATCCCGGCCGGCCGCAGCGCGGGCTGGGCGCTGGTGCTCAACGCCGGCGTACGGTCCGAGCGCGAAGGACCGCGGCCGACCGTGCTGACGCTGGACCGGCAGGTGCGCAAGCTGTCGATGATCGACTTCCCGACCCCGGTCGAGGCGATCAGCACGCTCCGGGTGCCGAAGAAGTTCAACGCCCGCAACCCGCAACAGCGCCGCGAGCTCGCCCACGTACTGCGGGGTCGCACCGACATGATCGGCGAGGAAGGTCCGCCGTCGTCGCGCAGCCATCGGGGCGATGTCGTCACGCACGCGGATGATCCGGAGCTGCAGCAGATGCGCGCCGAGCTGCGCGCGCACCCCTGCCACGGCTGCTCGGATCGCGAGGACCACGCCCGCTGGGCCGAGCGGTACTTCCGGCTCGACCGGGAGAACCGCGACGTCCAGCGCAAGATCGAGCAGCGGACGAACACGATCGCCCGCCAGTTCGACCGGGTCTGCCAGGTGCTCGACGCGTTGCACTACCTCGACGGCGACAAGACGACGGAGGCGGGCGACCGGCTGTCGCGGATCTACACCGAGCTCGACCTGGTGGCGGCCGAGTGCTTGCGGGTCGGGGTTTTCGACGATCTCGACGTACCGGAGCTGGCGGCCTGTCTGGCGGCGCTGGTGTACGAGTCGCGGTCCAAGGACGAGCCGACCTCACCGCGATTGCCGCGGGGCGAGGTACGGAACGCGCTGGAGAAGATGGGCACCATCTGGCGGGACCTGTCGGCGCTCGAGCGGGACATGCGGGTCGACTTCCTGCGCTCGATGGATCTCGGTTTCTGCTGGGCCGCGTTCCGCTGGGCGTCGGGCGCGTCGCTGGCCGAGGTGCTGTACGAGTCCGACCTCGCGGCCGGTGACTTCGTCCGTTGGGTGAAGCAACTGATCGACCTCACCGAGCAGGTCGCCGACGCGGCCGGCCCGACGCCGCTGCGCAAGACGGCGCGCCAGGTGACCGACCAGATCCGGCGTGGCGTGATCTCCTACGCATCGGTCGTCGACGAACCCTGAGGTCGGTAGGGTTCTGACGTTCGACCGCCTGTGTTTGAAGGAGTTCACGTCAGTGGAGCTGTCACGCCGCAATCTCGGCAAGCTTGTCGTCGCTACCGGAGGGGCAGCGGCTCTCGGGACGGCGGTGATCAGGTCCGCCGACGCCGCCGCGACGTGGAAGGCGACCGGGACCGCGGTGCCGGCGCTGGCCGGGTTCGACAACCAGATGAAGACCTTCATGCAGGCGCGCGGCGTCACGGCCGGCCAGTTGGCGGTGACGTACAAGGGCCGTCTGGTCCTTGCCCGCGGCTACAGCACCGAGTCGACCGTGGCGGTCCAGCCGACCTCGTTGTTCCGGGTCGCCTCGCTGACGAAGTCGTTCACGTCGGCGGCGATCCTCAAGCTGGTGCAGGACGGCAAGCTGAGCCTGACGACGCCGGTGACGTCGATCCTCACCTTCACCCCGCCGGCCGGCCAGACGGTCGACCCGCGGCTGAAGACGGTCACGATCAAGCGGCTCCTGCAGCACCTCGGCGGCTGGGACCGCGACGTGTCGGGTGACCCGACCGGCATGGACGCGACCATCTCGAAGGCGCTCGGCGTGCCGATGGAGTTGCACCACGCCGACGTCATCAAGTTCATGGCCGGGCGGCCGCTCGACAACGCGCCCGGAACGAAGGTCGCCTACTCCAACTACGGCTACCTGCTCGCCGGGCGGGTGATCGAGAAGGTCAGTGGGCTGCCGTACGCGACGTACGTGCAGCAGAAGTTGCTGACCCCGTTGAAGATCACCCGGATGGCCCAGGGGTACTCGATCGCCAAGCACGCGGGCGAGGTGCCGTACGACTCGCAGTACACGGCGAAGACGGTGCTCGACACGACGGGCAAGGTCGTCGCCGCGCCGTACGGGTCGTTCAGCATGCGCATCCATGACGCCAACGGCGGCTGGATCGCGAGCGCGCCGGACCTGGTCCGCTGGGCCAAGATGTTCGATGCGCCGTCGACCGTCCTCAACAGCACCTCGCTCGCCAGCGTCTGGGCCAAGCCGGAGACCGGAGTCTCCCCGGATGGCTGGTACTACGGCCTCGGCTGGCAGGTCCGCCCGACGACCCAGGGCGGCACCGGCCGCAACACCTGGCACACCGGCAGCCTCCCCGGCACGTTCACCCTGCTCGTCCGGACCTACAACGGCATGAGCTGGGCGGCGCTGTTCAACCGCCGCGACGACGCCAGCGGCAAGTCGTACGGCGACATCGACGCCGCCATGTGGACCGCCGCCGCCGGCGTGAAGACCTGGCCCACGAACGACCTGTTCCCGACGTACTTCCCCAGCTAGAACTTGGATCGGTGCATCCAACCGCCAGGCCATCAATCGTCCGGGGGAAGGGCGCCCGGCTCGGTGTGTCGGGTGGGTTGGTGGGCGTTTGATGGGCTGGCGGTCGGAGCCCAACCGGTCGGACCCTAGAACATCAGCGGCCGAAAGTGCGGATCCGTCGTGCTCTCCTCGCCGGCCATCGCGGTGAAGACCTTCCGCATGGCGTCGATCGCCTCGTCGCCATGCGTCTTTCGCAGGCGACGTTCGTACGCCTGGTGGAACCGTCGAGCCGCCGCGAGCGCTGCGCGGCCGCGTTCCGACAAGTGGATCAGCCGCGCTCGGCCGTCCGTGGGGTCGGGGTGGCGCTCGACGTAGCCGCGCGCTTCCATGTCGTCGATGATCTGCGCCGCGCCCTGTTTCGTGATGTCCAGCCGGGTCGCCAAGGTGCTGATCGTCGACGGCGCGCGCCCGAGGGTGCGGAGCACGAAACCGTCGGAGCGGCCCTGATCGTCGAAGCCCAGCTCCGCGGTGGCTGCGCGCAGCTCGCGGACGAACTCCTGCTCCGCGAGCAGCAGCAGGATGCCGAAATCAGGGTTGCCATTCGTCGCCATGTCACCCATGATAGACAAGTCGAGTTGAACAAGTCAGCTTGTCTAAATAGGGGGATGAGATGCCGATCACCCGCGCGGCCGATGCGCCGCAGTTCGACCTTCCGGGCGCCCGGTTCACCGTGCAGGCCGCACCCAGCCTGGGCTCCAAGGGCCTGTGCACGTGGCGTTTGCGCCTCGACACCGCTCCGCGCAACGACGCGCCGCACACGCTGGACCGCGACGAGGTCTTCATGGTCCTGTCCGGCACGGTCCAGCTCACACCGGACGGCGAGAAGCTCGAGGCCGGTGACTCAGCCGTCGTGCTGGCCGGAGACCCGATCCAGGTCCGCAACCTGGGCGACACCGACGCCGAGCTCTACGTCGCCATCACCGCAGGCTTCACCGGCACCATGGCAGACGGAACTACGGTCCAGCCGCCCTGGGCTCAGTAGGTTTTAGCAGCGGCGGATGGGGGCGCTGTAGGTGGTGTTGCTTGGGTTGGCGACGTAGTAGTCGGTGACCCAGCTGCCGTCGCTCAGGCGGTTCCAGACGGACGTAGTGCCGACCTTCGTGCCGGCTCGTTGGCAGGTGACCCAGGCCAGCGAGCCGGCCGGCAATAGGCCGGGATAGGTGGCGTACGACGTACCGGGGCCGTGGCGCCTGGCCAGGTTGTCGGTAGTTGTTTGGTACGGGAGGCTGCAGCCCGGGATCGGCGCGCTGTAGCCGGGGTTGCCGGGTGTGCGGACGTAGTAGTCCGTGACCCAGGTGCCGTCGATCAGCTTGTCCCAGACGGCGCTGGTGCCGATCTTGGGGCCGAAGGACTGGCACACGATCCGGACGGCCGCGTTGTGCGCGATCGTCGCACGCCTCGGGTAAGCGGTGGAGGGCCCGCTGTAGGCGTAGATGTTCGTCCGGACCGTGTACGTGTACCAAGTCGAGGCGACCGGTGCGTCGAAGCGGTCGTTGTCGATGTTGAGGGTGACACCGCCGTACGTCTCGTTGTGGTCGCCGTTGTACTGCTTGGCCCGCTGGCCCACGGACCAGTAGCGGTCGGAGATGAGCGGCCAGCCGGTCAGTGCGGAGCTTTGGTTCCAGCGCGCGATCCACACCGCGTCGGGTCGTGCGTAGATGGTCGAGTTGTAGACCTCCGCCAGGTGGCGGGCGCCGGAGTCCTGGTGGGCGTACACCGCGGAGATGTAGCCGCGCCGGTGCAGTTCCTTCGTCCAGGCGGAGAGATATTTCAGTACTGCGGTCCGGCAGGTCGCGTCGTTGACGTTGTAGTGCTCCATGTCGCCGTAGAGCGCACTACCCGGCAGCAGCCCGATCGCTGCTGCCTTGGCCGCGGCATCGGCCGCCTGAGCCGTCCCCTGTGCGGCTGCAGACGACACGGTCAGCTTCACCGCGTTGGCCCGGGTAGTGCATGGCGCCTGATACCCCATGTACACAGGGATCAGTCGCCACCCCATCCGCGTCACAGTGCTCACCCAACTGCCCGTGAGCTGCGGCTGCGCGCACCCGCGATTCACCCCGCCGAAGTAGATCCCCACCGCGCGGTACGGCGACGCCAGCCACGCCGACATCTGCGCGACCGTCGGCGCAGTACACGTGTCGAAGGCCGGCCCCTTGTACCTGGTAGCCGTCGCACTCGCCGGATAGCCGATCGAGGTAGCCGGCTCAGCTGCCGCAGGCAGCGTCATACACGTCAACAGCAACGCAAGGACCAACAGCAAACGCTTCATCGAACCCACCCCCTGGCTCTTGCAGTACACGCCTCAACGGCGTGCCCTGCAAGGGGTTAGTCTGCACCGGAGACGCATTGGAGGAGTGGAATGGAACCCACGATCGTCGAGCGCGAGGACCAGCCGTACATGGCGCTGCGCGGCAAGATCGCGATGAACCAGATCGCCGACTTCGCCCGGCGTACGCCGGAGCTGTTCAGCTGGCTCGCGGCCCGCAGTATCAACCCGATCGGCGACGTGTTCTTCCGCTACGCCGTGGTCGACATGGAGCACGGACTCGTGCTGGAGATCGGCCTGCCGGTCGAAGAGCGGCATCACGGCGAGGGCGAGATCGTCGGCGGCGTGCTGCCCGGCGGCCGGTACGCCAGCGTCACCCACATCGGTGACCCTGGCGAGCTCGAGGGCGTCACCCGCGACCTGCTCGCCTGGGCCGAGAAGGAAGGCCTGGAGTGGGACGCCGACGGCAACAACTGGGGCAGCCGTCTCGAGGTCTACAAGTCCGACCCCCAAGAGGTCCCGATGGACCAGTGGGAGACCGAACTGCTGTTCCGCCTCAGGGGCTAGGCAGCGACTGGCTGCAAGAGATCCCGTAGCTGCCGCGCGGCCTGGAAGCCTGCGCGGTTGCCGCCGATAGTGCTGGCCGATGGCCCGTAGCCGATCAGGTGCACGCGCGGCTCCAGTGCCGTGTGCGTGCCGTCCATCCGGATCCCACCGGACGGTTCGCGCAGATGCAGCGGTGCGAGATGCGCCAGGTCCGCGCGGAAGCCGGTGGCCCACAGGATCGCGTCGACGTGCTCCACCCGACCATCGGCCCACTCCACGCCGTCGGGAGTGATCCGGGAGAACATCGGCAGCCGGGTGTAGACACCCTTCCGGTACGCCGCCTGCTCCTGCTCGCGCAGTTGCAAACCGGTCACCGCGACCACGCTCTTCGGCGGCAGCCCGGCCCGGACGCGCTCCTCGACCTTGGCGATGATCTGCCGCCCGATCTCCGGCCCGAACTCCTCACCCGGCGTCCGCCACTCCGGAGGCCGCCTGGTCACCCACGTGGTGGTCGCAACCTCG
The DNA here is from genome assembly GCF_039537185.1 of Kribbella ginsengisoli. Classification (NCBI taxonomy): domain Bacteria; kingdom Bacillati; phylum Actinomycetota; class Actinomycetes; order Propionibacteriales; family Kribbellaceae; genus Kribbella; species Kribbella ginsengisoli. The sequence goes on along the minus strand of NZ_BAABAA010000004.1, from coordinate 431,130 downwards.
GAGATCTCCGCCAGTAGCTGCACCGCCGATGCACCCCCACCAACGACCAGCACATGCTTCCCAGCGAACTCGCCCGCGCCGTTGTAGTCGGCAGTGTGCAGTTGCCGCCCCTGGAACGTCTCGATCCCCGGGTACCAGGGGATGAACGGCCGGTTCCAGGTACCGGTCGCGTTGACGATCGCCTCGGCCTCGTAGTCGCCGTAGTCGGTGCTCAGCTCGAACAGCTCGCCCTCATGCCGCACGCTCTCCACGACCACCGGCCGTACGACCGGTAGCTCAAACCGAGCCTCATAGTCGGCGAAGTACTGCGGTACGAACGCGTTGGCCCGCTCCACGCCAGCACTGGGCGGTACGTCGACCCCCGGAAGGTTGGCGATGCCGTGCACGTCATGCATCGTCAATGAGTCCCACCGGTGCTGCCAGGCGCCACCGGGGGCCGGGTTGCGGTCTAGCACCACCACCCCGTCGTATCGGGGGAACCCCATCCGGACGAGGTGGTACGCCGCCGACAGCCCGGCCTGGCCGGCCCCGATCACCGCAACCTGGGTCCTCTTCACACCAGGTGCAACAGCCGGGCCGGCCGCCTTACTCCCGCTACCTCAGCTCCAGCTGTTGTCGATCCGCTTGTGGTAGCGCTGACCGGCCTTGCCGCCGATGACTGCGGCCAGCAGGCTGACCACCACGACGGCGATCGCCAGGATCACGCTGCCGGTGGTCAGATCCTCGTTCGCGATCGGGACGGAGGGCAGATCGAGCCGGTCCAGGACGTCGTACTGCGAACCCGCCAGCGCGCCGATCCCGGCGACGACCAGCGTCACGATGAACCCGATCGCCCAGACGCCGAATCCCTGTCGCGCGCCGTCGAAGCGGGCGAGCCGGCCGGCGACGTACCCGCCGTTGTAGTAGGCGATCGCCATCATCAGCACGAGCAGCCCGGCCGAGACGATGCCGATGGTGCCGGCGTTGTCCTCGGCCGTCGCCCGGTCGATGGTGACCGCGTAGTCGACCGCGGCCGCGACCGCGCCGATCACCCCGGTCAGCAGCACGGTCAGGCCGATCGCGATCAGCCAGCCGAAGAAGGCGGCACCGGACTTGAAGCCCCGGTACGCCGGGTCGACCTCGGCCGCTGTGGACGTCTTGATGTCGGCGCGGTGGGTGGCCGTCGGGCGCTCCACCGCGGTGTCCTCGGTGAACTGCTTGTGCGGAACCTGCTGGGTGTCAGCCTCGTCCCGGTACTGCTGAACCATCTCGCCGTCTCCTCACCTCGACAGCCCCGTTCTCGACTGCCTGGTACCCCCGCGTATTCGTCCCGACTCGTTAAGCGATGAGATCGTCGATCTTGGTGTGATAGCGCTGACCGGTCTTGCCGCCCAGGAGCGCGAACAGCAGCGGCAGCATCAGCAGCGCGGCCGCCGTGATCAGCCCGCCGGTCAGCAGGCTGTCGTTGCTGAGCGGTACGTCGGGACGGTCGATCCGGCCGGTGTAGTCGTAGTTGCTGTTCAGGAACGCCCCGATCGAGCAGGCGACCACGATCAGCAGCAGCGTGATCATCCAGACCCCGAACCCCTGCCGCATCCCGTCGAACCGGACCAGCCGGCCCGCGACGTAGCCACCGATGTAGAAGGCAAGGCTGATCACCAGGACCACCGCTGCCGCGGCGCTGATGGCGACGGTGCTGGCGTTGTCCTCGAGATCGGTTTTGGTATAGCCCAGAATGTAGTAGGCGGCGGTGGCCGCTCCGCCGACGAGGGCCGTGAGCAGGACGAGCATCGAGCCCATGATCAGCCAGCCGAAGAACGCGGCGCCGAACTTGAAGCCCCGGTAGGACAGCCGCTCCGGCTCGGTCTGCTCGGCCGCCGGTTTGTCGGGGACCAGTGTGACGCTGGTCATCGCACGGGCCGCAGCGGCCCGGGCTTCCTCGTACCGCCGGGTCGTCGTGTCGGCCTCAGGTCCATCCAGGATGCTCTGCTCCACTGCCGTTCCCCTCACATGTCAGCCCTGCGGCGGGGGCCTACCCGGGAACCGGGCGACTCATGCGGGACTTCAGAGGAATTAACTATCTCCTGTATGCGGGTAGCGGCGGGGAGTGAAGACCAGTGGCCCGGCGGGGCGCGGCACAGTCTGGGTCTGCGACGAACCGATCAGCAGTAGGCACCGCATGTCGACGGTTGCCGGGTCCAGCTCGGCCAGCGTGGTGACAGTGACTGATTCGCTCGCACCGCCCACATCGCGGCCGACGATCACAGGGGTCGTCGGTGCGCGGTGCTCCAGTAGCAGATCACGCGTGGCGGCCACCTGCCAGGTGCGGGACTTCGAGGCCGGGTTGTAGATCGCAATAGCGAGATCAGCGGCCGCTGCGGCGCTCAGGCGTGCAGCGATCACCTCCCACGGCTTGAGCCGGTCCGACAGCGACAACACGCAGTAGTCGTGGCCGAGGGGCGCACCGACCCGACTGGCCACCGCCTGCGCTGCAGTCATCCCTGGTAGCACGGTGACGGCGATATCGGCGTACTCCGGTTGCGAGGCGACCTCGGTGACCGCACTGGCCATCGCGAACACCCCTGGGTCGCCAGAGGAGACCACGACGACCCGCGAGCCCTTGCGGGCCAGGTCGAGGGCGAAGGCGGCCCGCTCGGACTCGACCTTGTTGTCCGATCCGTGCTTGCGTTGCCGGGCGCGGTCGGGCAGCCGGTCGACGTACGGGCCGTAGCCGATCAGGTCGTCGGCCTCGGCGATCGCATTGCGGACCTGTGGCGTCATCCACTCGGGCCCGGCCGGTCCTAGCCCCACCACCGTCACTGAGCCCTCTGCACTCACCGTGGGGGCTAGGGCCTCGGGTGCCGGGGTGTTGATCGGGCTGGGGAGCAGGGCGAGGGAGAAGTACGGCACTGAGTCCGGATCGACGTCTGTCAGGGGAGCGGTGCGCTGGGCGTCGGTGGTCGCGCGTTCGACGTACCAGGCTTCGTCTGCCCGGCCGGCGAGCTCGAAAGCCTCGCGTACGTTGGTGAAAGTCCTACCGAGCTTCATGACGGCAGCAGCGTCGGTACTACGCAGCCGCTCGGCCAGTACCTCGGGTGGCAGCGTGCCGGGGAGGATCGTGAGGATCTCGTCGCGCTCACACAACGGCCGCCCGAGTACTGCGGCCGCTGCGCTCACCGAGGTCACCCCAGGCACCACCTCGCACGTGTAGCGGTCAGTGAGCCGCTTGTGCATGTGCATGTAGGACCCGTAGAACAACGGGTCGCCCTCAGCCAGTACTACGACGTTGCGCCCGGCATCGAGATGCGCCGCGAGCCGTGCGGCGCAGTCGGCGTAGAAGTCGTCCATGGCGCCCTGATAGCCGCCGGGGTGATCAGTGGTCTCCGTCGTCAGCGGGTACATCAACAGCTCTTCGACCTGACCGTCACGCAGGTACGGCGCTGCCACCGACCGCGCGATGCTCCGGCCGTGCCGCGCGCTGTGGTAGGCGATGACGTCCGCCTCACCGATCAGCCGGGCGGCCTTCACGGTCACGAGTTCGGGGTCGCCCGGGCCGAGCCCGACGCCCCAGAGCCGTCCGGTCATTCGTCCTCGCTCGCGATCGCGTTGACGGCGGCAGCGGTGATCGCGCTGCCACCCCGGCGGCCGCGGACGACCAGGTACTCGAGTCCCAGCTCGTTGGCGGCCAAGGCGTCCTTGGACTCGGCGGCGCCGATGAACCCGACCGGAATCCCGAGGATCGCGGCCGGTCGCGGAGCGCCGTCGCGGATCAGCTCGAGCAACCGGAACAACGCGGTCGGAGCGTTGCCGATGGCAACCACCGATCCGGCCATCCGGTCCGCCCACAGATCGATCGCGGCGGCACTCCTGGTGGTGGCGTGCTGCTGGGCGAGCTCGGGGACCGACGGATGGCTCAGCGTGCAGACGACGTCGTTGGCTGCAGGCAACCGCTTGCGGGTGACTCCCGCCGCGACCATCGACGCGTCGCAGAGGATCGGCGCGCCCGCCTGCAGCGCGGTGCGCGCGGCCTTGATCACTCCGTCGGAGAAGGCCAGATCCTCCACCAGATCCGTCATCCCGCAGGCATGAATCATCCGTACGGCGACCTGCGCCAGATCGGCCGGCAACCCGTCCAGCGCCGCCTCGGCCCGGATCGTCGCGAACGACTGCCGGTAGATCTCCGCTCCGTCGGCCACGTACTCGTACTTCTCGCTCACCTGTGTGCCCTCACTTCATCGACTCCCATCGCGACCCCATCGACCGCGTAACCGCCACCCCCGAGGGCAACCACGTCCAGAAACTCTCCACCGGGCTTCCCGCACCGCCGCTCACACCCGGACCAGTGCACCCGCCCACCGCCCGACCACCCCGGTACTACGCGCCGAGCGTCCCCCCGAACATCCCCCAATGCCTTCCCACACCCCGGCCGCCCCGCACACGAGGTAACCCCGTTCCAAGGCGACGCCTTCTCAAGCACCAGTCCCACCGCAGTCAGCCGCTGCACCGGCCCATTGCCGACCACCACGACCGACCGCCAAGGCGTAACCCGCACCTCATCCCCAGACTCGGCCAATGCCTCAGCCTGCTCCGCGCCAAGCACCCCAAGCGGAACAGTAGCTACAACCCCGCCTTCAAAGACCCCAGCCGCAGCAGGCCCGCGCCTGACGCCCACCGGAACCGCAGCGGGACTGCCATCAAGACCAAGCCGCTTCAGAACGAGCAGCGGCCCATCATCCAGCTCACCCAGCCGCCAAGCCTCAGACCCCTGCTCACCCCGCACAGCCAGGAACGCCTCCGCGGCAGCCACCATGACCTCGGCCACCCGCTCAACCGCTACCTGTACTCCGGTAGCGACCCCAGCAAGCAGCAACTCACCCCGTCCGCGATCGACTAGCCGTACAGCGACATCTGGCTTGGAGGACTCCAGGTCCCCCCGCCCGTCGTCCAGCGCGAACAGGAAGCGACCAGGCAAGGCGGCGAGCCCCGGCGTAGCGCACAGCAGCCGGTCTAGCTCGCCAGCGAGCGGCAGTACGTCGTACAGGCTGTACTGGTCGAGCCCGGACAGAGGCGACGCGAGGATGTTCCGCACCCGCTCGTGCGTGATCGACGGGAGCAGCCCCGCCGCGTACAACCGCTCGGACAGCTCCACCGGCGCCCCGGGCTGCAGCGCCCGGATCTGTACGTTCGCCCGTGACGTGAGCTCCAGGTGACCGTCACCCAGCTCCACGGCGGCCGCAGCGAGCACCCGCAGCTGCGAGGCGCTCAGCACCCCGCCAGGCAGCCGCACCCGGGCCAGCCCGCCATCGGCCGCCTCGTGCACAGCGAGAACGCCCGGACAGCGGTCCGGCACAGTTCTCTCAGGAGGCACCACGGCGTGATGCTACTTTCCCGCCCGTTGTCCCGCGCAGCAGCCCTCCAGCAGGCCGCCGCGCGGGCGTAGTACCGGCTAGAGGTGCGCGTGCGGGTGGATGGGGGAGCGGTGCTGGAAGGAGAGGATGCCCGGATTGCGGATCCGGCCGCCCTCGATCTCGATGGCGCGGTCGATCGTGGTGTCGGCGTGCCAGGACTCCGGTCCGTCGAGCACTGTCCGCAGATACGGCAGCAGGGCCTCGCTGATCTCCCAGCTGGCCGAGTTCCACAGGTACGACGGGGTGTGGTCGACGCCGTAGTACGTGATGTTCTCGCCGACCGTGAAGGTGGGCTCGGCGAAGCCGGTCGGGCGGGCCCAGCTGAAGCCCATCCCCAGGTCGCAGGAGACGTCGACGATCAGGCTGCCGGGCGCGAACTGGTCCAGGTCCTCCTCGATCAGGAACGTCAGCGGCGCGTCCGGATCCTGCAGCACGCAGTTCACGACGATGTCGTGCTGGGCCAGGAAGCCGGCCAGCGGCACCCGGTCGTCGTCGATCAGCGCGTGGCTGCGCCGCGGGTCGTTGCTGTCGTCGGCGTCCTCGTGGTCGAACTGGATCATCCGGGCGGAGTGGATCGGCGAGCTGACCGCCGCCACGCCACGCCCGGTCAGGACGTCGACGTCGTGGATCCCGTGCGCCGCCAGCGCGGTCACGGCGCCTCGCGCGGTCGCGCCGAAGCCGATCACCACCGCGTTGAGCCGGCGGCCGTAGTCACCGGTCGAGCCGATCATCTCCAGCGCGTGCAGCACCGAGCAGTAGCCGGCCAGCTCGTTGTTCTTGTGGAAGACGTGCAGGTTGAACCGGCCGTCGTCGGTCCAGTGGTTCATCGCCTCGAAGGCGATCAGGGTGAGCTCGCGGTCGATCGCGAGCTGGGTCACCTTGTCGTCCTGGACGCAGTGCGGCCAGCCCCACAGGGTCTGGCCGGTGCGGAACTCGGCCAGGTCCTCGTGCTGCGGCTTCGGCAGTAGTACGACGTCGGTCCTGGCGATCAGCTGTTCCCGGTCAAGGACGCCGGCTACGGACCGGGACAGCTCCACGTCGGAGATGCCGAACTTCTCGCCGTACCCGGACTCGAGGAAGATGCGCTGCCGCAGGTCGTCGTCGATACGTTCGAAATGATGCGGATGGATCGGCAGCCGATGCTCGTTCTCTTTGCGGGAACGGCCGATGACGCCGAGAGTTAACTGGTCCACGATGGGCCCCTTTGGTTACCGCCTGTCTAGCACAGATGCACTGACGACCAGCACCATCAGAAGCGCCGCAAGACCCCCGCAGAGCATCACGGTGGAGACACTGCCCGCGTCCACGACCAGCCCGCCGAGCAGCGCTCCAGTGGACAGAGTCGCCTGGAACGACGAGGTGAAGAGCACAGTGGCGGCCTCCCTGGCACCAGGAGCCGCCTGCGCGAACCACGTCATCGAGCAGGCCGGTACTGCGCCGTACCCGACTCCCCAGATGACCAGGAGAGCCGCTGCGGCAGTGGTGGTGTGGCCGAGTACGGGCAGCAGGAGGGTCGCCGCGGCGATGAGGGTCGCGCTGGTGATGAAGGTGGCTCGCAGGTGGTTGGCGGCCGTAGTACCGGCTAGGAAGTTGCCGGCCAGACCTGCTGCGCCGTAGAGGAGCAGTAGCTGGCTGATGTTGCTTGTGTCGGTGACGTCGCGCAAGAACGGAGTCACATAGGTGTAGGTGCCGAAGTGGGCGGTGACGATCAAGCAGGTGGCGACCAGGGCGAGCTTCGTCTGCTTCAGGCGGAGCACATCCCGCAGTACAGCCACCCTGGTCACCTGCAGCGGCGGCAACGCCGGTACCACCGCTAGCAGCACGGCCAGCACCCCGACCGCCGCCACCCCCAGTACTACGAATGGCACCCGCCACCCGAATCGCTCCCCAACGAAGGTCCCGGCCGGTACGCCCAGCACGGACCCAAACGGCACCGCACTGAAAATGACCGCCGTCGCCCGCACCACCCACCGCTCAGGCACCAACCGAGCGGCCAGCCCCGCCCCGATCGACCAGAACCCGCCGATCACCATCCCCACCATCACCCGCGCAACCAGCTCCACCCAGTACTGCGAAGCGCCCGCCGCCAGGAAGTCCGCACCCGCCAACAACACCATCAACCCACCGAGCATCACCCGCCGATCCAGCCGCCCGGTCACGACCGTGATCACCGGCGCCGCAACCGCCGCCACCAACCCCGGCACCGTCATCAACAGCCCCGCCCGGCCGGCCGAGACCCCGAACTCGTCCGCCATCGGGCCCAGCAACCCGATCGGCAGAATCTCCGTGGTGACGATCAGGAAGATCCCCAGCGTCACCGCACCCACTCCCAGCCACCGGGGCCGCGTGCTGACGGACGGCGTATCCAATGCAGTCATCGCCCCAGTCCAGCCGCGCCGGAGCCGCCAAGCTCGCGATTTCACGCCACCCTGCTCGCTCCCGGCCACCAGGTCGCATTTCTGCCGATCGACGACGCCGGAGGCAAGTAGTTGATGTGACGAACCATCTGTCAGCGGATAATCCCGAGCTAGGATGAACGCATGGCTGAGACTCCGTTGCGCACCGTGCCCGACCTGACCGGGATGCTGATCCATGCCGGCCACGTCCTGGAGACCCAGCTGACCGCGGCGCTGGCGGAGATCGGGTTGACCCCCCGGATGCAGTGCGTGCTCGTGTACGCGCTCGAGGAGGAGCGGACCCAGATCCAGCTCGCGGAGCTCGCCTATCTCGACAAGACGACGATGGTCGGCACCGTGGACGCCTTGGAGAAGGCCGGTCTCGCCGAGCGCAAGCCGTCGGAGACCGACCGTCGTGCCCGGATCATCGCGGTCACCCCCGCGGGTGCCAAGGCTGCCGCGGACGGTCAGGAAGTCGTCGACAGAGTGCACGGTGAAGCGCTCGCCGCCCTCGCCGCCTCGCAGCGCGGGCCGTTCGCCGACGCTTTGGCCGAGCTTGTCGGCGGGCCGCTCGCCACCCCGGTCGAGGCGCAACCGGTACGCCGTCCGCGTCGGCGTACATGATCCGCTAAAAGATCGTCTACTACCGAACTATCTGTTAAGGTCGTACTTGTCCTGCCCTGCTGACAAGGAGACGACCGATGACCGCGACGATCGAGCCGACCAGCCACACCAGTCCTGCCCAGCCCGGGCGCGCCAGAGCGCTCGCCGTGCTCTGCGTGATGCAGCTGATGATCATCCTCGACGCCACCGTCGTGACGGTCGCGCTGCCGACCATCCAGAGCGACCTCGGCTTCAGCCAGGCCGGCCTCGCCTGGGTGATGAACTCGTACCTGATCGCCTTCGCCGGCCTCCTCCTGCTGGCCGGCCGGATCGGCGACCTGATCGGCAGCAAGCAGGTCTTCCTCGCCGGCCTGGCCGTCTTCACCGCGGCCTCCCTGCTGTGCGGTGTCGCCACCAGTTCCGAAGTACTGATCGCGGGCCGCTTCCTCCAAGGCGTCGGCGGCGCCCTGGCCTCCGCGGTGATTCTCGGCATGATCGTCGGCCTCTACCCGGCACCGGCCGACCAGGCTCGCGCGATGGGCGTCTACGGCTTCACCTCCGCCGGCGGCGCTTCGATCGGCCTGATCCTCGGCGGAGTCATCACCCAGACTGTCGGCTGGCACTGGTCCTTCCTGATCAACGTGCCCATCGGCATCGTCTCCCTGGTTGTCGCCACCCGCCTGCTCAACAGCCGCCGTGGCCTGGGCCTCAGCAAAGGCGCCGACGTACTAGGCGCAGTCCTGGTCACCGCAGGCCTCTCACTGTCCGTCTACACCATCGTCCAGACCGCAGAGCCGACCGCAGACCTCCCGCGCACGCTGGTCCTCGCGGCAGCAGCGGTAGCCCTCCTCACCGCCTTCGTACTACGCCAGGCCCGCGCCGCTGAGCCACTGCTCTCACTCCACATCTTCCGCAACCGCCAGGTGACCACTGCCAACCTGGTAGTCGTCCTACTCTTCGCAGCCGGCTTCGGCTTCCAGTTCATGACTGCGCTCTACCTGCAGCGAGTACTGAGTTTCGACTCGCTCCACACCGGCCTGGCCTTCCTCCCCGCGCCGGTCCTGGGTGGAGTGATGTCCCTGTTCATCGGCCCCCGCCTGATCGCTCGCTTCGGCGCCCGCGCGCTCCTGTTGGTAGGCCTCACCGCCCTCCTCGCAGCACTGCTGGTGATGAGCCAAGCTCCAGTCAACGGCTCTTACCTCACCAACGTGGTGGTCCCACTCCTCCTCATGGGTGTCGGTAGCGGTGTGGGTATCCCCGCAGCGATCATGCTCGCCATGTCCGGCGCAGAGCCGGGTGACGCAGGCTTGGCCTCCGGACTCAACAACACAGCCCAGCAAGCAGGCGCAGCAGTCGGTACTGCGGTACTCGCAACGCTGGCCGCCTCGCGCACCGCTGGACGGGTGGCCGATGGAGCGACCACGATCACCGCACTGCGGGACGGCTACAGCATCGCGTTCGTTGCCGCGTCCGCCTTTGTCGTCGTGGCACTGTTCGTCGGTACGACACTCCTGCTGCGCTACCGTGGTCGCCCGTGAGCATGACGAGGAACCCCGACCGGCTGGTGCTCTTCACCGACGCAGTGGTCGCGATCGCGGTGACCCTGTTGATCCTCCCGCTGGTGGAAGTCGTCACCGAGGTGGCCAAGGCGCAGTCGGAAGCGAACAACGGTCAGGCCGCCGATCCGTTCGCGGTGATCCAGGAGAACCAGCCGGCCATCTTGTCGTTCCTGCTGAGCTTCGTGGTGATCGGGCGGTTCTGGCTGGTTCACCATGGCGTCTTCGAGCACGTCAAGGCCTACAACGGCATGCTGGTCCGGCTGAACATGCTCTGGCTGCTCTGCATCGTGGTGCTGCCGTTCCCGACCGAGATCATCGGCCAGTTCACCAGCGACACCTTCTCGGCGGCCTTCTACTCCGGCACCCTGGTCGTGCTCGCCGCGACCCAGACGGCGCTCACGCTGCTCGTCCACGGGCACAAGGAGCTGGAGGCCGACGACAACCCCGTCACCGACCGCGAGATCGTCGGCTCCATCGCCTTCCTCGGCTGCGCGGTGGCCGCGTTCCTTCTCGCGCTGGTGCCGGGGGTACGTCTCTACGGCTTGCTCGCGCTGATCCCGAGCGGTTGGATCGCCAAACTCGTCAGCAGTCAGCGCGAGCGCCGTACTCCGTCAGTCGCCTAGACCGGCCCAGAAGCCGCAGTAGTGCTCGGCCCGCAGATCGACCTTCTTGATGCCGCCCTGGTCGGTCGGCGCGAGTGAGAGGCCGGTGACGGCCTTCTTGCCCGCCGGCGCCCAGTGCGGCCGGTCAGGACCGTTCGGGTTGCCGGTGCGAGCGAAGGCCGTCCAGTAGTCGATCATCTGCTCCGACAGCCGCTTCTGCGCATCCGTCATCGGGAACTCGTACCCGCCAAGGCTGAACAGGTACGGCAACTCCGTAGCGTGTGCCGCGCCCTGTCCCGGCTGGGAGAGCGGCGAATGCTTGTCGGCGAACTCGTACGCGTACACGGGGACCTTCCGAGCCGCCTGCTGATCGTTGGCGACCTGCGTGCACGACCAGATCCGATCAGTGGTCACCACAGTCCAAGCAGCAGCTGTCGACCCGTACTTCGACAGCGGGTACTGCCTCAGCACCTTCTGGGCATCAGCCACGCCGACCATGTCGGTCACCAGTCGCGGGTAGTCGGCATCGGTGAGTACCCCACCGTTGAATGCGCTCAACCACGCCGATGCCTCGTCATGGTTGTTGCCGGACAGTAAGGGCACCCGGTGGAACAGCCCGGCCTTCATCGCCTTGGCCGGACTCAGCGGCAACACCGCAGTACCGCCGTAGGCAACCTGCGTGAAGTTCAGCGTGTCCTCGACCAGTACTGCGGGGTCTGCCGCGCGCAGGCAGTCCAGACTCGGTTGTCCAGCTTTGCAGCCGAGCTTGGCCGCGTTGTCGGCCGCCCACTCCTTACCGTTCTGCTGCACGGTGCTCTGCGAGACCCACGGCGAATCAGCCGCCTGCCCCGGGTACTGACTGTTGGCGGCCCAGTTGAAGGCGCAGGAGCCGCTCTGCATCACTGCCTTGGAGAAGAGGCCGGTGGAGGTCGGTGAGGTGAGCTGGGCGCACACACTCATGCCACCGGCGGACTCGCCCGCCACGGTGACGTTGCGCGGGTCGCCGCCGAAGGCCCGGGCGTTGCGCTGGACCCAGCGGAGGGCCGCCTGTTGGTCCTGGATGCCGTAGGTGCCGGAGGCGGGCAGCCCCGGGTAGCCGAAGAAGCCGAAGATCCCCAGCCGGTAGTTGACCGTGACAACGATGACGTTGCCGCGGGCAGCCATCTTCGAGGCCTCGTAGCTATTTCCCGCGCCAGAGAAGAATCCGCCGCCGGGAATCCAGACGACCACCGCACGCGGCTTCGTGGACTGCTGGGCCGGCCTGGTGACATTCAGGTAGAGGCAGTCCTCGTTGCTGGAGCCGCCAGGCGCTTCCGGGTTGTCCCCTTGCGGGCAGGCGCTGGACAGCTTGGTCGCGTCCCGCACGCCCGTCCACGGCTGGGTGGGTTGCGGGGGCCGCCAACGCAACGCGTGCACCGGCGGGGCGGTGTACGGGATGCCGTTGAACACCTCGGTCGTCGCTGTCGTCAGCCCGCGCACCTGCCCGTTGTCGGTCCGTACGACGGGACCGGGGGTGGCTGCGGGTTGGGATGCCGTGGCCTGGTTGACAAGTAGTGCGGCCGGCAGCAGCGCGAAGGCTGCTGCCAGCGACACCTTCCTGCGAATAGTTGTCCTCATGCCGTGCAGCCTCTGCCAGGTCGTACAGACCCCGCTTCGGCCGCACGGCCACTACGGCTACACCTTTGGTCTAGGGGTCAGCAGTAAAGGTTGCTGCCGGGGGAGACCCCGAGGATGCCGGTGATGCGGTTGTAGGCGTCCACTCGGCTCTGTACCTGGCCCGGGTTGCCGCCGTTGCATTCGATCGAGCCGTTGATGCTGCGGATGGTCTCGCCGAAGCCGGCGCCGTTGACCATCGCGTTGTGCGGCGTCATCGTGCCCGGACCGGACTGGGTGTTCCAGTACCAGAGGCTGGCCTTCCAGGAGACCGTCGCGTTCTGCTCGACCTGGTAGGGGTTTCCGAGCAGGTCGATGCCGAGGTAGTCGCCGGCGGCCTTGTAGTTGAAGTTGTGGCTCAGCTGCAACGGACCGCGGCCGTAGTACGCCGACTGGCCGGCCGGGCAGCCGTACGGGAGCTCCGGGTGGCAGTAGTTCGGGTAGTTCGCGGTGTTGATCTCCTTGATGTAGACCAGCCCGCCGGTCTCGTGGTTCACGTTGGCCAGGAAGGCAGCGGCCTCACGCTTCTTGGTGGCGTCGTCGCCGGTGGTGGTGAAGCCGGGGAAGGCTGCGGCCGCGGCGACCAGACCGGAGTAGGTGTAGAACGAGTTGCGGCTCGGGAACATCGAGTTGAACTGCGACTCGGTCACCGGGAAGCTGCCGGTCGGCGGCGGATCCGTCGGCCCGCCGTTGCAGGTGTAGGGATCCCAGAACCAGGTGCTGATGGTCGGGTCGTAGCCGGGGTTGTCGTGTTCGGCGATGTAGTACAGGCCGTTGGTGTACTTGACGATGTTGCCGGTGACGTAGTTGGCGCCGGCCACCCAGTTCGGGTAGTTGCAGGCCGGCGGGGTGGTGCCGCCATCGCAGCTGAACGGGTCCCAGAACCAGGTGCTGATGGTCGGGTCGTAGCCGGGGTTGTCGTGTTCGGCGATGTAGTACAGGCCGTTGGTGTACTTGACGACGTTCCCGGTGACGTAGCTGGCGCCGGCCACCCAGTTCGGGTAGTTGCAGGCCGTCGTCGCGGTGGGGGCTTGCACGCGGGCTTCCGCGGGCGCCGTGACGAGCATGGAGAGCACGACTCCGAAGGCCGCGAGGACCGGCAGAACGCGCACGAAACGAGGCATCTTCACGATGGCACTCCTCTGTCCTGACCCGGCGCAGTGGGGGCGCGCGCCAAAGGTCATGGGGGCGGGTGGACAGCAACAAGCTAGATCCGCGGGACAGCGAGCAGAAGAGCGTGCGCTCTAGACTTTCTAAAGAACCTTTGGTAATTATTTCTGGCGGCGGCGCAACAAATACGTGTCCATGATCCAGCCCTTGCGCCGGCGCGCTTCCGCACGTGCTTCGACGATCCCGTCGGCCACCTCGGACAGTGGTCCGGCGATCAGGATCTCGTCCGGCGTGCCGAGGTAGGCACCCCAGTAGATGTCGGCATCCTGGTCGGTGTGCCGGGTGAAGGCGGTCTGCGCGTCGAGCATCACCACGACGTCGTCGACGTCATCGGGCCAGCTCTTCGCGAGCCGTCGTCCGGTGGTGATCTCGATCGGCTTGCCGACCTGGTTGAGGCCGACCCGGTGCCGGGCCGCGAGGGCGGAGACGCTGCTGATGCCGGGGATGACCTCGATCTCGAAGGTCAGCTCGCCGCGGGCCAGGATGTCGTCGAGGATCGCCAGCGTGCTGTCGTACAAGGACGGGTCGCCCCAGACGAGGAAGGCGCCGGTCTGGCCGTCTTCGAGCTCCTTGGCGATCAGGTCCGCGCAGACGTCCGCGCGGCGGCGGCGCCAGTCGTCGACGGACTCGACGTACGCGTCGCTGCTGCGGTCGCGCTCGGGGTCCCGGCCGAAGACGACCCGGTACTCGCGGTCACCCGCGTGCCGTCGCAGGATCTCCTCGCGCAGGTCGACCAACTCCTGCTTGACCTCGCCTTTGTCGAGGACGAAGAACACGTCGACCGCGGTGAGTGCCTTCACGGCCTGCATCGTCACGTGGTCCGGATCGCCGGCGCCTACCCCGATGACCTTCAGCTGCATCATGGCGCCGACAGTAGTAGGCAGGCCGGGTTTGGCTGCCTGCCCAGTTACTGCTAATTTGAAAGTAACTTCGTCGAGAGGTCCCCGTGCCCACTGCGGAAGAAATGCTCAGCACTGCGTCTGTGGTCGCCCTCGGCGCCTGCCTTCGCCGGGCGGCCCCTTCGCTGGAGCTGGCTACGGTGGCCGCGGCACCTGCCGAGTTGGCCGGCCTGGCGTTCAGTGAGCGCGGCCGGCTGGTGCGGGACGCCTTGCTGGCCGATCTGCCCACGGAGTACGGGGCGATGGAGAAGATCTTCCGGGCGGCGCTCGACGATCCCGGCTTCACCGGCTGGATGATCTGGCCGGTCACCGAGGCGGTCGCTGTCCGGGCGGTCGCTGATGACGAGCTCGAGGCGGGCCTTGCCTTGATCGCCGCGCTGACGCCGCGGCTGACCGGCGAGTTCGCGCTGCGGACCTTCCTGGCGGCGGAGCTGGATCGCACACTGGCGGTCGTACTCGAGTGGACTCGGCATCCGGATGAGCATGTACGGCGGCTGGCGAGCGAAGGGACCCGGGCGCGACTGCCCTGGGCCAAGCGGGTGCCCGGGCTGATCGAGCGGCCCGACGTGACGCGGCCGATCCTCGAGGCGCTGCGGCGCGACGAATCGGAGTACGTCCGCCGCTCGGTCGCCAACCACCTCAACGACCTGAGCCGGCTCGACCCTGCCCTGGCGGTCGCGATCGCCGGTGAGTGGCTGGCTTCGCCGGTGCCGAGTACCACGCGGCTCGTACGGCATGCGTTGCGTACCTTGATCAAGGCGGCTGACCCGGGAGCCCTTGCGTTGTTGGGGTTTGAGCCACCTGCGGGGCTGGTGGTGGACGGGCCGCTGGTCGCAGTACCGGCTGTTGCCGTGGGGGAGTCGCTGGCTTTCGAGTTCAGTGCGCACAACCGCGGCGACGGCGAGTTGCGGCTGGCGATCGACTACGTCGTCCACCACGTCAAGGCGAACGGGACGCTCGCGCCGAAGGTCTTCAAGCTCACCACCCGGACGCTCGCGCCGGGGGAGTCGGCGACGATCGCCAGACAACACTCGTTCAAGCCGATCTCGACCCGCCGGTACTACGCCGGCGAGCACGCGCTCGAACTCCAGATCAACGGCCGGACCTTCGGCCGCTCCTCCTTCACCCTCTCCACGGAAGGCAACCGATGACCATCCCCACCCCGCCCGACCCGACCGCCGCCGACCACGCGAAGCACCTCCCGCACTCGATCGTGACCTACCTGCGCGAGGCGGACCCGGCCCACCGGGCCAACGCCCACGACCTCCTGTCGGCCTTCACCCCCGACGCCGTCGTGGTCGACGAAGAAACCACCTACACCGGCCACGACGAGATCCACCGCTGGCGCGACACCGCCGCCACCGAATACACCTACACCGTCGAGCTGACCCACGTGGAAAAGCTCGACGAGACCCACTACGTCACCACCAACCACCTGGAAGGCGACTTCCCCGGCGGCGTGGTCGACCTCATCTACCGCTTCACCCTCGACCCCGAAACCAGCCTGATCACCCACCTCGAGATCGCTCCGTAGTCCTAGAGAAGGTGGCGCGCGACGATCTCGAGCAGAGTCGCGTGAGTGCCGGCATCGGCGGCGGCGATCACTCCCAGGCCTGAGTGCAGAGGTTGTCCGCGTAGGTCGGTGACGATGCAGCCGGCCGCGCGGCACAAGGCCAGCCCTGCCGTGAAGTGCACGCTGTCGCGGAGATCTCCGTCGGTCACGTACGCGGCGCGCCGGCCCGCCGCCACCCAGGCGACGGCCAAGGTGGTCGACAGGACCCGCTGACCGAACGCCTGCCGGAACGCGGGATCGGTCAGCAACCTCGACCCGAGCAAGTCGCCATCGGTGATCGGGTCGAGGTTGACGTCGACGAGCCGCGAGTCCGCCGAGGGTGCGATCGGAAGGTCGGATCCCTCCCGGCGGACGCTCGCAGTTGCTCCATCGGTCCAGAAGGTCTCGCCGGCGATCGGATCCGCGACGGCGGCGACGGCTGTCTCCGGGCCGTCCCGCAAGGCGACGTTGACCGAGAAGAGCGGAGTCCTGGCAGCGAAGTTGAGCGTCCCGCACAGCGGGTCGACGAGCCAGCGCCTCGGGGCGGTACCGTCGTCACTGGCACCGGTCTCCTCGCCCACGATCGCATCCTGCGGCCTGGCCCGCCGGATCAGCTCGAGAATCTCCTGCTCGGCGGCGAGATCCGTGTCGGTAGCGAAGTCCGTCGCCGACTTGTCGTGCCGGACGACCGCGGCACCGTACTGCGCCCGTACCACCGCGGCCCCCGCCTCCGCCGCCGCGACCGCCACCTCGAGATCAGACTCAGTCATCCCTCCATCCAACCCGGTGGCTGCCCGATGGTGAAGGGGGCCCGGCCCTGGATGCGGCGTGAAGGGAACTGTTGCCGATGGCCACGAATTCCTAGGGTCGCCATCATGACTTCCAAACTCGCTCTGCTCAAGCCACGGGGACTGCCCCGCTCGACCGGGGTGGCGGCTGCCGTGGGCGCGCTGGTGGTGCTCGGCGGCGGCATGCTGGTGGCCTCGGCCGCCGAACCCGCGACGACCACGATCCACGCCTGCGTCGACAAGAACTTCGGCGACCTCCGCGTGATCGACCCCGCCAAGGGCGGCTCCTGCCGCTTCTACGAGAACCCCACCTCCTGGAACCAGCAGGGCCCCAAGGGCGACCCGGGCACCCCCGGTGCCGCGGGTGCGCCCGGCGCTCCCGGTGCCAAGGGCGAGAAGGGTGACAAGGGAGACCAGGGCCCGAAGGGCGACCCGGCGGACAGCGTCGGCGTCACCGTCTCCGCCCCCGTACTGGTGAAGCAGGCCTTCAAACCAGGCGAGCGGCACTCCTGGGAGGCCCTCTGCCCGGCCGGCCAGGTTGTGGTCAGCGGTGGGCACTCAGGCGACTCGAACAGCGGCGAAGGTCTGATCTTCTCCGACTCGGAGCCCTTGTACTTCGCGCAAGGCTGGAAGGTCGAGGCGACCTACACCGGCACCCAGAGCAACGTCCAGGGCTATGCCTTCGCCCTCTGCGCAGTCGGCCACAGCACCGCGACACCGGGCGGCGGTGCAGGCTGACCCGCCGCAGACCGTTTGAATGAGGCCGTTCCGGGGTGTTGGCTGGAGAAAAACGCCCCGGAAGGACCCTCGATGGACATCGGTCTGCAGATTCCTGACTTCACCTGGCCGAACGGCGCGGCCGCGCTCGGCGCCGAGCTCGCCGCAGTGGCTGAGACCGCCGATCGGGCCGGCTTCAGCCACTTGGCCGTGATGGACCACTTCTTCCAGATCCGCGGTGTCGGCCCCGCGGATCACGACATGCTCGAGGCCTACACGACGCTCGGATTCCTCGCCGCGCAGACCGAGCGGGTCAAACTCTTCACGCTGATCACCGGCGTGCACTACCGCCACCCCGGCCTGCTGGCCAAGGCGGTGACGACCCTCGACGTACTGTCCGGCGGCCGCGCCATGATCGGCATCGGCGCCGGCTGGAACGAGGAGGAGTCCCGCGGGCTCGGCTTCGACTTCCCGCCGGTCGCGGAGCGGTTCGAGCGGCTGGAGGAGACGCTCAAGTACCTGCAGCAGATGTGGTCCGACGAGGACAAGCCGTTCGAGGGCAAGCACTACCAGGCCGAGCGGCTGCTGAACGTCCCGCAGGCGCTGAGCAAGCCGCACCCGCCGATCATGGTCGGCGGCGGGGGAGAGAAGAAGACGCTCCGCCTGGTCGCGCAGTACGCGCAGTCCTGCAACCTGTTCAACACCCCCGAGCTCGAGCACAAGCTCGACGTCCTCAAACAGCACTGCGAGGACGTCGGCCGCGACTACGCCGAGATCACCAAGACCGTCTACCAGACCCTCGACGCCGGTACGAACGGCGAGAAGACCCAAGAGCTGATCGACGAGCTGGGCCGTCTCCACGCCCTCGGCTTCGACGCCGCCATCGGCAGCATCCCGCAAGCCCCCGACCTAGAAGCCGTAGAACGCATCGGCAGTGAGGTGATCCCCGCAGCCGCCCGCTTCTGAACTGCACGACCGGATCAGCCGGCGATCACTGCCACGCCGAGACGGCTGCCGTCCATCTGCGTGACTAGGGTTGGTTGTATGGAGCGAGTGCTGACGGCCAAAGGTGCGGCGACCCGGCAACGGATCGTCGAGGGCGCCGCGCTGCTTGTTCGCGATCGTGGGGTCGCCAACGTCGGGCTCGATGACATCTGCGCAGCCACTGCGACGAGCAAGAGCCAGCTCTTCCACTACTTCCCCGATGGCAAGGCCGACCTGATGCTCGCCGTCGTCAGGTACGAAGCGGAGCAGGTGATCACCGACCAGCTGCCCCAGCTCGCCGACCTCACCACCTGGCGCAACTGGCAGGCCTGGCGCCGTCGCGTCATCCAGATCTATGACGCGCAACGGGCCGCCTGCCCGCTCCGGGCGCTGACCACCCAGCTCGGCACGGCGGATCCGGCCACCCGTGAGGTCGTCGAGGGGCTGACCGACACCTGGGCGGCCTACCTGGCGGCCGGCGTCCAAGCGCTGAAGGACGCAGGGGAGATCGACCCGCGCATCGACGTACAGAAGACGGCCAACGCGATCCTTGCTGCCGTCACCGGCGGTGCGACCCTGCTGCAGTCGACCAACCGCCTCAGCTACCTCGAAGACGCCCTCACCGAGGCCCTCGACAACATGCGACGCCCGAGGAACCAGTACGTCGCCGGAGGAGGCTAGTCCCCGTCAGCCGCGGGCTTGCCCTCGCGCCACTCGCGTTCGAACGGCAGCCGCCAAGCATGCGGCGCGATCAGCTGGTGGATGGCGTTCGGCCCCCAGGTACCGGGTGCGTACGTCTTCACCGGCGGCGGGTCCTCCAGCAGCAGCGTCGAGTTCTCCCACAGCGACTCGATGCCCTCGGCCGTCGTGAACAGCGTGTGGTCGCCGCGCATAGCGTCGAGGATCAGCCGCTCGTACGCCTCCAGCACATCGCCCGCGGTCTCCGTCTCCTGCGTCGAGAACTGCATCGACAACTTCTCCAGCCGCATCCCCGGACCGGGCCGCTTGCCGTAGAAGGACAGCGACACCCGCGACGAGTCGGCCAGGTCGAAGGTCAGGTGGTCCGGCCCCTGCGACCCGACCCCGGAGCCGGACGGGAACATGGTCTTCGGTGCTTCCTTGAAGGCGATCGAGATGATCCGCATCCCCTCGGCCATCTTCTTGCCGGTCCGCAGATAGAACGGCACCCCGGCCCAGCGCCAGTTGTCGATCCCGACCTTCATCGCGATGAACGTCTCGGTGTCGGAGTCCGGTGCGACGCCCTCCTCGCTGCGGTAGCCGCCGTACTGGCCGCGGACCACGTCCGACGGCTGGATCGGCAGCATCGAGCGGAAGACCTTGTTCTTCTCCTCCGAGATGGCCCGCGGCTCCAGCGCCGTCGGCGGCTCCATCGCGACGAACGCGAGCACCTGCAGGACATGCGTGACGACCATGTCCTTGAACGCGCCGGTCGGCTCGTAGAAGGTGGCCCGCTGGTCCAGTCCGAGCGACTCGGGGATGTCGATCTGGATGTGGTCGATGAAGTTGCGGTTCCAGATCGGCTCGAACAGCCCGTTGGCGAACCGGAAGGCGAGGATGTTCTGCGCCGCCTCCTTGCCGAGGAAGTGGTCGATCCGGAAGATCTGCGACTCGTCGAAGGTCTCGTGGACGAAGTCGTTCAGCTCGATCGCCGACTGCAGGTTGTCGCCGAACGGCTTCTCCATCACCACCCGGGCCCGGTCGACCAGGTCGGCGTCGCGCAGCATCTGGATCACCGAGCGGGCGGCCTTCGGCGGTACCGACAGGTAGTGCAGCCGGCAGGTGTCCGGCCCGAGCACGGTCTCGGCAGTCTTGACGGCGGCGGCGAGCGCGCCCGGGCCCTCCTTGGTCGAGACGTACTCGAGCCGCTCCGAGAACTGCGCCCACTCGTCCTCGGTGATCTTGTGCGTGCCGTAGGTGTCCACCGCGAGCCGGGCCCGGGCCCGGAACTCGTCCGAGCTGAGCTCCTCCATCGCGGTCCCGATGATCCGTACGTCCGGCGCGAACCGGGACTGCTGCAGGTATGCCAGCCCCGGCAGCAGCTTGCGCTTGGCCAGGTCGCCGGTCGCCCCGAACAGCACGATCACATGCGGCGCGAGCGGCTCCAGATCACGCCGCGACGGTCGCGCCCCCGGCGCGGGATAGGCGATCGTCTGGGTACGTGAATCGGGCATTCTCAGGTCCTCCTACGGACGACGCGGCAAACCTTGATCAGTGTAGGCGCGCCGCCTCGAGGATCGCCTTCACGAACGCACGTGGCTTCTCCTGCGGCAGGTTGTGCCCAGCACCCTGTACTACGTGATGCACCCGGGGACCCGTGAAGTGGAAGGCCGAAGGTTTCCCATCCGTCCATGGAAAGTTGCCGTCGTCTTTGCCGTCGAGCGTGACGGCCGGGACCGTGATCGGCGGCTGCTTGCGGAGCTGGGCCTCCAGCGCGTCGTACCGGGGGTCGCCGGGCTCGGTCAGCCGGCGGTGGCGGTACACGTGCAGGACCACGGCGACGTAGTCCGGGTTGGTCATCAGGGAGGCGGCCCGGTCGAGGTCGGCCTCGGTGTAGTCCCAGGTGGGGGAGTTCTTGGTCCAGACGACCCGGGCGATCTCCTTGCGGTTCTGGGTCAGGCCGTTCTTGCCGCGCTCGGTGGTGAAGTAGTCGAAGTACCACTGGGCCGCCTCGACCGCCGGAGCCGCAGGGATCACTGCGAGCTTGGGGTCGAGGTTCTGGACCAGGTAGCTGTTCACCGAGACCAGTGCGACGCAGCGCTCCGGCCAAAGGGCCGCTGCGACGCATAGACCGCGGCCACCCCAGTCATACCCGGCAAAGATGGCCTTGGGGATCTGCAGCGCGTCCATGAAGGCGATCCAGTCCGACCCGAGCGCTGCCTGCTGCCCGGAGCGGAAGGTGTCGGCGGACAGGAACGTCGTCTCCCCGTGTCCCCGCAGGAACGGCGTGAGCACCCGGTACCCGGCCCGCACCAGCTCGGGCACCACATGCGTGAACGCATACGGGCTGTAGGGCCAGCCATGCCCGAGCAGTACCGCGGGTCCACCGGCCGGGCCGGACTCGTAGTACGCGATGTCAAGCAGGTCGGTCTGCACGTGCCGCAGCCGCCCGAGGCCGCCCACTGCTACAGGTGCAGCGCTGGCAATGCCCGGTACTACGGCAGCCGCGGCGGCGCCCGCCCCGACCACCTTGCTGAAGGTCCTTCTGCTGATCATGAAAAGCAGTCCTCTCTCAACGCAGGGAACGGAACGCGGCGCGGATCTCGCGGCTGAACAGCTCGGGCTCTTCCCAGGCGGCGAAGTGGCCGCCCTTGTCGACCTCGTTGAAGTAGATGAGGTTGTGGTACGCCTGATCGGCCCAGCTGCGCGGGGTCTGGTAGATCTCGCCCGGGAAGACCGTGATCGCGGCCGGGATCGAGATGTCGACGGCGTTGAAGTTGTTCTCGCCGTTCTCCAGGTAGAGCTGCGACGAGGACACGGCCGTGTTGGTGACCCAGTACAAGGTGATGTCGTCGAGCATCTCGTCCTTGGTCAGCGACCGCTCCGGGTCGCCGCCGCTGTAGGTCCACTGCGCGAACTTGTCGTACATCCACGCGGCCAGCCCGGCCGGCGAGTCGGTCAGGCCGTAGCCGAGCGTCTGCGGGCGGGTCGCCATCATCGCGGAGTACCCGGTGTTCAGCGTGTAGAAGGTCTTCAACGTGTCGAAGGCCTTCTTCTCCACCGGACCGAGCCCGGCCGGCGCGGGATCACCGTCGTTGAGCGCCTTGGCGACGTCCGGCGGCACGGTGGCCGGCATGTTGACGTGGATGCCGAGCAGCCCGGGGAAGGCCCGGCGGGCCATCTTGTCCGAGACGACCGCACCCCAGTCACCGCCCTGCGACACGTACTGCGAGTAGCCCAGCCGCTTCATCAGTACGTCCCAGGCGAGCCCGATCCGGTCCGCGTTCCAGCCCTTCGCCGTCGGCCGCTCGGAGAACCCGTAGCCGGGCATCGACGGGATGACCAGGTGGAACGCGTCCGCCGCGCGGCCGCCGTACGAGGTGGGGTCGGTGAGGGGGCCGATCACCTTCTGCAACTCGAGGATCGAGCCGGGCCAGCCGTGCGTGATGATCAGGGGCAGCGCGTTCGCGTGCTTGGAGCGGATGTGGGTGAAGTGGATGTCGAGGCCGTCGATCTTGGTGACGAACTGAGGCTGCGCATTGAGCCTGCGCTCGACCTTGCGCCAGTCGTAGCGCGTCCCCCAGTAGTGGACGAGCTCCTGGAGCTTGGCGAGCTGGACGCCTTGGGACTGGTCGGCGACCGTCTCCTTGGCGGGCCAGCGGGTCGCCTTGATCCGGTGACGCAGGTCGGCGAGCACATAGTCGGGCACGTTCACCCTGTACTTCCGGATGGCGGTGTCCGTTGCTGCTGCTTCGGGTCCGGCCAGCGCTTCGGTGCTGGAGAGGGTTGCTGTGGAAGCCACCGTGACGGCAGCGGCTGAGGTGGCGAGGAAGGTCCGCCGCGACGGTTGTTCGGGCATGGGATGTCTCCTACGGATAGTCAGCGCACTTACGCCTGACAACCTAGGAAGGACCGACCGTCCGCCGCGCCCGTCAGATGACGCTGCGGGTGTACGTCACCCTGGCGAATTCCGCAGTACGGCCGGCAAATCAGCGCGCGACGTGATGCCGAGCTTGGGGAAGATGCGGTGCAGGTGGGTGCTGACGGTTCGGTGCGAGAGGTAGAGGCGCTGGCCGATCTCGCGGTTGGTCAGGCCCTCGGCTGCCAGTTGGGCGATGCTCAGCTCGTGCGGGGTGAGTTGCTCGCGCGCATCCGGCGTACGGCGTGGGCTGGTCTCGCCTGCGGCGCGTAGCTCGCTGCGGGCTCGCTCGCTCCAGGGGATGAGGCCCAGCGCGTCGAAGGTCTCGCGTGCGGCCCGTAGGTGGACGCGGGACTCCGCTGCTCGGCGGTGGCGGCGCAACCACTCGCCGAAGGCCAGGTGCAGTCGCCCGCGCTCCAGGGGCCAGCCGGTGAGGTCGCCGGCCAGCGCGGCCAGGAATAGCTTCTCTGCGTCGTCGTCGCTGGCCAGTGCGGCGCGGGCGTAGCGCAGGCCTATGTGTAGGGAGGGGGAGCCGGTCTGCTGGGCATCCTTCTCCAGCCTCTGGATGATCTTGCGTGCTGCGTCCTCCTGGCCGCAGCGGATCGCTGCCTCGGTCAGGTCGGCTATCAGGTAGCAGCGCAGGGCTAGCTGATAGGAGGGCTCGGTGAGGTCGAAGACGCGGTGCAGGTCGGCGAAGGCGTCGGCGTGGCGGCCCTCGCCCAGGGCGGACAGGCCACGGGCTAGCTGGACGGTGGCGAGGATGGGGCGGGCGCCTGCGGCTAGGGCGACCTGCTCTGCCTCGGCGATCAGGTTGGCGGCTTCGGCGTACAGGCCACGGAGGGCTGCGATCTCGGCCTGGGCGGAGAGTGCGAAGCCGTACATGAAGATTTGGTGGGTTTCCTTGGCCAGCCGGGCTGCTTCCTCGGCGGCGGGCAGTGCGACGTCGAGGTTGCCCAGACGGGTGGCGCTGCAGGCGTGCACGGCCAGGGCGCGGGCGAGTAGGCCTAGCCGGCCTTGCGCCCGTAGACCGGCTGCGGCGGAGGCGGAGAACCTGGCGGCCAGCTCGAAGGCGCCGATCTGCAGGGCGGCGCTGCCGAGGAATCGCTCGACCTCGGGGTCGCCTCCGGTCTGTCCGGCGAGTTCCATCAGGCCGGCGGCGACGGCCTTGCCGCGCTCGATCGGGGCGACGTAGGCGAGGATGGCGATCAGGCGCGGGTCGTGTTCGTCGAGCGGGAGACTGTCGGCGACGTCGAGCAGATGCTGGCGGGCCTCCGGGCCGGGCTCAGCCCAGAAGCACCGCATCCCCGCACCCCACAGGATCCGCATCGCCAGATCCAGATCGCCGTCCTCAAAAACCGACCGCGCCAACTTCGCCAGCTCGATCGGCCCCGCCGTGTCGTCGACCAGCCCGTCATCGAAACTGCTCCGGATCCAGGTAGCCCGCGCCCGATGCTGGAACGACAGCTCCTCCCTGGAGGCCTCGGCAAGCAGCCGCTCCACCAGATCCGACCGCCCCGCCTCCACCCCCAGATCAGCCGCCCGCAGCAACCGATCAGCGCGCAACTCACCACTCTCACTCAGCCGTGCAGCCTCCTCCAACCCAGCAATAGCCGCCCCAACCCCACCCCGATACCGAGCCCGCTCAGCCGCCTCAACCAGTACCCCCGCGATCCCCTCATCAGCCGTGGTCGCGGCGGCCGCGAGATGCCAGACCTGCCGTTCGGGATCCTTCTGCAGCGCATCCGCCAGCGCTCGATGCGCGGCGCGGTGCTCAGCTGCGGTTGCCGCCTGAACGATCGCCGACCGCATCAAGGGATGCCGAAACGCCAACCGCCCACCCACGGCCAGCCAGGCTCCGCCTTGCCCGCTGCTGCCCTGGCCGGGCTCGCCCTGCCCAGCGATGCCGCGCCCGGCTACGTTCGCCCCGGCTACGTTCGCCCCGGCTCCGCCTAGCGCGGCTTCGATCAGCCCGGCCTCGGCGGCCGGCGTGAGCGTCTCGGCGCCTACCGGCGCGCCGCCGAGCGCGGCGCTTGCGGCTTCGAACATCTCGCTGAGGGAGCCGCGATCGTTGAGTGCGGCAACCAGCAGGCACATCCGGGTGTCCGCGGGCAGCGTGGAGATCCGGGCGCCGAAGGCGCGCTCCAACCGGGTGTTCAGCGGCAAGGTGGCCTTGAGCAACGAGTCTGCCTGGATGGTGGCGGGTAGCTCGGCCAGGGCCAGCGGGTTGCCTGCCGCCTCGGACAGCAGGCGCTTGCGGACGGACGGGTCGAGCGTCGGAGCGACCTCGTCGAGGAGGGTGGATGCGACGTCGTCGGTGAGGGGCTCGAGGTGGAGGGAGGGCAGTTCGGTGTCCAGTTGGCTGGGGACGCCGTCCCGGACGGTGGCGAGCAGGACGATCGGCTCTGAGTCGAGGCGGCGTGCGACGAAGGCGAGTACGTCGGCGCTTGCTTGGTCGAGCCAGTGAGCATCCTCGGCGAGCAGCAGGAGCGGCGTACCGGTGTCGGAGAGGAGGTTGAGCGCTGCCATTCCGACCAGGTAGAGGTCCGGGATGTCGCCATCGGCGAGGCAGAGCGCGATTCGGAGGGCTTCGCGTTGCGATCCGGGCAGTGCGTCGATTCCCTTGCGGACGGGGTGCAGTAGCTGGTGCAGGCCGGCGTACGGGAAGTTCTGCTCGGACTCCGAGCCCGTGACGGACAGGACCTTCGCACCGGCCGCCCTGGCCTGCGTGGCGGCCTCGGCGGCCAGTGCGGACTTCCCGATACCAGCGGCGCCGCGGATCACCAGGGCGCCACCGGACTCGGTGATCCCGGCAACAAGCGCGCTCAGCCGTTCCTGCTCTGCCGTCCGCCCGAGGAGTGTCCGCACGCTGCCGAGTGTGGCATGCCAGAACAAAGCTCAAGAACTACTGGTAAGACCTTCATAAGACCCACATGTCAGCATCAGGCCAACCCGTCCGCGCACCGGTCAGCCCAACCTAGCCTCGGCGTATGCACCTCCGGCACAGCTTCCTGGCCCTCGCCCTCGCGGCCCTCGCCTTCACCGCGACCGGCTGCGCCACCAGCGACGCCCCGGACCCCGCCCCCAACCTCCTGGGCGAATATCTCAAGTCCACAAGCGTCAAGAACGACCGCTTCCCCAGCACCGGCGGCTCCAGCGAGGACCGGGTGGCCAACTTCGCCGCGTACTACTCGGCGGATCAGCTGCAGTCCCGGCTCCTGCTGGCCTTTCCGTGCAGCAACGATGGACAGGACAGGCGCAGCGGCGGGTTCTTCGACACCTCGTGCACGCCGAGCATGGCAGCTGAGAAGACGGCTGATGACCTTGGCGGAACACTCAACGCCCGGGTCCTCGTCGTGCGGCACAAGGACAAGTCCCTGGAGCTGCTCACCCTCTACCTAGCCGGCAACCAGGCAATCGACGACACCGGCCAGACCTACGCCGACCTGAAGGAGTTCCGCAGCAAGAACGGACTCCTCACCTCCTCCGACCTCATCCTGGCCCCGGCCGGGGCGTAGACAGGTCGGCGGCGGCGTACGCAGGTCGTCAGCTCGGCGGAGGGGTCAGCGTCGGCGGAGGTGGGGGTGCTCGATTGCCGGCGGGGTGGCGTTGTAGTTGTCGGCCGGATCCAGCTCGGTGCCGGGCGGGACGATCTCGTCGATCCGGTCAAGCACGTCCCCGGACAGGTCGAACTCAGCTGCCGGTAGCAGACTGTCGAGCTGCTCCTGGGTGCGCGGGCCGATCAGTACGGACGTCACCGCCGGGTGCGCCCGGGCGAACGCGATAGCCAGCTGAGGCAGCGTCATCCCGGCCTCTGCAGCAAGCGCGCTGAGCTTGCCCACAGCGGCCGCCTTCGCAGCACCAGTCACAGTGGTGGGGTCGTAGTGGTTGGGCCGGGTCGACGCCCGGTGGGACGACGTCAGGTCCGCCCGGCCCGACAGCCAGCCGCCATTGAGCGGGCTGAAGACCAGTACGCCGAGGTCGTGCCGCTGCGTCACCGGGAAGACCGATGCCTCCGGGCGCCGGGTGAAGATCGAGTACATGAGCTGCTCGGTCAGGAACCGGTGCGTACTCCGCCGCTCCGCGGCCCACTGCGCCTCGACGATCGTCTCGGCCGGGAACATCGACGACCCGAACGCCCGGATCTTGCCCGCCTGGACGAGGTCGGACAGCGCGGACAACGTCTCGGCGACGTCCGTGTCATGGTCCGGCCGGTGGAGCTGGTACAGGTCGAGGTGATCCGTGCCGAGCCGGCGCAGGCTGTTCTCGACCGACTGGATGATCCACCGGCGGGAGGCGCCGCGCTGGTTCGGGTCGGTGCCCATCGGCAGGCCGAACTTGCTGGCCAGTACGACGTCGTCGCGCCGGTCGCGGATCGCCGTACCGACGATCTCCTCGGACTCGCCGGCCGAGTAGACGTCAGCGGTGTCGATCAGGTTGATGCCGGCGTCGAGGGCGGAATGGATGATCCGGACCGAGTCCTCGTGGTCCGGATTGCCCATCGCGCCGAACATCATCGCGCCGAGGCTGAGCTCGCTGACCGAGATGCCGGTGCCGCCGAGAATTCTGCGGTTCATGGGAATGCCTTTCTGTCGATACTTCGATCAGACCACCGGCGGGCGGGGAAGCGTGAGCCTGATGCTGGCGCCCGCTTGCGCGATCCTGGCGACTTCGGTGGAACACTGGGGGAGTGGACCTGCTCGAAGAGCTCCGGACGCTGATCCTGCGGCACGCCGTCGGGCAGCGCGGGCACAGCCGGCACCTGCTGGACGGCGTACAGGTCAGCCGGGTCGATGCGCCGACCGAGCTGAGTGCCGGGGTGGCCGAGCCGTCGGTGGCGATCGTTGCCTCAGGCGTCAAACTGACGCTGCTCAACGGGGTCGCCTACGAGTACAGCGCCGGGCAGTTCCTGGTCACCTCGCTGGACCTGCCGGTGATCGGGCAGGCGCTGAAGGCGAGTCCCGACGAGCCGTTCGCCGTGGTGAGCATCCGGCTCGACCCGCTGGACATCGCGCCGCTGCTGCTCGAGACGCCGGCCCGGCCACCGCAGTACGGCGGCATGGTGGTCAGCGACGCGACGCCGGACTTGCTCGATCCTGTCGTCCGGCTGCTGCGGATCGCCGACCGGCCGGACGACGTACGGGTGCTGGGGGCCGGTATCCGGCGCGAGATCCTGTGGCGGCTGCTCCTCGGTGACCAAGGCGCGCTGGTTCAGCAGATCGGGCTGGCAGACGGCATGCTCTCGCACATCTCGGACGCGATCGGCTGGATCCGCCGGCACCACAACGAGCCGATCCTGGTGGCCGACCTGGCCGAGGTGGCCGGGATGAGCCCGTCGACCTTCCACCGGCACTTCCTGGCCGCGACCTCGATGACGCCGATCCAGTTCCAGAAGCAGCTACGGCTGCAGGAGGCCAGGGTGCTGCTCCGCACGCAGCCGCTGACGGCCGCCGAGGTCGCGTACCAGGTCGGCTACACCAGCCCGGCCCACTTCACCCGGACGTACCACAAGGCCTTCGGCCGTACGCCGGCCGAGGACCGGACTCCCTAGTACGCGCCTTCGTAGGCCGCGAACACCATGCCTAGGCCACGGCCGTCACCGAGCGCGCTCTCTTCCAGCATCTGGTTCATCACATAGGCAACGGTCAGCCGGGCCTCGAGGTCGACCAGGACCAGTGAGCCGCCCCAACCGCCCCAACTGCAGGTCTGGCCCTGCACGCTGTAGCCCATCCCATAACGCATCCGCCTGCCGAACACCTCGTCCTCACCGAAGAACTGCTCCTCGAGGACGCGCTCGCACCCGGCCTTCGACAGCAAGCGCACGCCACGGGCCTCGCCGCCGTTGGCCAGCACCGACTGGACAGCAGCGACCGACCGCGCGTTGCCGAACCCACCGGCCGATGGGATATCCGCCCGTCGCCAGGCCTCGGTGTTGGCGGTCTCCGCCGGAATCGGCGGGTTCCCGGGCCCCGCTGCGACGATCTCGGGTGCTCTGGTCGGGGCCGGGATGACAGGGGAGACCCGGTGGTCGTCACCGGGCGGCACAGTCAGCTGGAAGTCGGCACCGAGCGGTCCGGCGACCTCCTCGGCGAAGTAGGTGGCGAGAGTCCGGCTGGTTGCCCGCCGGACGATCTCGCCGAGCAGGAATCCCTGGGTCACCGCGTGGTAGGCGCCGACCTCCCCCGGCGGCGCGCTCGGCGCCTGCTCGGCCAGCAGCCTGGTCATCAGCGACCAGTCGTAGAGCTGCTCGGTCCGTACCGGCTTGTCCCAGGTGGGCAGGCCGGCCGTGTGGCCCAGCACGTGCCGTACCAGGATCTTGTCCTTGCCCAGGGCACCGAATTCCGGCCAGTACTTCGCGACCGGCGCGTCCAGGTCGATCACCCCACGGTCGGCGAGGATCAGCGTCGTCAACGCGGCCATCGTCTTCGTCGTGGAGAAGACGCAGGTGATCGTGTCGGACTCCCAGGGCCTGGTGCGGGCCTCATCGAAGTACCCGCCCCACAGATCCACGACCAGCTCGTCACCCAGGTAGACGGCGACCGAAGCACCGACGTCCTTGTCGTCCAGAGACGCGACCAGCGCCTCCCGCACGGTCTCGAACCGCGCGTCGCAGGTCCCCTCCACCTCACTCATGAGCCCATCAAAGCCACTACGCGCGCCCGCACCAACCGATTTGTTCGGTAGGCACCGGGATTTCATCACTCTGACAGCAGGCGCTGCTACAACGAGTGAATGCGCAAACTGGGGATCTTCTTCGCGGCGGCGCTGACCGCCCTGCTCATTCCGCTGCAAGCCCACGCCGTCACCGGCTGGCGGATCGTCGGTTCCGACAACGCCCGGCCGCTCGACGAAGGCCAGGGGCTGGCGACCGTGACCCGCGGTGGCACCACGACGTACCGGTACACCGGCACCACGACCATCCCACTCGATCTGCTGGTCGGCGGCTGGAACCACGTCGGCGACCCCGGTGCCGCCGGGGGTTGGTACGTGGAGCCGTACCAGCGTGACGACCGCGGCGCGAAGCTCTACCGGGTGCAGTCGCCGACCGGCAAGTGGAGCAACTACAAGCACGCCCTGGAACTGTGGGAGGCCAGCAACAACAGCTTCTCCGCGGTATCTCCGGACGTGCGCTGGATGGTCACTGGTGAGTGGGGAACCATGGACCGCCTCCTGGTCCTGCCCATGCCCGGCGTCGGTGCCACCAACCCGGCCCAGAACCTCCCGTACGCCTCGGCGATCCGCCTGAACCACCAGGTCCGCGACATCCAAGGCTGCGACTTCGTCACCGCAACCCAACTCCTCTGCGCCTCCGACGACCCCGACGGCACCCTCTTCGGCACCACCAAGCCCCTGCTCCAGGTAGACCTCTCCGCCCCCGTCGGCACCACCGACGTCACCGGCACAGTCACCTCACTGGGCCAACTGCCCTTGCAGAGCGCCTGCACCGGCACCTTCGAGGTAGAGGGCATCGACTACTACGAACCCGACGCCACCCTCCGCGTCATCGTCCTCTCCCCAAGCATCTGCATCACCACCGACAGCAAGACCTACCGCTTCCAGCAGTAGCAACCTGGCCCGCCACGGTGGGGGTCCGGGGGCGGAGCCCGCCGGGTGGGGCGTGGGGGCTTCGCCCCCACAAAACGGCGGGCGATCCAGGCTCGCGCTTTCCGCGAGCATGAATCGCCCAGATCGTCCGCGCCCCCGGCAGGATTCGAACCTGCGCACCCGCCTCCGGAGGGCGGTGCTCTATCCCCTGAGCTACGGGGGCTCAGGAACGAGCAGAACATTAGCAGGAATTTCGGTGAGGGTTCGCATTGGGGGAGACCCTGGTCGGTCCCTGGGTCTTCCGTGTGGCGGGATCCTGGTGGGTACTGGAGTCGTCATAGTGGACGTAACCCCAAGTACCGAAAGGAAAACGAACCCATGGCTAGCTCCTTGGTCCGGCCGTCCAGCAATCGTTGGATCGGTGGTGTGTGTGCCGGTCTCGCGCGCCGTTTCGGCATCTCCGCGAACACGATGCGACTCATCTTCGTGGTCAGCTGCCTGCTGCCCGGTCCGCAGTTCCTGATCTACATCGTGCTCTGGGTGCTGATGCCGTCGGAGGACTGATCAAGGCGGCATGAAACCCTGCTCCCCATGAGAGCGGGTCTGCTGGTGGTGGCCGTCACACTGAGCCTGGTACCGGCGTTGAGCGGCTGCCAGGTCGGCCCGGCCAAGCCGGCCCCTGCGGAGCTCAGGACGAGCGCACCCCCGTGGAGCGCGCCACGGGATGCGGTCTCGTACGTCGACAAGGCCGGGTTCGAGCGGTTGCCGCTCGACTTCAGCGGCCCGGCGCCGTACACGCTCAAGCTGTCCGTCACGGTCGACGGCAAGCCGGTGGAGATCCCGGCGGACATCGGCGTCGACCGGCTCCGCGCCGAGCAGGCGGCGGTGCACACGCACGGTACCGACGGCGTGTTGTGGGTCGAGGCGAAGACGAAGGCCGAGCGCCCGACCCTGAGCCAGTTCTTCACCCTCTGGGGCCTCAGGTACGACGACCATTGCCTGGCCGACGCCTGCGGCTCGCTGACCGTCACCGTCAACGGCGAGAAGGCCGCGTGGGACACCAAGCTCCCGCGCGAAAGCGTCGTCCAGGTCGAAGCCACCCACTGACCTGAGTGGCAGGAAGCGGCTATCTGTCCCTGAGATCCCCTAGGGCCTTGTTGACTGCCGGTATGAACACCAAGCTCGCGCTCGTCGCCACCGTCGCCGCCACGCTCACCCTGGCCGGCTGCGGCGGTTCCTCGGACGACAACGGCACGGCCGGCCCAGCACCCACCACGCCCGCAAGCCCCACGGCCACGCCCACGCCCGGCCCCGGCGACACCCCACCGCCAGACACCGCCGGTACGCCGACCCCGCCCGCGACCCCGTCGTCCACCCCCAAGCCTTCGATCCTGCCGAAGCCCACCAAGCCGGTCCCCACCGCGGCCGACGGGACCAACTACAAGGCCTGCGCCGACTCCCGCTGCGAGGTCGCCGTCCGCACCGGCACCCGCCTCCAGGTCAAGCGGAGCACCCTCGGCTTCACCAGCATTCTGAAGATCGACCGGGTGAGCAACGGCACCGTCGCCTACAGCGCCGACGGCGGCTGCTGCAGCATCAGCACCAGCGCCCAGGGCCCCGGCCAGAGCTACACCCTCAACAGCCTCAAGGTGACCACCATCGCCGTCTCCGGCAGAACAGCCGTTCTCCGTCTCAAACCCGCCTGAGCGGACGCCCGGGAGCGCGGTCGTACCGGGCTGTGGATACTGAGTCAAGGGTTTGGGCGGCTGGCCATTAGGCTGGCCCGGTGACTCCGGAACAGCTCGCTGAGAAGATTCTGTTGGCCCTGACCGCGCTCGTCGACGACGGCGCGCTGACGGTCGAGGGCGGCCTGCCCGGTGAGCTCAAGGTGGAGCGGCCCAAGAATCCCGAGCACGGGGACTACGCGACCAACATCGCCATGCAGCTGGGCAAGCGCTCCAGCCTCGGCAACCCGCGCAAGCTGGCCGAGCTGCTGGCGGCCAAGCTGCAGGACGACGACGCCATCACGGCGGTCGAGATCGCCGGTCCGGGCTTCATCAACATCCGGGTCGCGGCCGATGCCCAGGGCAAGATCGCGGCGCAGATCGTCGAGGCCGGCCCGGCGTACGGGTCGAGCGACTCGCTCAAGGGCCAGCCGATCAACCTGGAGTTCATCTCCGCCAACCCGACCGGCCCACTGCACCTCGGCCACACCCGCTGGGCCGCCGTCGGCGACGCGCTGGCCCGGGTGCTGATCGCCGCCGGCGCCAAGGTCACCCGTGAGTTCTACGTGAACGACCGGGGCGCCCAGATGGACAAGTTCGGCGCCTCGCTGATGGCCTCGGCCAACGGCGTACCGGTCCCCGAGGACGGGTATCACGGGGAGTACATCAATGACCTGGCCGCCCGGATCGTCGCCGAGGTGCCGGGGATCAAGGAGCTGCCCGAGGCCGAGCAGTCGGTCGCGTTCCGCGAGGCGGGGTACGAGCGGCAGCTCAAGGAGCAGCAGGACCAGCTGGCCCAGTTCCGGACCAAGTTCGACGTCTGGATGTCCGAGCGCAGCCTGCACGAGCAGGACGGCGTCGGCCACGCGATCGAGAAGCTCCGCGAGCAGGGGCATCTGTACGAGGCGGACGACGCGCTGTGGATGCGGACCACCGACTTCACCGACGACAAGGACCGGGTGCTGATCCGGACCAACGGTGACCCGACCTACTTCGCCTCCGACGCGGCGTACTACGTGAACAAGCGCGAGCGCGGCTTCGAGGTCTGCATCTACCTGCTCGGCGCCGACCATCACGGCTACGTGAACCGGCTGAAGGCGATCGCGGCCTGCGCCGGCGACGACCCCGAGCACAACATCGAGATCCTGATCGGTCAGCTCGTCAAGATCCTCAAGAACGGTGAGGAGATGAAGCTGTCCAAGCGCGCGGGCACGATCGTCACGCTCGCCGAGCTGGTCGAGGAGAGCGGCGTCGACCCGCTGCGGTACACGCTGTGCCGCTACCCGGTCGACTCCCCGCTGACCCTGGACATCGAGGAGATGACCCGCCAGGTCAGCGAGAACCCGGTGTACTACGTGCAGTACGCGCACGCCCGGCTCGCCTCGATCCTGCGCAACGCCGACGAGCTCGGGATCAAGCTGGACGAGTTCGAGCCCGGCCTGCTCAGCCACGAGAAGGAGGGCGACCTGCTCCGCGCGCTGGCCGACTTCCCGCGGGTGGTCGCGACGGCCGCCGAGCTGCGTGAGCCGCACCGGGTCGCCCGCTACCTCGAGGACACCGCCTCGGCGTTCCACAAGTTCTACGACGTCTGCCGGGTGCTTCCGCGCGGCGACGAGGAGATCGAGCCGGTGCACAAGGCTCGCTTGACCCTGGTCAACGCCACCAAGACCGTCCTCGCCAACGGGCTCGACCTGCTCGGCGTCAGCGCTCCGGAGCGGATGTGAGGGCGCACGAGGCGGGCACGCTGCACGCCGACCTCGGACACAACTCGCCGCCGTGGCTGCGCGCACCGCGTGACCCCAACGACCTGGTCACCTCGCTCTGGTCGACGACGGCCAAGAAGAACGGCGAAGGCGCGCTCGAGGTCGGCGGCGTCGACCTGCGCGAGTTGGTCGCCGAGCACGGCAGCCCGGCGTACGTGCTGGACGAGGACGACTTCCGGTCCCGGGCCCGCGCGTTCAAGCTCGGGTTCAAGGACTTCGACGTCTACTACGCGGGCAAGGCCTTTCTCTGTACGACCGTTGTCCGCTGGGTGATGGAGGAGGGGCTCAACCTCGACATCTGCTCCGGTGGCGAGCTCGCCGTCGCGCTGCGGGCCGGTGCCGACCCCAAGCGACTCGGGTTCCACGGCAACAACAAGTCCGAGCAGGAGCTGGCCCGCGCGCTCGAGGCCGGCGTCGGCCGGATCATCGTCGACTCCGAGCACGAGATCAGCCGGCTGATCGAGCTGGCCAAGGAGCGCGGCCTGGTCGCGCCGGTGATGGTCCGGGTCACCGCGGGCGTCGAGGCGCACACCCACGCCTACATCGCGACCGCGCACGAGGACCAGAAGTTCGGCTTCTCGATCACCTCGGGCGCGGCCTACGAAGCCGTTGCCCGGATCAACGAAGCGCCGGAGCTGGAGCTGCTCGGGCTGCACTCGCACATCGGCTCGCAGATCTTCGACTCGTCCGGCTTCGAGGTCGCCGCCAAGCGGGTGATCGCCTTGCACGCAAGGGTTTCCGACGAGCTCGGCGTGGACATGCCGGAGCTGGACCTCGGTGGCGGTTTCGGTATCGCGTACACCACCCAGGACGACCCGTCCGACCCCGCGCAGCTGGCCACCGAGATGGGCAAGATCGTCGAGCACGAGTGCCGCGGTCACGGTGTCGACGTGCCGAAGGTCTCGATCGAGCCCGGCCGCGCGATCGTCGGCCCGGCGATGTGCACGGTCTACTCGGTCGGCACGGTCAAAGAGGTCTCCCTCGACGCCGATGCCTACCGCACCTACGTCTCCGTCGACGGCGGCATGAGCGACAACATCCGCACCGCGCTGTACGACGCCGACTACTCCTGCACGCTGGCCAACCGGTACTCCGAGGCCGAGCCGACGCTGGCTCGCGTGGTCGGCAAGCACTGCGAGTCGGGCGACATCGTGGTGAAGGACGAGTTCATGCCCGCCGACGTCAAGCCGGGCGACCTGGTCGCAGTACCGGGCACGGGCGCGTACTGCCGGTCGATGGCGAGCAACTACAACCACGTACCGCGGCCACCGGTGATCGCGGTCAAGGACGGGCAGACGCGGGTCGTCGTTCGTCGCGAGACCGAGGACGACATGCTTGCACTGGACATGGGGGCCGAATGACCGAGAACGCAGAACCCCTCGAAGAGAAGCCCGGGGCGGGGCAGCGGCCGCTGAAGGTGGCGCTGCTCGGATGCGGCGTCGTCGGCACCGAGGTGGTCCGGATCCTGACCGAGCGGGCCGACGACCTCGCCGCCCGGGTCGGCGCCCCGCTGGAGATCGCCGGCATCGCCGTACGCCGGGCCGGCCGGGCGCGCGACATCGCGGTCGACCCGGCCCTGGTCACCACCGACGCGCAGGCACTCGTCTCGCGCGGTGACCTGGACCTGGTGATCGAGGTGATCGGCGGGATCGAGCCGGCCCGCAGCCTCATCCTCACCGCGCTCGAGCACGGCGCCTCCGTCGTCACGGCCAACAAGGCGCTGCTCGCCGAGGACGGCCCGACCCTGTTCGCCGCCGCGGAGAAGTACGAGCGCGATCTGTACTTCGAAGCCGCGGTGGCCGGCGCGATCCCGATCCTGCGGCCGCTGCGCGAGTCGCTGGCCGGTGACGACGTGACCCGGGTGATGGGCATCGTCAACGGCACCACGAACTACATCCTCGACAAGATGGACTCCACCGGCGCCGGCTTCGACGAAGCGCTCGAGGAGGCCCAGGCGCTGGGATACGCAGAGGCCGACCCGACCGCCGACATCGAGGGCTTCGACGCTGCCGCGAAGGCCGCGTTGCTGGCGAGTTTGGCCTTCCACACCAGGGTTTCCATCGCCGACGTGCACCGCGAGGGCATCACCGAGGTGTCCGCGACGGACATCGCCTCGGCCCGCGAGATGGGCTGCGTGGTGAAGTTCCTGGCGATCTGCGAGCTGGACGAGGACAACGACTCGGTCGGTGCCCGGGTCTATCCGGCGATGATCCCGCTGAGCCACCCGCTGGCCTCGGTCCGGGACGCGTACAACGCCGTTTTCGTGGAATCCAAAGCGGCCGGCCAGCTGATGTTCTATGGTCGTGGTGCCGGCGGCGCCCCGACGGCCAGTGCTGTCCTCGGGGATCTGGTGTCCGCCGCGCGCAACCGGCTCAAGGGTGTGCCGGGGGTCGGCGAGTCGTCGTACACCCAGCGGGCCGCCCGTCCGATGGGTGCCACCCGGACTCGCTATCACGTGTCGCTGGACGTGGCCGACAAGGCCGGTGTGCTGGCGGCGGTGGCACTGGCCTTCTCCGACCACGGCGTGTCGATCCAGACCGTCCGGCAGGAAGGCCGCGGCGGTGACGCGCAACTGGTCGTCGTCACCCACACCGCCACCGACGCCGCGCTCTCGGCGACCGTGGAAGCCCTGCGTGACATGGAGATCGTCCGTGAGGTCAGCAGTGTGATGCGGGTCGAAGGGGATTAGAGATGACGAAGCAGCGGCCACACCAGTGGCGAGGCGTGATCGAGGAATACCGCGACCGGCTCCCGGTCTCGGCGGACACTCCGGTGGTCACCCTCGGCGAAGGCGGTACGCCGCTGGTGGCCGCGCAGTGGCTGAGCGAGCAGACCAATTGCGAGGTCTGGCTCAAGGTCGAGGGCAACAACCCGACCGGCTCGTTCAAGGACCGCGGCATGACGGTGGCGATCTCGCTGGCGGCACAGGCGGGTGACAAGGCGGTTGTGTGCGCTTCGACCGGCAATACGTCGGCTTCAGCCGCGGCGTACGCCGTGCGTGCCGGGATGCTGCCGTTGGTGCTGATCCCGGCCGGGCGGATCGCGAAGGGCAAGCTGGCGCAGGCGATCGTGCACGGCGCGAAGTTGGTGTCGATCGACGGTGGCTTCGACGACTGCCTGCGGATCGTGCGGGAGCTGGGCAAGCACTACCCGGTCGCGCTGGTGAACTCGGTCAACCCGGTCCGGCTGGAAGGCCAGAAGACCGCGGCGTTCGAGGTCTGTGACGCGCTTGGTGACGCGCCCGATCTGCACTTGCTGCCGGTTGGGAACGCGGGCAACATCGCTGCGTACTGGAAGGGCTACCAGGAGTATCGCAAGGACAAGATCTCCTCGAAGGTGCCGCAGATGTGGGGTTTCCAGGCGGAAGGCGCCGCGCCGATCGTCACCGGACGGATCGTCGAGAAGCCGGACACCCAGGCGACCGCGATCCGGGTCGGCAACCCCGCCTCCTGGACGCTCGCCGAAGCTGCCAGAGATGAATCAGGCGGCCGGATCGAGGCAGTCACCGACGACCAGATCCTCTCCGCCCAGCGCGAACTGGCCGCCCGGGAAGGCGTCTTCGTGGAACCCGCCTCGGCCGCGGGCGTCGCCGGACTGCTGGCGACGAAGGCCGCCGGCCGGCTGGACGGCGGCTCCACCATCGTCATCACCGTCACCGGCCACGGCCTCAAAGACATCGACACTGCTCTGTCTTACGCAACGGTCAAGGAGACCCCAGTCACCCCGGCAGACACCGACGCGGTCGCCCGAGTAGCAGGGCTGGCTTGAGTTGCCCCCGACCGACGGTGGTCCGGTTCATGTCCGGGTACCAGCCACTAGCGCAAACCTGGGCCCTGGGTTCGATGCGTTTGGGCTGGCTCTGACTCGGTATGACGAGTTGACGGTTACTCCGGGTGGGGACGGAGTGGTTGTCGAGGTGACCGGGCCCGGTGAGGGTGAGGTCGCTCTGGACGAGTCGCATCTGGTGGTGCGGTCCATCCGCGCCGGCCTGGATGCACTCGGGGCGTCGGTGCCCGGCTTCACCTTGCGGTGTGAGAACCGGATTCCGCATGGGCGGGGGCTGGGGTCTTCGTCGGCGGCGATCGTCGGGGGGATCGCGGCGGCTTACGGGCTGGCGGGGGAGCCGTTGGATCGGGATCACGTGCTGGAGTTGGCCAACGAGATCGAAGGGCACCCGGACAACGTGGCCGCGTGTGCGCTGGGTGGGTTCACGATCGCGTGGACCGACGGCGGTACCGGCCGGGCGATCCGGCTGGAGCCGATGACCGAGTTGTCGGTGGTCGCGTACGTGCCGTCGACGCGCGTTCTGACCAAGGAAGCTCGTGGGTTGCTGCCGTCCTCGGTACCGCATGCAGATGCAGCTGCGAATGCAGGACGGGCCGCGTTGCTCGTTGCAGC
This sequence comes from Kribbella ginsengisoli, assembly GCF_039537185.1. Taxonomy (NCBI): domain Bacteria; kingdom Bacillati; phylum Actinomycetota; class Actinomycetes; order Propionibacteriales; family Kribbellaceae; genus Kribbella; species Kribbella ginsengisoli. The sequence continues at coordinate 392,796 of NZ_BAABAA010000004.1, read as the reverse complement.
GTTGACCTCGCGGCCCTCGTTGCTGATGACGGCGACCGAAGACTGGCTGCACCAGGAGTACCGGCAGCCCGCGATGCCCGAGAGCCTTGCCCTTGTGCACAAGCTCCGCGGAAGCGGTCTGGCCGCGGTCGTCAGCGGCGCCGGTCCGACGGTGCTGGTGCTGGGCGACGAACCCGAGCGAGCGGAGGAGGCACCCGACGGCTGGCACCGGTACGAGCTCGGTATCGATCCACTCGGCGTACAGGTCTGGTCCGCCGATGCAGAACAACTGCTCGCCGAGGGCGGGAATGAACGATCCCGGACACGCGTTGAACACCTCGAGGCAGCAGACTGACCCTGATGGGTGCTAGTCTCGGATCACCCGATCCCCTCCAGGTGATCGGCGAACTCTCGCCGCATCGGGCTTTGTTCCCGGCACCCCAGGTGTAGGTGGCGATCTCCCAGAGAAGAACTTGCGCCGCCTGCGCCGGAGATTTCCGGGGGAACCCAGATTCAGCGAGAGCCGCCTCCTTGTTACCCCGCGTCGCCGTTTCGTCGGTCGCGGGAGATGATTCCGGGCGATGAGCCTCTCAGGACATCGTCCATCCGTGTGGGAAGGACCTCACGTGACAGAAACTGTTGAAGCCTCCAGCGGAGCCGGTACCTCGGCCCCGGGCACCGACGCGACGGCTACCGCCGGAACGCGGCGCCGCAAGGCCGGAGGCGGCCTCGAAGGCATGCTGCTCCCCGAGCTCAAGCAGCTCGCCGGGACGCTCGGCATCAAGGGCACCGGCGCGCTGCGCAAGGGCCAGCTGATCGAGGCGATCAAGGCGACCCAGAAGGGCGCCGGCTCGGGCGGATCCCGTGCGCGATCGAGCCAGCCGACCCTGGACGAGGCCGCCGCGGAGCCCGTGGCCGTCAAGGCCGAGGCTCCGGCCAAGGAAGCGCCGCAGCGGGCCGGCAGCCGCCGGACGCGCGCCGCCGCCACCCAGACCAGCACCGAGCCGGCCGAGCAGACCGTCGCCGCCGCCAAGGTGGTCGACAAGGTGGCCGAGTCGTCGCCGGTCGCGGTGCAGAACGGCGCGACGGCCGAGGCCGTCCAGGCGCCGGAGAAGACTCGTGAGCCGGTCGACAGCCCGTCGGCCGAGCAGGGCTCCGACCGTGGCGACAGCCGCGGTGACCGGGGCGAGGGCAACCGCGACCGCAACCGTGGCCGCGACAACGCGCGGGACAACCAGCGCGACGGCCAGACCCGTGACGGCCAGACCCGTGACGGTCAGGCTCGTGACGGCCAGACCCGCGACAGCCGGGACAACCAGTCCCGCGACGGCCGCGACGGTCAGGCCCGTGACGGTCAGCGTGATGGCCAGCAGAGCCGTGACGGTCAGCGGGACGGCAACCGCGACGGTCAGCGCACCGATCGCGACGCCAACCGGGACGGCGGCCGCGACAACAACCGCGACCGGCAGAACCAGAACGACCGGGGCGAGGAGGGCGAGGGCCGTCGCCGTCGCCGCCGGGGCCGCGATCGTGACCGGGTCGGCACCGACCGTCCCACGAACGACCGCAACGACCGCAACGACCGCGGCGGCCGGGACAACCAGCGCAACCGCGGCCGCAACGACCGCTTCGAGCCGGAGCCGACGATCAGCGAGGACGACGTGCTCGTCCCCGCCGCCGGCATCCTCGACGTGCTCGACAACTACGCCTTCGTCCGGACCAGCGGTTACCTGCCGGGCCCGAACGACGTGTACGTCGCGCTGTCGATGGTGAAGCGCTACGGCCTGCGCAAGGGTGACGCGATCACCGGCGCGGTGAAGCAGCCGTCGGACGGCGAGCGCAAGGAGAAGTTCAACCCGCTGGTCCGGATCGACACCGTCAACGGGTCCGACCCCGAGGTCGCCAAGCAGCGTCAGGACTTCAACAAGCTGACCCCGCTGTACGCGACCGAGCGGCTCCGGCTCGAGACCGAGCCGGGCATCCTGACCACCCGGATCGTCGACATCGTCAGCCCGATCGGCAAGGGCCAGCGCGGCCTGATCGTCTCGCCGCCGAAGGCCGGTAAGACGATGGTGCTGCAGGCGCTCGCCAACGCGATCACCACGAACAACCCCGAAGTACACCTGATGGTCGTGCTGGTGGACGAGCGGCCCGAAGAGGTCACCGACATGCAGCGCACGGTCAAGGGTGAGGTCATCGCCTCGACCTTCGACCGGCCGGCCGACGACCACACCACGGTCGCCGAGCTGGCGATCGAGCGGGCCAAGCGGCTCGTCGAGCTCGGCCACGACGTCGTCGTGCTGCTGGACTCGATCACCCGCCTGGGCCGGGCGTACAACATCGCGGCCCCGGCCAGCGGCCGGATCCTGTCCGGTGGTGTCGACTCGTCGGCGCTGTACCCGCCGAAGCGGTTCTTCGGCGCGGCCCGCAACATCGAGGACGGCGGCTCGCTCACCATCCTGGCGACGGCGCTGATCGAGACCGGCTCCAAGATGGACGAGGTCATCTTCGAGGAGTTCAAGGGCACCGGCAACATGGAGCTGCGGCTGCGTCGCGAGTTCGCCGACCGCCGGATCTTCCCGGCCATCGACGTGGTCGCCTCCGGTACCCGCCGCGAGGAACTGCTGATGAGCAAGGACGAGACCCAGGTCGTCTGGAAGCTCCGCCGGGTGCTGTCCGCCCTCGACGGCCAGGCAGCGCTGGAGCTGCTGATCGGCAAGCTCAAGGAGAGCAAGTCGAACATCGAGTTCCTGCTCCAGGTGAACAAGACCACCCCGTCGGCCGGCAACGGTCACACGACGGACAACGGTAACTAGCAGTAGCCGCTTGCTGACCGGATCGCCCCGGAATACCGGGGCGATTCGTCAGGTTGGGCCACTAGATGGCAAACTTGTCTGTTGGTTCCGGTTCACGTTCGTACCAAGCGGACGACCCGGCGCCCCTTTGACTCGAGGAGATCCATGAAGAGCGACATCCACCCGAACTACGTGAAGACCACGGTGACCTGCACCTGTGGCGCGTCGTTCGAGACCCACTCGACGGCCGAGAGCGGCACCATCCGCTCCGAGGTCTGCTCGCAGTGCCACCCGTTCTACACCGGCAAGCAGAAGATTCTCGACACCGGTGGCCGCGTCGCCCGCTTCGAGAAGCGGTACGCGAAGAAGTAGCTGCAAAAGCTCTGGGCGAGGTGTGCCTGCGGACAGCGCAGGCCACCTCGCTTTTGCGTGTTGTGCGGCTTCGCCGCGAGCGGGGGCTTCGCCACCCGCACCCCCCTTGCGTGGGCTGGTGCTTGATTCGTACCCGGAAGGAGTGCAGGCATGTTCGAGGCAGTGCAATCGCTGAAGGCGGAGTACGCCGAGCTGGAACGGCGGATGTCGGATCCTGAGCTGCACTCCGACCAGGCCGTCGCGCGGCAGGTCGGCAAGCGGTACGCCGCGCTGGCGCCGGTCGTGCGGACGTACGCGGAGTGGCTGCAGACGGCCGATGACATCGAGGCCGCCAAGGAGCTTGCCCACGAGGACGCGAGCTTCGCCGAGGAGGCGACCAAGCTCGAGCGCCGCCGCGACGAGCTGGCCGAGAAGCTGCAGGTGCTGCTCGTGCCGCGCGACCCGAGTGACGACAAGGACGCGATCCTCGAGATCAAGGCGGGAGAGGGCGGCGACGAGTCGGCCCTGTTCGCCGGCGACCTGCTGAAGATGTACCTGAAGTACGCCGAGTCGCAGAACTGGAAGACCGAGGTGCTCGACTCGGCCGAGTCCGACCTCGGCGGCTACAAGTCGATCACCGTCGCGGTGAAGGCGAAGGGCACGCCCGAGCCCGGCGAAGCGCCGTACGCGAAGCTGAAGTTCGAGGGTGGCGTGCACCGCGTGCAGCGGGTGCCGGTGACCGAGTCGCAAGGACGGATCCACACCAGCGCGGCCGGTGTCCTGGTGCTGCCCGAGGCCGAGGACGTCGACGTCGAGATCGACCAGAACGATCTGCGGATCGACGTGTTCCGGTCGTCCGGTCCCGGCGGTCAGAGCGTCAACACCACCGACTCGGCGGTCCGGATCACCCACATCCCGACCGGCATCGTCGTCTCGATGCAGAACGAGAAGTCCCAGCTGCAGAACCGCGAGCAGGCCATGCGGGTACTGCGGTCCCGGCTGCTCGCCGCTGCGCAGGAGGCGGCCGACCAGGAGGCGTCCGACGCCCGCCGGTCGCAGATTCGTACGGTCGACCGCTCAGAGCGCGTACGCACCTACAACTTCCCGGAGAACCGCTTCTCCGACCACCGGGTCGGCTACAAGGCGCACAACCTGGACCAGGTGCTCAACGGCGAGCTGGCCCCGGTGATCCAGGCACTGACCGAGGCGGACCTCACCGCTCGTCTAGAGGCCGTCGAGAGCCAGTGAGCCCGGTGAGTGTCCGCACGCTCCTCGCCGAGGCCACTGCCCAGCTGGCTGACGCAGGAGTCGCGTCCCCCGACTATGACGCGGCAGAGCTGCTCGCCCACGTCACCGGCGTACGGCGGATGCAGCTGGGGCTCGTGAAGCCCACGGCCGACCAGGAGGCGCAGTACGCCGCCCTGCTCGCCCGTCGCGCCCAGCGCGAGCCACTGCAACACCTGACCGGTACTGCGGCCTTCCGCTACCGCGACCTCGCCGTAGGACCAGGGGTGTTCGTACCGCGCCCCGAGACCGAGGTGCTCGTCGGCTGGATCCTCGACCGCATCGCCGACGTCGAGAACCCACTGGTGGTCGACCTCTGCAGCGGCTCGGGTGCGATTGCCGGAGCCGTCGCCACCGAGCGGCCCGACAGCACGGTGCATGCCGTGGAGCTGTCGCCCGAGGCGTGCGTCTGGGCCCGGCGCAATCTGGCCGGGACTGGGGCCACCTTGCATGAAGGCGACATCGACGGTTGCCTGCCGGAGCTGGATGGCCAGGTCGACGCGGTGATCTCCAACCCGCCGTACATCCCTTTGACTGCTTGGGAATCCGTCACTGCCGAGGTGCGCGACCATGACCCGGCGCTGGCGCTCTGGTCGGGCGACGACGGGCTCGACGAGATCAAGGTCGTCGCTGCCACGGCCGGCCGGCTACTGAAGCCTGGTGGGTGGTTCGGGTGCGAGCATGCCGACGTACAGGGTGAATCCGCGCCGGCCGTCTTTGCTGCGACCGGTCTGTTCACCGAGGTACGCGACCAGCTCGACCTGACTGGCAAGCACCGCTTCGCCACGGGGCGCAGAGTTCACTCGTAGACGACGAACTCCGGGCGGGGTTTGAGCGCCATCACCTGCGCCGGTGTCATCAGCGGGCCGTGCCGGGTGTCCTCCTGGTAGAAGAGCTTGAAGCCCGCATGCACGCCGGCCGCCATCCGCGGCGTGAGCTTGCGCCAGGTGGACTCCTTGGCCGAACGGCTGCCGATCCCGTCGACCGACTTGATCGTCACCACGCCTGGGTGTTGCTTCAAAGCCTTCTCGTTGCTGACGATCCGCGCGGACAGTTGGTGGAAGACGAACACCTTCTCCGGTAGATCGTTCTGGGCGACCAGCCCGGACAGGTACTTCGCGATGCCGTCCAGCTCGGCGCCGCTGGTATGCCCGAAGACCCGCCCCGGCACCTGACCCGGCCCGACCGCCCACTCCGGGTCGAAGGCGAGGCCGACGTCGGGTTCCTTCAGCCAGCGCTCCTGCCGCTTCACCTCGTCGAGGATCTTCGCCCGGCCCGGCTGGATGTCGAGCAACAGCAGCATCTTGTGCTCGCGGGCGACCTTCAGATACCGCTCGATCTTCTCGTCGGCCAGCCGGTTGCGGTACTTGCGGTCCTTCCCCGGCCCGCCGCTCGCGACGACGACGATCAGCTCGAGCACCGGCAACGGAGTACGCCCGACGGAGTACGACTTGGCAAGCTTCTCCAGCTTGTCCGCCTTCGCATCCAGGTCCTTGTCCAACGGCCCCAACGCAGGCGACCCCGGCAACCCGACATACCCCACCAGCTGGTACTTGGGGAAGATCACCCGCCCACCCCGAGGCAACTCCCCATCAGCCGGCGGCGCAGGCATCGAACTGGACACCTTGGGCACCGGCTTCAGCACCGGCCCGGCCCCCGCATCGCCCTTGCTGTCGCTGCAGCCGGCCGCCGCCACCAGCAGCAAGCTCGCTACAACCCCAGCCGTCCTACGCACCGCACCAGGGAACCACGGCGAGCCGACAAAACCACGCGGCGGAGGGCGTGGACGACGCGGGTCAGGCAGTGCGGGGGAGGGCTGCTCGGCGGCGCCGGAGTTCGGCGGCGTGCAGGGGTGTCATGGTGCCGAGTCGCTCGAGGGCTGCGTCGAGCAGCTTTGCGGCTTCGGATAGGGCTCCGGCGGCCTCGGCGCAGGCGGCTAGGCCGGCTAGGGCCCGGGCCGCGATCAGACGGCGGTGGTCTTCTTGTGCGCTCTCGAGGAGCGCCTCGAAGTACCGCTTGCTCTGCTCGAGGTGGCCGGCGGCGAGGTGGGAGCGGCCGAGTTGGGTCCGGGCCTCGTCGGTGGCGAACACGCTGGCGGTTTCGAGGCCGATCGACAGGGCCTGCTGCTGGAGCTCGATCGCCTGGGCGAAGTCGCCGAGCTGACGGTGAGCGGCGCCGAGCTGGCAGAGCGAGTCGGTCCGGCTGAAGCGCATCCCGAGCTCGGCCGCGAGCGCCTGGGACTCCTTGACCGCCTCGATCGCGAGCAGCGGCTGGCCGAGTTCGTTGTACGACTCCGCGATGCCGTTCAGCAGGTGCGGCTGCAAGGTCCGGTCATCGTCGGCCCTCGCCATCGACAAGGCCAGCCGGTAGGACTCCAGCGCTTGCCGGTGCTCGCCCCGGGCGCCCTCGGTGATCGCCCGCTCGGCCATCGCGTGCGCGGCCGCGGGCCGGTTGCCGATCGCCTGGGCGAGCTCGAGCGCCGCGGTGTGGGCGGCGACCGCCTCCTCGCCAGGATTGATCAGCCGCAGCGCCTCACCGAGGAGGCTGAGCAGCTGGATGCGTAGCACGGGATCGTCGTCGCCCAGCAGCTCCAGAGCGGCCCGGACCGGGCCCAGCGTCGCCAGCGGCCCGCGCTGGGGCCTCTCCAGGACAGCCTTGACGAACAGAACGCGGGCCTGCGGTACGGAAGCTCCGAGCCGTTCAGCCGCAGCCAAGCCGAGTTCCAGCAGCGTCGTCCGTTGATGGACCAGGTTCCGTTCATGGAAGTAGCGAGCGAACGCTGCGGCGATCATCCAGCTCTGCTCGTCGAAGGAGCCGTCAGCCACTCGCTGGACCGCGGCGACGACGTTGTCGCCTTCCGCATCACCCCAAGCCCGGCCCTCCTTGGGAGTCGTCAACACAGGACCGGCGACTGAGTCTCGCTCGCTGAGATCGACATAGCGGAGCTTCGTGAGCAGCGACACGGCGCGATGGGATGTCTGGAGGTAGTACTCGAGCAAGCGGCCGACGGCGGCCTCACGATCGGCCAAGGCGTCCTGCTGGCTCAGCTTGCCGGCGTACTGGCGCAGTAGGTCGTGGAACTGGAACCTGTCCGGCGCTGACTGCAGCAGGAGGCTGGCGTCCAGCAGGTCCTCCAGCAACGGCTCGGCGTCGTACGGCTCCACACCGGCGAGTGCGGCCGCGCCATAGCGGTCCACGTCCCGGCCGGGGAGCAGGCTGAGGTAGCGGAACATCCGTTGCTGCTCAGGGCTCAGTTGCTCGTACGACATCGCGAACGTCGACACCAGCCCGCGACCGTCGGCCGTGAGCTCGTCCAGCCCACGGTCCTGTGCTTGCAGCCGCTGGTTGAGGTGCTCGACCGTCCAGGTCGGCCGGTGCCGCAGCCGCGCCGCAGCGATCCGGATCGCCAGCGGCAGGTACCCACAGAGCTCCACCAACTCCTGCGCGGCCTCGTGCGAACCGCCACGCTCGGAGCCGACGATCTCGACCAGCAGCCGGGCAGCGTCCTCCGCGCCGAGCACCCCGAGCGGAACCCGCCGGGCCGCGTCGATGCCGATCAGTTGCCGGCGGCTGGTGATCAACACGCCACAGCTAGGGGCCCCAGGCAACAATGGCTCGACGAGCCGGCTGTCAGGCGTGTCATCCAGGACGATCAGTACCCGCCGCCCGGCGACCTCGGACCGCCACAACGCGGCCTGCTCGTCCAGCTCGCGCGGGATCCGCTCCGGCTTCACCCCAATGCTGCTGAGCAGATGCTCCAGCGCAGCCCGTACTTCGAGAGCCCCCCGCCCAGGCGTATGCCCGTGCAACTGCAAATACAGCAGCCCATCCGGGTACACGTCAGCCAACTCACGCGCAGCCCGTACGGCGAGCGCCGTCTTGCCCGCCCCACCCATACCGTCCACGGTGACGATCGGCGGTGCAGTGCGTTCCTCCCGACTCAATGCGGCGACCACTGCCGCCAACTCGGTGTCGCGCCCGACGAATGCTGAGTCCTGGTAGGGCAATTCGTCCCGCCCGGGCCGTGCTTCGCTCTCGTTGCGCAGGATCCGCTGATGGGTCGCCCGCAATTCCGGGCCGGGCTCTACGCCGAGCTGGTCGACCAGGGTGTCCCTGGCTTGCTTGTAGACCGTCAATGCGTCTGCTTGTCGGCCACTGGCGTACAAGGCGAGCATCAGTTGGCCAGCCAGGCGCTCATCGAGAGGCCGCTCGGCTACTGCGGTCACTAGCTCGGCCACGACCGCCGAGTGGCGTCCACTCGCCAGGTCGAGGTCGATGCGGTCGCTCAGGACCTTGTAGCGCCGCTCCACGAGCCGCTGTCGGTGGGTAGCGAGGTAGCGGCCCGGCAGCCCGCTCAGTGGCTCACCGCGGAAGAGATTCAGCGCCTCGGCATAGGCTCCTGCATCCTGCTGAGCCTCGGCGGCTTGCACTGCTGCATCGAAGCGGTTGACGTCGACTGCGTCGGGAGTCACCCGCAGCGTGTACCCGTCCCTGGTCCGCTCCAGCAGGCCCTCGACGGCCAGCGCTTTGCGGATTCGGTAGATGTACGGCGGTAGGACCTTGAGGCCGGTTGCCGGTGGCTTGTCGCCCCAGACCGCGTCGAAGAGCTCTTCCGGAGTACAGGTCCGGTTGGCACGCAGGGCCAGCACAGCGAGGAGCGCCTGCTGGCGTAGCGGACCCACCTCGACCAGCTGTCCGTCCAGCCGGACGGACAGCGAGCCGAGCAGCTCAATGCGCAGTCCCGCAGTCACACTGCGCAGTCTGGCGGCGTAGGAGGGCCACCGGCAACCGAGTGACTACGCCTTGGCCACGTACTCGTCGATCTCCGCGATCAGCTTGGTCTTCGTGGTGTCGTCGGCGAAGGAGACCTGGACGGCGGTGCGGGCCAGGTCGGCCGCGCCCTGGTTGTCGAGGTTGAGTAGGTCGGCGGCGACGGCGTACTCGTTGACCAGGTCGGTGCCGAACATCGGCGGGTCGTCGGAGTTGATGGTGACGACCAGGCCGGCCTCGACCATGCCGCGCAGCGGGTGCTCGTCGTACGACGCGACGACGCGGGTGGCGAGGTTGGAGGTCGGGCTGACCTCGAGCGGGATCCGGTGCTCGCCCAGGTAGTCGACCAGGGCCGGGTCCTGCAGGGCAGAGGTTCCGTGACCGATCCGCTCGGCCTTCAGTACCCGCAGGGCGTCCCAGATGGTCTCCGGGCCGGTCGACTCACCGGCGTGCGGCACGCTGCGCAGACCGGCGGCGCGGGCGGCATCGAAGTACGGGGCGAACTGCGGCCGCGGTACGCCGATCTCCGGGCCGCCGAGGCCGAAGCCGACCAGGCCGTCGGGGCGGACCTCGGTGGCGATCCGCAGCGTCTCGGCTGCCGCGGGCAGGCCGGACTCGCCGGGGATGTCGAAGATCCAGCGCAGGACGACGCCGAACTCCTTCTCCGCGGCGGTTCTGGCGTCCTCGATCGCCTCGCAGAACGCCTCGGCGGCCATTCCCCGTTTGACCGACGAGTACGGCGTGACGGTGAGCTCGGAGTACCGGATGTTCTGGCCGGCCATCTCGCGGGCGACCTCGTAGGTGAGCAGCCGGACGTCCTCGGGCGTGGTGACCAGGTCCACCACGGACAGGTAGATCTCGATGAACCGGGCGAAGTCGGTGAAGACGAAGTACTCCGCGAGCGCGGCGGCGTCGGCCGGCACGGCCGAGTTCGGATGCCGGGCGGCGAGCTCGGCGACGATCCGCGGCGAGGCGGAGCCGACGTGGTGGACATGCAGCTCGGCCTTCGGCAGGCCGGCGAGAAAGTCGCGTGTCACAGTCATGGCGGGGATCTTATGCATGCTGTCCGGTCGCCCGCCGGGAAGCTGACAGATGATTGTCAGGAGTGCGTGCGGCGAACCCGATTGGGGCGTGTAGCCACCGGAGTGGCACGATTCACTCCGTGAGCGAGCGCTTTGACTTCACCGGTGACGAGTTGGCCCCGGCCTATCGTGCGGCCGTGGACGCGATCGAGGCGGGCGACCTGGTCGTCCTGCCGACCGACACCGTCTACGGGATCGCGGCGGACGCCTTCAAGGCCGACGCCGTGCAACGGCTGCTGGACGCCAAGGGCCGCGGTCGCGACATGCCGCCGCCGGTGCTGATCTCGGTGGTCGAGTCGCTGGACGCGCTGGCGACCGACGTACCGGAGGCCGGGCGCAAGCTGTGCGAGAAGTTCTGGCCGGGGCCGCTGACCGTGATCTGCCATGCACAGGGGTCGCTGATGTGGGACCTGGGGGAGACCCAGGGGACCGTCGCGCTGCGCGTGCCCGACCACGAGAACACGCGTGAGCTGTTGTCCCGCACCGGACCGCTCGCGGTGAGCTCGGCGAACTTGAGTGGGCAGCCGGCGGCGCTGGATGTGTACGACGCCGAGGCGCAGCTGCTCGACTCGGTCGCCGTCTACCTCGACGGCGGTGTCGCCACCGGCGGCCAGCCGTCGACCATCGTCGACCTGACCGGCGACGTGCCCCACATCGTCCGGATCGGCGCCATGTCCGTCCAGCAGATCCGCGAAGTAGTCCCCGAGGCCACCACCGACCTCGAGCCCGACGAGAAGCCCCAGGACGAGCAGCCGCAGGACGAGAAGCCGGCCGACGAGACCGTCCAAGACGAGAAGCCGGCCGACGAGCCAACCGAAGCACCGGCCGACGAGCCAACCGAAGCACCGGTCGAGGCGTCCAAAGAGAAGATCGATGACCAGCCCGGTGACGAGAAGACAGCTGATGTGAGGCCTGCGGACTAGTGCGTGAGTATCTGCTGGTCCTGTTCGTGGCGATGGCCACGACCTTTCTGCTGACCGGTGTGGCCCGGCAGATCGCGTTGCGGTACGGCGCGGTGGCCAAGGTCCGTACCCGGGACGTGCACAAGGTGCCGATCCCGTACTTCGGTGGGATCTCGATCCTCGGCGGCCTGATCGCCGGCTTCGCGGTCGCCTCCAGCCTGCCCTTCCTCGGCGACAGCCTGCAGGTCGCCCACGACGCCCGGGCGATCCTGATCGGCGGCGTGGTGATCTGCGCCGTCGGCGTCGTCGACGACCTGTACGAACTGGACGCGATCACCAAGTTGGCCGGCGAGGTCCTGGCGGTCGGCGTGATGGTCGTCCAAGGCATCCAGCTGTACTGGCTCCCGCTGCCCGGCGGCATCTTCTCGCCGCCACCCGCGCAGCTGGCCGTGCTGACCGCCGGCATCCTGCTCGTCTCCACCAACGCGGTGAACTTCGTCGACGGCCTGGACGGTCTGGCCGCCGGCGTCACCGCGATCGGCGCGGCCGCCTTCTTCACCTACTCGTACCTGCTGAACGTCGAGCAGAACCTCGACCGCGCCACCACCTCGACCCTGATCACGGTCGCGCTGGCCGGTGCCTGCCTGGGCTTCCTGCCCCACAACTTCTTCCCGGCAAGAGTGTTCATGGGTGACTCAGGGGCCCTGCTGATCGGTCTGATGCTGGCCGCCTCGACGATCAGCCTGACCGGCCAGATGGACCCCAACGCCGTCCCGTACGAGGTCGGCGGCTCCAGCCTGCTGCCCGCGCTGCTCCCGTTGATCCTCCCGATCGCGGTCCTGGCGATCCCCGCGCTCGACCTGACACTGGCCTACATCCGGCGTACGAAGGCCGGCCGCTCGCCCTTCGCGGCGGACAAGCTGCACCTCCACCACCGCCTCATGCAGCGCGGTCACTCGCATCGCCGCGCGGTCCTCCTGATGTACCTGTGGACCTTCCTCATCGCCTTCGGCGTGGTGGTTCTCGGGCTGCAACTGAAGTGGTGGACGACGCTGCTCGTGCTCGCCGTCGCCGTGGCCGCGATCCTGCTGACCACCGGTCTGCCGAGGCGTTCCGGGAGGGCGCTCTCCAAGGTCTGACCGGGACCAGACCAGTAGGTGTCGTGGCCTACAGATAAGGTGTGCGTGTACAGCGGCAGGGACGCTCGTTTTGCTGACCGTGAAGACTTTGTGCTAGTTTTCACAAGCACCAGCAATCAACAGCTTCACCCCTGACCCCGCCCACCAGACGACCGAGGGCAAGAATCCCGGTCGCCAGCAGGACGGAACCACCAGATGCCCCCCAAGGCTGACACCGCCCAGGTAAGTAGCCCCAAAGAAGCCGGCCAAGCGACAAAGCACCCGGCTCTCGCGATGTTGCGCGGCGCCGCGGTCGCCGCAGTGGTCGTCGGCGTGAACGCAGCCGCCGTCGCGACCGTAGCCGCCGGGTCCAAGGGGCTGTGGGGCGCACTGCTCGGCCTGCTGATCGTGCTGGTCTTCTCCGGTGCAGGCCTGCTCGCGCTGCATGCGGCGCGGCACACCAGCCCGACCATGCAGCTCGGCGTCGCGATGGCCTCCTACACCGGCCGGATCGCGATCTTCGGCGGCCTGCTCGCCCTCGCGATCAACTCCGACTCGCTGGCCCGCAACGTGAACCTGACCGCCCTCGGAATCACCGCGATGGTGGTCGTGATGGGCTGGATGGCCGGCGAGATCTGGTCCTGGTCCCGGCTGCGCGTGCCGATCTACGACCTCGACCACGAGGTGAACCCGTGAGCACAGTCGGTAACGCCTCGGAGAGCCGTTTCCAAGCTGTGATCAAAGGTGTGTCGAATGGCACTGGACACCCCGCTCAGGCCGATGTGACCCGGCGTGTCGCCGACTGGTACCTTTCGGGTGCCAATGAGCCAGAACGAGGATCCGAAGCCGACGCCGAACACATCCGGCGATGGCTGGCGGGTCCTGTCCTACTTGATCGGCGGGGTCCTCGTCTACGGGGGCATCGGCTTCGGGTTGGATCGCTGGCTGGGCACCAAGTTCTTACTTCCGGTGGGCATCGTGCTCGGTGCCGGCCTGACGATCTTGCTGTTGAACTTCCGGTACCGGCAGCGGTCCTGAGCCCTACCGGGTCTGACGTAGTTGACCGCCTTGCCCTGAGCCGCCCTGCCCTTAGCCCTATGGCGAACGACTTGAGCACGACGCGAGAGGAGACCCGGTGAGCGCCGGCGTTCCGACCGAGTTCATCCCACCCGGTCCACAAAGCTTCGACACCCCGCCGATCATCGACGGCGTCGACTGGTTCACCAAGCCGGTGCTGATCGCCGCGCTGTCGGTGGTGGTGATCATCTGGTTCTACTGGGGTGCGTCCCGCAAGGCCGCCGTGGTGCCGTCCAAGCTGCAGTTCGCCGGCGAGTTGGGTTACAACTTCGTCCGCAACTCGATGGCTCGCGACGCGATCGGCAGCCAGGAGTACATGAAGTACGTGCCGTACCTGTGCGGCCTGTTCTACTTCATCCTGCTGAACAACGTCGCGGCGACGATCCCGCTGCTCCAGTTCCCGACCTTCAGCCACATCGGCTGGGCGTACGTGGCCGCGGTGATGAGCTGGGTCATCTACAACTTCGTCGGCATCAAGAAGAAGGGCCTGTGGGGCTACTTCAAGCACCAGACGATGCCGGCCGGTGTGCCGATCTGGCTGATGCCGCTGATGATCCCGATCGAGTTCATCTCGAACATCCTGGTCCGGCCGATCTCGCTGAGCCTGCGGTTGTTCGCCAACATGTTCGCCGGCCACATCCTGCTGCTGGTCTTCGTCACCGGTGGCGAGTACATGGTGCTGCACTCCGGCAGCATCGCGATCGGCGGTGTCGGCATCATCACCTGGCTGATGGCGCTGGCGATCGGCGGCCTGGAGTTGTTCGTCCAGTGCATCCAGGCCTACATCTTCGTCGTACTGACCGCGCAGTACATCGGTAGCGCGATCTCCGACGAGCACTGACCATCACCACCCAGCTGTAACCCAGACCCGTCGTAACGGAAACCCGGATAGTCCCTATCCGTACCGAAAGGAAACACCGCAATGGTGAGCAACATGGCTCTCGCAATCACCGGTGACATCGCCGTCCTCGGCTACGGCCTCGCCGCGATCGGCCCGGGCGTGGGCGTCGGTCTGATCTTCGCCGCGGTCATCAACGGCACCGCGCGTCAGCCCGAGGCACAGAGCAAGCTGCAGTCGATCGCGTGGATCGGCTTCGGCGTCACCGAGGTTCTGGCGATCATCGGTATCGCGCTCGCCTTCGTCTTCAAGGGCAAGACCGGCGCCTGATCTTCCACCCCTGACTGACAGGACTGAGACATGCTGACGACACTTCTCCCGCTGACAGAAGCGGCCGCTGAGGAGACCCCCAGCCCGCTGCTGCCGCACGTGGCTGAGATCATCTTCGGCTTCGTCTTCCTGATCCTGCTGGCCATCGCCTTCGCCAAGGTCGTGGTACCGAAGTTCGAGAAGGCTTACGCCGATCGGACCGCGGCGATCGAAGGCGGGATGAACGAGGCCAAGCAGGCCCAGGCCGAGGCGAAGGCGGCGCTCGACAAGTACAACGCACAGCTGTCGGAAGCCCGGCAGGAAGCTGCGAAGATCCGCGAGGACGCGCGCGAGCAGGGTGCGCTCATCATCGCGGAGATGCGTGAGCAGGCCAACACCGAGGCCGAGCGCATCGTGAACCACGCCCGCACCCAGATCGACGCCGAGCGGGCCCAGGCCGTGGCGTCGCTGCGCAGCGAGGTCGGCACCATGGCGACCACGCTGGCCGGCCGGATCGTCGGCGAGTCGCTCGAGGACGAGGCGCGCCAGCGCCGGACCGTCGAGCGCTTCCTGGCCGATCTCGAAGCCTCGGAGTCGGCCCGGCAGGCCGTCGGAACGGACGGCTGATGCGCGGCACATCGAGGGAGTCACTCGCCAAGGCCCAGGAGGCCCTGGCGGGTGTCACCGTCACCGAAGGCCTCGGCGCCGAACTGTTCTCGGTGGCCAAGCTGCTCGACGGCAACGGCTCGCTCCGGCGGGCGCTGACCGACCCGGCCCGCCCCTCGGCGACCCGGACCGGTCTGGCCCAGCAGTTGCTCGGCGGCAAGATCTCCGCCCAGGCGCTGGAGATCCTCACCGCCGCGGTGTCCGGCCGCTGGGTCAGCGGCCGTGACCTCGGCGACTCGCTCGACGAGCTGAGCGTCCAGGCCGACGTGGCCTACGCCGACGGCCAGCGCAAGCTGGACGACGTCGAGGACGAGCTGTTCCGGCTCGACCGGATCATCACCGCGGAGCGGGCGCTGAGCGACAAGCTGAGCGACCGCAACATCCCGGTGGCCACCCGCCAGCAGCTGCTCCACAAGCTGCTGCAGGGCAAGGCGACCGACGTGACCGTGCGGCTGGCAGAGCGCGCGGTGGACGGCCGGGGCCGCAGCTTCGCGGGTTCGATGCGGTCGTACCAGGTCGCTGCCGCCGCCCGGCGCAGCGCCAGCATCGCGACCGTCCGGGTCGCCGCGGACCTGTCCGAGGCCGACCGCACCCGGCTCGCGACGGTCCTCGGCCGGCAGTACGGCCGCGACATCCAGCTGAACGTCATCGTCGACCCGACCGTCGTCGGCGGCGTCCGGGTGGACATCGGTGACGAAGTGATCGACGGAACCATCGCGGCCCGGCTCGACGAGGCGCAACGGCGCATCGCGGGCTGACCCCTAACGACATATCGGCGCTAGTGGTCAGCAAGCCTCTAGAGCCCATCACCAGGCCAGCAAAGGTCAAGGAAGCAGGGACGGAAGATAATGGCTGAGCTCACGATCAGGCCGGAGGAGATCCGGGACGCCCTGGATCAGTTCGTCCGCGACTACACGCCGGACGAGGCCGCCCGCGAAGAGGTCGGCACCGTGATCGACGCGGGTGACGGCATCGCGCACGTCGAGGGCCTGCCCTCGGCGATGACGAACGAACTGCTCGTCTTCGAGGACGGCACCCAGGGCATCGCGCTGAACCTCGACGTCCGCAGCATCGGTGTCGTCGTGCTCGGCGACTTCGGCGGCATCGAAGAGGGCCAGCAGGTCCGCCGGACCGGCCAGGTCCTGTCCGTGCCGGTCGGCGAGGGCTACCTGGGTCGCGTCGTCGACCCGCTGGGCAAGCCGATCGACGGCCTCGGTGAGATCACCGGCCTCGAGGGCACCCGCGCGCTGGAGCTGCAGGCGGCCGGCGTGATGGACCGCCAGGAGGTCCGCGAGCCGATGCAGACCGGCATCAAGGCGATCGACGGGATGATCCCGATCGGCCGCGGCCAGCGTCAGCTGATCATCGGCGACCGCAAGACCGGCAAGACCGCGATCGCGATCGACACGATCATCAACCAGAAGGCCAACTGGGAGTCCGGCGACCCGAAGAAGCAGGTCCGCTGCATCTACGTGGCGATCGGCCAGAAGGGCTCGACGATCGCCGCCGTCCGCGGCGCGCTCGAAGAGGCCGGCGCGATGGAGTACACCACCATCGTTGCCTCCCCGGCGTCCGACGCGGCCGGCTTCAAGTACGTCGCGCCGTACACCGGTTCGGCCATCGGCCAGCACTGGATGTACCAGGGCAAGCACGTCCTGATCGTCTTCGACGACCTGACCAAGCAGGCCGAGGCGTACCGCTCGATGTCGCTGCTGCTGCGCCGCCCGCCGGGCCGTGAGGCCTACCCGGGTGACGTCTTCTACCTGCACAGCCGGCTGCTCGAGCGCTGCGCGAAGCTGAGCGACGAGCTCGGCGCGGGCTCGATGACCGGCCTGCCGGTGATCGAGACCAAGGCCAACGACGTCTCGGCCTTCATCCCGACCAACGTCATCTCCATCACCGACGGCCAGATCTTCCTCCAGTCGGACCTGTTCAACGCCAACATCCGCCCCGCCATCGACGTCGGCATCTCGGTGTCGCGAGTCGGCGGCGCCGCGCAGGTCAAGGGCATGAAGAAGGTCTCCGGCTCGCTGAAGCTGGACCTCGCGCAGTTCCGCGCGATGGAGGCGTTCGCGATGTTCGCCTCCGACCTCGACGCCACCTCGCGCCGCCAGTTGGACCGCGGTCAGCGGCTGGTGGAGCTGCTGCGCCAGCCGCAGTACTCGCCGTACCCGGTCGAGGACCAGACCGTCTCGATCTGGGCCGGTACCACCGGCAAGTTCGACGACGTCCCGGTCAACGACGTACTCCGGTTCGAGCGTGAGTTCCTGGACTTCCTGCGCCGGGAGAGCAACGTGCTCGACGCCGTCCGCGAGTCGGGCAAGTTCGAGGACGACTCGGCCGACGCGGTCACCGACGCGCTGAAGAAGTTCAAGCCGACCTTCCAGACCTCCGACGGCCAGCTGCTGGTCGGCAAGGAAGAGACGGCGGCGATGGACTCCGAGGACGTCGAGCAGGAGCAGATCACCAAGCAGAAGCGGGGCTGATCGTCCATGCCCGCAACCCAACGTGAGCTGAAGGATCGGCGAGCCTCCGTCTCGACGATCAAGAAGCTCACCCGTGCGATGGAGCTGATCGCTGCGTCCCGGATCGTCAAGGCGCAGCAGCGCGCCAAGGCGGCCGGTCCGTACGCGCGTGAGCTCACCCGAGCGGTGTCGGCGGTGGCGACGTTCTCGAACGTCGACCACCCGCTGACCACCGAGAAGCCGAACCCCAAGCGGGCCGCGGTTCTCCTGATCACCTCTGACCGCGGCCAGGCCGGCGCGTACTCCTCCTCGGTCATCCGGGAAGGGGAGCGGCTGAACCAGCTGCTCCGGGAGAGCGAGAAGGAGATCGTCCCGTTCCTGAGCGGGCGCAAGGGGATCGCCTACTACACCTTCCGGCAGCGCGAGGTCGCGCAGTCGTGGAGCGGCGACTCCGACGCGCCGTCGTTCGCCCGGGCACGGGAGATCGCCGACGCGTTGATCGAGGCCTTCCTCAAGCCGACCGAGGAGGGCGGCGTGGACGAGATCCACATCGTCTTCACCCGGTTCGTCTCGATGCTGACGCAGAAGCCGGACGTCATCCGGCTGCTGCCGCTGGAGGTCGTCGAGGGCGAGGAGGCGCCGGCCGCCGAGGACGTACTGCCGCTGTACGAGTTCGAGCCGTCCGCCGAGGACGTGCTGGACGGGCTGCTGCCGAAGTACGTCGCGAGCCGGATCCACTTCTGCATGCTGCAGGCGGCGGCGTCCGAGCTGGCCAGCCGGCAGCGCGCGATGAAGTCCGCCACGGACAACGCGCAGGATCTGATCGAACGACTGACCCGCGAGTACAACCAGGTGCGTCAGTCGGCCATTACCCAGGAAATCAGCGAGATCGTCGGTGGCGCGAACGCGCTGGCCGACGCCAACGCCGGGAGCGAGTGAGAGAGATGACTGCCACGGTTACCGAGAAGGACAACAGCGGCGCGGCAGGTGCCGTGGGCCGCGTCGCCCGGGTCATCGGCCCGGTCGTCGACATCGAGTTCCCCGCGGACGCGATGCCCGACATCTACAACGCGCTCGAGGTGGACATCACCTTGAACGACGTCACGGCCACGATCACCCTCGAGGTCGCGCTGCACGTCGGCGACAACATCGTCCGGGCGATCTCGATGAAGCCCACCGACGGCCTGGTCCGCGGCGCCGAGGTGCGTGACACCGGCGCGGCGATCTCCGTGCCGGTCGGCGACGTCACCAAGGGCCGGGTCTGGTCGGTGACCGGCAAGTGCCTGAACCAGGACGAGTCCGAGTTCGAGATCACCGAGCGCTGGCCGATCCACCGCAAGGCGCCGGCCTTCGACCAGCTCGAGTCCAAGACCGAGATGCTGGAGACCGGCATCAAGGTGCTGGACCTGCTCACCCCGTACGTGCAGGGCGGCAAGATCGGCCTGTTCGGCGGCGCGGGCGTCGGCAAGACCGTCATGATCCAGGAGATGATCTACCGGATCGCGCACAACTTCGGTGGCACCTCGGTGTTCGCCGGCGTCGGTGAGCGCACCCGTGAGGGCAACGACCTGATCGGTGAGATGGAAGACGCGGGCGTCTTCAAGGACACCGCGCTGGTCTTCGGCCAGATGGACGAGCCGCCGGGCACCCGGCTGCGTGTCGCGCTGTCCGCGCTGACGATGGCGGAGTACTTCCGCGACGTGAAGGAGCAGGACGTACTGCTCTTCATCGACAACATCTTCCGCTTCACCCAGGCCGGTTCCGAGGTCTCCACGCTGCTCGGCCGGATGCCGTCGGCCGTTGGTTACCAGCCGAACCTGGCCGACGAGATGGGCATCCTGCAGGAGCGGATCACGTCGACCCGCGGTCACTCGATCACCTCGATGCAGGCGATCTACGTGCCCGCCGACGACTACACCGACCCGGCGCCGGCCACCACCTTCGCGCACCTGGACGCGACCACCGAGCTGTCGCGTGACATCGCGTCGCGTGGTCTGTACCCGGCCGTCGACCCGCTGACCTCCACGTCGCGGATCCTCGACCCGCAGTACATCGGCCAGGAGCACTACGACGTGGCCGTCCGGGTGAAGCAGATCCTGCAGAAGAACAAGGAACTGCAGGACATCATCGCCATCCTGGGTGTCGACGAGCTCTCCGAAGAGGACAAGATCACCGTCGCCCGCGCGCGCCGGATCGAGCAGTTCCTCTCGCAGAACACGTACATGGCGGAGAAGTTCACCAACACGCCGGGTTCGACGGTGCCGCTGAAGGACACCATCGAGTCGTTCAAGAAGATCACCGAGGGCGAGTGCGACCACATCGCCGAGCAGGCCTTCTTCAACGTCGGTTCGCTCGACGACGTCGAGCGGCGTTGGGCTGAGCTCCAGAAGGAACTCTGATGGCTGACGAGTCCGGCAAGCACCTCGAGGTCGCGCTGGTCGCGGCCGAACGGGTGGTCTGGGAGGGACAGGCGAAGATCGTCATCGCCCGTACCACCGATGGCGACATCGGTATCCTCCCCGGCCACGCGCCGCTGCTGGGTCTGCTGCAGGGCGGCACCGTCCAGGTGCGGACGGTCGACGACGAGTACTTCGTCGCGGCCGCTCCGGACGGCTTCATCTCGGTGGCGCACGACCGGGTCTCGATCCTGGCCGAGAACGCCGAGATGGGGCACGACATCGACCTGGAAGAGGCCAAGCTGGCGCTCGAGCAGGCTCAGGCCACCGGGACCGACAGCGAGGACGAGCAGGAGCAGGTCCGGCTCGCCGAGGCCAGGGTGAGGGCCGCCGAGAAGGCGTCCTGAACCCACCTGCCATAATTGAAAAGAGTTGGATTCAGTACGGTTCGGGGATGGCGTCACCACAGCGAGGGCGCCAGGAATGAGGTTGGCAACTTATGAGCACAGTCCTCGAATTGGTCGGGGTCTGTTGCCTTGCTGCCGTACTGCTGATCATCGCTTTCGCGTGCCGTCGTCGCTGGTTGTCCAGGGACGGCGGCACGTTCGATTGCAGCCTGCAACTGGCTGAGAAGGACCACGGCCGCGGCTGGGCGCTGGGACTGGCCCGCTACGTCGGCGACGACCTGCAGTGGTTCCGGGTCTTCAGCCTGGCCTGGTGGCCGAAGCTGACCGTCAACCGCCGCCAGCTCGAAGGCGTGACCACCCGCCGCCCGATGGGCAACGAGCCGCTCGTGACGTACGCCGGCCACGTCATCGTCGACGCCGAGCTGCGCGACCGGACCGTGCACTTCGCGATGACCGAGGAGGCCCTCACCGGCGTCCTCGCCTGGATGGAATCCGCACCGCCCAGCACCCAGACGTACCTGTAGGTGCCGGCCGCGATCGTGAACGGCCTCAGCCCGGTCGTCGTGGAGAACGCGGTCGGGGAGGCCGCCTACGCCAGAGGACTCGGCTACGCCCAGGGCGGCGCGGTCCGCTCGGTCTCGTGGGACTCGTCGGCCAGTACGCTCCGCGGCCAGGTCCGCGCGGAGCTGGAGAGCCTGTACGACGTCGTCATCTACCTGACCTTCGCCGACGACGGCCAGGTGGACTACCTCGACGGTGAATGCAGCTGCGAGGTCGGGTTCGACTGCAAGCACGTGGCCGCGCTGGCGCTGGAAGCGATCATGTCCGCCGCGGAGCCCACCGCGGCCGCAGGTCCGGCCAGGCGAGCTGCCGGCTGGGAGTCGTCGTTGGGGTCGCTGGTCGGTCGGGGGCCCACCGCCGACCGACTGGGTTCCGCGCCGCTGGCGATCGAGCTGACCCTGCTGACGCCTACCCAGTACTCGACCAAGCGCCGGTCCAACTCCGACAGCCCGATGGTCAGCGCCCGGGTGGTGCGGCAGGGCAAGAAGGGCTGGATCCGGGGCAATCTGACCTGGACGACGCTGGACAACCCGTACGGCGAGTTGGTCAAGGCCCAGTCGCAGGCGCTGCAGGAGCTCTACGCGTCGTACAGCTCGCGGCGATCCAGGTCGTACTACCACGGCGACGAGAAGACGATCGAGCTGTCGGCCTTCGACAGCCGGCAGCTCTGGCCGTTGCTGGACCAGGCGCTGGCCGCGGGCGTCCGGCTCGTCTACAGCAAGAAGGCGATGGGAGATCTTGAGCCGTACGGCGTGGCCGAGTTCGGTCTGGACGTCACGAACGACTCGTCGGGTGACCTGCTGATCAGGCCGGTCATCCGGATCGAGGGCGACCCGGAGGTCGTGCCCGTCGAATTCATCGGCGCCGAGGGCCACGGGCTGGTGTGGATCGACCGGTCGGCTCTCAATCCGGCGGCGAATCTGGAGGAGTTGCGGTTCCGGCTGGCCAAGCTGACCCGGTCGGTGCCGCCGGAGCTCCAGCAGGTCGCCCTGACCGGGCAGGAGCTGCGGATCCCGGCGGCCGACAGCGCCCGCTTTCGGGCTGAGTACTTCCCCAGGCTTCGCCAGGTGGCCGAGGTGCTCTCCTCCGACGACTCGTTCGCCCCGCCGACGATCTCTGGCCCGGAGCTGAGTCTGCAGGCGGAGTACGGGGCTGACCACGCGCTCGACCTGCGCTGGAGCTGGCTCTATCGGGTCGACGACTCCGAGCTGCGAGTGCCGGTCGCCGAGACCTCCGGGCCAGGCGAGATCTACCGCGATCTGGATCAGGAGCGCGAGATCCTCGCCGGCCTCGATCTGCAGCCGGAGTTGCTCCCCGAGACGCTGCAGGAGTTCGACACGGTCCGGTTCAGCACCGAGCTGCTTCCGCAACTGGTCGCGGACCCGCTGGTGGACGTCGAGGTGACCGGTACGCCGGCCAAGTACCGCGAGGTCGGCGATCTGGTCACCGTCGGCGTCACCACCTCGGCGCCGCCCGGTGAGACGGACTGGCTCGATCTCGCGATCACGCTGATGGTCGAGGGCCAGCGGGTTCCGTTCGTCAACATCTTCCGTGCGCTGGCGATCGGCAAGACGTCGGTACTGCTGACCAGTGGCGCCTACTTCAGCCTGCAGAAGCCGGAGCTGAAGGCGTTGCGGGCGCTGATCGACGAGGCGCAAGCGCTGCAGGACATCCCCAACGATCAGCTGAGGATCAGCCGGTACCAGGTCAGCTTCTTCGACGAGCTGGAGCGGCTCGGCGTCGCGGAGCACCAGGCCGAGGGCTGGCAGCAACAACTGGCCGCGCTGCGCTCCGTGGACACGACCGACGCGACCCCGCTGCCGGCGACGATCGAGGCGGCGCTGCGGCCGTACCAGCTGGAAGGTTTCCGCTGGCTGGCCTTCCTCTGGAAGTTCGGGCTCGGCGGCATTCTGGCCGACGACATGGGGCTCGGCAAAACATTGCAGGCGTTGGCGTTGATCGCTCATGCCAAGGAAAGAGAGAACCCCGGACCGTTCCTGATCGTCGCGCCGACCAGCGTCGTGTCGAACTGGCCGTCCGAGGCGGCGCGCTTCGCGCCGAGCCTGAAGGTGGTGACGATCGCCGACACCTTGCGCCGTCGCGGCCAGCGTCTCGACGAGGCGATCGGCGACGCCGACGTGGTGGTGACGTCGTACACGCTGCTCCGCCTCGACATCGACGCGTACGCCGATCGCGCGTGGGCCGGCCTGGTGCTCGACGAGGCCCAGTTCACCAAGAACCATCAGTCGAAGCTCTACCAGTGCTGCCGACGGCTGCCGGCCCCGTTCAAACTGGCCATCACCGGTACGCCGATGGAGAACAACCTGATGGAGCTCTGGTCGCTCCTCTCGATCACGTCGCCCGGCCTGTTCCCCAGCCCGACCCACTTCGACCGGTACTACGTACGCCCGATCGAAAAGGATGCCGACGCCGACCGCCTGGCCCGGCTGCGTCGCCGGATCAAGCCCCTGGTCAAGCGCCGGACCAAGGAGCAGGTGGCTGCGGACCTGCCCGAGAAGCAGGAGCAGGTGCTCGAGGTGGAGCTCCATCCCCGGCACCGCAAGATCTACCAGACCCACCTGCAACGCGAGCGGCAGAAGGTCCTCGGCCTGGTCGCCGACTTCGACAAGAACCGATTCACCATCTTCCGGTCGCTGACCTTGCTCCGGCAGCTGAGCCTCCATGCGGGCTTGGTCGACGAGGCGCACAGCGAGCTGGCCAGCGCGAAGATCGACGCCCTGCTCGAACAGCTCCCGGACATCATCGGCAGCGGTCATCGTGCCCTGGTCTTCAGCCAGTTCACCGGCTTCCTCGAGCTGGTCCGGCAGCGGCTGGACGCGGAAGGGATCGAGTACTGCTACCTCGACGGCAGCACCAGCAATCGGCCCGCGGTACTGAAGAAATTCAAGGACGGTACTGCGCCGCTGTTCCTGATCAGCCTCAAGGCGGGCGGGGTCGGGCTGAACCTGACCGAGGCGGACTACTGCTTCCTGCTCGATCCGTGGTGGAACCCGGCGACCGAGGCGCAGGCGGTGGACCGGATCCACCGGATCGGCCAGCACAAGTCGGTGATGGTCTATCGGCTGATCGCGAAGGACACCATCGAGCAGAAGGTGATGGAGCTCAAGGACCGCAAGGCGGCCCTGTTCGCCAGCGTGATGGACGAGGGCAACGCCTTCGGCGCCGGGCTCAGCCCCGACGACATCCGCGGCCTGTTCAGTTGATCGGTCCGTCTAGGGTCGATACATGACGGGCATTCTGCTGGAACTGGATCTGACGCGTGGGGTCCTGGAGACTCCGCCTGCTTCGCCGCTGGCCGCTTTCCGGGCCCGGCACCTGCCGACCATGCGGGAGCTGGTGCGGGCGCTGCGCAAGGGCGCCGAGGACGACCAGGTGGTCGGGCTGGTCGCGCATCTGGGCGGGCCGGCGCTGTCGCTGGCCCAGGTACAGGACCTGCGGGAGGCCGTGGCGGACTTCCGGGCGTCGGGGAAGGGTGCGGTCGCCTGGACCGAGTCGTTCGGCGAGATCGGCGGCGGGACGGTGCCGTACTACCTGGCGACAGCGTTCGACGAGATCTGGCTGCAGCCGTCGGGGGATCTGGCGATCACCGGGGTGTCCATTCAGGCGACCTTCATCAAGGGGGCGCTGGACAAGGCGGGGGTGATTCCGCAGTTCGGCCGGCGCCGGGAGTACAAGTCGGCGGTGGAGACCTTCACCGAGAAGGAGATGTCCGGGCCGGCCCGCGAGATGGCGTCGCGGCTGGCGGAGTCGGCGTACGAGCAGATCGTCGAGGGCATCGCAGTACGGCGCCGGCTGGAGCCTGCGAAGGTACGCGAGCTCGTCGACGACGCGCCCCTGTCAGCGGACGCCGGACGTGAGGCTGGTCTCGTCGACAAGCTCGGCTATCGGTCGGATGTGTACGACGAGCTGGAGAAGCGGCTGGGGGAGACCACGCCGCTCCTGGCCGAGCGGTACGTCCGCCGCGGACCCAGGACGCTGCAGGAGGTCCGCAAGAATCTCCCCTGGCCGCAGAAGCCTGTAGTAGCGGTGATCCGGATCAGCGGCGGCATCAGTGTCGGCCGCAATTCGGGTGGTGGACCCATCGGCGGCCCCGGCTCGGGCTCGGACACCATTGGAGCCGCCCTGCGCGCTGTAGCCGAGGACGACAAGGTCAAGGCCGTCGTACTCCGGGTAGACAGCCCAGGCGGCTCCTACGTCGCCTCAGACGCCATCCGTCACGAGGTACTCCGCCTACGGGCCACCGGCCGCCCAGTAGTCGCCTCCATGGGCAGCGTCGCAGCGTCAGGCGGCTACTTCGTCGCCATGCCCGCAGACGTCATCGTCGCCCAGCCGGGCACCATCACCGGCTCCATCGGCGTCTTCTCCGGCAAGGGCGTGGTGCGGGACGCCCTAGGCCGCATCGGCATCTCCCAAGAGGCTGTGTCGGAAGGCGCCAACGCCCGGATGTACTCCGCCCAGGAGGAGTTCACCACTGAGCAGTGGGAGCGCCTCGAAGAGACCCTGGACCGCATCTACGAGGACTTCGTCGCCAAAGCCGCCCAGGACCGCGGCCTCCCCGTCGCAGACCTGGAAGCCCTGGCCCGTGGCCGGGTCTGGACCGGCGCCGACGCCCACGAGCGCAAGCTGGTCGACGAGCTCGGCGGCTTCGAGCACGCTCTGCGACTGGCCTGCAACCGCGCAGGCCTCGACAGGGACAACATCACCCTCACCGCAGCGCCTCACCGGTCCCTGATCGACCGCCTGCGCCCGCCGGAGTCCACGGACGACCTGGCGGCCACAGCGAAGTCCTGGACCGCAGACGGCCTCACCAGCACCATCTACGCGGCCCTAGGCCTCCCACCCACCGGCATCCTCACGATGCCGATGAGCTGGCGCCTTACTTAGGGTCGCGGTCTCCGCCCGGGACCCAGAGGACGTCGCCGCCCGAGGACAGGTTGGCTACCCGGCCGAGGATGAACAGCAGGTCCGACAGGCGGTTCAGGTACGTGATGGCGAGCAGGTTGACCGTCGGGCCGTGGGTCTCGACGGCGGTCCAGGCGGAGCGTTCCGCGCGGCGGGTGACCGTGCGGGCGACGTTGAGATACGCGGCACCCGGCGTACCGCCCGGGAGGATGAAGGAGCGGAGTTTGGTGAGGCGGTTGTTGTACTCGTCGCACCAGCCCTCGAGCCGGTCGACGTAGTCCTGAGTGATCCGCAGGGGCGGGTACTCCGGGTCCGCGGAGATGGGGTTGCACAGGTCGGCGCCGACGTCGAAGAGGTCGTTCTGGATCCTGGTCAGCAGCAGCACCAGGGAACTGTTCAGGTGGCCGGCCGCGATCGCGACGCCGATCGAGGAGTTCGCCTCGTCGACATCGCCGTACGCCACCACCCGTGGGTCGGTCTTCGATGCCTTGCTCATGTCGCCCAGGCGGGTCTCGCCGGCGTCTCCGGTCCGGGTATAGATCCGCGTCAAGTTCACAGCCATGTCACGGCACTCTACGCAAGCTTGCGACGACGAGCCGATACAGTCAGCGGGTGGAACGGTTTCGGATCGCAGGTGAGGCACGGCTCGAGGGCAGCGTCGAGGTGGCGGGCGCGAAGAACAGCGTGCTGAAGCTGATGGCGGCGGCACTGCTGGCAGAGGGTACGACGACGCTGCGGCAGGTGCCCAGCATTCTCGACGTCACCTTCATGGCCCAGTTGCTGGACACCCTCGGCTGCTCGGTGAAGATCGACGCGGACTCGGCCAGCGCGACGATCGCGGTACCGGCCGAGATCGGCTACCAGTGCGACTACGAGCTGGTCCGCAAGCTCCGCGCCTCGATTTCGGTGCTCGGCCCGCTGCTGGGCCGCTGTGGCCGCGCCGAGGTGGCGCTGCCGGGTGGCGACAACATCGGCTCCCGCGGGCTCAACATGCACGTCGCCGGGCTCGAGTCGATGGGCGCGAAAGTCCATATCGAGCACGGTTTCGTGATCGCCGAGGCGCCGCAGGGCCTGCACGGCGCGGAGGTCTGGCTGGACTTCCCGAGCGTCGGCGCGACCGAGACGATCATGATGGCCGCGGTGCTGGCCAAGGGCACCACGGTGATCGAGAACGCGGCCCGCGAGCCCGAGATCCAGGACATCGCCGCGATGCTGGTCGAGATGGGCGCGGTGATCGACGGCGCCGGTACGCCGAGAATCGAGGTCACCGGCGTCGACGGCCTGCTCAAGCCGGTCGATCATGTGACCGTCCCGGACCGGATCGTCTCCGGCAGCTGGGCGTTCGCCGCCGCCATCACCAAGGGTGACGTGACGATCTCGAACGGTCACGCCGAGCACCTCGAGCTCCCACTGGACAAGCTGCACAAGGCCGGCGCCGAGATCACCATCCTGAATCCGGGCTTCCGCGTCGTCATGCACGACCGCCCGAAGCCGGTCGACGTCGTCACGCTGCCCTACCCGGGGTTCGCGACCGATCTGCAGGCGTTCGTGATCGCGATGAACGCGCTCAGCGACGGCGCCGCGATGGTCACCGAGAACCTCTTCGAGGGCCGCTTCACCTTCGCCCAGGAGCTGACCCGGCTCGGCGCCCACATCCAGACGGACGGCCACCACGCCGTCGTCCGGGGTGTCCCGCGGCTGTCCGGCGCCCCGGTCGTCGCCAGCGACATCCGCGCCGGTGCTGCGTTGGTCATCGCCGGCCTCGCGGCCGAGGGCGAGACATTGGTCTCAGCAGCCCACCACGTCCACCGCGGCTACACCGACTTCGCGGGCAACCTGCGCCGCCTGGGCGCCGACGTGACCGTAGAGCCGGACGACGCCGAGCTGTACTGGAACTGAATGCTCTAGGGTCGGTCGCATGACTGAGCGCGTGATCAAGCCCGTCGGCCGTGGTTTCCTCTTCCTCGACTCGCACCCAGCCGGGTGCGAGCAGATCGTCCGGGGGCTGACGGAGCAGGTCGAGGCGCGGACGCCGCAGACGCGTCCGGTCGCGCTCGTGATCGGGTCCAGCTCGGGCTACGGCCTGGCGGCGACGATCGCCGGTCTGGCGCGCTACGGCATCGACGGCATCGGGGTCTCGTTCGAGAAGGCGCCGGCCCGGCGTACGGCGACCGCGGGCTGGTACCGCACTGCTGCGACCGCCGCGTACGCCGAAACCGTCGGCAGCACGTTCCACTTCATCAACGCGGACGCCTTCGCCGACACGACCAAGGCAGACGTGCTCGACCTGCTGCAGGAGAAGTTCGGGGGAGTCGACTACCTGATCTACAGCGTCGCCGCGCCCCGCCGGGTCGACCCGCGCACCGATACGACGTACCAGTCGGCCATCAAGGCGATCGGTCAGGCCGCGGAGACCAAGAGCCTCGCGTACGACGACGGCCAGCCAGTACTCCAGGAGGTCGGCATCGAGGTCGCCACCGACGAGGAGATCGCCGAGACCGTCGCAGTCATGGGCGGAGAGGACTGGAGCCGCTGGGTGGACGCGCTGGAGGAGCGCAAGCTGCTCAAGGACGGGTTCACCACCGTCGCTCTCACCTACATCGGCAGCGAGCTCACTGGCCCGATCTACCGCCAGGGCTCGATCGGCGCCGCCAAGGCCCACCTGGAAGCCACTGCGCGGGACCTGAGCAGCAGGGACGGCGTACACGCCCGTACCTCGGTCAACGGCGCAGCAGTCACCCAGGCGTCGTCCGCGATCCCCGGCATCGGCCTGTACGTGAGCCTGCTCCACAAGGTGCTCGGCGACGGCCTGCAGACGCCCATGCAGCAGTCGATCTCCCTCTGGGATCAGCTGACCGGCGAGAAGCCCCTGGACCTGGATGAGGATGGCCGCATCCGCCTGGACCGCTGGGAACTGACCGACGACGTCCAAGCAGCCGTGCGCACCAAGTGGGACGAGGCAACCCAGGACAACATCGCCGAGGTGGCAGACACAGTCTGGTTCTACGAGGAGGTCCGCCGCCTCTACGGCTTCGACGTCCCCGGCGTGGACTACGAGGCCCCCGCAGAGGTCGACGTCGAATGGCCCACCTGATTCTCTTACGTCCGAAGAAGTGGAGTGGACGTACCTCCAGTTCTTCGGACGTAAGGAATTAGAGGGGCTTGAAGGAGACCATCTCGAGGACCAGGTCGCCTGCCTCGTCGGAGGCGTCCAGGTCGATGGTGGCGGTGATTCGCCAGTCGTGGTTGCCCTCTGGGTCGTCGATGATCTGCTGGACTTCCCAGTAGCCGGGGTGCTCCTCGACGATGAAGAGGGCCGGCCCGCGGGCGGCAGGGCCGGTCGGTAGCGAGTCGTGCTCGGCGTAGTACGCAGTACCGGCCTCTGCCCAGCGTCCTGCGTCCCAGCCGGAGTCGTTGTCGAGTTGGCCGAGTTCGGCCCAGCGGTGCATCGCGACGAGCTCGACGCGGCGGAACATGGCGTTGCGGACGAGTACCCGGAAAGCCCTTGTGTTCAAGGTGATTCGGCGCGGGCCTTGGAGGACCGGTACGACGACCTCCTCGGTCGTCGGGTTGGTCAGCTCCTCCCACTCGTCGAGCAGGCTGGAGTCGGTCTGCCGGACGACCTCGCCGAGCCACTCGATCAGGTCGGTCAGGTCCTCGTTCACCTTGTCCGGCGGGACGGTCTGGCGGAGCGCCTTGTACGCGTCGCTGAGGTAGCGCAGGACGATGCCCTCGGAGCGCGCCAGCGCGTAGTACTGGATGTACTCACCGAACGTCATCGCGCGCTCGAACATGTCCCGCACGACGGACTTCGGCGACAGCCCGGCCTCGGCGATCCACGGATGGGTCTGCCGGTAGATGTCCAAGGTTGCCTCTAGCAACTCTTCGAGCGGCTTCGGCCAGCTGATCTCGTCGAGCAGCTCCATCCGCTCCTCGTACTCGATCCCGTCGGCCTTCATCCCCTGCACGGCCTCGCCCTTGGCGTGGTGCAGCTGGGCCATCAGAATCGCCCGCGGGTCCTCCAGCGTCGCCTCGACCACGGACACGACATCCAAGGCATACAGCGGGTCTTCAGGATCGAGCAGATCGAGCGCGGCCAGCGCGAAGGTGGACAGCGGCTGGTTCAGCGAGAAGTCCTTCTGCAGGTCGACCGTCAGCCGCAGCGTCCGGCCGTTCTCGTCGGGCTCGTCGAGTCGCTCGACCACGCCCGCGGTGAGCAGCGTGCGGTAGATCTGGATCGCCCGCCGGATCAGCCGCAGCTGCGCCTTGGAGTCCTCGTGGTTGTCCTGCAGCAGGTGCCGCATGCTGGCGAACGCGTCGCCGTCGCGGGCGATCACGTTCAGCAGCATCGCGTGGCTGACCCGCATCCGCGACTGCAGCGGCTCGGGGTCGGCGGCGACCAGCCGGTCGAAGGTGTCCTCGCCCCAGGTGACGAAACCCTCCGGCGGCTTCTTGCGCTGCACCCGGCGCTGCTTCTTCGGATCGTCGCCGGCCTTCGCCATCAGCCGGACGTTCTCCACCACGTGATCCGGCGCCTGGACGACGACGGTGCCGGAGGTGTCGTACCCGGCGCGGCCCGCGCGACCGGCGATCTGGTGGAACTCACGCGCCTTGAGGATGCGCTGGCGGCGGCCGTCGTACTTGCTCAGCGCGGTCAGCAGGACGGTACGGATCGGGACGTTGATGCCGACGCCGAGGGTGTCGGTGCCGCAGATGACCTTCAGCAACCCCGCCTGCGCGAGCTGCTCGACCAACCGCCGGTACTTCGGCAGCATGCCGGCGTGGTGGACGCCGATGCCGTGCATGATCAGCCGCTGGAGCGTCTTGCCGAAGCCAGGGCTGAACCGGAAGTGCCCGATCAGCTCCTTGATCTTGTCCTTCTCCTCCTTCGTGCAGACGTTGATGCTGGTCAGCGCCTGAGCACGCTCCAGGGCGGAGGCCTGGGTGAAGTGGACGACGTACACGGGGGACTGGTGGGTGACCAGGAGCTCGGCGAGCGTCTCGTGCAGCGGCGAGGTGACGTACTTGTAGACCAGCGGCACGGGTCGCTCGGCCGACGAGACGATCGCGGTCGGCCGGCCGGTCCGCCGGTTGAGGTCGATCTTGAACCGCTCGACATCGCCGAGGGTCGCCGACATCAGGATGAACTGCGCGTCGGGCAGCTCGAGCAGCGGTACCTGCCACGCCCAGCCGCGATCGGGCTCGGAGTAGAAGTGGAACTCGTCCATCACCACCTGACCGACATCGGCGGCCCGGCCCTCGCGCAATGCGACGTTGGCCAGCACTTCGGCGGTACAGCAGATGATCGGCGCGCTCGCGTTGACGGACGCGTCCCCGGTCAGCATCCCGACCTTGTCCGCCCCGAAGACATCACACAACGCAAAGAACTTCTCGGACACCAGCGCCTTGATCGGGGCCGTGTAGAACGTCCGCTTCCCGTTGGCCAGTGCGGCGAAGTGCGACCCGGTCGCCACCAGGCTCTTCCCCGACCCGGTCGGCGTCGACAGGATCACGTTCGACCCCGTCATCACCTCGATCAACGCTTCTTCCTGCGCCGGATACAGCGAAATCCCCTGCTCACCCACCCAGGTGGCAAAGGCGTCGTACAGGGCATCGACTTCGGTGGTTCCCGGCAGCTTCTCGGTGAGCGTCATCCCCACCATTGTCCCGCATGACTCAGAACAGCCCCGCCATCAGGTCCGCGGGGTCCCTGGACGCCGGCCAATCGCTGACCTGGCCGTCCCCGAGCTCGACGATCCGCCACTCGCCGTCGGTACGCCGTACCAGGTCGACCGTCACGAACGGCAGCGCCAGATCGCTGACCAGCGGCTCGACCTCGACCAGATCGAGTCCCTTGGGCAGCTCGTCCGGGGTGTCGGGGTGGGGCGTGACCAGGACGCACCGGCCGCCGACCCACCAGGTCCGTGCCTCGGCGCCGGTGAACTGCTCGAACCGCCGGAGCACCAAGCCGCCGGTGAACGAGTCGCCCCGCAGTTCGAGGAACCGCTCCGCCACCCGGCGGACGGCGTCCCGATCCGCCAGTTCGGGGATGAAGGCGGCCTCGTGCCAGTAGTGCTTCATCGACTTCACATGATCACGCAGTACGGCGGGTCCACGGCCGAGCCGGTCGCAGACGGCGTCGAGGCCGGCGAGATCCGGCCCGTCCGTCCAGGCCGACTCAGGGGTCAGCGGCAGCAAGGCGTCGTACCAGCCGGGCAGTTCGTGGGCGGTCCTGTACTCCTCGCCGGTGGTCCGCAACGTCACCCGGCGTGCATCGAGCGCCTTGGCGAAGCCGTCGTACTCGGCCGCCGTCATCATCCAGCCGCGGTAGACCGCGTCATCGCCCGCCGGTACCCCGGCCACCGCCTCGTCCGGCCGCCCGAGCGCATCGTGATCGATCCGCGCGACGGTGATCCCCGCATCGCGCGCCGCGCCGGCCTCCCTGGCGAAATGCGGATCCACTCGCCGCGGATTCAACGGGTCCCCCGGTACCAGCAGCATGGACTGAATTGTCCCTGGGGTGGTGGGGGATCGCCTGTTGGTTCCGCGTGGCTGGGGGAGGACTTGTGGCTGTAATCGGCCGAAACATGACTGATCGATGGGGCTTGTAGCTTCGCCCGGGTGACAGTTCTGTCGTCCCGGCGCCGGGTCCGGTTGTGGTTCGGTCAGCACCAGATCGGTGAGTACATCGGCGACGCGGCCTACGCCGAGCGCTACGCGGCCGCCATGCGCCGCCGCTTCCCCGGCCTGGAGATCACCAACGAAGCCCTGGCGGCCCGGAGCCCCTCAGCCGCGAGCCGCCAGGTGTCAGGAGTGGGCTACTCGAGTTCGTAGGCCCGCTTGATGGTCTGAACCACTTTGTTGCCTGCGGCATCGATGGCGGTCGCGCGGAGGGTGACGAAGCCGGTGGACGGCTGGGTGAGGGCGGCCTTGAAGGTGTTCGGGCCGGTACGCCGTACTTCCACCTGCTGCCACGAGCCGCCGTCGTCGAAGGACGCCGAGACCTGCAGCGAGACGATCGGCTTGGCAGGTGCCAGAAAGGCCGTCTGGACGGTGACCGGGAACTCGAACCGGCCGCCGGGTGCGCGGTTGCGGTCGTCCAACGCGGGTGTGTAGCGCACGTTGAGGAGGGGGAGGGCGGTGTCTGCTCCGTCGGGAGTCCGCTGGGATCTGAAGGTCCAGTCGGACGAGATCTCCGTCGAGAGCTTGGTCCAGACCTGACCCGGCTTGACCACCTTCACCAGCCGGTACGTCGCAGGGGCGGCCGGCAACGCGAAGGTCTGGATGGCGATCGAGTCCGTCGAGCCGATCTGCCGGCCATTGCGGAAGAGCGTCGTCTGCTCGGACTCGCTGCTGACATCGCCGAGCCGGTTGGGGACGCCGTCGGAGAAGGTCGGGACGTACACGCTCAGGCTGTCGCCGTCGCGGGACACCCACGGCAACTTCGGCCGTCCGGGGTTGCCGATCCGCGGGTCGGGCAGGCTCGGGCCGAACACACCCCGCTGCCAGGCCAGCTTCGCCGTCCGGCCGGCCTTGAGGTTGTAGGCCTCCGACTCGACCACTGAGCGGTACACATAGCCGTTCTCCTCGTCGAAGCTGAACACCTGGTTGCCGAAGCCCCACGCCACCCCCTTCGCCGAGTAGTACTCGTCCCGCCGGAACGGCAGCGTCATGCTGATCGTCGGCGTGAACACGAACAACGGCAGCCGGGTACCGTCCGCGGCCGGCGCCGGATCGGTCGGGTAGCCGTAGTTGTCGGCGTAGAAGCCCGGCTCACCGGCGTACGACGCGTCGACGTGCGCATAGTCGCCCGGCTTGGTGATCACCGACGGGTGGGCCGGGATCCGGCCGGGCCAGACGGCCACGTCGTGGTACAGGTACGGGCTGTTCAGGAAAGAGCCGACGCCCGGGACCGGACCGTCCGGTGCCCCGGCCCACACCACGTGTGAGTAGGCCTTGAAAGTCGACTTGTCGCCGGTCTTGTTCGGTACGACGTACAGCTCGGGAACGATGTTCGGAGTGCCGTCACCGTCGATGCCGACGCCGCCGATGTACTGCCCGACGGGAAGCGTGCGATTGATCCCGATCCCGCCGGTCGCCACGGTCGCGCCGGTGACCGGCGGGCGGTAGCCGACCTTCGCGGCCTTGCTGCCGTCCAGCACGACCGGTCCGGTCTTGCCGATCACCAGGTCGCCCTCGGTGAAGTACGTCAGGTTCTTCCAGCCGGGCGCGTTCTCCCGACGAGTCGCCGTATAGCCGTCGACGACGTAGTGGCCGGTCGGCAGCGAGACGGTTTCACCGGCCGAGACGATGTATCCCTCCTGGCGCTCGACATCGACCAGGTACGTGCCGGCCGAGTGCAGATCGTCGTTGGTCCCCGGCGCACCGGAGAAGTCCGTCATCTCCACCTTGTGCGGATAAGTCGACACCTGCTTGCCGATGCCGACCGTCGTCCGGATCGCCGAACCGTTGCCGCTGGCAACGAGCCAGGCGGCGTACGCGCCCTCGGCCTCGGGGCCATCGGTGCGACCGGTGACATTGACCTGAGCACTGCCGTTGGCGGGGACGGTGATCGTCGACCGGTCGAGGCGGAACAGCTTGGCGCCATCCAGCCGTAGCGTGAGCTGGATCGGCCGGGAGCTCTTGTTGACGTACGTCACCGGCTTCGTGACCGGTTTGTCGTCGTTGTGCGGGGCGGTCTGCAGGCCGAGATTGAGGTTGCTCGGCATCGCCAGCACCTCTTGCTTGATCGCCTGCGCGACATCGACCCGGCCGGCGCCCTGGGTATAGATGCCTTGGCCGTCGAGTCCGACCGACGAGCCCATCAACGCCGACTTCAGCTCCGGGGCTTTCCAGTCCGGGTGCTGCTGGGCGAGGAGGGCGGCGGCGCCGGCGACGTGCGGCGCGGCCATCGAGGTACCGGACAGTTCGGCGTACGAGTCATTGATCGCAAAGGGCGCCAACGGGGTGTTGGATGCGCGGGCGGCGACGATCCGGCTGCCGGGCGCGGAGATGTCGGGCTTCACCGACAGGTCGCCGACGCGCGGGCCCTGGCTGGAGAACTCGCTGTGCGTGTCGGACTTGGTGACCGAGGCGACGGCGAGGGCCGCGTCAGCGGCGGCCGGGGTGGACACGGTCTGCGCGGCGCCGAAGTTGCCGGCCGAGACGACGAACAGAGTGCCGGTACTGGCGGTCAGCTCGTTGATGGTCTCGGACAGGATGTCCGTACCGTCGCTCGGCCCGCCGCCGATGCTCATGTTGACGACCTTCGCGCCGGACGTCGCGGCCCACTGCATCCCGGCGATCATCGCGGACGACTCGCAGTTGCGGTCGCCGCAGACCTTGCCGATCATCAGGCCGGCATCGGGGGCAACGCCCTTGTACTTGCCACCCGACGCGGCTCCCGTGCCGGCCACGGTCGAGGCGGTGTGAGTGCCGTGGCCGACCCGGTCTACCACGTCGTTCTCGTCGACGTTGCCGTCCTGGTCGGGGGCGAATCCCTTGGTGGCGATCACCCGGTCCTTGAAGTCGGGGTGGGTCGCGTCGTAGCCGGAGTCGAGTACGGCGACCTTCACGCCCTTGCCGGTGAAGCCTGCCTTCCACGCGGCGGGGGCGCCGATCTGGGGGACGCTGCGGTCGAGGTTCGGGGTGACACCGCCGTCGAGCCAGAGCTTCTTGACGGTGCCGGCCAGGCCGGTCTTGTGCTTGGCCTGGGGGCTGTTGAGCCAGCTGTCCCACAGATCGGTGGCCTGGGAACGCTCTTGGCCGATCGCCACCGCGTCGATGATCGGCAGTTCGCGCTTGACGATTGTGCCCTCGGGGAGGGCGGAGCGGACGGCCCGGGCGGCGCCGTTGGCGGCGTACTGGACGAGCAGGGGGAGGCGAGGCGAGGACTTGTCGTCGAGGCCGAGGGTGGCGAGCAGGCTGACGTCGAACAGGCGCTCGTCGACGACGCCGGCGGAGACGAGCGGGAAGGCGTCCAGCGGGACGACGAGTTCCTTGCCCTTGAAGGAGGACTTGTGGAAGGCCATGCCCTCGCGGCCGGAGCCAGGCTGGACGTTGGCGGCGCGGTAGCCGGTCGCCGTCTTCTGCACGGTGACCTTGTCGCCGGTGACGAGGGTGACGGTGAGCGGGCGGACGGTGCTCGCCAACCCAGCGCCGACTCCGTCGGTACCGGCGCTGGGCTGGATCTGGAGACCGGCGGCAGGAACCGCCAAGGAAGTGGCGAAAACCAGCGACACGACGGTCGCGGCAGCCAGCTTTCGAGATCGGGACAAGGGAGTTCACCTCACGGAGAAGGGGCGGTTTCGGGCAGGGCGAAGCACGGCGACGGCCGGGCGGGCCGTCACCGGATCAGAGAGGGTTCTAACGGATGGCGGGGGAGGGCGGGGTGGGTTTTTCGTCGGTCCAGCCGGATTCGAGGACGACGATGGCGCCGCCCTTGAAGCCGTCGTACTCCTGGCTCAGCAACCGGCCGGTGGCCGGATCGACGATGAAGTCGGTCTTGCCGTCCCAGAGTCTGGTCATGCCGTTGGACGGCCGGCCCGGCTTCGTCCAGTCCATGCTGATCTGGGTGCCTGTCCGGCCGATCGGATCCTTGACGTTCTCCTTGATCCGCACGCCCGGCAGCATCGAGAGCACCCGCAGCGCCGCACCGCGCAGCTTCGGCGGCGACGGCATCTCGAACAGCAACCGCCCGGCCGCGTTGAACACCTGGTAGTTGATGTCGTCGGCCGTCATGTCCGGCTCCGGGTTCGCCGCGAGCACCGCGCGCAGCTTCTCCGGGTCGGTCGGCAGCGCCTGGATCTGCTGGGCGCTGACCGGCTTCACCCCGCTGAGGTAGTAGCCGGGCGGCACCTCGTCGAAGGTCATCTTGTTGACCACAGGCTCGGTCGGCGCCATCGTGACCGGGTTCGTCTCGGTCATCGGCCACGCCGTCGGCGACCCCTGGGCGCGCCACTTCGCGGCGTCCGCGCGGGTCGCCGGATACGCGCCGAGATCGACCCAGCCGAACCAGGACTCGGCGCCCTGTCTCATCGGCATCCAGCTCTCGGTGATGGTCTTCTGCTGGATCTTGTACTTCGGTGAGCCGACCTCGATCGAACCCCGGATCTGCAGGTTGCGGACCCGGAAGAACTTGCCGGAGACCTTCTCGTCGATCTCCTGCTTGATCGCGAGCTGGACCAGCACCTGGCCGGCCGTCATCAGCTTGGGGCTGGTCGGCGTGACCGTGCCCGGCACAGGTCCCGCATCGCCGCTACCGGCGCCCGGCGACAGGATGAGCGGCGTCGCGAGCGCGGCCAGCGCCACGGTGGCGGCCGTCGCGGTCAACGCCATGCCGACCCGGCCGGACTTCGCAGCGTCGTACCAGCGATCCCTCCGACGGGCGGTTTCGGCCTCGCGGATCAGCTCCTGTACCCGCCGACGCGCCTTGTTCGTCGTGTCGGCGGACGGGCCGGGCTGCTCGGGGAAGGCTTTGCGGATCTTGTCGAACTCGTTCATCTCAGGCCTCGTCACGAGTTGCGGTCGGGTCGGTGTGGCCGAGATGTTCGCGGACCACCCGGC
Source organism: Kribbella ginsengisoli (assembly GCF_039537185.1). Taxonomy (NCBI): domain Bacteria; kingdom Bacillati; phylum Actinomycetota; class Actinomycetes; order Propionibacteriales; family Kribbellaceae; genus Kribbella; species Kribbella ginsengisoli. The sequence goes on along the minus strand of NZ_BAABAA010000004.1, from coordinate 355,308 downwards.
GGGCCCGGGACAGGCGGGACGCCACCGTCCCGTTGGCGATGCCGAGGGCGGCGGCGACCTCGTCGTAGGTGAGTTCGCCGAGCGCCACGAGCATCAGTACCTCGCGGTCCTTCGCGGAGACCTTCGCCAGTGCGGCGGCGAGCTGGCGGCTCGCGCTCTGCGCGGTCACCTGGGCGGTGACGCGTTCCTCGTGCCCGCCGGCCGGCGTCGGCAGCGGCAGCTTCGCGGTCGCCCGCCAGGCCCGTACTTCGTCTCGCCGGTGCCGCCGGATCAGGTTGGTGGCGATCCCGTACAGCCAGGCCCGGACGACGCCGTTGCGCCCGTCGAACTTGGCCCGCTGCCGGAACGCGACCAGGAACGTCTCCGCGGCCAGGTCGTCGGCCAGGTCGGTCCCCAGCCGGCGGGCGACGTAGGAGTGCACCTGAGGGAAGTACCGGTCGAAGATCAGCGTGAACCGGTCGGGCTCTCGCGCGGACGCCTCGAGGATGCGGGCGTCCTCGTCGGGGACGAGCGCGGCGACCCGGCTCGGCACCAGCGGCCGGCCGGGCAACGCGAGCGTCGCCAGGGCGAGGTCGGGCGTCATCGAACTCCTCATGCCGTCGGCCGGAGGTTGGCCGGGACCGGTCGGCCCCGGGGCAGCGCTGGTGCTGCCGTCCGGCTCACCCTGTTCTTGTCCGATGTCCCCGACACCCTTCTCGACCCCGCCGACCGTCCGCGTGCATGACGCGCCGGGGGTCGATCCGGATGACAGGGAGAGTCAGAAAGAGTTGAGGAATCCTCGGGCGGCCTGCTCGTCGGCGGGCCAGACGTAGACGCTCCAGCCGTGTTTCCGTACGCCGGACTTGGTGTCGTCCTTGGTCCGCGCCGCGGTCGCCTTGATGCCGAAATCCTTCAGCATCGCGACCTTCACCCTGGCCTCGTTGTACGTCTGCACCGTCTGGACGTCGATCAACAGTCCGAAACTGTCCTTTTCGGCCGGTGAGTAGTCAGTACGGCGCACCAAGGACCCGCCTTTGGCCTTGGAGAACGCCCAGCGGGTGAGCAGCACCATGCCGCCCGCGAACGCGATGGCCACCACGGGGAAGAGGAAGTAGTGCTCAGCGAACACGGACACCATTGTCTCGCTAAATGAAAGGTCCCGAACCCTTGGCAACCTTCCGTGTCGCCAGGGAGTCTCTACCAATACAACGCTGCAAGCGCGGCCGATTCTCGGGGGCCGCCGGAAGAGCGGAGGGCACGGACATGCTCGCACCGACCCACGTGATCTACCTGACCGGACTGCTGGACGTCCGCTCGGTGGGCGACGTACGACAGCAACTCAACCACCTGATCGACAACTCCGAAGGCGACGTCGTCGTCGACCTCGAATCCCTCGACGCCCTGGACGCGACCGGCCTGGGCCTGCTGGTGGCTGCCCATCGCCGGACCCAGCTCCTCGGCCGCCAACTGGTCCTGCGCCACCCGCTGCCATCGGTGATCCGCATCCTCGCGGCCACCCGGCTGCACCGAATCCTCCACATCGAACGGACCCCGCTCCCGATCTCGGCCTAGCACTGCCCTCTCGCCCTGACCACCAGCGGGGCGACTTTGTGCTCGACGTGAGTGTCCGGGGCGCGGCAGGACACTCAGCTGGAGCACAGAGTGGATGGTTTGGGGCGTCTGATGGAGGAGGCCGCAGGGGTGTGACTTAGTCCGCTTATGACACCAGTCACGAGGAGAGGACTCACAAGGGCACATAGTCCTACTCTCGGGTACATGAGCACCGAGAAGGATCGGCCGTGGGTGATGCGGACGTACGCCGGGCACTCGTCGGCGGCGGAGTCGAACGCGCTGTTCCGGCGCAACCTGGCCAAGGGCCAGACCGGGTTGTCGGTCGCCTTCGACCTGCCCACGCAGACCGGGTACGACGCGGATCACCCGCTCGCGAAGGGTGAGGTCGGCAAGGTCGGCGTACCGGTGGCTCATCTGGGCGATGTGCGGCGGCTGTTCGATCAGATTCCGCTGGCGCAGATGAACACGTCGATGACGATCAACGCGACCGCGATGTGGTTGCTCGCGCTCTACCAGGTCGCGGCGCAGGAGCAGGGGGCGTTGCCGGACGAGCTGACCGGGACGACTCAGAACGACATCGTGAAGGAGTACCTGTCTCGCGGCACGTATGCCTTTCCGCCCGAGGCTTCGCTGCGGCTCAGTACCGACCTGATCGCGTACACGGTCTCGAACATGCCCAAGTGGAATCCGATCAACATCTGCAGCTACCACCTGCAGGAGGCCGGCGCGACGCCCGTGCAGGAGTTGGCGTTCGCGTTGTCGACGGCGATCGCAGTACTGGACCGCGTGCGCGACGGCGGTCAGGTACCGGCCGATCGGTTCGGGGATGTCGTCCAGCGGATCTCGTTCTTCGTCAACGCGGGCGTGCGGTTCATCGAGGAGACCTGCAAGATGCGCGCGTTCGTGCGCCTGTGGGACGAGGTCTGCCTCAACCGGTACGGCGTGACGGACGCCAAGGCGCGGCGGCTGCGGTACGGCGTACAGGTGAACTCGCTCGGCCTGACCGAGGCCCAGCCCGAGAACAACGTGCAGCGGATCGTGCTCGAGATGCTCGGCGTCACCCTCTCCAAGAACGCGCGGGCCCGGGCCGTCCAGCTGCCCGCGTGGAACGAGGCGCTCGGGCTGCCGCGACCGTGGGATCAGCAGTGGTCGCTCCGGATGCAGCAGGTGCTCGCGTACGAGTCCGATCTGCTCGAGTACGACGACATCTTCGATGGCTCGCACGTGATCGAGGCGAAGGTGGACGAACTGGTCGCCGGCGCGCAGGAGGAGATCGACCGCGTTCAGGCGATGGGCGGAGCCGTCGTCGCGGTCGAGAGCGGGTACCTCAAGCAGGCGCTGGTCGCATCGCACGCCGAGCGCCGGCAGCGGATCGAGTCGGGTGAGCAGATCGTCGTCGGCGTCAACAAGTTCGAGAACACCGACCCGTCACCGCTCACCGCCGATCTCGACACCGCGATCCAGACCGCGGACCCGCAGGCCGAGGCCGCCGCGCTGAAGTCGCTCGAAGAGTGGCGCGCCAACCGCGACGCCAAGGCGGTCGAGGATGCGCTCGCCAGACTGCGCGAGGCCGCCAAGGGCACCGAGAACCTGATGCAAGCCACCCTCAGCTGCGTCCGCGCCGGCGCGACGACGGGGGAGTGGTCAGGAGTACTGCGCGAGATGTTCGGCGAGTACCGCGCCCCGACCGGCGTCTCCGGCTCGGTCGGTGTCTCCGGCGGAGGCGAGGCGATCGCCGCCGTCCGCGCCAAGGTCGCCGCCACCTCGGAGGAACTGGGCGGCCGCCTGCGCTTCCTGGTCGGCAAGCCCGGCCTCGACGGCCACTCGAACGGCGCCGAACAGGTCGCCGTACGGGCTCGTGACGTCGGCTTCGAGGTCATCTACCAGGGCATCCGCCTGACCCCCGAACAGATCGTCGCCGCCGCCGTGGCCGAGGACGTCCACTGCGTTGGCCTCTCGATCCTCTCCGGCTCCCACATGGAACTCGTCCCCCAGGTCGTCGAAGGCCTCCGCGAAGCCGGTCTCGAAGACGTCCCGGTCGTCGTCGGCGGCATCGTCCCAGACGCCGACGCCCGATCCCTCCAATCGGCCGGCGTAGCCGCTGTCTACACCCCGAAGGACTACGACCTGACCGGGATGATGTCCAACGTGGTGGACGTCATCCGAAACGCCAACCACCTCTAGCTCTGCTGCTCGGTCCGGGTGGCCTGCTTGGCGGCGATCAGGTCTTCGACGGCCTTCGGGATGGTGGTTTCGAAGTCGAGCAACTTCGCCCAGGTGAGGGTGACGGTGATGACGATCATTTCGTCGTACAGGGCCTTCACGCCTTCGAGCCAGCCGTTGTACTGGTCCTCGTCGGCCATCACCTTGCGGCCGGCGATCAGGTAGCCCTCGGGGACGCCCTGGACCAGTTCGACCTCGGCGGTGCCGCGGAGCAGCAGGACCTTCGGGGGGAAGGCGCCGGTGTCGATGGTGAGGGCGACCTTCGGGTTCTTGCGCAGTGCGGCGACCTTGGCCGCCTTCGGGACGGTGGCGATCTGGAGCTGGTCGCCCGCCATCCAGAAGCCGATCGGGATCACCCGCGGGTCGCCGTCCAGGCCGTCGTAGGCGAAGCGGGCCGGCTCGGAGCCGTTCAGCAGCGCCTGGGAGTAGGGCCTGGCGAGGATTTCGGCGATCTCGGTCTTGTTCATGATGGGTTTCTTCCTCTCGGGTTTCGGCTCTTACACCCAGGGACGAAGCCGCCGCGACGTTCTCTACATCGCTAGGTTGAAGAGATGCGAGAAACTTTTGCCTTCGGCGCGGGGCAGGCGGAGTTGACCGAGGACGGGGCCGTGGCGGCGGTGCTGCACCCGGTCCGGAAGCAGTCGATGCTGCTCGTGGACGGGCCGGTGCACGACCCGGCGCGGTACTGGGGTAAAGGCTTCGTGATCTCCAGCAGCGGCAGTCATCGGTTCGACGCGCCGGACTTCACCCGCTGGCGGCAGACCGGGATCGATCTCCTGTACCGCCTGGGCGACCTCGAATTGCGGGTCGGCCGCCGGTTCGGCGAGCACTGGACCGAGACCTACGAAGTACGGAACATCGCCGACGAGCCCGTCGAGCTCGGGTCGCTGGGGGTCAGTACGCCGTACCGCGACCTCTACAGCTCATCCCGCGAAAGCCTCAACCAAGCAGTCCACGCCCACCTCTGGACGGGCGGCGCCGACTCCTGGGTCTGGGCGCAACCGATGGACGGCAGCGGCCCCGGCCTCGGGCTGCAACTCACCGAAGGCGAGCTCTGGGCGTACTCCGTAGAGTCCCGCGACGCCGACACCGGGAGCAACCTCCGCGGCCACCTCTACCTCCACCCCACCGACCACGCCCGTGCGCCGCACGCGATGGGCGGCCAGCCGCAACTCGTCCTCCAGCCCGCCGAATCCCACCGCTGGACCTGGCAACTCGCCTGGCACGACACCCTCGAGGCCTTCCACGCCACCCGCACTCCACTGATCGAAGCGACCACCCTCACCGCAGAGGTCGGCGAGACGATCACCCTCCAGCTCGCCGACCGAGCAAAGGGCCCAACCAGCATCACCTCGGAAACCCCCGGCACGCAGTACGTCGAAGCCACCGACGGCGCAGCCACTTCGCGCATCAACGTCCTCTTCCACGAGCCCCTCCGCACCATCGTCGAGCGCCGGGTCCGCTTCGTCCTCGACCACCAGCGCCCGGTCGAGCTGAGCACCAGCCGCCGCTTCTCCTTCGTCCCCTACGACAACGAGACCGGCCTGCGCATCCTCTCCGGCGCCTGGCGCGACTGGTCCGACGCCCGCGAACGCATCGGCACCGCGTTGTTGCTCCAGGCAACAAGAGACCGGGGCTGGGGTGATCGGGAGGAGCTCGACGAGGCGCTGGCCGGCTACCAGCAGTTCGTCGCGGAGTACCTGCTCTCCGAGGACGGCACCGTCGCCGACGACAGCCTCCACGAGGGCCGCGTCCGGCTCTACAACTTCCCCTGGTTCGCCCGCTTCTTCCTCAACCAGGGCGACACCGAGACGGCGATCCGCATCATCGACCGGTACTACGAACTAGGCGGCGCCCACTTCCTCGCCTTCGACCTGGGCCCCCTCCTTCGCGAACTGGCCAAGGTCGCCCCCCGAATGCGCACCCACCTGGCCAACCACGCCCAAGCCTTCCTCGACCACGGCGACGACCTCCCACCGCATGAGGTCAACTACGAACAATCCATGGTCGCCCCACTCCTGGAACTCCTGATAGCCGCCCACCTAGAGGCCCCCGATTCAATCAACCCCAACGAACTGACCCGCCGCCTGCCATGGCTCACAGCCTTCGCGGCCGACCAGCCCGACGTCCGCCTGCGCCACATCCCTATCCGCCACTGGGACGGCTACTGGTTCGGCCTCCTGCGGATGTGGGGCGATGTCTACCCGCACTACTGGTCGATCCTCAGCGCCGCCGTCTACCTCACCTGGCCACGCGACCTCGTCACCCGAGCCGAAGCCGACCAGCTCGACGAAGCTGGCCGCGCGATCCTCCAGGCCAACCTCGTCAACTTCCACCAGGACGGCTCAGCCACCTGCGCGTTCGTCTATCCCAGCGCCGTCAACAACCGTCCGGCCCACGTAGCCGACCCGTTGGCCAACGATCAGGACTGGGCTCTCGTCTACGCGCTCAGACTGGGCAGCCGCGCCACAAAGTAAGCAGCCTTTGGAAAGATCCTGACTGAAATCGATCTCCAATGGTAGTTTATTGGCCTCGGGGAGTAGCCGCCGCCGCGAGGCGGCCGACTGTGCTGGGGGAACGCCGTGGTTGCGAACGTCAGTCTGGGTCGCCGGCCAGAACTTTCCGAACACGAGAAACTCTTCCGGGAACTGCTTCCCGCACCGATCGCCGACGCCTACCTCGAGCTGCTCACCGTCGGGCAGCGAGCCTGGTCGGACAACGACGGGATCGGCCAGGAGCTGATCACCCGGAACCTCGCCTACTCACACCGCTTCAACGGCACCGAGACGCTGCGCCCGGTCGATCCGCTGATCGCGACGACCGGCCTGCTCACCCAGGTCCAGCGTGAGCTCGGCCGTCAGCAGGAGCGGCTCGTCCAGGGGTACGTCGCCGCGGCCGAGCTGCACCACCAACGTCAGTTGCACGACAAGCAGGCAAGCGAGGTCCCATCGCTGCTCGCGCAACTGCTGACCGACCGCGACGAGATCGCCGAACGCTGGCTGACCTCGATCCACACCGTCCAGTGCACATACCGCTCGATCGCCGTCCACGATCCCGATCAGACCGCGCCGATCCTGCCGTCGCCGCTCGCGAGCCAGTGCGACTCGATGCATTTCCGCGAGCTCTGTACGCCGGAGTTCCTGGCCGACCCCCGCGGCGCCGAAGCCGTCCGCGCCGCGACCGAAGCGGGCATCGAGGTCCGTACCGCCCACAGCCTCCCGGCCCGGATGCTGATCGTCGACGACCATTTCGCCCTCATCGGCCTGGTCCCGACGGGCACGACCGGTGCCCTGCTGGTCCGCTCAGCCGTCCTCATTGCAGCCCTCATCCAGTACTACGACCAGCTCTGGTCGGCCGCCACACCGGTAGTGCTGCCAGGCGTGGGAAGGTCGGGGTCGGCCTCCAACCACCTGGGCGCGACCGAGCGGGCTGTCCTCTCCCTCCTGGTCCACGGCCTCAAGGACGAGGCGATCGCCCGCCATCTCGGCCTCAGCGTCCGTACCGTCCGCAGGCACATCTCCACGGTGATGGAGTTCGTCGACGCCCCGACCCGGTTCGCCGCCGGCGCCGCCGCCCAACGCCTCGGCCTGCTCGACTGAGCGTGTTCTTGGGCTGATTGGCCAGTACAGGAAGTTGTCCACAACTGACCTGTCCGGGGCGGCGACGGGAGGCTCACGCTGGAGCCGAGCATCCCCCCGCCGCCCCGGAGGTTCCCGATGTCCTATCCAAGATCACGTCTACTGCGCGGCTATCCAACTCCTCGATCGGGACGCTGGACAGCCGCGGCGCTAGGGCTGGCGCTCGTCGTCGAGTTCCTGGTCCAGCCATCTGATGCCGACGCGGCGATGAGAGCAGCCGCCGAGGCGAGCGCGCAGGCCTTCGCCGACCAGACCCCGAAGGCGCCGCTGGAACGAACCGACGAAGCCTCGGCCATGACGACGGCCCGGATCACCGGAGAACCCGTGATCATCTCCGGCCGGACCACCGAGACGACGCAGTACCGCGCGCTGCCGTCGGGCAAGATCGAGGCGACCGTCGCGGCCGGCCCGGTCCGGATGCTCGACGAGGACGGCGACTGGATGGACGTCGACCTGACGCTGGTTCGCCGGCCCGACGGGTCGGTCGCGCCGTTGGCCCATCCGCAGGATCTGACCCTGTCCGGCGCAGTGGCGGGCAAGGGTGACCATCCGCTCGTGACGATGGGGGCCGCAGGCAAGCAGTCGTCGCTGGGCTGGGCCGGACCGCTGCCGGCGCCGGAGCTGGCCGGCACGACTGCGACGTACCGGGAGGTCAAGCCCGGGGTGGATCTGGTCGTCGCGGTGACCCGGACGGGTTATCAGCAGCATCTGCTGGTGAAGAACCGGGCCGCCGCGGCGCAGGTGAAGCAGCTCCGGATGCCGTCCAAAGGCCTGCCTGGCAACGCGCAGGGACTGTTGATGTGGGACTCGACCGTCGACAAGGCGTCCGGCGAGCACACCCGCCGTGCGCCGATCGGACTCGGCCGGACCAAGGACGCCCTGGTCCTCACACCGAGCGCCGCGTTCCTGAACGACCCGAAGACGGTCTACCCGGTGACCATCGACCCGTCCCAGTCCACGGGCGCCAACTTCGACGCCTTCGTGCAGAACACCTACACCTCCGACCAGTCCGCCGCGACCGAGCTGAAGCTGGGCACGTACGACGGTGGCGGCAACAAGGCGAGGTCGTATCTGCGGTTCGACAATCAGGACTGGCTGTGGGACAAGCAGATCCAGGCGGCCACGCTCAGCCTCTGGGAGCACCACTCGTTCTCCTGCGCCGCGGCCGGCTGGGAAGCCTGGCGCACGGCCGACGTCGACAACACGGCCCGCTGGACCAAACAGCCGGCGCTGTACGAGAAGGTCGGTACTTCCACCCAGACCAAGGGTTTCTCCACCTCCTGTGGCGCCGGCTGGGTGACGATCCCGGTCACCGCTGCCTTCCAGTACACCGCCACCAACCGGCTCAGCAAGACCACCATCGGGCTGCAGGCGGCCAGCGAGACCGACAACAACGGCTGGAAGCGGTTCGCCTCCCGGGAGGCTGCGGCCAACCCGCCGTCGGTGACGATCACCTATCAGACCAAGACCGCGGTCAACACCCAGGCCACCTCGCCACAGACCGTCTGCGCGACCGGCACAGCCCGTCCGTACCTGTCCAGCGTGACCCCGCAGTTGCGGGCCCAGATCAGCGACGGACTCGGTGCCCAGGTGTACGGCACCTTCGAGTGGAAGCCGATCAGCGGGTCCAGCACGACCGTGAACGTCGGCCCGGGCGCCTCCGGCTCCTGGCTGGCGACCACGATCGGCCAGGGCGCTCTCACCGAGGGCGGTACCTACGCCTGGCGCGTCCAGGGCACCGACGGTACGACGCCCGGCGCGTGGTCGTCCTGGTGTGAGTTCACCGTCGACACCATCGCACCCACGGCCGCACCGACCGTCGCGTCCACGACGTACCCGGTCGGCCAGTGGTCGGGAGGTGCGGGCACAGCCGGCACCTTCACCTTCGGCGCCTCCGGAGTCGGTGACGCCGTGGCCTACGAGTACGGCGTCGACACCAACCCGCCGGACCAGGTGGTGAATGCCTCCACCGCCGGAGCGACGACTTCTGTCACGATCACCCCGACAGCTGACGGCCCGCACACCCTCTGGGTACGGACTCGCGACCGGGCAGGCAACAGGTCTCCGCTGACCGCGTACCAGTTCGCTGTCGGCGGCGGCGCGGTACTCACTCCCAAGGCTGGTGACATCAGCGCGGCCAAGACCTCCATCACCGGCGCCGCGCGTTCCACTGCCACCGGAGTGACCTACCAGTGGCGTCGCGGCGACACCGACGCCTGGGTGGACATCCCTGCGGCCCACGTGCAACTGGCCGCGGGTGGCGGTGCCGTCAGTTGGCCGCTCCCGACCTCGGGCGACGGCCAGTTCCCGAAGCTGAACTGGAACATCGAGGCGACCCTGGCGGCCGCGGACGCACAGTCGATCCCGCGCGACGGACCGCTGCAGCTGCGCGGCAACTTCACCGGCGGTACGGCTGCCTCGTCCGGAGCGGTGAAGCTCACTTTCGACCGCAACCTGGCCAGCGCGGCGGCGGAGGAGATCGGACCCGGCGAGGTCAACCTGCTGACCGGCAACGTCAGCCTCTCCGACACCGACGTCACGGTCGACTCCTACGGCAGCGACCTGACGGTCGGCCGCACGTACAACAGCCGGCAGTCCGCGAAGGCCGACGGCTCGGGCATGTTCGGTCCCGGCTGGATCTCCAGTGCGATCGTCGACGAAGCGGAGACGCCGTACACCTCCCTGGACGTCTACGGCTCGCTCCGCCAGATCGGTACGCCGGATGGCGACGTAGTGGGCTTCACCGCCCGCGATGGCGTCAACTTCGATCCCGAGGTCGGTCAGGAGACGCTCAAGCTGACCTACGCCTCCAGCACCGACACCTACAAGCTCACCGACGACCAGGGCACGGTCGTCACGTTCGGCCGGGTCACCGGCTCCGCGGCCGGCAAGTACGTCCCGACGGTCACCACCATGCCGGGCAGCAATCAGAGCACGTCGTTCGTCTGGGAGCGGGTGACAGTCGGAGGTGTCGAGGTCCTGCGGCCGACCCGGGTCCTCGCGCCAGTACCCGACGGCGTCAGCTGTACTACGGTCACCCGTGGCTGCCGGGCACTGAACTTCACCTACGCCACCGCGACGACGGCTACCGGTACGACGGAGTCGGCCTGGGGCGACTACGTGGGCCGGGTGAAGGAGATCTCCTTCACTGCTTGGGATCCTGACCTGGCGACACCGGCCATGCGGACGATCCCGATGGCCCGGTACAGCTACGACAACACTGGCCGGCTCCGGTCGGCGGCGGACCCACGGACCAGCGGCAAGGACACGTACGACTACCAGTCCGATGGCGTGCTCTCCGCCATCAAGCCGGCCGGGAAGGAGCCGTGGCAGCTCAGCTACACCACTGTCGCGGGCGACTCAGGGGCCGGGCGGCTGCAGAAGGTGAGCCGCTCCGCGCTCGCCGCCGGTACTGCGGTCGAGACCGTCGTCTACAAGGTCCCACTGTCGGGATCCGGTGCCCCCAACGACCTTTCGCCGACGCAGACCAAGCGCTGGGGGCAAGTAGAGGCTCCGACCGATGCCACGGCCGTCTTCCCGGCCGACCAGCTCCCGAACGGTTCCAGCTGGGAGCGCGCCACCGTCAGCTACCTCGATGCCAACGGCCGCGAGGTGAACGAGGCCAAGCCCGGCGGCAATGTCACTGCGACCTGGTACGACGGCTTCGGCAACGAGGTCCGGACGCTCACCGCGGAGAACCGCAAGCGGGCCTTGGACCAGTCCTCGTCCGACAACGACGTCGCGGAGCAGACCCTGGCCCAGAGTTACTCCACGATCAACACCTACTCGCTGGACGGCGTGCGGCTGGAAACCACGCTGAAGCCTGAAACCGAGGTCCGCCTCGCCAACGGGACGACCACCCGAGGCCGTCAGCTCAACCGGAAGACGTACGACCAGGGCGCCCCGGCCGGCGGTGGCCCGTACAACGTGGTGACCACGGACGAGACGCAGGTCCGCGTGTGGGGTGCCGGCGGCACGACGGTCGAGGCCGACCGCAGAGTCGCGACCATCGCTTACAACTGGAGTCTCCGGCAGCCGACAGTGACCACCACCGACCCAGGTGGACTGGCCCAGACGGTCCGTACGACGCTCGACCCGGTCACCGGGCTGGAGACCTCGACCACCCAGGCCGCCGGCGGAACGACCACCAACACCCCGGCAACCCGCAAGACGATCTACTACCGGGCCACTGCGGGCTCTGGCTTCTCCGAATGCGACCTGCATCCGGAGTGGGCCAACCTGCCGTGCCGCCTCCAGCCCGGCGGCCAAGCGGCCACTGGTCCGGAGTTGCCCGCCGTGGTCACGACATACGACATCTACAACCAGGAGCGGGTCCGGACCGAGAAGACCAGTGCCGCGACTCTGCGGACCACTACGACGACGTACGACGCGGCCGGGCGGGTGCTGGAGACCAGCGTGAGTGGTCTCGGTACAGCGGTGCCTGTCCAGCGCAACGTGTACGACGCAGTGACCGGTGAGCACCTTCGGACGCAGTCCGTTGTGGGCGGCTCGGTCACTGCCGAGGTGGTTCGCACCTACGACACGCTGGGCCGGCTCACGTCGTACAAGGATGCCGACGGCAACCTGTCGACCACTACGTACGACCTGCTGAGCAGGGCGGCCACCAGCGCCGATGGAAAGGCCACCCGGACCTACGGCTACGACTTCCGTGGCTTGCTCAGCACGGTCGCGGACAGTCAGAGCGGGACGTACAGCGGTGGCTACAACGCTGACGGCACGCTGGTGACCGAGACCTGGCCGAACGGCGTCAAGGTGGACACCTCGTACGACGAGGCCGGCGAGGAAGCCGGAATCACCTACAGCAAGCCAGGTTGCGCCGCGAGCGACTGCACCTTGTTCCGTGAGTCGCTGACCAGGTCGGGTCTCGGCCAGACGGCGAAGCGGGTCAGCAACTTGTCCACGCAGGTCTACGCCCACGACCAGGCGGGACGGGTCTCCTCGGTGCAGGACACGGTAGGCGAGAGGTGCACGACCCGGACCTACTCGCTGAGCGTCGCGACGAACAGGTCCACCAGTACGGAGTACGGGCCTGCTGCTGACGGTACTTGCCAGACGACGACCGCCGCAGGAAGCAAGACGTGGACCTACGACACGGCGAACCGGGTCACCACGGCCGGCTACGAGTACGACGCCCTGGGGCGGACCACGAAGGTTCCTGCCAGCGACACCGGCAATCCGGCCGGTGGAGACCTCACGGCGACGTACCACGCGGACAGCCTGGTCGACACGATCACCCAGGCCGGCCGGACCACCGACTACAGCATCGACGTCACCGGCGAACGGGTTCGGTCGTGGACCGACAACGCGACCGGTGAGGTGCTGTCGCACGTCAACCACTACGACGGCGACGACGATTCGCCCGCCTGGACGCAGGAGGGCCCGGACCGGTGGACCCGGGTGATCGCCGGGCTGAAGGGCATGAGCGCCGTACTGGACAGCGACAGCGGCGTAGCGGAGTGGCAGATCTCCGACCTGTCCGGCGACATCGTCGCGACCATCCACGACGGTGACCAGGGCCTGTCGACCACGGGCGAAGCGACGGAGTACGGCGGGTTGAGCGACTCCGAAGCGATCGGCAAACAGCGGTACGGGTGGCTGGGCGCCGAACAGCGGGCCGCGGACGCGCCGTCCGGGATCGTGCTCATGGGGGTCCGCCTCTACAACCCGGTCACCGGGCGGTTCCTGCAGACCGACCCGGTCTACGGCGGCAGCTGCAACGCCTACGAGTACACCTGCGCGGACCCGGTCGACAAGACCGACCTGAACGGGCAATACACCTGTCTGGGTTTCCGGAAGTGGTGCTTCAGCATCGGCAAGCGGAGGTCGAAGTGGAGTTGGTGCGGCGACTGCTTCATCATGCACGCCGGTAAGAAGTTCAAGAAGTGGACGGACCGGCAGCTCCGGCGCGGCAAGAAGTACGGCAAGGCCTGCGTGCAAGGTGCCACCGGCCTGGCGTCGACCAGAGGAGCTAGGGGCCGGTACGGCTTCCGCCTGCGCTTCAAGATGAACTGGAAGAGATGGGGTTGGCAGGGCTGCTACCGCTCGGTGATCAGCAAGTGGCTGTGGAGTCGCTAACTCCTACCCCATGGCCAGTAGAGGAAGTTGTCCACTAGTGACCTGTCCGGGGGAGCGGTAGGGCCTCACGCTGGAGCAGACCAATTCGCTTCAGGAGGTCATCCGCCCATGCCCCCTTTCCCGAAGTCCCGATTACTCCGTCCCTATCCAGGACCGCGGTCGGCCCGCTGGATCGGCGTCACCGTCGGTCTGGCGCTGGTCGCCGCGGTCCTGCAGGTTCCCGCCGACTCCGAGGCAGTAGAGGCCGAACAGCCCGCTGCTGCAGCAGATCTACCGCTCGAGCGTCCTGACGAGGCATCAGCCATCGTCACCGCGAGGACGACGGGCAAGCCGGTACTGATCACGGGCAAGACCACTGAGACCACCGAGTACCGCGCACTGCCGTCCGGTCAGATCGAGGCGATCATCGCCGCCGGCCCGGTCCGGATGCGTGATGAGGAGGGGGAGTGGACCGATGTCGACCTGACGCTGGTCCAGCAGGCCGACGGCTCGGTCGCTCCCCGAGCCCATCCGTACGGACTGACGTTGTCCGGTCCGGCAGGCAAGGGCGACCATGACTTGGCCGCGCTCGGCGCCACTGGCAAGCGTTCCAGTCTCGGCTGGTCCGGCCCCCTGCCGGTCCCCGAACTAGAGGGCAACGTTGCCACGTACCGGAACGTGAAGCCTGGTGTAGACCTCGTCGTCGAGGCCACCCGGACCGGCTATCAGCAGCACCTGCTGGTGAAGAGCAAGGCCGCTGCGGCCCAGGTCAAGCAGCTCCGCATGCCGTACAAGGGTGCGCAGGGCAACGCCCAGGGACTGTTGATGTGGGACTCGACCGTCGACAAGGCGTCCGGCGAACACACTCGCCGTGCCTCGATCGGACTCGGCCGGACCAAGGACGCCCTGGTGCTCACGCCGGATGCCGCCTTCCTGAACGATCCGAAGACGGTCTACCCAGTCACGATCGACCCGTCGCAGAGCTCGGGTGCGAGCTTCGACGCGTTCGTGCAGAACACCTACACGAGCGACCAGTCCGCGGCGACCGAGCTGAAGCTCGGCACCTACGACGGCGGTGGCAACAAGGCCAAGTCGTATCTGCGGTTCGACAACCAGGAATGGCTGTGGGACAAGCAGATCCAGGCCGCCACCCTGAACCTGTGGGAGAGCCACTCCTACTCGTGTGCGGCGGCCGGCTGGGAGGCGTGGCGCACCGCCGACGTCACCAGCGCGGTGCGCTGGACAGCACAGCCGGCCGAGCTGGAGAAGGTCGGCACCTCGACCCAGACGAAGGGTTTCTCGAGCTCCTGCGGGGCCGGCTGGGTGACGATCCCGGTCACGGCCGCGTTCCAGTACACCGCGACCAACCACGCGGCGAAGACGAACATCGGGATCAAGGCGGCCAGCGACACCAACAGTGCCGGCTGGAAGCGGTTCGCGTCCCGTGAGGCCGCGGCCAATCCGCCGTCGGTGACCGTCACCTACCAGACCAAGACCGCGGTGACCGCGCAGGCCACCGCCCCGGCCACGGTCTGCGGCACCGGTGCCGCCCGTCCATACATCTCTACCCGTACGCCGCAGTTGCGTGCGCAGATCAGCGATGGTCTCGGCGCCCCGGTGTACGGCACCTTCGAGTGGCAGCCGATCGGCGGAGCCACCACCACCGCCACCGAAGGGCCCGGCGCATCCGGCGCCTGGCTGGGCACAGCCATCCCCAGCGGCGCTATCGCCGAGGGCGGCAGCTACGCCTGGCGAGTGCGGGGCACCGACGGTACGACGCCTGGCGCGTGGTCGGCCTGGTGCGAATTCACGGTCGACACCGTCGCGCCCGCAAGCGCGCCGACCGTCTCGTCCACGACCTACCCGGTGGGTCAGTGGTCAGGTGCAGCCGGTACGGCCGGGACCTTCACCTTCGGCGCCGCAGGTGTCGGCGACGTGGTGGCCTACGAGTACGGCGTCGACACCAACCCGCCGAACGAGTCGGTCAACGCTGCCACCCCGGGGGCGACCACCAGCGTCAGCATCACCCCGACCGCGGACGGACCGCACACGTTGTGGGTCCGGACCAGGGACAAGGCGGGCAACCGGTCGCCGCTGACGGCGTACGAGTTCGCTGTCGGTGGCGGAGCGGTGATCTCGCCGAAGAACGGTGACGTGAGCGCGGCCAAGACAGCGATCGTCGGCACGGGGCGCAGTACCGCCACCGGTGTCACCTACCAGTGGCGTCGCGGTGACACCGACGCCTGGGTGACGATTCCGGCCGCCAACGTTCAGGTCGCCGCCGGCGGTGGTGCCGTGACGTGGCCGCTGCCGACCAGTGGCAACGGGCAGTTCCCGAAGCTGAACTGGAACCTGGAGGCCACCTTGGCCGCGGTCGACGCCCAGTCGATCCCGCGGGACGGGCCCGTCCAGATCCGGGGCAACTTCACCGGTGGCATGGCGGCTTCGTCGGGAGCCGTGAAGCTCACCTTCGACCGCAACCTCGCGACGGCGGCCACGGAAGAGATCGGCCCGGGTGAGGTCAACCTGCTGACCGGCAACGTCAGCCTGTCGGAGACCGACGTGTCGGTGGACTCCTACGGCAGTGACCTGACCGTCAGCCGGACCTACAACAGCAGGCAGTCGGCCGCCAACGACTCCTCCAACATGTTCGGCCCCGGCTGGATCTCCGGCGCCGTCGTGGACGAGGCGCAGACGCCGTACACCTCCCTCGACGTCTTCGGGACGCTGATCCAGGTCGGCACGCCGGAGGGCGACACCGTGGGCTTCACGGCCCGCGACGGCGTGAACTTCGACCCCGAGGTGGGGCAGGCCAGCCTGAAGCTGACCTATGCGAGCGCGACCGACTCGTACAAGCTCACCGACGAGCAGGGCTCGATGGTGACCTTCAGCCGGGTCACCGGCACGACTGCCGGCCAGTACTACCCGACGGCGACCACGCTGCCGGGCAGCAACCAGACCACCACCTACAACTGGGAGAAGGTGACGATCGGCGGTGTCGAGGTCGTGCGGCCGATCCGGATGCTGGCACCGGTTCCGGACGGGGTCAACTGCGCGACGATGGCCCGCGGCTGCCGGGCACTGAACTTCACCTACGCCACGACGACCACAGCGACCGGTACCACCGAAGGCGACTACCTCGGGCGGGTCAAGGAGATCTCCTTCACCGCATGGGATCCGGACCTGGCCACACCGGCGCTGCGGACGGTCGTGGTCGGCCGGTACAGCTACGACAACGCCGGCCGGCTGCGTTCGGCCTGGGACCCGCGGCTGGACTCCGGCAGCACCCACCTCGGTGACACGTACACCTACCAGGCCGACGGTGTGCTGTCGACCGTCAAGCCGGCCGGGCAGGAGCCTTGGCAGCTGAGCTACACCACCGTGCCGAACGACCCGGGCATCGGCCGCCTGCACAAGGTGTCCCGCACTGCCCTCGCTGCCGGTACTGCCGTCGAAACCGTTGTCTACAAGGTGCCGTTGTCCGGCGCAGGTGCACCGTATGACCTGTCCCCGGCGCAGACCAGGCGATGGGGGCAGCCTGAAGCTCCCACTGACGCCGCAGCCGTCTTCCCGCCTGACCAGGTGCCTGACGGCAACCCCGCCACGGGTGCACTGCCGTCGAACTGGGAGCGGGCGACCGTCACTTACCTGGACGCGAACGGCCGGGAGATCAACGGCGCCTCACCCGGCGGCAGCATCACCACCAACTGGTACGACGGTTTCGGCAACTCCGTGCGCTCACTGACCGCGGAGAACCGCAACCGGGCCCTGAACCAGTCGGCGTCGGACAACGACGCCGCCGAGCAGACCCTGGCGCAGGCCTACTCCACTGTGAACAACTTCTCGCTGGACGGAGAACGGCTGGAGAGCACGCTGGGACCTGAGACAGAGGTCCGTCTCAGCACCGGCGCGACGGTCAGGGGCAGGCAACTCGTCCGCAACACCTACGACCAGGGCGCGCCCGCCACCGGCGGTCCGTTCAACCTGGTCACCACCACGGAGTCGCAGGTTCGGCTCTGGGGCGCGGACGGTACCGCGGTCGAGGCAGATCGCCGGGTCACCACCACCGGCTACAACTGGACGCTGCGGATGCCGACGGTACGGACCACTGACCCCGGTGGCCTCGGCCAGACCGTCCGGACCACCCTGGACCCAGTCACCGGTCTCGAGACCTCGACCACCCAGGTCGCGGGCGGAACGACCACCAACACCCCGGCAACCCAGAAGACGATCTACTACCGGGCCACTGCCGGATCCGGCTACAGCGAATGCGACCTGAGGCCGGAGTGGGCCAACCTGACCTGTCGCCTCCAGCCAGGCGGCCAGCCGGCCACCGGCCCGGAGCTGCCGGTCAAGGTGCAGACGTACGACATGTTCAACCAGCAGCGGGTGCTGATCGAGAAGACCAGCGCCGGGACACTGCGGACCAGCACCACGAAGTTCGACGCCGCGGGCCGGATCCTGGAGGTCTCCGTGGTGGCGGCAGCAGGACTCGGTACTGCGGTACCGACCCAGCGCACCGTCTATGACCCGCTCACCGGCAACATCCTCCGGACGGAGTCCGTGACCGGGGGTACCGTCACCGCCGAGGTCGTCCGGACCTACGACACCCTCGGCCGGATCACCTCCTACAAGGATGCCGACGGCAACCTGTCCACCACGACGTACGACCTGCTGGGCCGCCCGGCCACCACCTCGGACGGCAAGGCGAGCCGCATCTACGGGTACGACTACCGCGGCCTGCTCACCTCGGTGAACGACAGCAACACCGGTACGTACACGGGTACTCACAACGCCGACGGGCAGTTGGTCAGCGAGACCTGGCCGAACGGGGTCAAGGTCGACACCAGGTACGACGAAGCCGGCGAACAGGCCGGTCTCACCTACAGCAAGCCAGGCTGTCCGGCCGGCGACTGCACGTTGTTCAGTGAGTCGGTGACCGGTTCCGCCAACGGCCAGACGGCCCGACGGGTGTCCACCTTGTCGAGTCAGCTCTACCAGCAGGACGCGGCCGGCCGGGTCACCTCGGTCCAGGAGACCATCGGTGAGCGGTGCGTGACCCGGGCCTACGGGTTCAGCAGTGCGACCGACCGGACGACCAGTACGGAGTACGGGCCGGCCGCCGACGGCAGTTGCCAGACAACGACACCGGCGACCTCTCGTACCTGGACCTACGACACGGCGAACCGGGTCACCACGGCCGGCTACGCCTACGACGCTCTGGGCCGGACCACGACGGTGCCGGCGATCGACACCGGAGCACCCGCGGCCGGGAACGTCACGGCCACCTACCACGCGGACGACCTGGTCGACACGATCACCCAGGGCGGCCGCACCACGGACTACGCCATCGACGTCACCGGCGAGCGGGTCCGGTCCTGGACCGACAACTCGACCGGCGAGGTGGTGACGAACGTCAACCACTTCGACGAGGACGGGGACTCGCCGGCCTGGACCCAGGAAGGCGACAGCCGGTTCACCCGGGTCGTCCCGGGGCTGGCCGGGATGACCGCGATCGTCGACAGCGACTCCGGCGCGCCGGAGTGGCAGATCGCCGATCTGTCCGGCGACATCGTGGCCACCATCCACAGTGGAGAGGAAGGACTGTCCAGCACCAGCCAGGCCGACGAGTACGGCCGGCTCGGCGACTCCGAGGCCGTCGGCAAGCAGCGCTACGGCTGGCTCGGCGCGCAGCAGCGGGCCGCCGACGCGCCGTCCGGGATCGTCTTGATGGGTGTCCGGCTCTACAACCCGACCACCGGACGCTTCCTGCAGACCGACCCGATCTACGCCGGCGGCTGCAACGCCTACGAGTACACCTGCGCGGACCCGGTCGACAAGGTCGACCTGGACGGCAAGTGGCCGTGCTGGAGCAAGAAGTGCCTGCTCAAGGCGGCGGCGAAGAAGTGGAAGGCACTGAAGAAGAAGATCAAGCGGAACAAGTACGTCCGCTGGGTCTGGCGCAAGGTCGTCAAGAACAAGTACGTGGTGGCCTGTGCCAAGGGCGCCGGTCTGTCGATGGCGCGGAAGTCCTTCTGGGCCAAGTACAAGCGGCTGCCGCTCAAGGTCGGCCGCTGGGGCGCACAGGGCTGTGCGTTCGGCATCGTCAAGACCTACGTCTGGACGAAGATCAAGAAGTGGATCACCCCGACCGGTCCGGGACCGATGTCGCCGTCGAGCCGCGGCTGGCACTAAGCCGTGAGCTCATCCAGTTGAACCGATGATCCGCCCGGGCGGCCCTGCACAGGGCCGCCCGGGTTTCTTGCCTGAAAGGTGATTCGCATGTCCCCTGATTCCGTAGTGCGCCGGCTCGGTGCCGTCCTCGGCCTGGTGCTGGTCGCCGGCCTGCTGCCCCAACCGGCCGTCGCCGAACCCGTCGATCGAGCCGCTGCCACGTCGCTGGAGCGATCCGGCGAAGCCGCAGCCGTCGCCTTCGCGAGGAGCACCGGTAAGCCCGTGCTGATCACGGGCAAGACCACCGAGACCACGCAGTACCGCGCGCTGCCATCGGGGCAGGTCGAGGCGACGATCGCCGTCGGCCCGGTCCGGATGCGCGACGCGAACGGCGATTGGACCCCCGTCGACGTGTCACTGGTCCGGCAGGCCGATGGTTCGGTCGCGGCCAAGGCCCACCCGTATGGACTGAAGCTGTCCGGACCGGCCGGCCCGGGAGATCACGAGCTCGTCGCGATAGGTGCCTCAGGCAACCGTTCTGCGCTTGGCTGGTCCGGTCCGTTGCCGGCGCCGGAACTGAACGGGGCCACGGCGACTTATCGCGAGGTGAAGCCGGGGGTCGATCTGGTCGTCGAGGCGACCAGGACCGGCTATCAGCAGTACCTGCTGGTGAAGAGCCGGCAGGCCGCAGTACAGGTTGGTCGGCTCAGGATGCCCTGGAAAGCGGGCGGCCGGGTCACGCCGGACGCCGTGATGTGGGACTCGACCGTCGACCGGGCGTCCGGTGAACACCTCAGGCGGGCGCCGGTGCGGGTCGGGCTCGGCAAGGACGCGTTGCAGTTGACGCCTGACGCGGCGTTCCTGACCGACCCCAGGACCGTCTACCCGGTCACCATCGACCCGTCGCAGAGTGCGGGGCCGAACTTCGACGCGTTCGTCCAGTCCAGTTACACCACCGACCAGTCGGCCGCGACCGAGTTAAAGATCGGCACGTACGACAGCGGTGCCAACAAGGCGAAGTCGTATCTGCGGTTCGACAACCAGGAATGGCTGTGGGACAAGCAGATCCAGGCTGCGACGCTGAGCCTGTGGGAACACCACTCGTACTCCTGCACGGCCAAGGGCTGGGTGGCCTACCGCGTGGCCGACGTGACGAACACGGCCCGCTGGACGAACCGGCCGGCGCAGTACGAGCAGGTCGGCACCTCGACCCAGACCAAGGGGTGGGGGAGCGGCTGCGCGGCCGGTTGGGTGACGATCCCGGTGACCGCGGCCTTCCAGTACACGGCGGCACATCAGCTGACCAAGACCAATATCGGGATCAGTGCGGCGAGCGAGACCGACAACTACGGCTGGAAGCGGTTCGGCTCGCGGGAGGCGGCCAACCCGCCGTCGGTGACGATCACCTATCAGACCAGGATCGCGGTGGACGCCCTGGGGACCGCACCGGAGACCAACTGCGCCACCGGCGCGGACCGGCCGATCATGTCCAGCCTGACACCCCAGCTGCGGGCGCAGATCAGCGACAACCTGGGCGGGCAGGTGTACGGCACCTTCGAATGGAAGGTGGTCGGCAGTACCGTCAGCACCACCGCCACCGAAGGCCCCGGCGCCTCTGGATCGTGGCTGGGGACCACCATCCCCGACGAGGCCTTCACCGAAGGCACCAGCTACGCCTGGCGGGTCCGCGGAACCGACGGCACAACACCAGGAGAGTGGTCCAACTGGTGCGAGTTCACCGTGATCACCATGTAGCCGGGGACCGTTGTCAGGGCAACTTGGCGTAGGCGCGGACGGGGAAGGTGGCGAGGCCCTCGATCCGCGGCGGGGTCGCGGTGAACAGCGCGCCGGTGGGCGGGAGCTGTGCCAGGCTGGTCAGGTGTTCGACGATCGGCAGGCCCGCGCCGAGCAGCAGCGTGTGGGCGGGGCGGGTGCCGTCGGTCATGTCGTCGATGTTGGCGGCGTCGATGCCGACCAGGGCGACGCCGTTGTCGATCAGCCACTGGGCCCCGTCCCGGGTGAGGAAGTGGGCGTTCTCGACGTACTGTGGGGTGCCGAAGCGGGCGTCGTCGCCGGTGTGCAGGAGGACCGCTTTGCCTTGGACCTCGTACGTTGCGAGGGCGGCCGCGTCGATGCCGAGCCGGCCGCTGTCTTCCACCCGCACGACGATGGCGGGCAGGTCGACCAGGCGGTCGAGTGGGTAGCCGGTGAGGTCGTGGCCGTCGGGGTAGCGGTGGTTCGGGCTGTCGAGGTAGGTGCCGGTGTTGGCCACCATGGAGATCCGGCCGATCTCGAACTCCGTGCCCGGCGCGTAAAGCTCGCGCGACGCCTCCCGGCTCAGTTGGAGTCCGAACTCGGGCCCTGGCAGGTTCGGCAGGGTCACCATCCCGTCGCGGATGACATGGCTGAGCTCCACGTACGTGGGCCGGTCGCCGCTCGGCCGACCGTCGGCGGACGGGCCGCCGCGGGTGCCTTTGTGAGCAGCCTCGACGATCTCCAGGTTGGTGAGCTCGACGTCGCCGGCCATCAACAGACCGAGCGAGTCGAGGAACAGCTCGCCGACCTGCGCCGGCGTCACCTCCGCAGCCGGTACGTCGACGAGGAACCCCTGGACCTGCAGGCCGCCGCCGTTCGTGAAGGAGACGGTGGCGTCGAAACGCGCGCGATAGCTGGCCATGCCGGTCATCATCACCCATCCGTACCGACCGCGGCCCCGAATTTCGTCCCGTGATCACTCGTCGCAACCTCCTGCTCGCGGGCACCGCCGGAGTCGCCGGTGTAGCCGCGACCGTCGGCGTGGCCGGTCTCGCACGCCGCGGCTCGGACCGCCCGCACCCGCAATCCGCCCAGTCGGCGAAGGAGCCGATGACGATCTCGTACGGCGGTGACGAGTCCCAGGTCGCGGACCTCTACCTCCCCGAAGGCGACGGCAAGGTCCCGGTTGCGGTGGTGATCCATGGCGGCTTCTGGATGAGCAGCTACGGACGCGAACTCGCCACCCCATTGGCCGAAGACCTCGCCAGGCAAGGCATCGCCGGCTACGCGATCGAGTACCGCCGGATCGGCAACGGCGGCGGCTGGCCCGCGACCTTCGAGGACGTCGCCGCCGCGATCGACAAGCTGGCCGACCAGCCGCGATTGGACCTCAGCAAGGTGGTCGCCGTCGGCCACTCAGCAGGTGGGCACCTCGCCGTCTGGGCCGCGGGCCGGTCGGGGTTGCCGCAATGGGCGCCGGGTGCGACGCCACGCGTAGTACTGGTTGGGGCTGTGTCGCAGGCCGGAGTACTGGACCTGGTGAACGCCTACGACGAGAAGGTCGGCGGGGATGCGGTGCCGGCCTTCCTCGGTACGACGCCCGCGAGGGATCTCAAGCGGTACCAGCTGGCATCGCCGTACGAGCGGCTTCCGTTGAAGGTCCCGGTCGCTCTCGTGCATGGCACGCGCGACGGACAGGTACCGATCGAGCAGAGCCGCCGCTACCGCGATGCCGCCGTGGCCAAGGGCGCTCAGGTGAAGCTGACCGAACTCGAACACGTCGGTCACTTTGAGCTGATCGACCCGGACGCCAAGGCCTGGCAGACCTGCCGGACAGAGACGATGCGCTTGCTCGAGCCCTGATCCAGGCCCTGCTCGGCGTCTAACATCGAGTATGGAGTGGCTGCTGATCGTCCTCGGCGGCGGTGGGGTCGCCGCGGCCGGCCGGTATGCCTGGGCCAGACGAGCGGCTCGGCGACAGGCAGCCGCGGAGCTCGAAGGCATCCGTAGGCATGCCGACGAGGACGTCACCTACTTCGGTGAGCAGCTGAGTCGTCTCGGCGAGAAGCTCGCGGGCCGCGAGTTGGATGCCGACACCCGGTACGACTACCAGGCGGCCCTGGATGCGTACGAGCAGGCGAAGCGGGCAGCACCTCGGCTGCATACCCGGGAATCGATCAGTGCGGTCGTCGACCTGCTGGCCGAAGGGCGCTACGCAGTTGCTTGCGTACAGGCCCGCGCTGCCGGCAAGCCCGTCCCGGAGCGGCGGGTGCCGTGCTACTTCAGCCCGCAGCACGGCCCGTCGACGACAGAGGTCGTCTGGACGCCGTCGAAGGGCGGTACCAGGCGGGTGCCCGTCTGTGCGCAGGATGCGGCGCGCATAGCGGCTGGTACCGAGCCAGAGGTGCACTACATCCGGTACGGCGAGTTGAACGTCCCGTACTGGGAGGTGGGCGATCCCATCGAGCCGTACCGCGGCCTGTTCGAGAGCGGCGGTGCTCGCGCCGTCGCGATGCACCTGCGGTTGAAGCACCTCGGGCTAGACGTAGGCCGGGGTCGCAGGGACCCCGGCATGCTGCGCCGCAAGCGCCGCCCGTAGTCAGAGCTCGGGCAGGAGCTCGCGCAGTACGTCGGTGGTGAAGTTGTGCAGGCTGGTGCCGTAGGAGATGCGCGTGGCGCCCAGTGCGATCAGGTCTGCCGCTGTCGGGCCGTTCGGCTTCGCGTGGGCGTTGAGCGGGCCGCCGATGTCTGTAGCTAGCCTCTGCAGGACGTCGAGCGGTGCTGCGATCGGGTAGACGCAGTCGGCGCCGGCGCGACGGTAGGCGCGGCCCCGGGCGACAGCTTCATCAACGCTCCCATTGGTGATGAAGCTGTCGACCCGTGCATTGATGACGAGGTCTGCGCCCGCAGCAGCCCGTACTGCGCTCAGGTAGTCGGCCTGCCGCTCCACATCGACCAGCTGGTCGTCCAGGGAGTCCTCCAAGTTGCACCCGACTGCACCCGTCTCCACCAGTCGCTCGGCGAACTCCTTGGCGTCCAGCCCGTACCCGGCCTCCATGTCAGCCGTCACCGGTACGTCGACAGCGCGGACGATCCGCGCGACTGCCTCGAGCATCTCGGCGACCGGAGTCAGCTGGCCGTCGTCGTACCCGAGCACCCGGGCGACCGCACCACTACTGGTGGCGATCGCCGGGTACCCGGCCTCGGCGATGGCTCTGGCGCTGACCGGATCCCACGCGTTCGGCAGCACCAGGGGAGTGGGCCCGTGGTGCAACGCGCGGAAGGCTTCCGCCGTACGCCGGTCTGCCTGGCCGCGGCCTCTGGTGGTGGTCATCTGGGCTCAGCTCGGGTCGTAGTGGCCGGGCTCGATGCGGCAGGTGACGCCGACCCGGTTCCACGCGTTGATCATGATGATCAGGCTGATCAACTGGGCGAGCTCCTTCTCGTCGAAGGCGTTCGCGGCGATCTCGTAGACGTCGTCCGGGACATGGTCGACGCTGATCAGCGTGATCGCCTCGGTCAGCTCCAGCGCCGCCAGCTCCTGCTCGGTGTAGAACTTCCGCGCCTCCCGCCAGGTGGCGACGACGTTGACCCGCTGCGCCGTATCCCCCTCGTGCAACGCGTCCAGCGTGTGCATGTCCAGGCAGTAGGCGCACCCGTTCAGCTGCGAAGCCCGGATCCGCACCAGATGCGCCAACTTGCTGTCCAACCCCAAAGCCGACACCTCATCCAGCGCGATCAACGCCTGGTAGAACTCCGGCGCGTGGCTGGCCAACTTGACTCGACGACGTGTGTTTGTGCTCATGTGGACAACGCTAGTGCTGGATCGGCCCAGGTGTATGGTCCACTTCTATGGAGGATTCGAGGGCCAATTCGCCGACCGAGGCGACCGAGGCAACCGGCGCCGACCTGCACCTCGACCTGGCCAACCGCCGCGGCCGCGCCGACCTGGTCAACGCCCTCCACGAGTCGATCCGCACCGGCCGCCTAACCCCAGGCACCCGCCTGCCGTCCTCCCGCCAGCTCGCCAAAGACCTGGGCATCGCCCGCAACACCGTGGCGGACGCCTACGGCCAGCTCGTCGCCGAAGGCTGGCTGACCGCCCGCCAAGGCTCAGGCACGGTCGTCGCCGACCGAATCCTCCCGACCCACGCCAACGGCCGCCCCGCCACCGCCGCACTTGCTCACCCCGCCTCCTCCGGCCGCGCCGCCTCCTCCTCCTCCGGAATTTCCTTGCTGGAGGCAAGGAAATTCCGGTATGACCTGACGCCGGGGTCGCCTGATGTGTCGACCTTTCCGAGGAGCGAGTGGCTAGCGGCAGCCCGTAAAGCTTTGCCGGCTGCGCCCAACGATGCGTTTGGGTACGGGGATCCGCGGGGGAGGGTCGAGTTGCGGGAGAATCTGGCCGACTACCTCGCGCGGGCGCGCGGCGTACGGGCTGATCCGGAGCGCATCCTCATCTGCTCCGGCTATGTCCAGGCACTCAACCTGCTGACCGACGTGCTGCGGCTGCAAGGCGCGCAGACCATGTCGGTCGAGGAGTTCGGCTACTCCCTGCACTGGGACGTGATCCGCTCCAGGGGTGTCGAGCCGAAGCCGGTCCCGGTCGACGAGTACGGCGTACGCGCAGACCTGCTCGAAGGCCGGGCGGCTCTCCTCACCCCAGCCCACCAGATGCCCACCGGTGTCCCGCTCGCGCCGGACCGGCGTACCAAAGCAGTCGAATGGGCCCGCGAAACCGATGCAATCCTGATCGAGGACGACTACGACGGCGAGTTCCGCTACGACCGCCAGCCAGTAGGTGCCCTGCAAGCCCTAGACCCCGAGCGAGTCGTCTACACCGGTACTGCGAGCAAGTCCCTCGCCCCAGCGCTCCGACTCGCCTGGATGGTCCTCCCCGAGCACCTGATGGACCCGGTCCTCGAGGTGAAGCGCACCACCGACTTACTGACCGCCACCCTCGACCAGCTCGTACTAGCCGAGTTCATCGCCTCCGGCCACTACGACCGCCACGTACGCCGTACCCGCCAGCACTACCGCCGCAGACGCGACCATCTGGTCGAGCTACTCGCCGTCCGAGCCCCGGGCGTCACCCTCGCCGGCATCTCAGCCGGCCTGCACGTCCTGCTCGACGTACCCGGTGAAGCGGAGGACATGGTCGCCCGAGCCAGCCGCCAAGGCCTACTGATCGCCTCTCTGGACAGGTATCGCTTCACCCCGGATCCAGCCGCCCGCCAAGCCCTCATCGTCGGCTACGGGACCCCACCCGACCACTCCTACAACGGCGCCCTGGACCTCCTATGCCAGGTACTAGCTGTCTAACTCACCGGCGGAGCTTGCGGAGAATGCCTGCCAAGGAGACCCGCTCCTCCGGGCTGAGGATGTTGAAGTAGGCCTCGGCCTCTGCATCCCGCGAGGCCCGGATCGCCTCGCCCACCCGCGTCCCCTCACCGGTAGGCGCCACCAGCGTCGCCCGCCGATCCGCAGGATCCGGACGCCGCTCCACCAGCCCACGATCCTGCAGCGCGTCGACCACCTCGGTCGTCGACCGCGCGGCGATCCGCAGATGCTCGGAGAGCTCGTTGAGCCGCATCGGGCCACCACGCATCAGGACGCCGAGCGCTCGCGCCTGCGACGGCGCGATGTCCCACGGCGCCAGCGTCTCCTTGCGCAGGTGCCGCAGCTGATGAGCGACCGCCCAGAACGTCTCGGGCAGCGTCTCCTCGTCGTCATCGGCCATGGGAATACCGTACCAACCAATCCTGTTGTACCCTCATAGTGAGGTAACCTCAGTATATTTCCGAAGACCCCGACAGAACGGTGCTCGCCTTGGATTACGCAACTCAGCAACGTGGCCGCCCCGAGGGCGGCCGGAAGTCAGCCACAGCCGCCGAGAAAGCGCAGGCCCGCGAGGTGTCGCTGGCCCGGATCGGCCGGCTCTTCAGCACCCACAAACTCTCCCTGGCCGTCGTCACGGCGATCATCGTCGCATCGTCCGTGGTGGCGATGGCATCACCCTTCCTGCTGCGCGCCGTCATCGACGAGGCGCTGCCCCAGCAGAACCTCCAGCTCCTGATCTGGCTGGTGATCGGCATGGTCGCCGTCGCCGCGGTCACGTCGATCCTCGGCGTCGTCCAGACCTGGATCAGCACCAAGGTCGGCCAGCAGATCATGCACCGGCTGCGGACCGACGTGTTCGCCCACCTGCAGCGCCAGTCGATCGCGTTCTTCACCCGGACCCGCACCGGCGAGGTGCAGTCCCGGATCACCAACGACATCGGCGGGATGGAGCCGGTCGTCACCTCGACGGCCACCTCGATCGCCGCCAACCTGACCACCGCGATCGCCACCGCCGTCGCCATGCTCGCGCTGTCGTGGCAGCTCTCGCTGATCTCGCTCGTCGTGATGCCGCCGGCCATCTACCTGACCCGCAAGGTCGCCCGGATGCGCCGCGAGATCACCGCGCAGCGCCAGCGCGAACTCGCCGATCTCAACGTCACGGTCGAGGAAGGCCTGTCGATCAGCGGTATCCAGCTCAGCAAGACGATGGGCACCGCCGCGACCCTGGTCGAGCGCTTCACCGCGTCGTCGACCCGGCTGATCGATCTGGAGCTGCGCTCCGAGCTGGCCGGCCGCTGGCGGATGGCCTCGATGAGCGTCATCTTCGCCGCCATCCCGGCGATCATCTACCTGAGCGCCGGCCTGCCGATGACCGCCGGAACGCTGTCCATCGGCACCCTGATCGCCTTCACCACCCTGCAGGCCGGGCTGTTCCGGCCGCTGATGGGCCTGCTCAACGTCGGCGTCGCGCTGACCAGCTCGCTGGCCTTGTTCGCCCGGATCTTCGAGTACCTCGACCTGCCGATCGACGTGGACGACCCGGCCGACCCCGTCGAGATCGACCCGACCCGCATCGACGGCCACGTGCGCTTCGAGGACGTCACTTTCGTCTACCCAGGCAGCGAAACGGCCGCAGTGGCCGGTATCAGCCTGGACGTGCCCGCCGGTACGACGCTGGCGCTAGTCGGCGAGACCGGCTCGGGCAAGAGCACTCTCGCCTCGCTGGTCGCACGACTCTACGACCCGACCAGCGGCCGCGTCACCGTCGACGGCATCGACCTCCGAGACCTCCGCCTGGCGGATCTGGCCAGCGTGGTCGGCGTCGTCAGCCAAGAGACCTATCTCCTGCACACCACCGTCCGCGAAAACCTCCGCTACGCCAAGCCCGACGCCACCGACGCCGAGATCGAGGACGCGGCCCGCGCTGCTCAAGTACACGACCTGATCGCCGGCCTCCCGGACGGCTACGACACCATGGTCGGCTCCCGCGGCTACCGCTTCTCCGGAGGCGAGAAGCAACGCATCGCCATCGCCCGTACGCTCCTGCGCAACCCCCGCGTCCTGGTCCTGGACGAGGCCACCAGCGCCCTCGACACCGAGACCGAACGCGCAGTCCAGCAAGCGTTCGACCGCCTGGCCGAGGGCCGTACGACGATCACCATCGCCCACCGCCTCTCAACAGTCCGCAACGCCGACCAGCTGGCCGTCATCGACCACGGCCGAGTAATCGAGTCCGGAACCCACACCAGCCTGGTCGAAAGCAACGGCCGCTACGCCCAGCTGGCCAGCTAAGCGGATTGGACCAGTGCCAGCACCTCGTCGGCGCAGCCCCACGACAGGGTCATGCCGGAGCCGCCATGGCCGTAGCAGTGGATTACCTGGCGGTCGCCGGTGCGGACGCTTTCGCAGCGGACGGATGGGCGGGCGGGGCGCAGTCCGACTCGGTGCTTGATGATTCTCGCCTTGCGGAGTTGAGGAACCAGGGCCGTGGCCCGGTCCAGAATCGAGCCGGCCGTCTTGTCGTCGACGGCGAGATTCCAGTCGCCGGGCTGCGAGGTGCCGCCGACGACGACGTCGTTCGAGCGCGGTACGACGTAGCAAAGCTCTTCCGGGCCGTTGTCGGCCATCAGCCACTCGGTGAGGCCGAACTGCTCGACGGTGAACACCTGCCCGCGGACCGGCGTGACGGTCGGGTCCTGCGCGGTCAATCGGGCACCGAGACCGGTGCAGTTCACGACGATCGGCGCCGTGTTGGGCAAGGCCGAGAACGCGGCCCGGTTGAGGGTCCCGCCCGCGGCCTCGAGCCGTTTGACCAAGTACCGCAGGTAAAGCGGCATCTCCACGACCGGCGTCGTGAACGACCACCCGTCGCGGAAACCGGGCGGTGGCGACCCGACCCGCTCCAGATCAGTGAGCACATCGGCCCATACGGGGTTCGGTGTCGGCTCGAGCAGGTACTCCTTGCCGTGCCGCAACCGCACCGACGGCTCGCTCTCCGCCAGCTCGGCGAACTCCCGGTACGTCGTCCGCGCCCAACCGGCGACCCGATCACCCGCCGACTGGAACGGATACCAGATCGCGGCCGAGACCGCCGATGTCGTCTCCAACGGCAGGTCGCGAGCGAACACCGCCACGTCGTACCCGGACTCCGCCAGCCGAACAGCACAACTGAGCCCGATCACACCGGCTCCGACCACGATGACGCGCATTAACGCATTGTGTCGCCCTCAGGCCACTCCCGCTACCCGAGCGAGAGTGGCCATGGGCAACGATTCAGTGCAGGTCGACGGCCAGCGAGTACAGCCGGGTGATCTGGCTGGGGCCGAAGTTGTCGTCGGAGATCAGGTAGAGCTGCCGGCGACCGCTCGGCAGGAAGCCGCCGAGGGCGAGGCCTTCGACGTTGTCCAGCAGCGGGTTCGGCTGCGGCTGCTTGGCGACGGCGCCCGACGGCGGGCAGTTCACCAGGTCGAAGAGCAGCTTCTTGTGCACGAACACCGCGTCCGGGGCGTCCGCGAGCGACGCCTGATCGGTGACGTCCTCGGCCCCGCGCAGCGAAACGCTGAAGACGCGGATCGTGTTGCCGACGCCGGCCACGAAGGTGCGTTCCATCGAGACGAGTTGGTCCTTGTGCACGTAGGCGAGCTCGACCAGGCTGAGCCCGGGGTCGGTCTTGTACGCGTACTGCGCGGCCACGGCGTAGGCGCCACCGGCCCGGCCCGTGTACTGCAGGATCCGGTTGCGGCCACGGTCCTCGGCGTCGCTGCCGTCCGAGGTGAGTGGGTCTTCGAGTCCGGCGTACAGGGTCTTGCCGTTGGTGCTGACCGCGAGCGACTCGAAGGTGCCGTTGGCCTGCGCCTCACCGGCCGGCGCGACCTGGAACCGCGGCGGTACCGGCAGCGAGGCGGTCTGCTTGCCGTCGGACAACTGGAAGCGCCGGATCGACGGCTCGCGCTCGGAGGTGGCCAGGATGGTCCGGCCGCCCTGTTCGGCGACCAGGCCCTCACCGTCGAAGTCCACGTTGTTGTACGGCGTACCGTCCGGCCGGCGCAGGACCGTGACGCTGTCCACGGCGGCCTCGGGCTTGCCGTGGTCGTCGCCGATCCGGAGGCCGAAGACCCGGGCCGGGGTGTTCGTGACGTTGTCGACCAGCGCGAGCGCGTGGCCCGGCGTCGTCAGGTTGATCGCGGACAGACCGGCCACCGGCAGGCCGTCGTACGTGGTCTTGTCCAGGCTGTCGGTGAAGCCGCGGAAGCTCGCGTCCGGCGAGCAGGCGGCCGGGTCGACGGTGCCGGCCTGGTCGGGCGTAGCCGCGGTGGCGGTCAGCGAGGTGGCGAGAGCGGCGATCGTGACGGTCGCGGCCAGGGGCGTCTTCCAGTGCATGGGATGTCCTCTGAAAGTCAGGCGTCGGGGGCCGCGACAAAACCTACAACGTGGGCGAGGACAGAAAACGCCGGCTGCAGGTTGCTGCAGCCGGCGTCACTGGGGTTGCGGACTACTCGACGGTGACCGACTTCGCCAGGTTGCGCGGCTTGTCGACGTCGTGGCCGAGGGCGACCGCGGCGTAGTACGCGATGATCTGCAGCGGGATGGTGAGCAGGATCGGGTCGAGCTCCGGCTCGTTCTTCGGCACCTCGATCACCGCGGCGGCGCCGTCCGGGACCTCGACGCCCGGGTGGGTGACGACGTACAGGGGACCCGACCGGGCGGCGATCTCGTGCAGGGCGCCGATGTTGCGGTCGAGCAGCTCGTCCTTCGGCACGATCGCGACGCTCGGCACGTCCGGCGAGATCAGCGCCAGCGGGCCGTGCTTCAGCTCGGAGGTCTGGTACGCCTCGGCGTGCCGGTAGGAGATCTCCTTCAGCTTCTGGGCGCCCTCACGAGCGACCGGGTAGCCGCGGGTGCGGCCGACGAAGAAGACGCTCTCGTGCTTGGACAGGCGGCCGGCGATCTCGCCGAGCGCCTCCTCCTGGTCGACGATCGCCTGGATCTGCTCGGGGATCCGCTTCAGGCCCTCGATCAGCCGGCGGCCGTCGGCGGGGGAGACGTCGCGGATCCGGCCGAGGTGGATGCCGAGCATCGCGAACGCGACGGCCATGTTGGTGAGCGCCTTGGTCGACGCGACCGAGACCTCCGGGCCGGCGTGCAGGTAGACGCCGCCGTCGACCTCGCGGGCGATGCTGGAGCCGACCGCGTTGACCAGGCCGATCACCCGGCCGCCCTTGCGCTTGAGCTCCTGGACGGCGACCAGGGTGTCCAGCGTCTCGCCGGACTGGCTGACCGCGACGTACAGGGTGTCGCGCTCGACCACCGGGTTGCGGTAGCGGAACTCCGACGCCGGCTCGGCGTCGGCGGGGATCCGGGCCACCTCTTCGATGAACTGGGCGCCCATCTGGCCGGCGTAGTACGCCGAACCGC
The DNA here is from genome assembly GCF_039537185.1 of Kribbella ginsengisoli. NCBI lineage: Bacteria > Bacillati > Actinomycetota > Actinomycetes > Propionibacteriales > Kribbellaceae > Kribbella > Kribbella ginsengisoli. The sequence goes on along the minus strand of NZ_BAABAA010000004.1, from coordinate 323,137 downwards.
AGCCGAGGATCTTGACCCGCTTGATCTCCCGGGCCTCCCGCGCGTCCATGTTCAGGCCGCCCAGGTGGACGGTGTGGAAGCGCTCGTCCAGGCGGCCACGCAGCGCGCGCTGGACGGCCTCCGGCTGCTCGTGGATCTCCTTCATCATGAAGTGCTCGTGCAGGCCGCGCTCGTACTCGTCGGCGCTCCACTCGACCGTCTTGGCGGTCTTGGTGGTCGGCGACGCGTCCTGGGTGAAGGTGCGGTAGCCGTCGGCCTTGACGGTCGCCATCTCGCCGTCGTCCAGGTAGACGACCTGGCGGGTGTAGCGGATCAGCGCGGCGGCGTCGGAGGCGACGTGCATCTCGCCGTCGCCGATGCCGAGGATCAGCGGGCTGCCGTTGCGGGCGACCACGATCCGGTCGGGGAAGTCCAGGTCGACCACGGCGATGCCGTAGGTGCCCTCGATCCGGCGCAGCGCGGCCATCACCTTCTCCTCGAGGGTGGCGCCGTCGGACTGCTCGATCAGGTGCGCGAGGACCTCGGTGTCGGTCTCGGAGCGCAGCTTGACGCCGGCCTCCTCGAGCTGGCGGCGCAGCGCGCCCGCGTTGTCGAAGATGCCGTTGTGGACGACGGCGATCCGCTCGTTGCCGCTGGCGTGCGGGTGCGCGTTGTCCTTGCTCGGGCCGCCGTGGGTGGCCCAGCGGGTGTGCCCGATGCCGAGCTTGCCGCCGAACCGCTTGGGCAGCGAGGCCTCCAGCTCACGGACCCGGCCGGCGTCCTTGTGCACCTTCAGCTCGCTGGACCCGACGACGGCGACCCCCGCCGAGTCGTAGCCGCGGTACTCCAGCCGGGCCAGGCCGTCCACCAGGATCGGCGCGGCCGGTTTGGTGCCGACGTATCCGACGATTCCGCACATGGGGAGGGTGTTCCTTTCGTGGGGTTTCAGTTCTGCTGAGCGACGATCAGCCGTAGACGATCCGGCGCAACTGGCGGGCGGACAGCTCGGGTGAGCGGACCGGCCAGTGCCGCAGCTCGCTGCCGAGCCGGGCGAAGATCTCGTCGTTGCGGGCGCCGTAGGTCTGCAGCTCGCGGTGCCGGCGCCGGACGTACTGCTCGGTCGTCTCGGTGAAGTAGGCCAGGACGTCGGCGACCACCCGGCGGGCGTCGTCCGGCGTCAGTCCGGTGGTGCGGCTGACCTGGTCAACGAGGTCTTCGCTGGGATCCGCCGCCTCACTCATCACGCGTCCACTGTGCAGTGAAAACAGGTCCAAAGCCAAGAATCTGCCCGAAATCGGGCACACCTTACGCTCTCTTCACATAACCAGACCAGTGACGCCGGTGGACGCTACTCCGATCACGGCGAGTTGTCGAAAGAACCTGAGCCGTCGACAGCCCATAGGCTCCGCACACTTTTCTGCAAATCCCACCAGTCGAGCATTGCATCTGGATCGCCTCGAGGAAGTCGGCGTCGATCTATCCAACACCAGGAGCTGCCAGAGCGCCGTCGCTGAGGACGTTGGCAACGAAGTGCTGTTTGGGCGCTGGTCCCATGCTTGGAGCATCTGGGGAGCACCGGCGACATGCCCTCAGCCACTCGAGAGGCTAGCTTCGTTGGGTCTGATAAAGGTGGTCGATCAGTTGCTGAGCGTGCCGCTGATCATCGGTCGGCAATCTATCGGCGACAGCTTGCATTGCTGCAAGCGTCCTCATAGCGCCGTCTTCGCTAGATTCACCGAAAATCTGAATAGCGAGTTCGGCGACGGGTTGCCAGCCCGCTAATTTCGCATTTTCGACTAGGGCTCCAGCGAGTTCGGTTGGTGAGTTGGAGTGTCTTGCCAGGCTGTGAGCGGCCAGGTATTCAAGCATTGTTCGATGACTGAAGCCGTACAGAGGTTCGCCGCTGTCCGTGGCGCCAACCTCGGTCAGTATCCCTATCCGCTGCGTTATAGTTTCGACCAACTCGAGACTCGCCTCTGCTGTGGGTGCATCAGTCATTGTTTCCAATAGACTTTCAAGTGAATTCCTGAGTGATGTTGCGGTCAATTGTGATGGAAGTTGTCCGTTGATCATCCTCAATGCGATGTCTTGGAGTGCTGGCCTTGCTAGCTGCTGCTCTAGCAGGCTACTGCGCGTCCTAATTCCACGGGATCTATCCCATTGATAAACTGCCAGGTCGAGCCAGTTTCGATAAACGGCGGTGACTCTCTTGGGAATGGAGCCGGTGTAGCTGTAGAGATTTATGAGCATGCTCAAGAAGAGCGGATTCCCGGTCAGGTGATCGGCTTGGGTGAGGTTGCTGAGTAGCAGCTCGGAAGACAACCGTGGGACCTGTCCGGGGTGGGCTTGATATCGCCGCTCGAGATAGGAAGCTGCGTCCGATGAGCTGAATTCGTTCAGGTGATAGGTGTCGAAGATGTCGTTATCGAGGCGTACCTGGCTATATCCGGCTGTCCGTGAGGTGATCAGTATCGAGCAACGCGGAAATCGGAATGAGAAGAGTTCTATAACCTGCACTGCCAGGTGGCGATCGCTTAGATCTAATATCTCATCCAGGCCATCGAAGATAACGAGCGCCGAACCGCTCTCAAAGTATTCTAGAATAAGTCTTTCGGGCAGATCTACTTGATATACCGCGTTGATATTGTTTGTAAGATATTCAAGAATCGACTGCTGTGGCAGAGAGTCGCCGGCGAATTCCCTCAGGTGTATCAGAAAAGGAGTTCTGAGACTCTCGTTCTTGGCGTGGATATAGGTGATCCAATGCGTCAAGGCCGTCTTCCCTGAGCCGGGCGGTCCTAGGATCACAGCATGCTTGGAGTTCCGCTCGAGCCATTCGGCATTGGCGCTGATGGTCTCACCAGAGGCTTCTGCGGTGACCTTTCTTTCAACATAAAGAGACTCAATCGGTGCGCTCCGGCGAGCATTGAAATCTAAGATCTGCAGATTCCCGAATTGGCGTACAAGTTGTTGTCGGTACGCTCCGTTTAGCGACTGGAGGGCGTCTGTATCGGAAGTTGCCATCGCCTTCCAGAGTTCACGAAATTGAGAAACGTCGCCGTCGAGTCCGCGGATTACCTTCTCGACGACGGCCCACGATGGTATGCGCTTGCCGGTCAGCGTGTCATTGACGCTCGTATGGCTGATGTCTCCGGCGCGTAGGGCGATCGCGCGCGCGCTCGGCTTGCCGGCCTCCAGGTGAAGCGAGCGGAGGGCGGCTGCGAACTTCACCTTCGGATCGGTCGGCTGACTGTTGCCGCGATCGACCAAGACTCGGCCCCTCTCGATGCTTGCGCACGTCCGGCGTTGCCCGTACGGTACGTGTAAATCGATGTAAGTTTACAAAATATTCCAGCTGGTTCCACTGCCTCGAGCCAGCGCTCTCGTCCAGTGCACCTCGATCCGATGTTGCCTCAAGGAGATTCGATGACGGACAGTGGCCAACTGTGGCTTTGGATTGCATTGTCGGCGATGGCCGCCATGCTCATCGCGACCATCGCGGGCGTGCTGGCATGGCTGGGGGGTGCCTCAGTACCAGACGCTATCGCGCGCGGCGGAGTGGCCTTTGTTGGCGCGCTCACGCTCTTCCTTCTCATCATCGCGCTCACGAAGCGCTGAGGGATCAGAACAGCCGGAGGACGTCGGATTCCATCCCGCGGAGGGCGTCGTAGTCGACGGTGACGCACTCCAGGCCGCGGTCGGTGGCCAGGAACTGGGCCTGCGGCTTGATCAGCTGGGCCGCGAAGATGCCCCGGACGGGAGACAGCAGCGGGTCGCGGTTGAGCAGTTCGACGTACCGGGTGAGCTGCTCGACGCCGTCGATCTCGCCACGGCGCTTGATCTCGACGGCGACGTGCTTGCCGTCCGCGTCGCGGCAGAGCAGGTCGACGGGGCCGATGGCGGTCGGGTACTCCCGGCGTACCAGCGTGAATCCCTCGCCGAAGGTGTGCACGTGCTCGGCCAGCAGCTCCTGCAGGTGCGCCTCGACGCCGTCCTTGATCAGCCCGGGATCCAGGCCCAGCTCGTACGAGGAGTCGCTCAGCACCTCCTCGAAGGTGATCCGCAACTCCTCGCCGGCCTTGTTGGTGACACTCCAGACGCCCTCTTCCTCCGTCAGCTTGCACGGCGGGGACATCCAGTTCAGCGGCTTGTACGACCCGCCGTCGGCGTGGATCAGCACAGACCCGTCAGCCTTCACCATCAACAACCGGGGCGCCATCGGAAGATGGGCCGTCAGCCGGCCGGAATAATCCACTGAGCAACGAGCAATCACCAGGCGCACGACAAAGCACCGTAGTCCAACCGATCGCCGAACCCCATGCCGCCCTGCCGTGCGGGGTGAGAAGCTGTGGTTCATGAAGCCGAAGATCAGCCTGCAGACGCGGTTGGAGTACGACGCGGTCGCCAAGGGGCTTGCCGATGAGGGTGTGGTCGAAGGCAGCATGTTCGGCATGCCCTGCCTGAAGATCGAGAAGAAGATGCTGGCCGGCCTCTTCGGCGACGCCATGACCTTCAAACTCCCACCCGGACCCCGCGAGGAAGCCCTCAAGCTGACCGGCGCCGAAGCCTTCGACCCGGGCATGGGCCGCCCGATGAAGGAATGGGTCGTCATCCCCCTGGAACACGCCGCCACCTGGCCCAAGTACGCCGAGCAGGCGCTCGCCTTCGTCCGCCCGTGAACCTGATGTCCGCTCGTCCGATCTACCCGCGGGGCTCCCGACTGTGAACCTGATGTGCCCGGCTCGGCTGATTCTGTTGGCGCCGGGGTCGCGGGAGCGGCTGGCGGGGGAGCGGGTGGCTGCGGTTTATGCGACGCCGGCGGCGGAGCAGCCGGCCGCCGTGCTGGCGGAGGAGCTTGGCGTACCCCACGCCCTTCTGCCGGCCCAGGCGGACGGGCGGCCGGTTGAGGCGGTCGTGGGGGAGATTGCGGATCAGCATCGTGGGGAGACTGTGGTGGTGATCGCGCCGGAGCTGGACCTTGGGCTTGAGTTGCCGGCGGTGATCGAGCATGAGGGCGACGGATGGACCGTCCAGCCGACGCCTAACGAGGTGACGCTGGCGACGTACGAACAGGCCGCCGAGCGGTTCCGGGACTCCATTCCGAAGCAGGCGATCGGACCGTTGGTGGAGCTGTTCGACCGGATTGATGCGGAGCTGCCGGGCGGTGGCTACGTGCTGGAGCTTGGCAGCGGTACGGGCCGGGATGCGGTGGAGTTGGAGCGGCGGGGGCATCGCGTACGGCGTACCGACGCCGCCGGCTCCTTCGTGGAGATGATCCGGGCCGACGGACACGAAGCCGAGCGGCTCAACGCGTTGACCGGCGACTTCGGTGGACCGTACGACCTCGTCTTCGCCGACGCCGTCTTCCTGCATTTCACCCCCGAGCAGCTCGCCCAAGTCCTCCGCAAGGCCCACGCGGCAGCCGAATACCTGGCCTTCACCACCAGCGAGGGCACCGGTGACGAGTGGTCGAACCGCTTCCTGGACCTCCCACGCCACTTCACCAAATGGCAGGAACAACCCCTCCGCACCCTCCTCACCGCCACCGGCTGGACAGTTCTCAGCTGGCAATGGGCGCAGGCAAGAACAAGCGGCTGGTACTACGTATTGGCCCGCCGCACATGATCCGCGCCGGCGTAGTCCTCCTCACCACCAACGGCCTGGCCGCCATCGAACGCGTCCGCGACGGCATGACCTACTACACCCTCCCCGGCGGCGGAGTGGAGGACGGCGAGACCCCCCAAGAGGCAGCCGTCCGCGAGACCCACGAGGAGCTGGGCCTGATCGTGCGCGTCGACGGCCTGGTCGCGCTGGTCAACTTCCGCGGCAGCACCCAGTACTACTACCGAGCCGAAGTACTCGGCGGCCAATTCGGCACCGGTACCGGCGAGGAGCTGTCCAGCCCGGCAACCTCGAAGGCCGGCACCTACCAACCCGTCTGGCTCGACGAGCGTCAACTCGCAGTACGAGACGTCAGACCCGCCTCGATCGCCCAAGCCCTGGCCGCCGCCCCCGACCCGGACCGCCTGGTCAAGGAGTGGTTCAGCACCCCGCTGGTGGTCGACGAGGTGTGACGTTCCCAACCGTCGTGACACAGCTCATGTGCGGACCAGTGTGGCGACTGGCACACTTCGAGCCATGGCGCGCGAACTGAAGACGGTCGGAGTGGTCGGTCTCGGCACGATGGGGGCCGGTATCGCGGAGGTGTTCGCCCGGCACGGGCTGAGCGTCGTCGGCGTGGAGCGTGATGAGCAGGCGGTCGAGCGCGGCCGCGGGCACATCCAGCACTCGACCGACCGCGCCGTGAAGCGCGGCAAGCTGTCGCCCGAGGACCAGCAGGCGCTGTTCGACCGGGTCACCTTCGCCACCGAGATCGAGGCGCTGGCCGACTGCGACCTGGTGATCGAGGCCGTGATCGAGCGCCTCGAGCTCAAGCGCGAGATCTTCTCCGCGCTCGACAAGGTGGTCCGCGAGGACGCCATCCTGGCCACCAACACCTCCAGCCTCTCCGTCACCGAGATCTCGGTCGCCACCCAGCGCCCGCGCCGCGTGGTCGGGATGCACTTCTTCAACCCCGCACCCGTGCAGGAGTTCGTCGAGGTGATCAAGACCGTCGTCACCGAGCCGGACGTGGTCGACGACGTCATCGCGCTCGCCCGCAAGCTCGAGAAGGTCCCCGTCGTCGCCGCCGACCGCGCAGGCTTCATCGCCAACGCGCTGCTGTTCGGCTACCTCAACCACGCGGTGTCGATGGTCGAGTCGCACTACGCCACCCGCGAGGACGTCGACGCGGCGATGCGGCTGGGCTGCGGGTACCCGATGGGGCCGCTGGCCCTGCTCGACCTGATCGGCCTCGATACGGCGTACGAGATTCTCGACACGATGTACAAGCAGGGCCGCAACCGGCTGCACGCGCCGGCCCCGATCCTCAAGCAGATGGTCACCGCCGGCCTGCTCGGCCGCAAGACCGGCCGCGGTTTCTACACCTACGAGTCGCCCGACTCGCCGGTCGTCGTCGATGACGACCTGACCCCGTCGGCCTCCGGCGGCGCCCCGGCGGTCCGCGCGGTCCAGAAGGTCGGCGTCGTCGGCTCCGGCACGATGGCCGTCGGCATCATCGAGGTCTGCGCCAAGGCCGGGTACGACGTCCTGTACGTCGCCCGCGGCACCGAAAAGGTCGACCGGGTCCGCGCCGCGCTCGAACGCTCGCTGGAGAAGGGCGTCCAGCGCGGCAAGCTGTCCTCCGAGGAGCGCGACTCGGCCCTGACCCGGATCACCGGTACCGCGAAACTCGACGACCTCGCCGACGCCGACCTGGTGATCGAGGCGGTCGTCGAGGAGCTCAGCGTCAAGCAGGCCCTGTTCGAGACCTTCGACGAGATCTGCAAGCCGGGCGCGGTCCTGGCGACGACGACCTCCAGCCTGCCGGTGATCGACCTGGCGATGGCGACCAAGCGCCCCGCGGACGTCGTCGGCCTGCACTTCTTCAACCCCGCGCCGGTGATGAAGCTGGTCGAGGTGGTCAGCACGGTCAGCACCTCGCCGGAGGTCGCCGACACCGTCGCCGCCGTAGCAGTTGCCGCAGGCAAGCACCCCGTACGGTGCGGCGACCGCGCCGGCTTCATCGTCAACGGCCTCCTCTTCCCGTACCTGAACGACTCCGTCCGGATGCTCGAGGCGCACTACGCCGGGGTTGACGACATCGACGCCGCCATGAAACTAGGCTGCCGTCTCCCCATGGGTCCCTTCGAACTCCTCGACGTAGTAGGCCTCGACGTCTCCCTGGCCATCCAGCGCACCCTCTATCTCGAGTTCCGCGAGCCCGGCTTCGCCCCCGCCCCCCTCCTCGAACACCTCGTCACGGCGGGCTACCTCGGCCGCAAGACGGGCCGCGGCTTCCGCGACTACTCGAGCTGAGTTCCTGCCACCGGCAGGTGGCAGAGTGTGCGGAATGCGGAGCAAGTCGCTGGGGACCAGCCTGTTGGGTGTCGCGTACCTGCTGATCCTGGTGTGGACGGGCCTCGGTCTGTTGATGATGCCGGGCCTGGTCGGCGAGGAGTGGCCGGGCTGGAGCTCGACCATGGCGCTGGTAGTCATCGTTGTCCTGCCAACCGCCGCAATGCTCCTCAGCGTCTCGGCCGGCGCCGGCCGATTCGCCCGCTGGCTCGCCGTCGCGGCGCTCGGCGCCCTCTTCCTGAAACTGCTCTGGAGCCTGTACCACGAAGGCCCGGTGATCCTGCTCGCGATGCTCCCGGTACTCGTGATCCTGGCCCTCGCCGCGCTGCTCCTGGCGTACTCATGGCCGAAGGCAACTACAAGCGGGTTGCAAGATGTTGCCCACCGCAATGGCTGGCAACTCTTCCGCGAGTCGCCCAGTGAGCTCAAGCTTCCGCTCTTGCCCTTGCCAGTAGGCCGCGCCGTCGTGCGCAACGTCGTACAGGCAGCAACTGGAGTGGCGTTCGAGGTCCGGTGGCTGGAGTGGCACGGCGTGCTGTGCCGACGCCGGCGGCTGGCCGTGTTCGTTGCGACCCTGCCGGCTGCCCTTCCGCCCTTGGAGGTCCGGCCCGGCACCGGCTTGGTCCGCTCGGACCTGTCGCTGGAGAGCGCCGAGTTCAACCGCAACTTCGACGTACTGGGCGACGACTCCCGCTACCTGATGGCCGTCCTGCATCCACGCACGATGCAAGCGTTGCTGGACGCACGGCCCTTCACCCTGACGATCGCCGGGACCGCGCTCGTGATGTCGCACGACGAAGCGCTGAGCGGCGAGACGCTGTTGCGGGGATTAGCCGCGCTGGAGCGGATCGACGTACCGCAACATGTCTTCGACCAGTGGGGATCGCGCGCGCCCCAACCGCAACCGGGGGTGCGTTTCGCCGGGGCAAGGTTCAACCCGTCCGTCGGCGCGGGCTTCCTCCGGCTGATCAGCCTCGCGACGGGTCTGCTCGCCTTGACCCTGGCCGGTTGCCTGGCCGCCGCAGCGGCCGAGGCCCCCTTCGAGACGGCGCGGCCCGTCGCGGTGCTCCTGATCACGCTCGCCTTACTGACCCTCGCGTCGGTCGGTTGCGCAGTGGGGGCCCGTCCACGGGGGCCGGTTTACGGCTCGGCGTTGGCGTAGTCGCCGCAGGGGCCTCCGCCGATGGCCTCGGGGATGACGGTGGTACGGCGATCGGGGCGAACGAGTGGGTTGTAGAAGGCGGCGATCTCCGTGCTCTCTTCCGAGATGTAGTGGAAGATCAGTGACCGCCGGAAGCGATCGGCACTGGTGTTCGGTCGTGAGCCGTGCACGACGCTGCCGTGGAAGAAGAGCACGTCGCCCGCCTTCATCCGGGTCTGCACCTTGCTCAACCCCTCGGGGATCGGTACTTCGGCATTGGTGAACGACTCGGTCAGATCCGCCTCCTCCGGGCAGACCAGCTCCACCTCGTGCGACCCCGGTACCACCGCCAGCCCGCCGTTCTCCGCGTCCACGTCGTCGATCGCGATCCAAGCGGCGAGGCACGTCTCCGGATGCGCCCGCAGGAACGTGTTGTCCTGGTGCATCGCCTGCCCCCGCGCCCCCGGCGGCTTGAAGTAGAACATCGACTGAGCCCCCAATGCCGGCCCGATCAGCGTCTCGACCACATCGAGGATCCGGTTGTCGAGCATCCACTCCATGGCCAGCCGTCCGGCCTCCACCTCGGTCCGCCGATGCGGATGAACGAACCGCGGATACTGCGCGAGCGGGTCCTCCGCAGGCACCCCGTCGTCGATCGCCAGCGAGTGATCCACGGCGACCTGTTCCATGTAGGCAGCCTTGATCTGCTCGACCTCGACCCGACTGAGCACGCCAGGGACCTGGACGATCCCGTCTCGCGCGTACACCTCTGCAACTGTGCTGGTCATGTCTCCAGCATCCGCCGGCAGGGCCAAGCTGTGGATACCCTATCGAACTGTGAACCTTCGAGATCCTGCTACGCCGGACTCCTTCACCCCGACCGTGCGCCGCCTGATGGCCGGCGAGTTCGACGAGGGCCCGACCTACGCCACCTACCGTCGCCGCGGCACCACGGACTGGCTCCTGCTCCACACCCTCGACGGCCGAGGCAACGTCGGCAGCGGCGTCCAAGCCGGCCCAGGCGTCACCACCCTCATCCGTCCCGGCACCCTCCAGGACTACGGCACCGCAGGCGACCGCTGGCACTTCCTCTTCGCCCACTTCCACCCCCGTCCCGACTGGCTTCCGCTGCTCGAGTGGCCATCAGTTGCCCCCGGCATCCTTCAACTCCATCCCAGCCCGGCCGCCGCGGACCGCATCACCCACGCCCTGTCCGAGGCGGTCCGCCACCAAGACAGCGTCCTCACCCAAGGCGAACTCCTCAGCGTCAACGCCCTCGAAGCCGCCCTCCTCTGGTGCGACACCCAAAACCCCAAGGCAGCCCAGATCGACGACCGCCTACTGCGAGCCATCGAGTACATCGACCGCAACCTCCGCGCCGACCTCTCCGTCGCCGTCCTGGCCCGCGAAAGCACCCTGTCGGTCTCTCGCTTCGCCCATCTCTTCCGCACCCAACTAGCCACCACTCCGCAACAGTTCGTAGAACGCCGCCGCCTCGACACCGCGGCCCGCCTCCTGGAACTGACCACCCGCCCCGTCGCCGCGATCGCCACCGAGGTCGGCTTCCCCGACCCCCTCTACTTCTCCACCCGCTTCCGCCGTCTCACCGGCCACAGCCCCACCCACTACCGACGTCAGTTGACGCAATGAGTTGAGATGACTACTTTTAGTAGTCAACAGATGAAGCGGAGGCTCCGCATGGTCAAGCGAGTCAGCCTGGGAGCCGCGCTCGCCCTGCTCTGTCTGGGGTTGGCCCCGCCATCGGTGGCATCGGCGGCCTGTGGTGCGAACGGCGGCCGGGTGAACAACGAAATGAGCGTCGTTGTCGACGGACAGACCGGTGTCTATCTGGAAGCATTCACCGTTCGCTAGACCACCGGCGGAGGTTCTGGAGCATCCCCGCGAACCCCGCACCCAGGAGTTCCTCCGCCGGATCCGCCTCTAGCAGCGTCAGCCCAGCGGGTTGAGCTCCTCGAAGTCGGCGGCCTCCATCACCCGGCGGACGCCGATCGGTTGCTGGATCGGGACGCCGCCGGGCCCTGGCACCTGGGAGACGAGGGCGGCGATCTCCAGGGCGCGTTCCAGCGACTCGACGTCGACCATCTGGAAGCCGGCCAGCATCTCCTTCGACTCCACGAACGGGCCGTCGGTGATCACCGGTGCGGCCTTGCCGTCGGAGATCACCGTCTTGGCCTCCTCCGGCCAGCTGAGGGCGAGGTGTTCGACCAGCTCGCCGCTGGCCCGGAGCTCGTCGTTGAGCGCTGTGTAGTAGGCCATGTGCGCCTTGACGTCCTCGGGGTCCCACTCGGTCATCGGCGTGTCGATCACGCCGGGCTGGTAGTCCACGATCAGCAGGAACTTCGTCATCTCGAAACTCTCCCCTTCAGTCGGTACGCCGGAGCGGCGCAGCTACCCGTGGACGAAGCCGCGGCCGGCTTCTCTACATCCTCGCCGCAGCCTGTTCGTGCATTTCTCGCGGGCTAACGGGACACCGGACGGGCAGTTCGTTGACCCCGCAGGTACCCATCGCGTGCTGTGGACCCCAAGTACACACAACACGGGGGGCATCGAACGTGGGGGCAACGACAACGGCGACCACGGCGCAGAGCCGGGTCGCCTGGGCGGACGTGGCCAAGGGCGTCTGCATTCTGCTGGTCGTGCTGTGGCACGTGATCATGAAGCACTACCTGCAGATCGACTGGCGTTCCGCGGGCCCGATCCCGGCAGCCTGGGGCAGTTTCAGCGAGCAGCTGCTGCCGCTGCGGATGCCGCTGTTCTTCGCGATCTCCGGTTTCTTCGCCGTCAACGCGGTCCAGCGTCCGTGGCGAGTGGTGGCTCGCACGAGGGTGGCGAAGTTCTTCTACCTCTACGCCCTCTGGCTCTGCATCCACACCGCCGTCCTTGCCTTCGTCCCCGACTTCCACACCGAGCGCGCAACCGGCCCGCGAGACTTCCTGGCCCAGCTGACGATCACCCCGTCCAACCTCTGGTACCTCTCCGCGCTCGCCCTCTACTTCGTCTTCGCCAAGCTGGTACGCCGCGTGCCGACCGCGCTGGTCCTGGCGGCCGCCTTCGCGTTGTCGGCCATCACCGCGTCGGGCTACCTCGACGTACCGGGCAACCGCGGCCCCGTCTACCAGAACCTCGTCTTCTTCCTGGCCGGTCTCTACGGCAAACCCCTGATGGAGCTCCTGGCCGACCGGGCCAGCTGGCCCCGCCTGGCAATGATCGGCGGCCCGTACGCCGTCCTGCTGGTGCTGATCGAAGCCTTCGACGCCAAGACCTGGCTAGGCCTCTGGCCACTGGCCAGCGGAATCGCGATCGTCTTCGGCGTGACCGCGGCCGGCCTGCTCACCCGCTCGCGCACCCTCACCAAAGGCCTGACCCACCTCGGCAGCCGCACGCTACCGATCTACGTCATGCACATGCCTCTGCTCGCCCTGCTGCATGCCGCCCTGATCGACCCAATGAACGCAGCCGACACCCACATCCAGTTCCTCGTCGCAGTCGGCGAGCCGCTAGTCCTGACCGCCCTACTAGTGGCGGTCTGCCTCGTACTACGCCGCTTCCTGCCCGGACCGCTGTTCGACCTGCCAATACGCGCAGTGCCGGCAACAGCTCCCCGCCACCGCGCCCAGGTCAGCGCGAGGACAGGTAGGTGAGCACCGCCATCACCCGGCGGTTGTCATCCTCCGACGGCGGCAGATCCAGCTTGGAGAAGATGTTGTTGGTGTGCTTCGACACGGCCTTCTCGGTGACGAACAGTGCCGCCGCGATCGCCGCGTTGGACCGCCCCTCAGCCATCAGCCCCAGTACTTCGGACTCGCGCGGCGTGAGTCGTCCGATCGGCTCGTCCCGCGTGTTGCGCGCCAGCAGCTGCCCGATCACGTCCGGGTCCATCGCCGTACCGCCGCCCGCCACCCGGCGTACCGAGTCGAGGAATTCGGCCACGTTCGAGACCCGGTCCTTGAGCAGGTAGCCGACCGCGCCGCCGCCCCCGGTGAGGAGTTCACGGGCGTAGAGCTGTTCGACGTACTGCGAGAGCACCAGGACAGGCAGGCCCGGTACCTGCCGGCGCGCCTCGATGGCTGCCTTCAGGCCCTCATCGGTGAAGGTCGGTGGCAGCCGGACGTCGACGACGGCCACGTCCGGCCGGTGCTCGACGAGCGCCGGAACCAGCCGGGGGCCGTTGTCGACCGCCTCCAGTACTTCGAAGTCGTGGGCTTCCAGCAGCCGGATCAGGCCGTCCCGGAGGAGGGCGTGATCTTCAGCGATGACGACTCGCAAGGCAACTCCATGATCACGGTGGTCGGCCCGCCGGTCGGGCTGGCCACGGTCAACGTACCGTCGAAGGCGGCCAACCGCCGCTCGATCCCGTACAACCCGCCGCCCGGTCGCACCGTCGCGCCACCCACGCCGTCGTCGCCGACCAGGATGTGCAGCCGCTCACGCTCGTGGCTGATCTGCACCCAGGCCGTGGTCGCCGCCGCGTGCTTGAGCGTGTTGGCCAGCGCTTCGGCGACCGCGAAGTACGCCGCGGACTCCACCGGCGCCGGCGGGCGACCGGGCAGTTCGATCGTGACGTCGACCTTGAACGGCAGGCTCAGCGCGAGCGCCTTGACCGCGCCTTCGAGACCCCGGTCGGCCAGGACGGGCGGGTGGATGCCACGGACCAGGTCGCGCAGCTCGGAGAGCGCAGTACTAGCGGATTCACGAGCCTCGGTGAGCAAGGCCGCAGCCTGAGCGGGGTCGCGGGCGACCATCTCCTCGGCCATCCCGAGGTTCATGCTCAGCGCCGCCAGCCGGGCCTGCGCGCCGTCGTGCAGGTCGCGCTCGATCCGGCGCAGCTCGGCCGCCTGGGTGTCGACGGTCTCGGCGCGGGACTCGGCCAGCTCGCGGACCCGGATCGCCAGTTGCGCGCTCTCGGTCGGGCCGAGCAGCGACTTGCCGAGGTACGCGCTCGCCTTGAGTAGCCGCTCACCCGCGCCGAGCCAGATCATGAACGCGATCAGGCCGATCGGGATGACCAGGAAACTGGTCGCCACGTTGACGGTGAACAGCCCGCCGAAGGGCTCGGTGAAGACGCCGTCGGGCGTCACCCAGACCAGGAACGGGTAGATCAGGTAGAAGATCGAGGCCAGGAACAGCACGGCCGACAGCAGGTTCAGGGTGAAGCCGACCACCGCGTTCACCAGCAGCCAGGCGATGTCGCGCCAGGTGGCCGGGTCGCTCAGCGTCGTCCGCAGCCACATCAGCAGCCCCTTCATCGGGGGCTTCTTGTACGGCTTGGGGATCGGCTGGCCGAGGATGCCGGCGTAGATCACCCGGTGGCAGTTCGCGAACCAGCGGGCGCACGGTACGAAGACCAGCAGCAGCGGGATGCCGACCCAGACCGCGATCAGCGGCACCGCCACCACGTTGAGAACGAAGAACGCGATCCCGATCTCGGCCAGGATCGCCAGCCCGAGCGCGATGAAGGGCTGAGCGAGCGCGGGGAACCGGATCGGCACCCTCGGCGCCTGCTGTGTGATCGTCATACCGACCATCATGACCGAGAGTCAGGTCCGGCTCAGTGGTGCTAGACCCACTGTCGGGTGGGCGGTGGCACCCCGGCGTACTGACGTACTAGCACTCATGCTTTCGGATGGTCCGCGGCACAGGCTGGTTGCACTACGCTGGCCCGCGGCTGAACGCCTAGGCCTCCCCACCGCTCTGAGATGAGGACTCAATGGCTCAGCCCATTGCGCTCGCCCCTACCCGCGAACGAACAGCCACGAAGGGCAGCGACTTCGCGCCGTTGCTTCGCGAAGTGAAGGAAGCCGGGCTGCTCGAACGCCGGACCGCCTCCTACGTGATCGCGATCACCTTGAACGTGGCGCTGATGGCGGCGACCTGGGCCGGAGTCGTCCTGCTCGGCAACTCCTGGCTGCAACTGCTGCTCGCGATTCCGCTGGCGATCTTCACCACCCGCGCGGCCTTCTTCGGCCATGACGCCGGCCACCAGCAGGTCGGCAGCTCGCGCAAGCTGCACGACGTACTGGGCATGCTGCACGGCAACTTCGTCTGCGGGATGTCGTACGGCTGGTGGAACGACAAGCACAACCGGCACCACGCGAACCCGAACCACACCGACAAGGACCCCGATGTCGGCGAGGGCATCCTGGTCTGGACGCTGGAGCAGGCCGAGGGCCGTACCGGCCTGTACGGCTGGCTGACCCGCAATCAGGCGCGGATCTTCTTCCCGCTGCTCACCCTCGAAGGCCTGAACCTGAAGGTGTCGAGCGTGCTCTTCCTCTGGGCCCGCCGTAACAAGCACGAGGCCCGCGTCGAGCTCGGCCTGATGGCCGCCCACCTCACCCTGTACTTCGGTGCGCTGTTCCTCATCATGTCGCCCGGCAAGGCGATCGCGTTCGCCGCGCTGCACCACGCCCTCTTCGGCCTGCACCTGGGCAGCGTCTTCGCCCCGAACCACAAGGGCATGGAGATGCCGGACGCCGACACGAACTGGGGTCACCTGGAGAAGCAGGTGCTGACGTCTCGTAACGTGAAGGGCGGCCTGGTCACCGACTGGATGATGGGCGGCCTGAACTACCAGATCGAGCACCACCTGTTCCCGAGCATGCCGCGCGCCAACTTGCGCCTCGCCCAGCCGATGGTCGAGGCGTACTGCGCGAAGATCGGGATGCCGTACCTGAGCACCGGTGTCGTCGAGTCCTACCGGATGGGCCTCGGCCACATGCACGAGGTCGGCAGCGAACTGCGTGACCAGAACAAAGCAGCCTGAGCAGTTGAGCTGAGGCACTCCGCGTAGGCGAGCGGCCCCGAAGCGTATCGACTACGGTCGATCGTCTCGGGGCCGATCTCGTGGAGGGGACCCTGTATGACCGAATCGACCGGTATGAGTCGTCGCGGCCTGCTCGGCGCCGTCGCCGGAGTTGCGGCTGCCGCCACCGCCGTCCCCGCTTGGGGTGTCGACGACCAGCGGCCAGGGGCGGTACGGCCTCCCACGCTGGATCGCGACGACCGGCACGTCGTCAGCCGGCTCTCCTCGGAGCGGGCACTGCGGCATCTCGAGGTGCTGTCCGAGGAGATCGGCCCGCGGATCGGCGGTACCGCGAGCGAGAAGCGTGCTGCCGACTACCTGGCCGGGCAGTTGCGCAGCTACGGCTACCAGACGTCTTACGAGCCCTTTCCGGTCGCGGACAAGTTCCTAGCCCAGATCGGGGACCCGCGTGGCGTGCTGCCCGACGACATCTGTTGGCAAGCCGGTGCTGCTCCCGGCGGCAAGCTCGATGTCACCGTGACCGGTCCGGCCCGCGATGTAGGGCCTGCCGCGGCGCCCGTTTGGCCGGCCGATGTCGCGGGTGCGGTGGTACTCGCGGATGACACTGCGGCCGCGCGCCCGGCGTTTGTGGCTGAGGCGGCGGCGCGCGGCGCGGTTGCCGTCGTACTGCTACCGGCCGACCAGGTGTTTCCACGTCGTGCCTCAGCCTTCTCGCCTGCCGGGCTGACCGGTGCTGCGCTGCCGGTCGTCGGAGTCGCTCAGGTACAGAAGCGGTTGCTGCGCGAGGTGCTGGCTGTCGTGTCGTCGTTGCCTTTGACAATCAGTACTGCCGCGCATCGCGGGCTGATCTCGAACAACGTGATCGGCGAGCGGGTCGGCAACGGCGCCAACTCGCCGATCGTGATGGTCAGCGGGCACTACGACTCGGTGATCGGGGCGCCCGGCGCCAACGACGACGGATCGGGGACCGCGCTGACGCTGGAGATCGCGCGGGTGCTGAGCAAGTACCCGACCGAGGCGACGCTGCGCTTTGCCTTCTGGGGCTCCGAGGAGCAGGGCATTCTCGGGTCGCGCTATCACGTGAAGCAGCTGGCGCAGGGTCAGCGCGATCGGTACCGCGCCGTGTTCCAGAACGACATGGTGGCGACGAGCTGGGACCCCGCGATCGTCTACTGGCTCCTCTCCTTCGACGGCCTCGCGAACGCGGCCACCACCGCCGTACGAGCCTCGGCCGAACGCCTCGGCTACGACCCGCAACTGGTAGGCCCAGTACTCCGAGGCTCCAGCGACCACCAGTCGTTCCAAGAGGCAGGAATCGCCGCCGCCAACTTCTCCTGGCGAGGCGAACTGACCCCCGCGTCATTGGAGCCGCCCTACCACTCCCCAGAAGACACCATCGCCAAGAACGTCTCTCTGGAACGCCTCCAGGTCTCCATGGAGCTAATAGGCACAGCCGCCTACGCCCTGGCCCGCCAGCCCTAGCACCGACCCCACCTGCGCCCTGCCGGGCCTAGAGGTCCACTACGACCTTGCCGGCCGCTTGGCCCTGCTCGACGACGGCGTGGGCTTCGGCGATCGTGGCCAGCGTGAAGTCGCCGTCATGCAGGCGCGGCCGCAGCATGCCGCGCTCTGCCAAGGCGGCGGCCTCCCGCAGGATCTCGCCGTGATGTGCGCGGTCTTCCCCGGTGAGCAGCGGGTGGAGCGTGAAGACGCCCGAGTAGGTGCCGGACCGGAAGGAAAGCGGTGCGAGCGAGTGCGTGCCCCACCCAAGCGCGCTCACCACATGCCCGCCATACCGCCTGGCAGCCTTGAAGCTGTTGTCGAGCACCTCGCCGCCAACAGTGTCGAAGACGATGTCGAACCCAGCGCCGTCGGTGTACTTGACCACATACTCCTCGACGGTCGTGCTCGTGTAGTCGATGCTCGTGGCGCCGAGCTCCTCAATCGCTCGCCGACTGCCGGGAGAGCCGGTCGCAAACACCTCGGCTCCCATGGCCTTGGCCAGCTGAATCGCCACCTGCCCGACACCACCCGCACCACCGTGGATCAGCACCCTCTGCCCCGCACGAACCTTCGCCTGATCCACCAGCGCTTCCCACGCTGTGATGAACACGAGCGGCAACGCCGCCGCCTCCCGGAAGCTGAGGGCAGCCGGCTTCCGTGCGAGCAACCGAGCATCCACTGCAACAAACTCAGCCAACGTCCCCTGCTGATCCCCAACACCACCAACCAGCCCAAACACCTCATCCCCAACTGCGAATCCGGGACCGCCTGGCCCGCCCACGCCACCGACGGGGAACCCGGCGCCGCTTGCGGCGGGTGCCTCCGGGCCTACTGCTTCGATGACGCCGGAGGCGTCGAGGCCGAGGATGGCTGGGAGGTGGGTTTGGGCGTGGGCTGCTTTGCCGGCCCGGATCTTCGTGTCCAGCGGGTTGACGCCGCTGGCGACGACCCGGACCAGCACCTCGCCCGGTCCGGGTGTGGGTTTGGCTACATCTCGTAGTACCAGGGGAGTGCCGAACTGCTCGAGCACCACTGCGCGCATTACTATTCTCCAAACGGACAGGTCTGTCTGATTTATCGGCAAGCAGCGTCGACGAGAACCCGAGCGGTCGCCTTCGCCGCGGCCGGCAGTGCCGGGTCCTGCTCGAGCCGCTCGGCGGCCAGCGCGCCGTCGATCAGCAACGTGATCGACGTAGCGAGCCCGACCGGATCATCGGCCCCGGCACCCTCGGCGAGGAAGCGGACCCATTCCCGCACCGCCTTCTTGTGCTGCAGTGTCGCCGCGTGCGCCCGGCTACCAGGCTCGCTCTCCGCCGCCGCGTTGATGAACGGGCAGCCATACAACTGATGCCGCCGATACGCATCGTCCACAGCGTCGAACAGCCCGACCAGCTGCTCCTTGGGATCGGATCCGGCCGCGATCGCCGCCTGCCGCAGATACCCGCGCCACCGCTCGTCAGCCTTCACCAGATAGGCCTCGATCAGCTCGTCCTTCGACGGGAAGTGCGCATACAGCGTCGACTTCGCAACGCCGGACTCGGCGATGATCCGATCGATCCCGACCCCACGCAGCCCGTGGACCCGGAACAGCTCATCAGCCGTCGCCAGAATCCGCTCCCGGGCCGCCGGCCGCTTCTCCGCCACGCTGATGCTCATACCAAGAAACATACAGACAGGTCTGTCCGATTTCAAGTCCGTTGACCCCAGCGGCCCACTGTGCTGACGGCTGGCGTCGGCCGATACCCTTGGCGTCGTCATGGTGTCCCGTAAGAAGAAGCCCTCGAAGCACACGCGACCGGTCAGCGATCGGCCGCTGATGGGTGGGCACCAGACGCGGGAATCGCGCTCCGACGGCGACTGGATGGTCCGCCACGTGAGCGGCTCGGCAGCGGGCAAGTCCTACCGTTGCCCCGGCTGCGACCAGATGATCCCGCCGGCGACGCCGCACGTGGTCGTCTGGCCGGAGACCCCCAGCCTGCTGTCCGCCATCGGCGGCGGCCAGTCCCTGGACGAACGGCGCCACTGGCACAAGGCCTGCTGGCAACGCCACCGCTGAGAAAGGCTGTCGATGAAGCTTCCGGTTACGGCGTACGGCGAGAGCGGGTCACCCGTTGTCGTCATGCACGGGCTGTTCGGATCGGGACGCAACTGGATGACGGCCGCGCGACGGCTGGCGTCGGCGCATCGGGTCTACGCCTTCGATCTGCGCAACCACGGCAGCTCGCCGCATACCGGCACGATGAGCTATCCGGAGATGGCGCAGGACGTGTTCGAGACGATCACCGGCCTCGGCGTCGGCCCGGTCGGCCTGGTCGGTCACTCGATGGGCGGCAAGACCGCGATGCTCACCGCGCTCCGGCACCCCGAGGTGGTCGAGCGCCTGGTCGTCGTCGACGCGGCTCCGGTGACGTACCCGCCGGCCTTCGTCGAGTACGCCCGGGCGATGCGCAACGCCGACCTGTCCAACGTCCAGCGCCGCGCTGACGTCGACGCCCAACTCGTCGACGCCGTCGACTCACCCGGCACCCGGGCGTTCCTGCTGCAGAACCTGATCCTCGACGACCAGGGTGCCCGTTGGAAGCCGAACCTGCCCGTCATCGAGGCAGCCCTCCCCGCCATCTCCGGCTGGCCGGAGGACGAGGAGGGTTCGTACGACGGCCCGACGCTGTTCGTCTACGGCGGCAAGTCCGACTACGTCCAGCAGGACCACCGCGACGTCATCAAGCGCTACTTCCCGCAGGTTCAGTACGCGGAAATCGCCGAGGCCGGCCACTGGGTGCATGCCGAACGCCTCGACGATTTCCTCGCTGCGGTGACTCCGTTCCTGGCCTGACGGTCAGTGGATCATCGGGGGTGGCGCACCCTCTTCGACCAGGTCTGAGGCCTGGCGTTTGCGGGGAAGCATCAGCGCCGGGATCAAGGTGATGGTGACCAGGACCCAGGCGACCCAGTAGGTGTGCGCGAAGGCTGACGCGGCGTCGACCAGACCGCGGGCGATCGACGCCGGATCGACGTGGAGTGCGCCGAGAATCTCCGGTCGGGTGTTGGACAGGATCGCCGCCTGGGTCTCGCGCAGTCCGTCGCCCAGGCCGGGTGCGCCCTGCGTACCGGGGATGATCGGCGAGTCGTTGAGCTGGTTGGTCAGCACGACCGACATCGTCGCGACGCCCACGGACGAGGCGATCTGCTGGCTGATGTTGAGCAGTGTCGAGCCGCGCGCGACCTGGGCCCCGGACAGCGTCCGCAGTGCCGTGGTGAACAGCGGCATCATCGTGCCGCCCATCCCGAAGCCCATCACGACCAGCATCGCGATGATCAGCCCGTACGACGTCGTGGCGGTGATCTGGGTCAGACCGAACATGCCCACGACGATCAGCGCGAGCCCGACCGGAACGATCCGGCCGACCGGGATCTTGTCGACCAGCCGTCCGGCGATCGGCATCGTCACCATCGCCCCGAGCCCTTGCGGCGCCACCAGCAGGCCCGCGTGCAGCGTCGACTCGCCACGGATCTGCTGGAAGTACGTCGGTACCAGCAGCAGCCCGCCGAAGAACGCGGCCGCGAACAGGAACATCGTGATGATCGAAACGGTGAGGTTGCGGTCCCGGAACAGCCTCAGGTCGAGCAGCGGATGCTGCGGCCGGAAGGAGTGCCAGACGAAGGCCAGCATCAGCGCGATGCCGATCAGCATCGACACCCAGACCCGCGGGGCGCCGAAGTCGCCACCCTCGGCGGGCAGTGAGGAGATACCGAACAGGAACAGCGCGAGCCCGGGGGACATCAGCACGACACCGAGGATGTCCAGGGACTCCGACCTGTGTGCGACGTCCGGGGCCAGCGCGCGCCAGGCGTAGATCAGCGCGATCACGCCGAGCGGCACGTTGATCAGGAAGATCCAGTGCCAGCTCGCGACCTGGATCAGCCAGCCGCCGAGGATCGGTCCCAGGATCGGGCCGAGCAGCATCGGTACGCCGAGGATGGCCATCAACCGCCCCATCCGGTGCGGCCCCGCGGCCCTGGTCATGATGGTCATACCGAGTGGCATCAGCATGCCGCCGCCCAGACCCTGCAGGACCCGGAAGCCGATCAGCATGTCGATGCTCGTCGCCGTCGCGCAGAGCGCCGATCCGGCGGTGAAGAGGAAGATCGCCATCATGTAGAGGCGTTTCGTGCCGAACCGGTCGGCGGCCCAGCCGGTCAGCGGGATCACGGTCGCGAGCGCGAGCGTGTACGCCGTGACGGTCCAGGCGACGGTGGAGTAGGAGACCGGACTGTCCGGCGAACCGAACTCGTCCTGGAAGGTCGGCAGTGCGACGTTGACCACGGTGATGTCGAGAATCGACATGATGGCCCCGAGCACCACGACGCCGGCGATCTTCAAGACGGCGGCGTCGATGTTGTCCGGGTACTCGGGCTGAACAGCAGACTCAGGTTGACTCACGTTTTCCCCCTCGGCAGGAATCCCGTCGCAGCCGACACTACGCGTCACTCGTGTTCGGGCACGAGCATATTTTTGAACTTTCGCCGCATTTGAGACTTTATGGAATGCGTACGGAGCTGGCTCATTGATAAGTCTTCATCGAGAACTTCAACGATAAGATTCAATGACATGAGCAAAGACATTCAGGACTTCTTACCGCCGTCCGGCGAGCTGCTGGGACTCGGCGAGCCGACACATCAGGAACCGGCCTTCGGGCTGCTCCGCAACGAGTTGTTCACGGTACTGGTGGAGCAGGGGTTCCGGTCGATCGCGCTGGAATCCGATCGGGTGCGCGGGCTGCTGGTCGACGACTTCGTCCAGGGCGGCGCGGGGGACCTCGACACCGTGATGACTGAGGGCTTCTCGCATCGGTTCGGTGAGCTGACGGCCAATCGGCGATTGGTGGGTTGGCTGCGGGAGTACAACGCAGGTCGGCCGGCCGACGAGCGGGTTTCCTTCCACGGCTTCGATGCGTCGACGGAGAACACGAGCGCTGCGAGCCCGCGGATCTATCTGGAGCATGCGCGCGACTACTTGGGTCTCGAGCTGGAGCTGGATCGTCTGCTCGGTGATGACAAGGCCTGGAGCCGCGATGAGGCGATCCTCGACCCCGCCCAGTCGCTCGGCGACACTGCTTCGGCTTTGCAGTTGCGCGTGATCGCTGACGATCTGCTCACCACGCTCTATGCCCGTGCGCCGGAACGCATCGCGGCCACCTCGCGTGCTGACTGGTACCGGGCTCGTACCTATCTCACTACCGGGATCGGCCTGCTGAGGTACCACAAGCAGGCCTCTGTACCCGGCTCGCAGGACGTCCGGATCGCGCGGTTGATGGCTGCCCGCGATTCCCTCATGGCCCAGAACCTGCTGGACATCCGCAGCATCGAAGGGCAGCGCGGCCCGACGCTGGTCTTCGCGCACAACGCCCACGTGCAACGCATGACCGATCCGAACCGCGACTGGTACTCCGCCGGATCGATCGTGGCCGAGTTGCTGGGCGAGCGCTACACGGTCATCGCCGGCAGCCTCGGTCGGAGTGAAACGCTCGGACTCATGGAGCCGGCCGCCGACACCTACGAGGGCGGCCTTCAGCGCACCTTCTCTACTTGGGGTTTCACGCCTTCCGCTGCACTCCAGCCTGCCCAGATGCGCACAGACATCAACCCACAGCGGGGCTACTTCCCACTTGACCAGCCTCTGCTCGACCATGTCGACGCAGTCCTTCACATCAACTCGGGCACCCCTGCCTGAGTAGGGTGCGGCCATGAGTTTCCGGCTGGCGGCGTACGCGGTGTGCATCGACGACGGGCGGGTACTCCTCGCCCGCTATGTATCGCCGAAGGGGGAGGGGACTTGGTGGACGCTGCCCGGCGGGCGGGTCGAGCATGCTGAGGATCCGTACGACGCGGTGATCCGTGAGGTCGCCGAGGAGACCGGCTGCTCGGCTGTCGTCGAGCGCCTGCTGGGTGTCGACTCGCGAGTGATCTCCGCCGCCGAGAGCACCAACGGGGTGCTTCACCAGAACGTCGGAGTCTTCTATGCAGTCCGCATCACCGGCGGCTCGTTGCGTCCGGAGCCGAACGGGGAGACCGCCGAGTCGGTATGGACGCCGCTGCCGGACATCGCCGGGCTGAGCCGGTCGGTGGTGATCGACGTCGGCGTCGGCCTGGCGGTGGAGGCGCCTGGTACCGGGCATCTCGCGTCGTTCGCCGTCGGCGGGCTGGTCCGGCACTGAGCAGTCGCACCCATCCGGAGGTTGACCGGCTCCGAATCGCTGTGGTCCCTTGACGTTGAGTTGCGGAAGTGTACGTGCGGGGGATCACGTAGTACAGGGTGAAAGGCAGTGGGTGATGTTACCCCCTGGAAAGTAAGGTAGTACTTACCAGAGGTCAGACCGGCTGAAGGTGATCTGAGGCCTGGGGGTGGGTGAAAATCGTCATGAGAGGTTGCGAAAACAGCACGACGCGACAGGTGCGGACGACCAGGGTGGCCCGGCCATGAGCGCCGCGATGACGCCGCCGTGGCGCCGTCGGCCGCGGAAGCCCTTCTCGGTGGAGGCGCGGCTGGCCGAGCACGTCGACCGGCTCGCGGAGGAGCACCCGCCGATCCCGGTGGACAGTGCCGACTACTCGATGGTCCGGCCGGAGCTGCTGGCCGAGCGATTCGGTCCTGTGCTCACGTACATGTCCCGGGTGGAGCTGGAAGTCGAGCGGAACGTGCTCGAGCTCAACCTGTTGCTGCCCGACCCGCCGCCCGTGGACAAGCACTTCTACGCCGACGTGTGGCTGCCGCAGGAGACCCATCACGGCTACCTGCTGGACCGGTTGCAGCAGTTGGCGGGGCTGCCGCAATCCGAGCCCGACCTCACCTCGCTGGCCTTCAGCTACAAGGTGCTCGGCGCGCTCGGCCGCTGGAGCGCCATCCAGGACGTCAGCCGGATGCTGTACTACCTGACCGGTGTGGCGACCGAGCAGTCGGCCATCCTCGCGTACAACAAGCTCTACCAAGGCCTGCTGGACCTGGGCGAGAAGGCCGTCGCGATGACGGTCGTCGCCCCGATCCGTCGCCAGGAGCCCGGCCACTTCGCCTACTACAAGATCGCCGCCCAGGGCCTGTGGTCCGAGATGTCCGAGTGGCAGAAGTGGATCGTCCGCACCCTCCGCCGCTACACCTTCGAACCGGTAGGCGCCTACACCAAGAAGCAATGGGCCCAGTTCGGCGACGTCATGCACCACCTGGGCATCGCCGTCTCCGCCACCGACGACGAACTGACCCGCTACGCCCAGCAAATAGGCCGCTTCGAACTAGAAATGCTCTGGGCCCACCGCAATGGCCTGAAGGTCCCCACCTACGTCCTGGACTCCCTCCACAGAGCCGCCCACCTAGCCGCCAAACACCGCCCCCACCCCGCCTAACCAAGCATCCCGGGCAACTGTGGTTCCCCCACGCGCCCCGCTACGCCCCGCGCTCCCACCCACCCATGGCAGCGCGTGCTGCCGCTCGCCTGCTTCGCGAGTGCTGCGCCCGCTGAACCCACGCGTGCTGCGCCCGCTTGCTCGGCAGCAACCGGGCGCCGTCGTCCCCGAGATCGTGAAACCGACTTGCGGTTCCTGCCGTCCGCGCTGACCCAGCAGGCGACATCCCCCGAGGCACCTCCGGTCTGGCCCTCCGCACCGACCTGACCAACTGCCCCGACCCTCGGCAGCCCACGCCCCTGCCGAGGCCATCCGGCTGACCGCGCCGCGCCTCACCCGTGCCCCCAGGGCACGGCAGGCGACCTCTCGCCGCGATCTCCGGGCCGTATGCCGACCGCCCCTCGGCGCCGGAAACCCTTGTGGACAAGGGGAAGTGAGCCATCCTCGATTTCACGGAAGCCGATTCATCTACTAGAATCGAACGCATGTTCGAAGATGATGGATGGGTCGGCTACGACGCCGCCGCGACCCTCGACGCGGCCGTCGAATACGACACGGCCGAAAACCAGGCCGCCCTCGGCAAACTCCAAGCCACCCTCCACTTCGCCGACCTCCACGCCACCCTGCCACCCACTGCCCGAACCACCCCGAACCACAGCGGTGAACGCCTCGTCGTCCACGGCGGCGACGGCTGCCCACCGATCGCCGAGTTCGCCCCCGCCGAACTCGGCGCCCTACTCAAAATGTCCAGCGGCGCCGCCGCCACCTACATCGGCGAAGCCCTCGCCCTGCGCCACCGCCTGCCCCGGATCTGGGCCAAGACCCTCAACGGCGACGCCATCGTCTGGCGCGCCAGAGCCGTTGCCCGCGCCTGCCTGAAACTCTCCGCCGAAGCCGCCGCCCTCGTCGACGAACGCGTCGTCGCCGTTATCGACACCCTCTCGGCCTACCGCCTGCAGAAAATCGTCGACGCCGTCGTCAAAGAAGCCGACCCCGCCGCCGCCCGCCAAGCCGCCGAAGACCACGCCCGCCAGCGCGGCGTCTGGGTCCAGCCCTCCGACGACGACGGCACCAAAACCATCTGGGTCAAAGCCGCCTCCGGAGACGTCATCGCCATCGACGCCAGCATCAACGACGTCGCCTGGGCCCTCCGCCAGCTCGGCGACCCCGACCCCCTCAACGACCGCCGCGCCAAAGCCCTCGGCTGGCTAGCCGACCCCCTCGCCGCCTACGAACTCCTCAACGCCGCCCGCTACCTGGCCACCCACCCCACCACCGGCGAAGCCGAGCCGAACCCACCCCGAACCGACGCCCCGAAGCCACCCCACGCCCCCTCCGACACCGAGCACACCCCACCAAACGCACCGGACTCGCCAACCGGCAACTCGCTGGAGGTCAAGCCGCACCTGCCCAAAGCCCCAGCCGACCGGCGGACCGCCAGTTCCACGCAAGTTGATCCTGACCCACCCGACGGATCTGTCACCGACCCCGCTGACCACACATCTGAAGCAGAGCCGAACCCACCCGGCCCATCGCCCGCCACGCCTGCAGATAAGTCCCCGGGAGATAACCTCCGCCCACCCCGACCATCCACCGCGAAGCCAGCCAGAAACTATTCCGCAGACGAATCGGAGCCGCCCGGAGCATCGGCTGCGCAGCGAGCTAACGACTGCTCCGCAGGCGAGTCGGAGCTGCCTGGTGCATCGGCTGCACAGCGAGCTAACGACTGCTCCGTAGACGAGTCGGAGCTGCCTGGTGCATGTGCTGCGCAGCGAGTTGACGACTGCTCCGGAGACGAGTCGGAGCTGCCTGGTGCGTTGGCTGCGCACCGAGTTGACGACTATTCCGCGGACGAGTCGGAGCCGTCCGGTGCATCGGCTGCGCAGCGATTTGACGACTACTTAGCAGACGAGTCGGAGCTGCCCGGAGCATCGGCTGCACAACCAGCTGACGATTCCGCAAGAGACAAGACGCGTCCGGCCCGAGCATCGTCCGCAGAACGCGCCGCCGACTCCTCCGGAGGCGAGCCGGAGCTGCCCGCAGTACTGAACGAACAGCCGCCCAGCGACTGGGACGAGCCCGCGTTCGACGACGAACCAGACCGGCACGCGCCTCACCCGAGCATCGGCGAGGAACTCGCAAGCCCGATCGTTTCGCCGACCGCCGACACCAGGGCGGCCATCGACCCGTACTCGCGGCACCAACTGGCCAGCAAGCTCGCCACGATCAAGAACGCCGCCGGCAGCACCTGGCCCGGTGCCGTCCGGCCCGGACGCATCGTCTTGTACGCCCACATCACCGACCAGGCACTACTCACCGGCGACGGCCTCATCCGGATCGAAGACCACGGATCACTCCTCGCCGCACAGCTCAAAGAACTCCTCGGCCACCGGCAGGTGATCCTCAAACCCGTCATCGACCTCAACCAGCACCTCGACGTCAACGCCTACGAAATCCCCACCCGCATCCGCGAACGCGTCAAACTCGCCCAGCCCGCCGAACGATTCCCCTACGGCACAACCGAAACCACCCCGCACACCGACCTCGACCACATCCAGCCCTACGACCCACACGGACCACCAGGCCAAACCAGTACTGCCAACCTCACCCCCGCAACGCGGTACCACCACCGCGTCAAAACCCACGGCCACTGGACCGTCCACCACACCAACAACGGAGCACTCCACTGGACCACCCCCAACGGCTACACCTTCCACGTCGACCACACCGGCACCCACCGCCTCACCTAACCCACCCCGCACCACCACAATCCGCCAGCCACAAGCCACAAGCCACAAGCCACAAGCCACAAGCCGCCAGCCACAAGCCGCCAGCCACAAGCCGCCAGCCACAGGCCACAGGCCACAAGTCACAAGCCATCCAGCCACCAGCCACCAGCCACCGAGCCCCAGGCTCGCAGGCCACACGGTGCGCAAAGCAGGCTGCTTTTCGCACCGACGACTACATCGATAACGCCAGGTCCGCGTGGAAGCGGCCAGCGTCTCCGCCGTGTGCGCGAGGCGTCGCGCCGGCCCGTGTTCCGCGCGAACGGTCAGTCCGGCTTGCGCTACCTGCGAAGCGTCGTCCGGACGAGGCATAACGCGGGCTCGTGCGAGGCGTCGTCCGGGCTCGTCGTCCGTGCGAGGGGTAGCTCAGGCTCATCCTGCGCGCGAGCATCCCCCTCGGTTTCGTGTTCCGGGCGAGGTGTCAGACATGCTCGTCCTCCGCGGGAGGCACCGCGCCGGCTCGTGCCTTGCGCGAGGTGCCACCCGGCTCGTGCTCTGCGCGAGGCGTCGCGCCGGCTCGTGCTCTGCGCGAGGCGTCGCCCCGGCTTGTGCTTTGCGCGAGGTGGCACCCGGCTCGTGCTCTGCGCGAGGCGTCGCCCCGGCTTGTGCTTGCGCGAGGTGCCACCCGGCTCGTGCTCTGCGCGAGGCGTCACCTCGGCTTGTGCTTTGCGCGAGGTGGCACCCGGCTCGTGTTCTGCGCGAGGCGTCGCCCCGGCTTGTGCTTTGCGCGAGGTGGCACCCGGCTCGTGTTCTGCGCGAGGCGTCGCCCAGGCTTGTGCTTCCTGCGAGGAGTCGCTCAGCTTGTACGCCGTGAGAGGTCGCCTGGGGGCGGGCGCCGCGTCGGGCGCCAGCGGTGGCCGTGCTCTCCGCCACGTCGGCAGTGGGGCAATCGTGAGGGAGGCAGCACCCGGGTGGGGGGTGGTCCGGGTGCTGCCTGGGGGAGGGGTTAGCTGTAGGGGTTTGGTGGTGGGAGTTGCTTCGGGGGTTGGGGTGATGATTTGGGTTCTGTGGGGAGAGCGGTAGTGGGCCGGTTGGCTCGTTGGTCTGCGATGTCGGGGGTCGGGCCGGCTTCGGCGGGCTCGGCAACCGGTATGAAGCTCACGCCTTCGCAGTCTGGGCCGGTGCGGGGTGCGCTGGAGGGCTCGGGAGCATCTGGGGAGTGACGTGGGCCGTGCCAGCCAAGGGCGATCACGTATTGATTTCCTGTCTCGATTCACGGTCGGCCAAGTAGGAGCGACCGGTGTTCCGCCCTAGCCTCGCCGCGCGCCCACCTCGGTGTCCCCGAACTCGAACGAAGTCGAACAGCAGCACAGGCGACACACAAACCGGCCGCGCATGCCATCACCGGGCGTAGGAGTCCCCGCGTGTCACCGTCACTCGGGGGTGTCGCCGATTCCGGTGCAACACGCGTGGCTCGCGTGTGCAGCCCGATGGTGGCGAGGCGATTGGTTGGGCTCGACAGGTGGCCGCTCGTTTGAGCGGGTTGCGGAGGCCATGAACACGGCGCGTGCGAGGGCTGGAGACCGATCTGCGCGGATGGGGCAACGCCGCCGGGTGCTCCGCGTGGGGCGGATGGGGCAACGCTGCCGCGTGCTCCGTGCGGGGCGGATGGGGCAACGCTGTCGCGTGCTCCGCGTGCTCCGCGTGCTCCGCGTGCTCCGCGTGCTCCGCGTGGGGCGGATGGGGCGGCGCTGCCGTGTGCTCCGCGCGGGGCGGCTCGGCACGGCTCGGGGCAACGCTGCTAGGTGCTTCGCGTGGGGTGGCTCTCGCACGTGCCGCCTTGCTCCAGTGGCGCCAAGGGCAAATCGGTGCGCGCGCAGCCAGTTGGCTTTCGTCAAGCGGGTTGCGGAGGCCATGAGCCCGGCGCATGCGAGGGGCGGGAAGCTTATCTGGCCGTGGCGGGAAGCCCGGGTGGTGCGCGGCTAACCGACGGGCGGTTTGGCGACGAGCGGGTGGTGGAGGAGCGGGCGCGAGCGGCGGGCGGGCGTGGTGGCCCGACGCGCGAAGGTGAGTGGCTCGCTCCTCCGCGGGGGTTAGGAGGCGTCGGCTTTGCGGACCCAGACTTCTCGGACTATCAGGAGGATGGCGGCGGCGGTGGGGATTGCCATCAGGGCGCCGACCACGCCTAGGAGGGCGCCGCCGAAGAGGGCTGCGATGACGGTGACGGCGCCGGGGATGTTGACGGCGCGGCGCATGATGCGCGGCGCGACGAAGTAGTTCTCGATCTGCTGGTAGATGATGCCGTACGCCAGGCAGGCGACGCCGACCCAGAGGCCGTCGGTGAAGCCGATCAGGGCTACCAGGACGACGCCGATCAGGCCGCCGACCATCGGGATGAACGCGGTGAACATCACGCAGATCGCCAGCGCCACGGCGTACTGGCCGAGGCCCACGATCTCCAGGAAGATGAACATGAAGCAGCCGGCGCAGAGCGCGACCAGGAACTGGCCGCTGACGTAACCGCCGACCCGGCCGAGCACCTCGTCGCCGAGGATCGAGAACCGGCTCCGGCGGCTGGCCGGGACCAGGCTGTACGCCGCGCGCTTCACCGTCGGCAGCGACGCCAGGAAGTACAGGGTCAGGATCAGGATCGTGAACGCGGAGAACAGCGCGTTCGCGACGACCTTGCCGACGCCGAGCACACCGCCGAAGGCCTTCTGGGCCAGCGCCGGGTCCTGGATGTAGTCGGTGGCCTTCTGGATGAAGTGGTACTTGTCGTTGAGGCTGTTCAGCGTCTTCGACTTGGTCAGCAGGTCGAGCCAATCGGGCGCGTTCTTGATCAGCCCGTCGATCTGGTCGGTCACCACCGGGACGATCGCGAAGCCGACGCCGGTGACCGCGAGGATCATCAGCAAGAAGACGACGCCGACCGCCAGGCCGCGCTTGAGCCCGCGGCGCATGAACCACTCGACCAGCGGGTTCAGGCCGACCGCGATGAACATCGACACGACGAGCAGGATCAGCACCGACTTGGCCTGGCCGAGCGCGTGCCACAGCCCGTACGCGACCAGGCCGCCGAGGACCGCGAAGAAGCCGAACACGAACGGGTTCGACCGGCGCAGCGGCGGGCCGGGCGCGCCCATGCCCTCCGACGGGTGTCGCTCGTCGATCAGTAGTTCACCCACGAGGCTCTGCTCGTCCTCACTCGCCGCTTTCGCTTCTGCGGCAGCTTTTTCGGCTTGCTCGGCGGCGTCCTCCGACTGCTCGGCGGCCGTCTCGGAGTGCTCGGCGGACTGCTCGGCGTCGTCAGCCGCCGCTTCGGCCTCGGCCGCGGCGGCCTTCGCTTCGCGGGTGGCCCGCTCGATCTCGGTTACTTGAGTCTTGCCGTCCGCGTTGCCTGTCGCATCCTGGTCGCCGGCAGGCGTCACTTCTCATCCTTCGTGGCTTTGCCGTCCCCGGTCGCCTTCACGTCGTCGAGGTCCGCGGCGTCGGCGTCAGCGTCGGCGTCATTGTCTGAGGATGAGGAGCTGGACTTCAGATCGGAGAGCCGGAACTCGTCGATCCGGGTCTCGTCGCGCAGCGGCTTCTTCTCGGCGGCCCGCAGCTCGTCGATGCTGCTCGCGTCCACCCGCAGGCTGCTGTCGATCCGCGTCTCGTCGACCCGCGCGCTACCGGCTTGCGACCCGACGAACGGGTTGCCACCCGCGAAGGGGTTCCCGCCGCGCCCGAGCTCAGCCTCTTCCGGCTCCAACGCGGCCGGCGCGGAGTCGGTGGAGTAGGTCGCCGTCGGCTCTTCGGGACCGCCGACGTACGTCGCGGGCGTCTCGTCGTACGCCGGTGTGCCGAACGGACTGCCACTCGCCCCACCGGCCGTCGCTGCTGGTGCAGCCGGAGCAGGCGACACCGGCGGAGCCGCGAACGGGTTGCTGTACGGCGTAGCCGTCTCGGAATCCAGCTCAGCAGCCTGCCGCGCGATGTTGCTCGCGATGTCGTTCAGCCCAGCGATCTGAGCCAGGATCCCGTCGCGCCGCTTGGCGAGCCGCTCGGTCTCGCGGGCCACGATCGTGCGCGACCGCTCAGCCTCGTCAGCCGCGTTGGCCAGCTCGGCCTCGGAGCGGGTACGAGCAGTCGTGAGCAGTTGCTCCGCCTCGCGACGAGCGCGCGACAGCGTGCGCTCGGCGGACTCCTCCGCCTCCGCGCGGATCTTGCGCGCCTGCTCCGTCGCCTCGGCGACCCGCCGCTCGGACGCCTCGGCGGCCTCGCGCATCTGGGTGGTCAGGTTCTCGGTGTCGGCGGCGATCTTGGAGTGCTTGTCGGCGAGCTCCTTGGCCTGCTGCTCGCGCTCGTCGGCGAGCCGCGCGCGCAGGGCGGCCGACTCGCGCTGGATCGCGGTGCGGATCTTCTCCGCCTCGTGCAGCGCGCCGTTCTTCATCGTGCTCGACTCGGACTCGGCGGTCAGCTGCAGCGTCTCGGCCTTGCGCCGGGCAGCCGCGAGCACCTCCGCGGCCTCGGTCTCGGCGGTCCGGCGGATCTCGGCGGCGTCGCCTTCGGCGGTCCGGCGCATGCTGTCGGACTCGTTCAGCGCGACCGTCCGGATGTCCTGCGCCTCACGCTCGCCGGTCGACCGGGTCGCGGCGGCCTCCTTGGCGGCCGTACTGCGCAGCTCGTCGGCCTCACGACGAGCCTCTTCGAGCGCCTCGGACGCCTGGTCCTGGGCGAGCCGCAGGATCTGCGCGGCCCGGTCGCCGAGTCCGGCGTACGACGGGTTGGCGCTGGCCTCGAGCTGCCGCTTGGCCTCGTCGAGCTGGCGCTGCAGGGGAGCGGAGTTGGCCTGCGCCTCCTCCAGCCGGCCGCGGGCGTCGGCGAGCTGCATCTCCAGCGCGCGGACATAGTCGTCCACCGCCTGTTTGTCGTAGCCGCGACGTCCCACGGGGAAGCCACCCGCGGCGGTCGCAGTACGATCGAAAAACGGCAGGCTCGACTCGTCAGCCATCCCAAAGAGTCCCTTCTGGCGGCTCGGATAAATCCCCTGTCAGCAGAGCCTGTCAGAACGTGGCCCCCCAGCGCCAACCGGGTGGACCAGGGCTGTGGACAACCGTCGGTCAGCGGTTGCGGAAGCGGTTGATCTGGGTGAGGTGCTTCTCGCGGAGTTCCTGGTTCTTGACGCCGAGACCCTCCGACGGTGCGAGGGTGAGGACGCCGACCTTGCCCTGGTGCAGGTTCTGGTGGACGTCGTACGCCGCCTGCGCGGTCTCCTCGAGCGAATAGGCGCGACTCAGCGTCGGGTGGATCATCCCCTTGGCGATCAGCCGGTTCGCCTCCCAGGCCTCGCGGTAGTTGGCGAAGTGGGAGCCGATGATGCTCTTCAGGTTCATCCACAGGTACCGGTTGTCGTACTCGTGCATGAAACCCGACGTCGACGCGCAGGTGACGATCTTGCCGCCCTTGCGCGCGACGAAGACCGACGCGCCGAACGTCTCCCGCCCCGGATGCTCGAACACGATGTCCGGATCGTCGCCACCGGTCAGCTCGCGGATCCGCGCACCCAGCCGCTTCCATTCCTTCTGGTCCTGGGTGTGCTCGTCGGCCCAGAACTTGTACCCTTCGGCCGACCGGTCGATGATCAGCTCCGCGCCCATCGCCCGGCAGATCTCCGCCTTCTCCGGCGACGACACGACACAGACCGGGATCGCCCCGCCGTTCAGTGCGAACTGCGTCGCGTACGACCCCAACCCGCCGGACGCGCCCCAGACCAGGACGACATCGCCCTGCTTCATGTTCGCGCCGTTCGACGACACCAGCTGCCGGTACGCCGTACTGTTCACCAGCCCCGGCGACGCGGCCTCCTCCCAGGTCAGATGAGCGGCCTTCGGCATCAACTGGTTCGACTTCACCAGCGCCAGCTCGGCCAGCCCGCCGAAGTTGGTCTCGAAACCCCAGATCCGCTGCTCGGAGTCGAGCATCGTGTCGTTGTGCCCGTCCGGCGACTCCAGCTCGACCGACAGGCAGTGCGCGACGACCTCGTCGCCCGGCTTCCACGCGTTCACGCCCGGCCCGGTACGCAGTACGACGCCGGCCAGGTCGGAGCCGACCACGTGGTACGGCAGATCGTGCCGCGCGGTCAGCGGCGACAGCTTCCCGTACCGCTTGAGGAAGCTGAAGGTGGAGACCGGCTCGAAGATCGACGTCCAGACCGTGTTGTAGTTGATCGCGCTCGCCATCACCGCGATCAGCGCCTCGCCCGGCCCGAGCTCAGGCGTCGGCACGTCGTCCAGGTGCAGGCTCTTGCGCGGATCCTTCTCGCGGGACGGCAGCCCCTCGAACATCCCGGCCTCGTCGGCGTGCACGGTGATCCCGCGATAGTGCTCGGGGACTTCGAGCCGCCCGAACTCCTCGGCAGGCGTGTCGCCGGCCAGGATCGCGTCGAGGATGTCCTTCACGTCGTACCTCCAGGTAGGTGGAGCCGCTGTGAAAGCGAGAATCTACCGACGAGTATGCCCCTTTGGCAGGCATCTGTGAGGCACGTCGCAGCCGTTGAGACGACCGTCACTTTTCCAGTCCACTGGGTTTAGTGGTCTTACCGCCCCGAGTGCTTTCGATGTCAATCGAGCCGGGCGTGCAACCTGACCTGGGTCCCGGTCTCACCGGAGCGGATCTGGACCAGGTCGCAGAGCTGGTTCGCGAGCCAGACGCCTCGCCCGCCGAGGCTGTCGGTCGGCGGCATCACTCGCCCGACCAGCAGGTCGCCGATCCGGCCGCGGTCGGCGATGTCGAGCACCAGCGAGCGGTCCTGCGTCCACAGCGACAGCGTCCCGCGGCCGCCCCCGAAGCGCACGCTGTTCGTGCAGATCTCGTGCAGCGCGAGCGCCAGATCGTCCACCCGATCCGCAGGCAGCCCGTACGAACGCGCCCGGTCGGCCGCCCATCGGCGTACGCCGGTGAGCTCGGCCAACCCGAATTCCCGCTGCTCGGCCGTCACCGGTACTCCGGCCAGCGGCGCCCCGAACAGCGTGAGCGCGACGTCGTCCCAGTCCCGAGCGGGCTGGCAGGCCAAGGCTGGGTGGTTGGGCGCTGGATCGAGCCCGAGAGTCACGGAGTACGGACAGCGCAGCCGGAACGGCCCGGAGTGCTCGAAGGCCACGTTGAGCAAGGCCTCGTGAAGCTTGGCCTCCGCGTACTCCGCCGCGCTCCGGCCCGGGTACGCCGGTTCGCCGAGCGCGCGGATCGGGCGGCCGTCGTGCTCGCGCAGAATGTCGGCCCACAGCGGGATGATCCGCGCCGGGTTGCGGCCGGCCACGGTGATGTCGATGAAGGTGACCTCGTCGGCGAGGTCGCCGACTTCCTTGCGCAGCAAGGCGATTCGCTCCTCGGGGAGCGCGGCGAGCACGACCTCGCCGGCGATCAGGCCGTCCCGAAGGAACGGAGCTGCCCGGTGCACGAACTCGTCGTCGTCGGCGTAGACGAAGGCATCGTGCTGGAAACCGGATCGACTACCGCTTAGTGCGTCAGGGTCTGGGGCGCTGTCGATCAGCACTCCACCAGACTAGTACCGAATCGGCCGTCCGGCGGCTCGACGAGTCCTTCGTCACGCACGGTCCGCCGACGGTGACCCGGCGGCGGTCAGGAGGCCGGTTCGACGAGCTCGATCAGTACGCCGCCGGTGGAGCGCGGGTGCAGGAAGTTGACCCGCGATCCCGCAGTACCGCGGCGGGCTTCGTCGTACAGGAGGATGGCGCCGCGTTCGCGCAGGGTGGCCGAGACGGTGTCGATGTCGCGGACCCGGTAGGCGAGCTGCTGGATGCCGGGGCCGCGCTGGGTCAGGAAGCGGGCGATCGGGGAGTCGGGCGAGATCGGCGCGAGCAGCTGGATCGAGGAGCCGCTGTCTCCCACCGAGAGCATCGCCTCGCGGACGCCCTGGTCCTCGTTGATCTCCTCGTGCGCGACCGTCATGCCGAAGGTGTCGGCGTAGAACCGGACCGCCTGGTCGAAGTCCGCGACGGCGATGCCGACGTGGTCGATCGCCTCGAACAGGGTCTGCGTTCCGGTGACGTCCATGGGCCCAGATTGACCTAGTGGGGTGCTGTTTCCAACCGAGTGTGACCCGATCGACAAGCACGTACCAGTGCGCACGCAGGTATCGTGGAACGCATGTCTGACACCACTCGCAGCCCGCTGAACACAACTGTCATAGTCGCCGGTGCGCGGACCCCGATCGGACGGCTGCTGGGTGGCCTCAAGGGCTTCACCGGCGCCGAGCTCGGCGGCTTCGCGATCAAGGGCGCGCTGGCCAAGGCCGGGGTCGCGCCGGAGCAGGTCGAGTACGTGATCATGGGCCAGGTGCTGCAGGCCGGCGCCGGCCAGATCGCCGCTCGCCAGGCCGCCGTCGCGGGTGGCATCCCGATGTCGGTGCCGGCGATCACGATCAACAAGGTCTGCCTGTCCGGCCTGAACGCGATCGCGATGGCCGACCAGCTGATCCGCGCGGGCGAGTACGACGTGGTGGTGGCCGGCGGGATGGAGTCGATGACGAACGCGCCGCATCTGCTGCCGAAGTCGCGTGAGGGCTTCAAGTACGGCGACACGACGCTGGTCGACTCGATGGCCTTCGACGGTCTGTGGGACGCGTTCACCGATCAGGCGATGGGTGCGCTGACCGACCAGGCGAACGAGACCGGGCTGAAGCTGACTCGTGAGGAGCAGGACCAGTTCAGCGCGCGGTCGCATCAGCTGGCGGCGGAGAGCTGGAAGAACGGGGTGTTCGTCGACGAGGTGGTGCCGGTGGAGGTACCGCAGCGCAAGGGCGACCCGGTTGTCTTCGACACCGATGAGGGTGTGCGCGGCGACACGACCGTGGACACGCTGTCGCGGTTGCGGCCGGCGTTCGGCAAGGACGGCACGATCACCGCGGGGTCGGCGTCGCAGATCTCTGACGGTGGTTGCGCGGTCGTCGTGATGAGCAAGGCGAAGGCGGAGGAGCTGGGGCTGACCTGGCTTGCCGAGATCGGTGCGCACGGTTCTGTGGCCGGGCCGGACTCCTCGCTGCAGAGCCAGCCGGCGAACGCGATCGTCAAGGCCTGCTCGAAGGAAGGCATCGAGCCGGGCGCACTGGACCTGATCGAGATCAACGAGGCGTTCGCGGCTGTCGGTATCGCCAGCGCTCGCGAGCTGAACGTCGACCTCGACAAGGTCAACGTCAACGGCGGCGCCATCGCCCTCGGCCACCCGATCGGCATGTCCGGCGCTCGCTTGGTACTTCACCTGGCGCTGGAGCTCCAGCGCCGCGGCGGCGGTACCGGTGCTGCCGCCCTGTGTGGTGGCGGCGGCCAGGGCGACGCACTGATCGTCCGAGTACCGCAACAGAGCTGAACCGACAGCGCCGGGTGGCTGCAGGTAGCTTGGTCTGATCTATCCCCGAACTGACAGAGATGCTGATGCCGCGACGGACTGCCCCGGTTGCCGAGTTGGTGGAGCGTGCCCGGGATGGGGACTCGCGGGCTGTCGCACGGCTTATCTCGTTGGTGGAGGACGAGTCGCCGCTGTTGCGTGACGTGATGGCGGCGCTTGCTCCGCATGCTGGGCAGGCGCACATCATCGGGATCACCGGGTCGCCGGGGGTTGGTAAGTCGACATCGACTTCGGCGCTTGTGTCGGCGTACCGGGCGACGGGGAAGCGGGTCGGCGTACTGGCTGTCGATCCGTCGTCGCCGTTCTCCGGTGGTGCTTTGCTGGGGGATCGGGTGCGGATGCAGGATCACGCGACCGACTCCGGGGTGTTCATCCGCTCGATGGCGTCTCGTGGGCATCTGGGCGGGCTTGCGTGGACTACTCCGCAGGCGCTGCGGGTGCTTGATGCGGCGGGGTTCGATGTCGTGCTGGTGGAGACGGTCGGGGTTGGTCAGTCGGAGGTCGAGATCGCCGGTATGGCCGATACGACGATCATCTTGCTGGCGCCCGGGATGGGGGACGGCATCCAGGCGGCCAAGGCGGGAATCCTCGAGGTCGGCGACATCTATGTCGTCAACAAGGCCGACCGCGACGGCGTACAGAACGTCACCCGCGACCTGCGCGCGATGCTCGCGCTGGCCGAGCGCGGGCCCGGCGCGTGGGTCCCGCCGATCCTCAAAACAGTTGCCTCACGCAACGAAGGTGTCGACGAGGTGGTGACCGCGATCGAGGAACGGCTCGCGTGGATGCGTACCAACGGCGTCCTCACCGACCGCCGCCGGACCCGGGCCCGCGACGAGATCGAGGCGATCGCGATGACGTCCCTGCGCTCCC
The DNA here is from genome assembly GCF_039537185.1 of Kribbella ginsengisoli. Lineage (NCBI taxonomy): Bacteria > Bacillati > Actinomycetota > Actinomycetes > Propionibacteriales > Kribbellaceae > Kribbella > Kribbella ginsengisoli. Next base: position 285,375 of record NZ_BAABAA010000004.1, on the reverse strand, counting down.
GCTTCGCCCACCTCCACGGCGACGCCCGCCTGGACGTCCTGGCCGCCAAGGTCGCCGACGGCAACACCGACCCGTACTCCGCAGCCGACGAACTCCTGGACGCCCTCTAGCTGTTTCCCCCACGCGCCTCTCCTACGTCGCGCGGTGCGACCACCTGAGTGGTCGGCCAGTTGGCCGGGTGGGACGTGGTGGGTTGATGCCGCGCCATCTCCGGCGTCGCCGGCTCGTGCTCCCGTAGGGGCCGGGGCCTCGATGGCTAGCCGGAGTCTGGACGGAAACCGATCAATCCGCTAACGGCTGAATTCGTTGCCACTGACACACTTGGCGACTCTGTGTCACATCCGAAAACGGGCAAGTAACCGGTGGATTCGGGGTTCTGGGGTTCGTTCGTCTCACGGCGGCGCGCCGGTGGGTGCCGTGCCCCCTGATCCGTTACAGAATGGATCTTGAAGCTGGTGAGCATTGTGCGGTGGGCTGTGTTCAGTCAGTGACAGTTGGTGACTATCCGTGATACAAACACAGTCGACCATGTTGGTTGCGAACGAGGAGTGGTGACATGCCGAAGAAGCTGCTGATCTGGCTGGTCATCGCCTTTGCGGCGTTCTATCTGTTCACTCAGCCGGAGAACGCCGCAGATGCTGTAGGAGGTGCGTTCTCGGCCGTCGGCGATGCGTTCGGGAGCATGATCACGTTCCTGTCCGCGCTGTTCAACTGATCCTTCAGCTCAGGTGTCCCGTATCGAGCATTCGTGCGGGACACTTAGCTGTAACGGGGCCGACAGCGGCGTGGACAGGGGAGTGAGTGGATGGCCGGAATAGGCCTCTTCAGGATCTTCGATCCCAAGGTGAGGCGCCATCTGATCTCGGACGAGGGCGAAGTCGTTATCGACGAGGTGCGGCACCACTGGGTGGTGTTCACGGTGCCGATGCTCGAAGTGTTCCTGGCGACCGCGCTACTGGTGGTGATGCTCGCCTGGTCGCGAGGTGCGCCGGTCCTGCTGGTGATCGTGCTGGTGCTGGTCGGGCACGCGTTCTGGCAGTTCCTCACCCAGCATCGAGATCGGTTCGTCGTCACCAACATGCGGGTGATGCGGATCCGCGGCGTCTTCTCGCAGACCGTCGCGACGACGCCGATCGCGCGAATCCTCGACATCACGCTGCAGAAACCGATCATCGGCCGGATGTTCGGCTACGGCCACTTCGTCTTCGAGTCGGCCGCGCAGGACCAGGGTTTCCGCGAGATCAAGTACGTCAGCCGGCCCGACGACCGTGACCTGACGATCCAGCGGGTCATCCAGCGCACCGGCCTGCGAGCCTCCGCCAGTGTCGATGTCGTCCAGGGAGACGACGACGATTCCGACGACGACGGTACCGGCCCGATCGGGATGAACTCCGCGGCGGAGGTCACCACGACCACCACCACGGCCCCGAGCCACCACACGACCTCCACCCGGGTCGCCGGCACGTCGAGCAAGTCGATCTTCAACTCCGAGCGCGGCAACTGGACCGACGACCCGGACCACGACTGACCGAGTGACGGACTGACTGACAAGCCGGTCAGGAATCAAGAAGCTTTGCCGACCGTGCGGATCTAGGTTGGTGGTCAAGGAACAAGCCACTAGATCTGGAGTGATGATGAGCGAGACGCAGGGAATCAAGACCGTGCTGCACCCGGTGTCGGACCTGGCGAAGGCGACCGAGCTGTACGCCGCGCTGCTGGGGATCCGGCCGCAGGTGGAGTCGCCGTACTACGTGGGCTTCGAGACCGCCGGACAGCAGATTGGTCTGGTACCCCAGGGACCGCAGAGCCCCGACGGCCAGCTGGCCTACTGGCACGTGGACGACATCGAGGCGAAGCTGGCCGAGGTGACCGCGGCCGGCGGCACCGTGAAGGACTCGCCGCGCGATGTCGGCGGCGGCCGCCTGGTTGCCTCGTTCACCGATCAGGACGGCAACGTCCTCGGGCTCGTCCAGGACCAGTAGTCCCTAGACTTCTCGGCCATGGATGATCAGGCCGGGATCGACGCGGGGATCCAGCGCTACTACTCGAGTGTCTTCGATGAGGACGCACGTCTGACCACCCGCTCTGCGCAGAGCGCACTCGAGTTCGTCCGGGTTCAGGAACTCGTCGGCACCAGGATCGCGGCCGGATCCAGGGTGCTCGACATCGGCGGCGCGACCGGCATCCACGCGATGCCGCTCGCCGCCGCGGGCCATCACGTCACCCTCGTCGACCCGGTCGAGGAGCAGGTGGTGAAGGCCCGGCGGCACGGGACTTTTCAAGCAGAGGTCGGGGACGCCCGGCATCTGCGCTTCGCCGACAACAGCTTCGACGTCGCGTTGCTGTTCGGCCCGCTGTACCACCTGCAGAAAGCAACCGACCGCCAGCAAGCACTGAGTGAGGCGGTGCGCGTCGTCGTACCGGGCGGCTGGATCTTCGCCGCCGCGATCCCGCGCTTCATCCACCATGCGGCGGTCAGCCTCGGCAAGACTCCGCCGAGGCCTTATCCACAAGCCTGGATCAACACCCTCGAATCCGGCACCCCAACACCCGGCGGTCGCTTTCCTGCTGGGCACTTCCATACAGCGGAGGAGTTGGACGCCGAGTTCCAAGCGGCCGGCCTCAGCAAAAGAGAGCTGCACGCGATCGAAGGCGCAGCGGGCTTCGCGCTGGAGCAAGTCCCAGCCGACGAAGCGCTACTTCAAGCAGCGCTCACCCTGGTACGCCGAACCGGCCACCTCCCAGGCATCCGCGACATGACCAATCACCTGATGGCCATCGGTCGCGTCTAGTCGCTGGCTTCGGCGACCCGGGCGCGGAACTCCTGTACGGCGGTGTCGTCGCCGACGGATTGCTCCATGTTCAGATCGCGGCGGCCCCAGAGCCACAGGAAGAGGTCCTCGGGCTCGCCGAAGACCTCCGCGTCCACCTCGCCTTCGGCGTCGGGCACGACGGTCGCGCTGGTCGCATCGACGCGAGTGGTCCAGGAGCGACCGGCGGAGGTGATCCTGATGGTCGCGTCCACCGGGTGCTTGGTATCACCCTCCTCCCACCAGGGGCCGCCGAGATTCAGGGTGAGGATCTCGTCGATCCCGTCCAGGGCGAGCGCGCGGTCGACCGGGGTGACGACGTCGTGGGCGAGTTCGCCGTCGATGCGGTGGACGGCCGTTTCGAGCGCCATCCGGCGGTACCAGAAGGCAGAGGTGCTGTCCGAGGGCGAGAAGGTCCAGGTCGCCAGCTCGGTGCCGGCCTCCGACAGGGCGGGGACTATCGCGGCCCGCGCCTCGTCGAACAGCTCGAGGGCGTCGCGATCGTCGATCCCCGCGGGCGGCCACGGCTCCGGGCGAGAGCCCAGGCGGAGGATCTCGATCTTGTGGAGGTAGACCTGCGCGACGTGGCGAAGGACGGTCTCGACCGTCCAGCCGGGACAGCTCGCAACCTCGGCCGGCAGGCCGAGCCGGCCCACCTCGGCGAGGCGCGAAGAATCGGCCTGGAGGCAGGCGAGGTAGAAGGCGGCGCGTTCGGGCGGCAAAGACATGAAGAGAACGATCTCATCAACCACCGACAGATTCGTCCGACACTCGCCGCCGACCGGTTAACGTAACGGCATGGCGAGGAAGAAACCGTTGCCGTTCGACCCGATCGACGAGGCCTCCCGGCAGTGGGGACGCCGCTGGGGTGCCGTCGAGCAGATGCGTGCCGTCACGTCGCTGATGCGCGCCCAGCAGATCGTGATCGCCGAACTCGACGAGATCCTCAAGAAGCACGGCCTGACGTTCGCCCGGTTCGAGGCGCTCGTACTGCTGACCTTCTCCCGGCGCGGCTCGCTGCCGCTGGGCAAGATGGGCGAGCGCCTGCAGGTGCACCCGACGTCGGTCACGTCGATCGTCCGACGCCTGGAATCGGCCGGCCTGGTCACCAGGACGCCGCACCCCGACGACGGCCGCGCGATCCTCTGCGAGATCACCGACGAGGGCCGCGACCTGGTGGAGCGCGCCACCAAGGACCTCGTCGCCGCCGACTTCGCCCTGAGCGGCCTGACCGACGACCAGCTCAAAATGCTCTGGTCGGTCCTGCTCCCACTGCGCCAAACCGCCGGGGATTTCGCGGAGTAGAACCAGAACCTATGCAAGACCTATGCACGAAGTGGTATTTAGTAGGACGTCCAAGTACTTTGGGTGGGAGACCAACCCCAGGAGGACGTGATGGACGCCGAGCAGATTGCCGCCGGGCAGAGCCGATGGCAGCAGCGGTACGACGCGTCGCGGCGCCGCGAGGCCGATTTCACCACCCTCTCGGGCACTGAGGTCCAGCCCGTCTACGGCCCGCCCGCAGGCACCGACGACCCGCGGATGGAGCGGATCGGCTGGCCGGGCGAGTTCCCGTTCACCCGTGGTCTGCACGCCACCGGCTACCGCGGCCGCACCTGGACGATCCGCCAGTTCGCCGGCTTCGGCAACGCGGAGGACACCAACGCGCGGTACAAGATGATCCTCAACTCCGGCGGTGGCGGCCTGTCCGTCGCCTTCGACATGCCGACCCTGATGGGCCGCGACTCCGACGAGCCGAAGTCGCTCGGCGAGGTCGGTCACTGTGGCGTCGCGATCGACAGCGCCATCGACATGGAGCGGCTGTTCAAGGACATCCCGCTGCAGGACGTCACCACCTCGATGACGATCTCCGGGCCCGCAGTACCGGCCTTCGTGATGTATCTGGTCGCCGCCGAGCGGCAGGGCGCCGACATCACCAAGCTCAACGGCACGCTGCAGACCGACATCTTCAAGGAGTACATCGCGCAGAAGGAGTGGCTGTTCCCGCCGGAGCCGCATCTGCGCCTGATCGGCGACCTGATGGAGTACTGCGCCGCCAACATCCCGGCGTACAAGCCGCTGAGCGTGTCCGGCTACCACATCCGCGAGGCCGGCTCGACGGCCGCGCAGGAGCTGGCCTACACGCTGGCCGACGGTTTCGGCTACGTCGAGCTCGGCCTGTCCAGAGGCCTCGACATCGACAAGTTCGCCTCCGGCCTGTCGTTCTTCTTCGACTCCCACCTGGACTTCTTCGAGGAGATCGCCAAGTTCCGTGCCAGCCGCCGGATCTGGGCCCGCTGGATGCGTGACGTCTACGGCGCCAAGACCGACAAGGCGCAGTGGCTGCGATTCCACACCCAGACCGCCGGTGTCTCGCTGACCGCCCAGCAGCCCACGCTCAACGTCGTCCGTACGGCGGTCGAGGCGCTGGCCGCGGTCCTCGGCGGCACCAACTCGCTGCACACCAACGCGCTCGACGAGACGCTCGCGCTGCCGACCGACCAGTCGGCCGAGATCGCCCTGCGCACCCAGTCGGTGCTGATGGAGGAGATCGGCGTCACCAACGTCGCCGACCCGCTCGGCGGTTCCTGGTACGTCGAGGCGCTCACCGACCAGATCGAGGCCGAGGCCGAGGAGATCTTCCAGCGGATCAAGGAGATGAGCCCGGACGGCACGATGACCGGCGGCATCCTGCGCGGGATCGAGGACGGCTGGTTCATGGCCGAGATCGCCGACGCCGCCTTCGAGTACCAGCAGAAGCTGGAGAAGGGCGAGAAGAAGATCGTCGGGGTGAACACCCAGACCGACACGGTGGCCGGCCAGCTGGAGATCCTCCGGGTCAGCCACGAGGTCGAGGTCGAGCAGTGCCGGGTGCTCGCGGCGCGCAAGACGCAACGCGACGAGGACCTGGTGCGTCGTACGCTAACGGCGCTGGTCGAGGCATCCAGAGGGACCGGCAGTCTGATCGAACCCATGCTGGAGGCGGCGCGTGCGGAGGCCACGATGGGGGAGATCTGTCACGTTCTTCGGATCGAGTGGGGCGAGTACCGAGAGCCCGCCCGCTTCTGAGGAGATCGCGGCAGACCCCGACGGAGCGGCCGGGCAGGGCGGCAACGGCGCCAAACCACCGCGCAAGCGGGGCGGTGGTGGTGGCAATGGTGGCAGCAAGCCGGACGGCACACCATCGGTGGACGACCGTGGGGTGGTCGTCATCGGCTCCGACCGGACGATGCTCCGGGTGGTCACCGAGCTGGTGAGCTCCGGCGAGCACGTGACCGCGATCGTCAATCCCGACTCGAGGCACTACGAGCGGATCGGCGAGCTGGGCGCCCAGGTGATGGGCGTCCGGGTGATCAGCGAGTCCGTACTACGCCGCGCCGGCATCGACACCGCGGACGACTCGGCCCTCAGCGCGCGGGCCCTGGTGCTCCTCGACGCCGACGACGTCCGCAACGTCCACACCGCGTTGACCGCGCGCGACATGGACGCGAAGCTGCGCATCGTCATCCAGATGGTCAACCCCCGGCTCGGCGGCCAGCTGCACGAGCTGCTCGGCGACTGCGTCGTCATCTCCGGCCCGTCGCTGGCCGCTCCCGCCTTCGTCGCGGACGCACTCGAGGACGACGAGCTGACCTGGGTCGAGCTCGGTGGCCGGCGCATGGTCGCCGGCCCTGCTGACCTGATCCGCGATCCGCACCTCACGAGGCTGGCCGACACCACCTCATCGGCAACCCCTGAGCTGCTGCCGACCGGAGACTCGGACCCCGACGGCGACATCGTCCTCGGTACCGGCGTCAGGCCGGTCTGGCGGACCAAGGACGTCCGCCGGGCAGGCTGGCTGGTGGCGACCCGCGACATCCTCGACCGGCGGGTCCGGACCATCGCCGCCGTGATGGCCGGCCTGGTGATCGCCGGGACTGCGCTGACCCACTGGATCGCCAACGTCGAGTGGATCCGCGCGCTCTACCTGGCGGCCGGCGCCGTGACGTCGGCCGGGATCGAGGACAACACCTTCTCCAACGCCTCGCCCTGGGCCAAGATCGCGGCCGTCGTGGTCCAGCTGACCGGCATCGTCTTGATGGCCCTGCTCACCGCCGTGATCGTCGACTCGCTGATCGGCGCCCGGCTGTCCCGGGTGATCGGCGGCGTCCGGGGCCGGCCACGCAACCACGTGATCGTCTGCGGTCTCGGTACGGTCGGCGCACGCGTCCTGGAGATCCTGGTCGAGCGCGGCGTCGCGGTCGTCGGGGTGGAGCAGGACGAGAACGCTCCCGGCGTACAGACGGCGCACCGCCTGCGCGTCCCGGTCATCATCGGGGACAGCAGCAACGAGGAGACGCTCAGGTCGGCCGGGGTTCCCCGCTGCCAGTCGGTGCTCGCGATCACCAACGGCGACATCACCAACCTCGAGTCGGCGATGGTCGTCCACGAACTGAACCCGGACGCCCGGATCACGATGCGGATGTTCGACCACGACCTGGCCCAGCGGGTCGAGCGCCAGCTCGGCCTCGGTCACAGCCGGTCGGTGTCGATGCTGGTGGCCCCGGCCATCGCCGCTGCCGTGGCGAACCGTCGCAGCCAGACGACCGTCCCGGCCGGCCGGCGCGTCCTGCTGCTCACCGAGGTCACCGTCGAGCGCGACTCGGTTGCGGTCGGCAAACGACTCGGCGAGCTGGACGAGAGCGGCGGCCTGCGAGTCCTTGCCCGGCTGGAGGCCGGCACTCCCTGGGACTGGGCGCCGGCCTTCGACCAAGTGGTCCAGCCGGGCACCCGGATCGCCGTCGCCGGCACCCGCAGCGGCCTGGCCCGGCTGCTGCTGGCCACCCGAGCGCCACACCGTTCGGGCGCGTCGGGGAGGATAGAGCCATGAACGTAAGCAGTGAGCACGGAATGCGAGGACAGCGGTGAGCCAGCCGAACTTCTCCCGACCGGGAGCGATCGACCTGTCGTCCCTGCGCAAGCCGCCTGCGCGGCCCGGCGGCGCACCCGGAGCGCCTGGTGCCCCCGGGGCGCCAGGGGCCCCAGGCGGAGCGCCCGGAGCCGGCGGCGCGTACGTGCTGAACGTGACCGAGCCGACCTTCCAGGCGGACGTGATCGAGCGCTCGCTCCAGGTCCCGGTGGTGGTCGAGTTCTGGTCGCCGCGCTCGGACCAGTCGCTCGCCCTCAGCCCGGTCCTGATCCAGCTGTCGACCGAGTACGCCGGCAAGTTCCTGCTGACCCGGATCGACATCGACGCGAACCCGCAGCTGGCCCAGGCGGTCGGTGTCCAGACGGTGCCGCTCGTTATCGCCGTACTGCGTGGTCAGGTCGTCCCCCTCTTCCAGGGCGCCGTCGGCGAGCCGGAAGCCAGGCAGTACCTAGACCAGTTGCTGACCGTCGCGGTCGCCAACGGCATCACCGGCCGCACTGACCCGGTCGGACCGGCCGGCCCCGCCGACGAGGCCGCCGAGCCGGAGCCGGACCCGCGGTACGAAGCGGCCGACAACGCGGTGGCCGCCGGCGATCTGGACGGTGCGATCGCGGCGTACGAGGCGTTGCTGAAGGAGACCCCGGCCGACGCCGAGGCGAAGGCCGGGCTGTCCCGGGTCCAGCTGGTGAAGCGGACTCGCGACGTGCCGGCCGAGGTGCGGACGCGCGCCGCGGACAACCCCGAGGACATCGAGGCGCAGATGCTGGTCGCCGACGTTGACCTGATGGGCGGTCACGTCGACGACGCGTTCGCGCGGCTGATCAAGACGATCCAGGTGACCGCAGGCGACGACCGCAACGCCGTTCGCCTGCACCTGCTGGAGCTGTTCGAGGTCGTCGGCGCCGACGACGAGCGCGTGGTCAAGGCGCGTCGCCGGCTGATGGCCGCTCTCTTCTAGCGGATACCTTCCGATCGCAGCAGCGTCGCGAGGCGCTGCACATGGTCGCGGATGATCGCGGCCACCCGCTGCACCTCTTTGTCGGTGCAGCGGGCGATCGGGATCGAGCAACTGATCGCGTCGGTGGCCGGAATCCGGTAAGGAACCGGTACGCCGACGCAGCCCAGCCCCATCACATTTTGTTCGCGCTCGACGGAGTACCCACGTCGCCGGGTCTCGGCCAGCTCCTCGGCCAGCGCCGCATGCGTGCCGACGGTGTTGACCGTCAACGCGGGCAGCGGGTCGGCCGGCAACTCCAGCGAGACCTCCGTGGCGGTGAGCTCGGACAGCAACGCCTTGCCGAGTGACGTCGCATGGGCCGGCAACTGGCGACCGACGCGGCTGGTCGCCCGGGCCGGAGCGATCGCTTCGCGGGTGGCGAGGTAGATGACGCTGGCGCCGTCGAGCCGCGCGTAGTGGCAGGTGTAGCCGCTGTCCTCGCGGATCGCCTCCAGCGTGCGGATCGCGTGCGGCAGCGCCGGATCGCGGTCGAGGTACGCAGTACCGACCAGAAGCGCGCGGGATCCTATGCCGACCATCGCGCCTTCGTTGGTGGACTCGATCCAGCCGGTCGCGATCATCGTGTGCAGCAGCTGGTGCAGGCTGGAGCGCGGGTACCCGGTCCGTTTGTGGAGCTCGGTCACCGACATCGGCCCGCGCGCGTCACCGAGCACTTCGAGGATGCGCAGCGTGCGCTCGGCCGACTTGACCAGCCGGATCTCTTCGGTCGTCACCAGGTGCCTCCCAGCGGATGGTTCGCATCGGCGAACACCCCGGCCAGCAGGGCGTCGCGATCTTCTCGTACGTCGGTGTCAGGCCCGATCCGGCTCTCGGCGTCGTCGAGCGGATGGAATCCGATCGCCTTGCCGGCCTCGAGTGAGAACCAGCTGCGGGTGTTGTCCGAGACCGCCCAGATCAGATGGTGCCCAGGCCGGTCGAGTTCAGACACGGTCTCGATCAGCCGGGCGAGATCGGCGGGGGAGAGCCAGGTCGACAGCGTCCGGCCACCGGTGCCGATCGTGTCGGCGACGGTACAGATCCTCGCTGACACCACGGTCATACCGAAGCGATCGGCGTACAGGCTGCCGAGGGCTTCGAGGGCGACCTTGCCGACGCCGTAGTACGTGTCGGGTCGCGGCTGGAGGACGGGCGCTGCTGCGGCGTCGCGGGCGGCGACGTAGCCGGTCGCGTGCAGGGAGCTGCCGAGCAGGACACGCGGTACGCCGGCCCGATGGGCTGCCTCGAGGACGACGTACCCGCCGTTGATGTTGGTCTCGAGGATCTGTTCCCACGGGCGCTCGGCCGAATGGCCGCCGAGGTGGATGACGAGATCCGCGCCGGTGAAGGCCGCCGTCATCGCCTCCAGATCGGTGATCGACGCCGGCTGGAACTCCTCGCCGTCGCCGAGCTCGTCGATCGCGACGATGTCGGTCAGCCGGACGACGCGGCCCGGGCGGCGCAGCAGGGGCCGGACCAGCGTCCCCACCAGTCCCGCCGCTCCGGTGATCGCGATCAGCACTCTCGTCACTCCTTCGGCCGTTGACAGATCCGTGAACAAACTAATACGTTTCAAACTGTTACGCCAGTATGAACAGCATTCACAAATGTGAATCGAAGAGATGGGGACTGACCATGAGGCTCACATCGGCGCCGAGGACCCTCGCGGCCCTCACCGCGATGACCCTGGTCGGCTCGCTGACCGCCTGCGGGGGCGACGACTCAGCAAGCGACGCGAGTAAACCGCTCGAGTTCTGGAGCAGGAGCGGGCCGGAGGGCGCCACGACGTACAAGGCGATCCTGGCCGCGTTCACCGCGAAGACCGGGATCAAGGTCGACTACCAGGGCGTGCTCGAGTTCGACACCCAGCTGCAGACGAAGGCGTCGTCGAAGAAGCTGCCCGACCTGTGGATCAACGACGCCAGCCTGCTCGGCACCTATCAGGGGCAGGGCTACACGACGCCGGTCGAGGCTTCTCAGATCGAGGGCGGCGACTCGATCGACGCCGCGACCTGGGCCCAGAACAAGGGACTCGACGGCAAGACCTATGCGGTTCCGTTCAGCCGGCAAGCCTTCGGCACCCTGGTGAGGGTCGACTGGCGCAAGAAGCTCGGACTGCCGCAGCCCAGGACCTGGGACGACCTGACCGCGCTGGCGACCGCCTTCGCCACCAAGGATCCCGACGGCAACGGCAAGAACGACACGTACGGCATGGTGGTGCCGGGCTCCAGCAAGAACGGCTACATCGGCTGGTGGGGCGTCAGCTACATCTGGCAGGCAGGCGGTGACATCATCGCGCCGGCCGGCGAGGGCAAGTACAAGTCGGTGGTGAACACGCCGCAGACCAAGACCGCGCTGGAGTTCATCCGCAAGCAGTTCTGTACGCCGGGCAACGTCGTCCCCGGATCGCTCAACCTCACCACGAGCGAGGCGCCGTTCTTCCAGGAGGGCAAGGCCGGCATCTACCTGACCGGCCCGTACGCGATGGGCGGCTACGACAAGCAGCTCGGCAAGGACAAGTACGAGGTCGTCCCGATGCCGAAGGGCCCGGTCGGTACGACGACGCTCGGCGACGGCGAGAACATCTACTTCGGGGCGGGCTCGAAGAAGTCCGACGATGCCAAGAAGCTGGCCGCGTTCCTGATCAGCCCGGAGGGGCAGGAGATCGGGATGAAGGCGGCCGAATCGAAGTACCCGGTGGTCCGGCTGCCGGTCAACAAGACGGTCGACATCCACACGGTGCTGAACGATCCGCGCTGGGACGCGATCCAGAAGCAGTATCAGAACGACTCCAAGACCTTCGTCTGGTCGATCAAATACCAGCCGATCCGGCAGGCCACCGGCGAGGCGATCAACGCGATGATGTCGAGTTGCACGAGTGATCTCGACGCCGGGCTGAAGAAGCTCGACACGGCGCTCAACGACGAGCTCAAGGCGCAGGACGTCCTCGGGTGACGACGATCCCGGTACTGCGACGCCGGGCGCGGCCAGTGGTCGCTGCCCGGCGTGGCCTGCTCGGCGGTCCAGTGTGGTTGCCGTGGGCCCTCTTGCTGCCGGCCTTGCTGTTCGCGCTGACGTTCAAGTTCATCCCGATGGTCGAGGGCCTGCGGATGAGCCTGTTCAAGGTGCAGCCGTTCCTCGGCGACGAGTGGGTTGGGCTGGAGAACTACAGGACCGTGCTGACCGACTCGCGGTTCCGCGGCGCCCTCGGGCACACGCTGGTACTGGGCATCGGGCAGACCGTGGGCGCGTTGTTCCTCGGCTTCCTGCTGGCGCTGTTGCTGGAGGGCTCGTCGCGGACCCTGTGGGTGCTGCGAACGGCGATCTTCCTACCGGTCGTGACGGCCGTCGCGGTGATCGGCGAGGTGTGGCGGATCCTCTACTTCCCTTCCGGGACCGGGTTCATCAACGAGATCGCCGGCTGGTTCAGGCTCGGGCCGTTCGGGTTCCTCAGCGATCCGGACCAGGCGCTCGTGTCGGTGATGATCGTCGGGATCTGGACGGCAGCGCCGTACAACATGGTGATCATCCTGGCCGGGCTGACCGGCATCGACCGGACCTTGTACGAGGCTGCCGCCGTCGACGGCGTGTCCCGCTGGCAACGGATCCAGTACATCGTCGTACCGGGGTTGCGGCCGGCCATCTCGGTGCTGCTCACGCTGGCGGCGATCCGGAGCCTGCGGATCTTCACCGAGGTGTTCGTCCTCACCGGCGGCGGACCGGCGGGCTCGACCGAGGTGTGGATGACTCGCGTGTTCTCGCTGGGCTTTCAGCGCAACGATCTCGGTGTCGCCTCGGCGGCCTCGACTTTGCTGTTGCTCGTGACCGTCCTGCTGACGCTCGGAATGCGGCTGGCCACCAGGAGGACCAGATGAGTATGTCGTCGCAGTTCGACACGGCACTGGGCTGGTCGCCCCGGCTGAGTGTCTCGAAGGTGCTGCGGATCGCGCTGTGCGTCGTGGTGGTGTTCATCTTCGCGGCGCCGTTCCTGACCATCGTCTCGGGCGCGTTCAACGAGACGACGGACTCGACCCAGCTCAGCCTCTATCCGAATCACCCGACGCTGCTGCCGATGAGGATCGCGGGGGAGAAGGGCGTCTGGCACTACCTGGCGAACTCGCTGGTCATCGTCGGCGGCGGACTGCTGCTTCAGCTGGCGATCTCGATCCTTGCCGCGTATGCGTTGTCGCGGCGCAAGTTCAAGGGCGCGACCGTCGTGATGCTGCTCTTCCTGCTGACGATGATGCTGCCGGAAGAGGTGATCGCGGTTCCGCTGTCGCAGGTGATCGCGTCGCTGCCGCTGCTCGGGGTCAGCCTCAAGGGATCGGTCTTCGGTGTCATCCTTCCGGTCGCGTTGTGGGGTTTCACGATCCTGATCATGACCGAGTTCATGAAGGAGATCCCGGCCGAGATCGAGGAGGCCGCGCGGCTCGACGGCGTCGGCGAGCTGCGGATGCTGTGGGTGATCGTCTTGCCGCTGTCCAAGCCGGTGCTCGGGGTCGCGACGATCTTCGGCTTCATGATGATCTGGGACCAGTACCTGCTGCCGCTGATCGCGGCCGACAACCCGACCGACTACACCCTCACGGTCGCTCTGTCCGTACTCCGTGCCGACGGCCAGGTGGGCCCCGGCGTACTGCTGGCCGGCGCGCTGGTCGCCTTGGTGCCGAGCCTGATCGTCTATCTGCTGATGCAACGGTCGCTGATCCGCGGGATCACCTCCGGTGCGACGAAGGGCTGATTCCTTGAAGATCTCCGACCTGATCATCACGCCACTGGCTTTCGCGGACCCACCCCTGCTCAACTCCACCGGCGTCCACGAACCGCTGGCGCTGCGTACCGTCGTCCAGCTGGTCGTCGACGGCGGGCTGGTCGGGCTCGGCGAGGGCTCAGGGGAGCGGGAGGTGCTCGACCGGCTGGAGCTGGTCCGCGCGGCGATCATCGGCCAGAGCGTCTTCGACACCAGCGCGATCGAGCTGATCGTCGCCGCGGTCCTCGGCCCTGACGTCACCCCGCTGCAGAAACGAGCCGTCTTCTCCATCATCGAGGTCGCCTGCCTCGACGCCCAGGGCAAACTGCTCGGCGTACCGGTGGTCGACCTGCTCGGCGGTGCCGTCCGCTCCGAGGTCCCGTACAGCGGCTACTTGTTCTACAAATGGGCTGGTCATCCGGACGCGGTTGCCGACGGCTGGGGCGAGGCTCTGGATCCTGCCGGGATCATCGACCAGGCCCGGCGGATGATCGATCTGCACGGGTTTCGGTCGCTCAAGCTCAAGGGTGGGGTGTTCCCTCCGGACGAGGAGATCGCCGCGATGCGGGCGCTCGCCGGGGCGTTTCCGGGGATGCCGTTGCGGATCGACCCGAACGGCGCCTGGTCGGTGGAGACCTCGAAGTACGTCGCTCGCGAGCTGGCCGGCGTGCTCGAGTACCTGGAGGATCCGACGCTGACGACCGCGGCGATGGCCGAGGTGGCAGCCGTCGCGTCGATGCCGTTGGCAACCAACATGTGCGTGATCAGTCCGGAGACGGTGCCCGAAGCGGTGCGGCTCAACGCTGTGCAGATCGTGCTGTCGGATCACCACTACTGGGGTGGGCTGCGGCACACGCGGGAGCTCGGCGCGATCTGCGACACCTTCGGTCTGGGCATGTCGATGCACTCGAACTCGCATCTCGGGATCTCGCTGGCGGCGATGACGCATGTGGCCGCGGCGACGCCGAACCTGGCTTATGCGTGCGACACGCATTACCCGTGGAACAGCCTGGACGACGTGGTGACGACGCCTTTCGAGTTCGTCGACGGCGCTCTCGCAGTACCGGCTGGGCCGGGGCTCGGAGTTGGGTTGAACGAGGCGAAGCTGGCCGAGTTGAGTCGGCGGTACGTCGAGTCGGGGCGGACCACGCGCGCCGATACGGCGTACATGCGGCTGGTCGATCCGGCGTACGATCCGACGCTGCCGAGGTTCTGATGGCGTCGGTCCATGCCTATCCGTGGGATGTGAACGGAGATCCCGCGGCGCCTGAGCTGCTGGCTTCGTTGGGTGCCTCGTCGGTGGTGCTTGCGGCTGCGTATCACTCGGTGCGTGCCGCGACTCCGAGGCATCCGCGGCACCGGGTCGTCGAGGCGTCGAGTGCGTTGTATGTCCCGGTACGACCGGAGGCTTGGGGTGCCTTGATGCCGCTTGGTGGAGCTGGTTGGGCAGGGGAGGATGCGTTCAACCGGGCGGCTGCTCAGCTCTCGTTGCCGGTGAAGGCTTGGGTGGTACTGACTCACAACTCCGCGGTTGGGCGGCTCGATCCGGCTGTTTGCGTCCGCAACGCCTTTGGCGACGTGTATGACTATGCGCTGTGCCCTTCCTCTGATGACGTACTGGCCTACGCGCACGTGTTGGTCGGAGAGGTCGCCCGGCTGACGGGCGTCGAGGCGATGGTGCTCGAAGCGTGTGGGCCGCTCGGTTTCAGCCACCAGTCGACGCACGAGAAGACCGCTGGCGCCGACTGGTCTGCTGTCGACCAGGCGTTGCTCTCGATCTGCTTCTGCTCTGCCTGTGCTGCTTCTTATGTCTTTGCGGGCTTGGAGGTCGAGCGATTGGCCTCGATGGTGCGGGCGGGGGTTGGGGTTGCCTCGTCTGTGGACGACGCGCTGGGGCCGGAGGCGAAGGTGGTGCTCGAAGTGCGTCGGCGGGCGGTCCGGGACCTCCGGGATGCGGTGGTTGCTGAGGCGCGGGCTTCCGGCGTACGGGAGATCTCTTTGCATGCTTCGGTTGCTGCCTGGGATACCGGGCCGGCTGCAGTCGTGGACTCGGTTGCTGATGGCATCGACAGCTACATCGCTCCTGCTTGGGAGCTGACTGATGCAGGGTCGCGCCGAGTCTCGGAGCTGCGCCGGCTGGGGTGCGATCGGGTCGGCGCGTATGTGACCGCGCTACCGCCCGTACCGCCGGACGCCGAGGTTTTGGCGGCGCATTGGCAGTCGCTGCTTGCGGCGGGTGCGACCGATCTGCACATCTATCACGCCGGATTGGCGTCCGACCGTCGTCTCGCCGCTGTGCGGACGGCGCTGGCGTCGCTTCGGCCTTCGAAGGGGCAATGATGATCCAGCTGAGTGACGAGTTGTCGGACCGCCCGGTGGTCGCCGTACTGCGGGCTGCCGGCGCCGACCGGTTCCTCGAGGTGTCGGCGGTACTCGCCGACGCGGGGTTCGGGGCGGTGGAGTTCACTCTCACGACGCCGGGCGCTGTTGCGGCGATCGCTGCCGCGCGTGCTGCCTTGCCGGACCTGCTCGTCGGTGCCGGCACTGTGCGGACTTTGGAGCAGGTGCATCTGGCGATCGATGCGGGGGCTTCGTTCCTGGTCAGCCAGGTGACCTCTGAGGTGTTGGTGGCTGCGGCGGCTGCTCGGGGTGTGCCTTTCATCCCGGGGGCGTTGACGCCGAACGAAATCGTGGCGGCGTGGGAGCTCGGGGTGCAGGCGGTGAAGGTTTCGCCGGTCGGGCCGGTGGGTGGGGTCGACTACATCTCCGAGCTGGTCGGGCCGTTGCCGGATATCGCGTTGATGCCTACCGGTTTGGTGCGGATCGACGAGGCCGGCGACTACTTGTCTGCGGGTGCCGCGGTGGTCGGGATCAGTCGGGACCTGACGCGGGATGCGCTGTTGCCGGGCGGGGATCTGCAGGATTTGGCCGAGCGGGCGGCGCGGGTGATCCGGTCGGTGGACGTTCAACGACAACTGAGCAGGAGTGAGCAGTGAGGATCGCGTTCGTCGGGCTGGGCATCATGGGGTTGCCGATGGCAACGAATTTGGTGAGGGCCGGGCATGACGTCTGGGCCTACAACCGGAGTCCGCGGAGCTTCGAGGGGACGTTGGCCGGGTCTGTCGCCGAGGCGGTGGCGGAGGCGGACGTGATCATCACGATGCTGCCGGATTCGCCGGATGTCTTGGCGGTGGTACTCGGTGACGATGGGGTGCTGGCTTCGGCCGGGCGGGGAGCATTGCTGATTGACATGAGCTCTATCGCTCCCGCGGCGGCCAGTGATGTCGCTGCGGAGGCGGGGGCTGTCGGCGTACGGGCTCTGGATGCGCCGGTGAGTGGGGGAGAGCAGGGCGCGATCGACGGGACGTTGTCGATCATGGTTGGTGGGTCTGCGGAGGACTTCGAGGCTGCGTTGCCGGTGCTCGAGGTACTGGGGTCGACCATCGTCCATGTGGGTCCGGCCGGGGCGGGGCAGACGGTGAAGGCGGCCAATCAGCTGATTGTCGCGGGGACCATCGGGCTGGTTGCCGAGGCGCTGACCTTCCTCGCGGCCCACTCGGTCGAGCTGGAGCCGGCGGTCGAAGTACTGGCCGGCGGCCTCGCGGGCAACCGAATCCTCGACCGTAAAGCGGCCGGGATGATCGCCCACACCTTCGAACCAGGCTTCCGCATCGACCTCCACCACAAGGACCTGGGCATAGTCATCGACTCCGCCCGCGCGGCTGGCACTGCCATCCCCCTAGGTGCCGTCACCGCCCAACTAATGGCAGCCGCCCGCGCCCAAGGCCACGGCTCCCTGGACCACTCCGCCCTCCTCCTGGTGATCGAGTCCCTCTCCCGCCGAACACCCGGCCAACCGACCCCCTGACCGACCCGCCACGTACGCATAACCCGCGCGATCCGCCCAGACACGCCGCGGCAACCGCTTCCAGTCCGACTTGTGCATGCATGGCGGACCGGTCAGGTGTTGTTGCATCGGCTCTGATCGGGCCGGTGTGAATTATTGACAGCTGGCGGCGGGGCTTCTGAGAATCATTCATATGAGTCTTGTGGAGTCGCCGCCGCCCAGTCTCGAAGCCCGGATCCACGGTCTGCTGCCGGCCTTGACGCCGGCTCAAGTCCGGGTCGCGACCGAGGTACTGCGTGATCCGGCGGCTGTCTCGTCGTCGACGATCGGGGAACTCGCCGCGCGTTGCGGCACCTCGCTGCCGAGTGTGACGAGGTTCTGCCTGGCGCTCGGACTCAGCGGGTACGCCGAACTGCGCCTGGCCCTCGCGGCCGAAAGCGGTCGTAGCAGCACCAGCTGGGAACAGGGAACCGGCGCCGAGGTCGGCCCCGACGACTCCCTCGACCACGTACTGCGAGCCCTGCTCCAAGCAGACGCCCGAGCCCTCGAAGACACCGTCGCCGAACTCGACGTCGACGCCCTGGGCAAGGCAGTCCACGCGATCTCGGACGCCCGCCGCATCGACCTCTACGCCGTCGGCGGATCGGCCTGCATCGCCGAGGATCTCCGCCTTCGCCTGCATCGAATCGGCCGCGGCGCCACCAATTGGAGCGACGTCCACAACGCCCTGACCAGCGCCGCCTTGCTGGGTGCCGGAGACGTTGCCATCGGCATCTCCCACAGCGGCGAGACCCTGGAAGTCCTCGAACCCCTACGCCGAGCCGGCCATCAAGGCGCCCTGACGATCGCTATCACCAACTACCCACGCTCATCCCTGGCCCGAGCAGCCGAACTGGTCCTCACCACAGCCGCCGCCCGAGACGTGACTTTCCGAACCGGCGGCCTCTCCGCCCGCCACGCCCAAATGCTGGTCCTGGACGCCCTGTTCATCGGCGTAGCCCAACGCGACTACACCCTCTCAGAACAGTCCTTCGACATCACCGCCGGCGCGGTCGCCACTCACAGATCCCCCTCCCGCCCGGTGTAAACACCCAACGCGCGGAACCTCAGCCCAGGTTCGGCGTACTCCTCCAGGGCGTGGGCCGTCCAGCCGATGATGCGGGCGATGGCGAACAGGGCCTCG
The DNA here is from genome assembly GCF_039537185.1 of Kribbella ginsengisoli. Classification (NCBI taxonomy): domain Bacteria; kingdom Bacillati; phylum Actinomycetota; class Actinomycetes; order Propionibacteriales; family Kribbellaceae; genus Kribbella; species Kribbella ginsengisoli. The sequence continues at coordinate 266,882 of NZ_BAABAA010000004.1, read as the reverse complement.
CCCGCGTCGGGGTGGAAGTCGTGGGCATGCATCATCGTGGCGATGGCCAGATCGCTGTTGGGGAAGGTCGGGATTCTGCTGGTGATGGTGGTCAGCTGCTCGAGGATCGGTTCATCAGCCATCAGGCCGAACAGGATCTCCGCGCGGGGGTCACGCTGCTGGTAGATCCGGTGGCCGAAGCCCGGGATCGGCTCGCCTGACCGCAGCCGGTCGGACAAGACCCGGATCGGATCCTGCAGGGCCCGGCCGAGAAATTCGTAGGCGAGGGTCGGGGCGGCACCGTGGTACTGCCCGTCCAGCGCGCCGAGTCCGGCCGACACCACGGAGTACAGGTTGGCCCTGGAGCTGGCGGCGACTCGAGCCGCGATCGTGGAGACGGCGAGTCCGTGGTCGGCCAGGAGGATCAACGCCGCATCGAGTAGCCCGGATTTCACCGGCTGCGTCGAGAGCTTCGGCCACAACCGATCACCGACGCTGCCCTCTCCGGTCGGCCCAGGCAGTGCCTCGATCAGTACGCCGAGCAGCCCGCGCGTCGCCGCGACCACCGACTCCCTGGCCAGATCGAACCGCAACGGATCGGCCGCTCCCAGCACCGCCACCGCGATCCGCAGCTGATCCACCTTGCGGGCCGTCGCCGGCGCCACTGCGACGCTCGCTCGCGCAAGGTCGACGAGGGCCGGCTCCGCGACGAAGGCGGCTGCCTCCAACTGCCCGTTCCACAGCAGGTTGGCGACCGACTCGACCGACTGCTCCTCGACGAGGTCGCGCACCGAGTGGCCGCGGTAGTAGAGCTCATCGTCCTTCAGCAGGGTGAGCTCGGTCTCGATCCGCTCGACGACCCCGGGGTGCTCGACCGAGCGGCTCGCCAACCGCTCGACCTCGTCGGCGGCGAACAGGCTGCCGCGCCGGCCGCGAGCACGGACGCTGGTGAGGTGGCCGCGGCTCACGTACGAGTAGATCGTCTCCGGCTTCACCTGTAAGCGGCGCGCGACCTCGGCCGTGGTCAGGTAATTCTCGTCACCTTGTGGCGTCATCGCGCGCTCCCGGGACCACTGATGTTGACTGGATCAACATTGACAATAGTTGATTACGCTTGAACGCTGAAATCATGTCAATCACAGTCGAAGGACCGATCGAAGTACCGCCTGGGCTGCGCAATGTCGTCGTCACCGAGACCCGGCTCGGCGATGTTCGTGGTGACGAAGGCTTCTACCACTATCGGCAGTACTCGGCGATCGAGCTGTCCCGGGCCAAGACGGTCGAGGACGTCTGGTTCCTGATGTACGAGGGCCGGCTGCCGACCGCTGCCGAGCTCGCGACCTTCAGCGACACGATCGCGCCGCTGCGCGTGCTGCCGGCCGAAGTACAGGCTGCACTTCCAGCGATCGCCGCTGCCGGTTCAGCCTTCAACCCGCTCGCTGGGCTCCGTACTGCGCTCTCCCTGCTCGCCGCCGCCCGCGAGCTCCCACCTGTGTGGGATGCAGACCCCGTACGCCGCAAAGCCGACGCCATGCTCGTCTGCGCCGTCACCCCGACCATCCTCGCGGCCCTGTACCGCCTACGCGAGGGACTAGAGCCGCTCGAACCGCGTGCTGACCTCTCCACTGCGGCCAACTGGCTCTACCTGGTGACAGGCCAGGAGCCGACTGAGGCCAAGGCGCGGGCGATCGAGCACTACCTGATCTCCACCATCGACCACGGGTTCAACGCGTCGACCTTCACCGCCCGCGTGATCGCCTCGACCGGCGCCGACGTCGTATCGGCCGTCGCTGGAGCCATCGGCGCCTTCTCCGGTCCTCTGCACGGTGGCGCCCCGGACCGCGCACTCGCCAGCCTCGACGAGATCGGTACGCCGGATCGCATCGACGACTGGGTCCGCGCGAAGGTGTCGGCGGGGGACCGCATCATGGGGTTCGGCCATGCGGTCTATCGCACCGAGGACCCGCGCTCGCTCATGCTCCGCGACATCGCCCGCGGCCTCGGCGGCGACCTGGTCGACTTCGCCACGACGGTCGAGCAGCGCATCGTCGAAGTGCTGGCCGAACTCAAGCCGGGCCGCAACCTCTACGCCAACGTCGAGTTCTATGCCGGCGTGGTGATGTCCCTCTGCGACCTACCGCGCGCCATGTTCACCCCAACCTTCGCCACCAGCCGCGTCATCGGCTGGACCGCCAACATCCTCGAACAATCCGAAGACCCCAAAATCATCCGCCCATCCGCCCGCTACGTCGGCCCACCGCCACCGGTGACTGTCCCGATCGACAGGACATAGTGCCGATTCGGCCGATCCCGATCGCATCCTGAGCGTGGCGGCAGGGTCGGGGAACGACTATGTCCTGTCGGTAGGGACAGTGAGCAGTGCTTTCAGGCGGCTGTCGAGATCCTCAGGGGCGGTATGGCCGAGGCCGGGGATGCGGATGATGTCGATGCCGAAGGTGGCGAGCCGATCCGAGGCCCGGTCGATGGCGGGAAGTGTGTGGTCCTCGATGCCCACCAGGATTGTTGCCGGTGACAACGGCCCTGCCGCTGTCGCCGGGAGGTCCCCGAGCGAGGGTGCCAGCACGATGACGCCTTCTACCGCGGTCGGCTCAGCAGTGAGTGCCCAATCGAGGGCGGCACGCCCACCACTGGAGAAGCCGGCCGCGATCACCGGCAGCCCGCTCAGCTCGTCTGGGAGCGCGTCCAGGGCGGCAGCGATGTCCCGGACAACCAGGTCGCGCTCGAGCCAGGTGCGGAACTGCGGGGAGATCAGCTGCGACGAGTCGACGCAGACCAGCGCGTAGCCGAGCCCGACCACTGCAGCCCAATCCCTGGCAGCGCGCGTCGCGCGCTGGCCGGTGCCGTGCAGTGCGACGACCACACCCGTCACCGGTTCCTCGGCGGCGGGCAGGTCGATCGTCCAGGCAGGCTTGTCGTTCACCTTGCGCCCTTGGGACAACTCGACCAACTGCTTGAATTCAGCTACCTCGCGGAGTGCCGCGAGATCGTCGTCCTGGACCAGCAGCGAGTGATGCCACCAGGCGCCGGCCGCACTGGCCCGCAGGAGAACCTCCAGCGCTGCATCCGGATCACCGAGCGAGCCGTGCATGCACGCCTCGAAGTGCGCGAGCTCAGCCGCCCAGGGCGCGAGGTCCGGGCCCCGGGCATCGAGCAGGTCCAGCGCCTCGCGTTGCTTGCCTCCGCGGTACAGACTCAGCAGGCGTTCCGTCAGTTGTTCGTAGCGAGCAGCGGTCGTGTCCACCGGCCCATCCTGCGTGCGCTACCGGGTCAAGTCGACCGGTTTGCGGGTCGGTTTGAACTGCATGGCGCCGTCGTTGAGGTGGCGGTAGCGGAGGGTTAGCAGGTCTCGGGGGTAGTTCTGGCGGAGGCGCCAGGGGCCGGTGGAGCCTTGGCGGGGGAGGATGTTGGCGGCTCGGCGGATGTAGCCGGAGGTCAGGTCGACCACGGGGCGCGGTGGGGCGTCGTACTCGGCTGGGTCGATCTCTGGGACGCAGATGGTGGTGCCGGTCGCGTCCAGATGGTTGAGGAGCCGGCAGACGTACTGCGAGGTCAGGTCGGAGCGCAGCGTCCAGGAGTTGTTCGTGTAGCCGATGCACCAGGCCAGGTTGGGTACGCCGCTCAGCATCATGCCTTTGTAGACGAAGGTGTCGTGAACATCCACGTGGCTGCCGTCGACAGTCAGCTCGATCTTGCCGAGGACCGCCATCTGTAGGCCGGTGGCGGTCACCACGACGTCTGCGGGCAACTCCTCACCGGAGCGCAGCCGGATGCCATCAGGGGTGAAGGTGTCGATCTCATCCGTCACCACTGACGCAGTACCGTCGCGCAGGGCTCGGAAGAGGTCCGCGTCCGGTACCAGGCACAAGCGCTGGTCCCAGGGCTTGTACTGCGGGGTGAAGTGCGGGTCAGCCGGTATGGACGCGGGGAGTTGCTTGGCGGCGGTGCTGTTGAGCACCCAGGCCGCATGTGCGGGCCAGCGGCGGATGGCGGCGTACACGAGACTGCTGAGCGCGACGTTCTTGCCGCGGATGACGTGGTGGGCCAGCTTCTCCGGCAGGACTGCGCGGAGTCTGTCGGAGAACGCGTCGGCGGCAGGGCGTGAGGCGACGTAGCTGGGGGAGCGCTGCAGCATGGTCACGTGCGCAGCGGCGGGTGCCATGGCCGGTACCAGGGTTACGGCGGTTGCGCCGCTGCCGATCACCACTACGCGCTTGCCGGTGTAGCCGAGATCCTCAGGCCAGTGCTGCGGGTGCACGACCTCGCCCTGGAAGTCCTTGAGGCCGGGGAAGTCCACGACGTACCCGCTGTCGTAGTTGTAGTAGCCGCTGCAGACATAGAGGAAGGAGCAGGTGTACGACTCCTTGGTCGTCTCCACCGTCCACAGCGCATCCTCCGACGACCAGGACGCCCGTACTACCTGTTGCCCGAAGCGGATGTGCTTGTCGATCCCGTACGTCGCTGCCGTCTCGTGCAGGTAGTCGAGGATCGACGGGCCGTCCGCGATCGCCTTCGCCGCCTTCCACGGGTGGAAGGGGAAGCCGAGCGTGAACATGTCGCTGTCGGACCGGACACCGGGGTACCGGAAGAGGTCCCAGGTGCCGCCGAGGTCGTCGCGGCCTTCGAGGATGGCGTACGAGTGGCTGGGCGCCTGCGTCTGCAGCCGGTAGGCGGCGCCGATCCCGGACAGGCCGGCGCCGACGATCAGTACGTCCAGGTGCACCATGAGTTCCTCCTGGGGTCCTGTTGAGTACATGGTCAACAGTAGGCGAAAAAGTTCATCCTGGGTGTTGTCGATTCCTTCCGGTGTCGTTCGTCAGCAAGATGTCCAAGAGAACCCCGAGACAAGGGAGCCAGAGATGGCGCAGTACATGTTCCTGTTGTTCGACTCCGAAGAGTTCTACGACAACATCACGCCGGAGGCCTGGCAGGCGACGATGAAGCTGCACAATGCCTTCGGTGAGGCGGTCGAGGCGGCCGGCGCGAGCATCTTCGGCGGCGCGGCACTGGAACGCTCGACCACGGCGAGCACGATCAGGCAATCCGACGGCGGCGAGCCGATCGTCACCGACGGCCCGTTCATCGAGACCAAGGAGGCCCTCGGCGGCTTCTACCTGATCGAGTGCAAAGACCTCGACCAGGCCCTGGCCCTGGCCAAGATCTGCCCCTCCGGCAACGTCGAGGTCCGCCCCGTCATGGACACCTCCGAAGACTCCACCCCACCGGCCTGACGCGCGCCTGGGTTCGCCGCCGCCATCTCGCGGCGGCGTGCCCAGCCTCGAAAGATCTCTCTGGGAGGAGGTGAGTGGGTGGAGGCGGGAGCGTCTACGGCGCGGGAGGTTGCGGGGCTGGTGGAGCGGGCGCATCGGGCGTGTTGGTCGACGGTGCTTGCTTCTACTGTGCGGTTGACTCGGGATCTGGATCTGGCGGAGGACTGTACGCAGGACGCGTTCGTGCAGGCGTTGCGGACGTGGCCCGATGGGGTGCCGGACAACCCAGCCGGATGGTTGACGACGGTCGCGCGGCGGCTGGCGCTGGATCGGTTGCGGCGGGAGACGACGCTGCGGCGGAAGTTGCCGTTGCTGATCGAGGATCCGGTGGCGCCGGGGGACAGCGAGCGGCCGACTGATCCGTTGCGGCTCGTGTTCACCTGCTGCCACCCGGCGCTGGCACGGGATTCGCAGATCGCGCTGACCCTGCGCCTGATCTGTGGGTTGACCACGCGCGAGGTCGCGGCCGGTCTGCTGATCAGCGAGACGACGGCCGCTGCCAGGATCACCCGCGCGAAGAAGAAGATCGCCGCCGCCGGCATCCCGTACCGCATCCCCGCCGACGACGAACTGGCCGACCGCCTGGACGTCGTACTCACAGTCGTCCAACTCGTCTACACCGCCGGTCACGTAGCCACCGGCCCCGAACTGACCCGCACCGACCTGACCGGCCGTGCCCTGGAGCTCGCCCACCTTCTGGTCCGCCTGATGCCCGACGAACCAGAACCAGAAGCCCTCCTGGCCCTTCTCCAAATGACCCAAGCAAGAGGCGACGCCCGAGTCAGCGAAGACGGCGAACTGGTCCTCCTGGCCGACCAGGACCGCCACCGCTGGAACGTAAAGCTCCTCGCCGAGGGCGTCTCCCGAGCAACCGCAGCCCTCCAACGCGCCACCGCTAGCACCCAGCCCGGCGGTCCCGCTCAGGCGGCCGGTGGTGTCGGGGAGCGAGGGGTTGGGCGGTTCGCGTTGCAGGCGGCTGTGGCTGGGTTGCATGTGACGGCGCCGTCGTGGGAGGAGACCGATTGGCATCAGGTGGTGCGGATGTACGACGCTATGCTGCTCCGCTGGCCATCGCCCATCGTTGCCCTCAACCGAGCCGCCGCGCACAGCTTCGTCCCTGGCGCCGACCTGACCGCGATCCTCGAAGAACTGGATGCCCTCGGCAAGGATCCGGCGTTGAAGAGCTACTCCTACCTTCCAGCGACCCGCGCCGATGTGCTGGCGCGCCTCGATCGCGCCGACGAAGCCATCGCGGCGTACGACGAAGCGATCGCCCTGACCGCCAACGACACCGAGCGCCGCTTCCTGACCCGCCGCCGAGCCGCTCTCCAGCCGAGCTGACCGCGCTGCTCTCCCCGCCAATTGACGCGACCTCTGTGCGGAAGGCGTGCTTGACTGACGGCATGGGTCTCTCCCCGACGCCGCCGCAGTTGCAGTACTTCGAAGAGCGCGCCGCCGCCCCGGTCACACTGATCGGCCAAGGGATGGAAGGTGCTGTCTACGACCTCGGCGATGGACTGGCCGGGAAGATCTGGTTCGAGCGGTCGGTGAGTGAGGTGCGGCCGCTGCAGGCGTTTCTCGGTGAGTTGAGCCAGCAGGGGTTGCCGTTTCGCACACCGGAGATCGTTGTCGTGGACGACATCGGTGGCCGGGCGGTCAGCATCGAGAAGAAGTTGACCGGCACGCCGCTTCAGCAGGCGCTGGAGAATGGCGCGGTGAGCCGGCAGCAAGGAACAGAGCTGTTCGTCGACATCGTCACAGCACTGGAGACGACCACGGCCGGTCCGGCAGCGGCAGCGCTGCCGCTGTTGGGCGGAGTGGAGCCGGCAGCCGGTGAGTGGGGCATGAGGCTGGCGGAGTTGGTGCGGCAGCGGGCGCTTGGATCGAGCGAGTACTTGACCAAGGACGTCGACGGATTCGACGAGTTGCTGGGGAAGGTGTTGGCCGGGCTGGCCGCAGTACAACCAGACAAGCCGCAGATAGTCCACGGCGACCTCTGTACTCCGAACATCCTGGTCGGCGACCGGCAGGTGGCTCTGCTCGACTGGGGGTTCTTCACGACGGCAGGTGACAACACCTTTGATGCCGCGACAGCCGCTGGGTTCTTTGACATGTACGGGCCGGAGGCTCGAGTGATCGACGACCTGCTGTTCGATCGGTTCGAAGGGCTCGGGCACTCGCGCGAGCGGATGCATCTGTATCGCGCCGCCTACGCCATCTGCACGGCCACCATCTACAGCCCGACCGGTGCCGACGGCCACTACACCTGGTGCGTCGAGAACCTCAAGCGGGAGGATCTTCGAGCTGCCCTGTGACCGGGTGTCCGTCGCGCAGGTTGTGCAGGACATCCGGCGAGGCCAGTACCAACGGTAGGCGCCGGCTGTTGAGGGGCGAGACGAGGTCGGCTAGCTCAGTGGGGGAGTACCAGTCGACACCCAGGATCTCGAAGCCGTCTGGCGTCAGGGACTCCAGCAGGGACGGGTCGTGGGTGCCGCCGTCGTACAGGATCTCGATCGCGTCGCCCCAGCCTTGCCAGCGGGGCAGCCAGTCGATGGCCAGGACTCCGATGAGGGGGAGCTGGAAGCCGAGTTCTTCCTGCATCTCGCGCAGGGCACCCGTCGCCGGGTCCTCGTCCGGTTCGACGACGCCGCCGGGGAGTTCGAGATCGCGTTTGTAGCTGACCTTGCAGAGCAGGACCCGGCCACCGGTGTCGCGGACGACGACATGCGCGATCACGCGCTTCTTCGGAAGTACGGAGTCCATCAAGGCGGTCCAGCCGGACAACGTGTCGGCGCGCGGGTCGTCCTGGCGCAGGCCGTAGACGGCGACGTCTCGCCGCTCGCCCTGCAGCAGAGCGCCGCCGCGCAGCAAACCCTCACGCCGGAAGCCGGAGCGGATCGCGATGCGTGCCGAAGCGCGGTTCTCCGGATCGACCTCGACCTGCAGCCGATCCAGCCCGAGCTCACCGAAGGCGTAGATCACCAGCATCCGTACTGCGCGCTGCGCGACCCGCTGCCCCCGATACGGCTTGTAGGTAGTCCACGACACCCCACCGACACCAGGCGAGAGTCGCCGAACCTCAACCGTCCCGACCGGACCCGACTCGCCGGCCAGCTCGATGACGAAGTTCACCACCGCACGGTCGTCGGCGTACTGTGCCCGCCACCGCTCGACCGCTTCGGCCAAACCGGAGCGTGACGGGGTCGACGAGAACCAGCGCACCATCTCGTCGTCCGCCAGCCCGTGGGCGACGTCGATGTCCTCGTCCCGCCACGGCCGCAGGGTCAGTTCACCATCGGTCAAGGTCGGCTGAGGAGGCACACCAGGCACAGCTGTCACCCCGTGAACGCTACCCGTTGTCCTCCGCCCAGCACCGAACCCCCGGCACGGCGAGATGACGCATCACCGGCAACGAGCTCAGGATGCCTGAAATTCTCACGGCTGGTGATCGCCCGGGCACGCATTTCACACCATGGCGGCCGCCGGACCGATTCACAGGAAATTTTCAGGTATCGAGCTAACTTTTACGACCTCTTGTGCGTCTATACCTAAGAAGGCGGGTGAGGTCGCGTCGGGGCGGACGCAACCTCACCCGCTTTCTTTCGGTCAGCCGTCGTACCGCAGCCAGATCGTGCCCAGCGGCGGGACCGAGATCTCCGCGCTGGCCGCCATCCCGTGCCAGCCCTCGCCGTCGGCCTCGAAGCCGCCGAAGTTGCCGACCCCGGAACCGCCGTAGACCTCCGCGTCCGTGTTCACCAACTCCTGCCAGTGACCCGCGAACGGCAGCCCGAGCCGGTACCCGTGATGCGGCACCGCCGAGAAGTTGGCGACGCAGGCGAGCGTCGGCTGGCCCTCGTCGCCGTACCGGACGAAGGAGAAGACGTTGTTGCCGGCGTCGTTCGCGTCGATCCAGGAGAACCGCTCCGGCACGTGGTCGGTGCCCCAGAGCGCCTTGGTGTCCTTGTAGTTCCCGTTCAGATCCTTGACCAGCTGCTGCAGACCGCGGTGGTCGCTGTGGTCCAGCAGCCACCAGTCGAGCTCGCCCTTCTCGGACCACTCCGACTCCTGGCCGAACTCGCACCCCATGAAGAGCAGCTGCTTGCCGGGATGCGCCCACTGCATCGCCAGGAAGGCCCGCACGTTGGCGAGCTGCTGCCACCGGTCACCGGGCATCTTGCGCAGCAGCGACCCCTTGCCGTGCACGACCTCGTCATGCGAGATCGGCAGCACGAAGTTCTCGGAGTACGCGTACATCATCGAGAACGTCAGCTCGTGGTGGTGGTACTGGCGGTAGATCGGCTCGTGCTCGAGGTAGCTGAGCGAGTCGTTCATCCAGCCCATGTTCCACTTGAAGCCGAAGCCGAGGCCGCCGAGGTGGGTCGCGCGGGTGACGCCCGGCCACGAGGTCGACTCCTCGGCGACGGTGATCACGCCGGGGACGCGCTTGTACAGCGTCGCGTTCATCTCCTGCAGGAACGAGACCGCCTCGAGGTTCTCGCGGCCGCCGTACTGGTTCGGCACCCACTGACCTTCCTGGCGCGAGTAGTCCAGGTAGAGCATCGAGGCGACGGCGTCGACGCGCAGGCCGTCGATGTGGAACTCCTCGGCCCAGTAGACCGCGTTCGCGACCAGGAAGTTGCGGACCTGCGGCCGGCCGAAGTCGAAGACCAGCGTGCCCCAGTCGGGCTGCTCGCCCCGGCGCGGGTCCGGGTGCTCGTACAGGGGAGTGCCGTCGAACCGGGCCAGCGCCCAGGCGTCCTTGGGGAAGTGCGCCGGCACCCAGTCGACGATCACGCCGATGTTTGCCTGGTGCAACGAATCGACCAGGAAGCGGAAGTCGTCCGGGTCGCCGAAGCGCGAGGTCGGGGCGAAGTACGAAGTGACCTGGTACCCCCACGAACCGCCGAACGGGTGCTCCATCGGCGGCATCAGCTCGACGTGGGTGAAGCCCATCTCGACCACGTAGCCGACCAGTTCGTCGGCGAGGTCCCGGTACGACTTGCCCTTGCGCCACGAGCCGAGGTGCACCTCGTACACACTCATCGGCTCCGCGTACGCCTGTGAGGCGGCGCGATGGTCGAGCCAGGCGGCGTCGTTCCACTCGTACGTGGACTCGTGCACGACCGACGCGTTGGCGGGCGGCACCTCGGCCAGGTTGGCCATCGGGTCGGCCTTCTGACGCCAGACGCCGTCGCGGCCACAGATGTCGAACTTGTACCGCGTACCGGGGCCGATGCCCGGGACAAACAGCTCCCAGACGCCGGACGAGCCCATCGTGCGCATCGGGTGCGCGCGGCCGTCCCAGAAGTTGAAGTCGGCGGTCAGCCGGATGCCTTGGGCGTTGGGCGCCCAGACGGCGAACGACGTACCGGTGACGGTGCCGGTCGGGCCGTCGTAGCGGCGGACGTGGGCGCCGAGCACGGTCCACAGCTGCTCGTGCCGGCCCTCGCCGATCAGGTGCAGGTCCATCTCGCCGAGCGACGGCAGGTACCGGTAGGGATCGTCGACCTCGAGCGCCGGGCCGTCGGTGTACGTGACCTCGAGCCGGTAGTCGGGCACCTTGTCGACGTCGAGCACGCCGACCCAGACACCTTCGAACTCGTGCTCCAGTTCGACGCTCGCGTGGTCGAAGACAGCGGTCACACTCAAAGCGAACGGCCGCAGGACGCGCAGCGTCACCACACCGTCGCCGAGATGCGGCCCGAGCACCTGATGCGGATCGTGGTACGTCCCCGAGACCAGCCGCTCCAGCACCCCACGCTCGACCGGAACCGCCTTGTCCAGAAGACTCCCCGGCACCGCGTCGTCAGTAGCCGGACCCGGATACGACCCCGGCATACCGGCCCCCGCGACCGAGTGGTCGCCCGTCTCCACAACCGCCGACTCAGCCACCTCAGCGGGAGGTTCCGTCATCGCCTCGGAGATCGGCGTCGTCACCTGATCGCTCTTGCTCGAATCCATAAACCCCATCCTGCCCGATGAAACCGCGAACTACTGCACCCCGTACCCGTCTGACCAGCACGTACACAACTGCTATCCGGCGAGCGTCTTCCGCAGCCCTTCCAAGCGGGCGGTGTAGCGGGGCCAGCCGAAGCCGGAGGCGGTGTAGTCGGTGGTGGTTTCGGTGAGGAGGGCGCGGGCCCGGGGGAGGTCGCCTTGGGCGGTGGCGAGGGCGGTGGCAGCGGCTCGGGCCGCCAGCCAGGGCGTGCTGTTGGCCGGGGCCTCGGCGAAGACGGCGTCGAGGAGGTCGGCCGCCTCCGCCAACTCGCCTTCGAGGATCAGCACGTCGGCCAGGTCGATGTGGGCCATCGTGATCCCGCTGTTGTCGGCCACGGCGTACTCGACGGCCGAGCGCAGATACTTCTCCGCGTCCTCGATCGAGCCCTTCGCCAGCGCCACCGACCCGCGGATCACGTCGTTCAGCGGCAGGATCTGCCGGTCGTCGAGCCGCCGGGCATAGTGATCCGACTCGTTCGCCGCATCGAGTGCCTCCGGTAGCCGGCCGAGCGCGACGAGGGCGCCGGCCAGGTTGCTGAGGCCGCGGGACAGACCGTGTTCGTCGCCGTAGACCCGGTCGGCGGCGATACAGACGTCGTACTGCTCGACCGCCTCGGCAGGCCGTCCGGTGTAGAGGTACAAGGTGCCCAGCGCGTCAGTGAACGCCGACAGCCGCCGCTCCTGGCTCGGCCTGGCTGCGGCCAACTCCTGACCGGCGAGCAGATGGCCCAGTGCATCGCGCAGGTGGCCGCGCTCGATCTCGACGATGCCGCGGTAGTAGAGGACGGTCAGCGTGAGAGTGTCGTCGTTCAGCTGCTTGGCGAGTTGCTCGGCCTCGGTCAGCAACGCCGCCGCCTGCTCGAACTGCCCGAGCATCGTCAGCACGAAAGCGTGATTGCTCAACGCGGTCACTCGCTCGGGCTGGGTCGCGCCCTCGGCACCCGACAACGCCTCGAAGTGCCGGGCAGCTTCGCCGTACCAGCCTCTGACCAGCCATGGGGTGTGCAACAAGAGCGCCAGCCGCAGCCCGACGACCTCACGTGAAGTGCCGACGGCCCGGTCCAGGGTGTCGAGCAGGTTCGGCCACTCGGAGAAGACCTCGGCGATCGACTCCGCGGTCGCGAAATCGTCGTTGTCCTGCCCGATCGTCTGGACCCGGTTGATCGCCCACTCGAGCTCAGCACTGCGCGCAGCCTCGGTCTCGCCCGCGTCCTCGAGCTTGGCCAGCGCATAGTCCCGTACGGTCTCCAGCAGCCGGAATCGCCGCCCGTTCACGGCTTCCACCGTCAGCAGGCTCCGGTCGGCCAGCTCCGTCAACGCCGGCGCGACATCCCGCGGATCGAGCGCGACCTGCTCGGCCGCCTCCAACGTGAACCCGCCGGCGAAGATCGCCACACGACGCAGTACTGCGCGCTCCGCGTCACCAAGCAACTGATGACTCCAGTCCAGCGCCGCCACCAGGCTCGCGTGCCGCGCCTGCGCGTCCCGCGAACCGGCCACCAGCAACCGCATCCGCTGCTCGAGCCGATCGGACAACTGTGGCACCGTCAGCGTGCGGGTGAGACCGGCCGCGAGCTCGATCCCCAGCGGCAGCCGATCGACAGCCGAACAGATCGCCGCCACCTGCTCGGGATCCGCCCCTTGAGCATCGGCTGCACACCGCTCGGTGAAGAGCTGCGCCGCGGCGACCGCATCCAGCGGACCCATCGCGACGACGTCCTCGACGCCAAGCTGCAAAGGCCGTTGTGACGTCACGACCACGGTCAGCCCGGGCGCCCGCCGGAGCAGTCCGGAGACGATCTCCGCGACCGGCTCGACGACATGCTCGGCGTTGTCGAGCACCAGCACGGCACCGTCCAGCGACACGGCAGCCGCGGCCAGCGGATCGTTGCCTCCGGCATCGTCTCCGGTGATGGCCTCCAGTACGGCGCTCTGCCGGTGCAGCGGAGCGAGCTCCACGAAGCGGACCGAGCGGCCCGTGTTCGCGACCAGCCGGGCGGCCTCGGCGGTCAGTCGCGACTTGCCGCTGCCGGGGCCTCCGGTCAGCGTGATGAGGCCGGGCGTGGCGATTCGGCGTACCAGGGAATTGAGCTCGCCTTGGCGGCCGACGAAGCTGGTCAGGGGAGAGGGGAGCTGGACCGGCGCAGGCAGAGCGGCCGGTGCGGCATGCACGACGGCGGGTTCGGGCGGTGCGAGCAACAAGGTCGGATCCTGGCGGAGCAGGCGCAACTCCATCGCTGCGGTGTCCGGCGCCGGATCGACGCCGAGCTCCTCCGACAACCTGGACCGGAGCTTGGCGAGGCGACTCAGCGCATCGGCCTGCCGACCCGTTCGGTACAACGCGAGCGCGAGCAGGCACCACAGCCGCTCATGCAGCGGATTCTCGGCAGCCAGCGCCTCCAACTCTCGGCCTGCCTCGGCGGCGGCACCCAGCGCGAGGTCGGCGTCGAGCCGCTCGACCTGCAGGTCGACCCGCCACGAATCGAGCTGCTCCCCTTCGATCGCGGCGTACGGAATGCTCCTGAGGTCGGCCAGCGACTGACCACGCCACTGGCTGAGCGCATTACCGGCGGCCGCACGCACCGCGTGATGATCACCAGCCCGTACTGCGACGTGCATCCGCTCCGCCGCCGCGCGGGCTGCGACGAGGTCGGTCAACCGCGCGGACAACGCGTAACCGCCGTTGGCGCGGGTGAGCGACTCGGGGGAGTCGATTGCCGCACGCAACCGTGACGCGAGCACCCGCAGCCGCTCGGTCGGACGCGCGAGCTCGACGTCTCCCCACAGATCTGCTGCCAGCCGTTGATCCGGCACCGGCAGCCCGTCGGCCAGCGCGAGCCGGACGAGCAGAGCCCTTTCCAGCGGCCGATCCACCGGCCGCGGCACGCCCCCGAGGCTGACGACGAGAGGTCCGAGCACGAGGATCTCAAGCTGCGGCTCGGGGGGCATACCGCCAAGTATTACAGCGACAACTCACCCACGCTCTGTAATTCTTCGCAGGATGAGATTACTTGGTCAAAAATTGGGTATTACGTAGCGCTCAGTTGTGCGGCCGCGGCCAGCGGGATGGGTAGCCAGCTCGGCCGGTTGCGGGCTTCGTAGAGGGTTTCGTAGATGACCTTGTCGGCCAGGAACGCGCTCAGCAGGACGTTCTGGTCGCGGGGGTCGGTGCCGGAGATCTCCGCGTAGCCGTCGCAGAAAGCGCGCCGGTTGCGGTTGGCCCACTCGGCCGCGCGATAGGCGATCTGCTGGTCGCCCTGGTGGTCGGCGAGCAGCGAGCGGGCCGCGTAGTCGAACGACCGGAGCATGCCGGCGATGTCCTTGATCGGGGTGTCCAGCGCGCGCCGCTCGACCAGCGACTTGGCCGGCTCGCCCTCGAAGTCGATCAGCTTCCAGCCGTCGATCGTGCGCAGTACCTGCCCGAGATGGAAGTCGCCATGGATCCGCTGCACGGTCACCGGTACGCCGGAGTCCGCGAGCGCGTCGAACGCCCGGGTCAGCCCCGGCCCGAACTCGGCGAGCTCGGGCACCGCCTTGATCGCCTTCTCGAGCCGGCGGCGCATCGCGTCCGCGTGCTCGACCATTTGAGCCGGCTCCCAGATGTCCGTGCCGAGTGCCTTCGCCAGCTCGGCGTGGACCTGCGCGGTGGCCGCGCCGAGTCGCTGGGACTCACCCGCGAAATCGCCACCGACCTCCTCGGCGTGCAGGTCGGCCTCGGCATACAGGTCCCGGACCGAGGTGGTCGCGTACGACCAGCCGTCGGTCGCGTTCTTCTGGAACGCCGTCATCATCGCCAGCTCACCGGAGTCGGTGCCGCCGCCGGCGCGCGGCCAGGAGCCTCGCGCCGACCCGAGCACCTCGGGTACCAGGTCGGAGCCGGCCTCGGTGAGCGCCGACTCGATCTCGACCCCGGGATTGCTCCCGGGCTCGAGCCGGCGGAACACCTTCAGCAGTGCGGTGTCGCCGAAGACCAGCGACGTGTTGCTCTGTTCGACCGTGAGGACGAGCGACTGCGCGTCCTCCGGTACGACGGTCGTCCGCTCCGGCGCGTGCACCGGGTGGAACTCCAGACCGGCCAGCTGCCGCCCATGGGTGAGGGCGTCCAGCCAGTACGGCGTGGCCTCCTTGTCGTGCAGCGCGTCGTACACCCAGACCCTCGTGTCGTCGAGGTCCTGCTCCGCCCAGTCACCGATCAGGGCATGGCCGAGGTTGTCGACCGGCGCCTGGTGGTAGCTGAGCGGGAGCTGGTAAACCCGGATTGCGTTCTCCGCGCCGGGCGGGCCGGCGCAGTAGACGAACCCGATCCGGACCGCGGGCCAGACGCCCTCGTCCGACAGCCACGCGGAGGTGGCCATCGCATCGACGTGGACGTCGTGTCCCTTCTCACCGAACCATCGCTGGTTGGCGCAGAAGGACTGGACCTGGTCCAGATGGGAAGTCACGAAGAGCTCTCCTCACGATCAGCAGCCTTGTTGACCGGCAGACGGAACCAGTAGAAACCGTGCGCGCCCAACGTCAGCAGGTACGGCAGTTCACCGATGGTCGGGAAGTGCACCCCGCCCAGCAGCTCGACCGGCTCCACTCCTTGCCACTGCCGCAGATCCAGCTCGATCGGCTGCGGGAAGCGCGACAGGTTGTTCACGCAGAGCACCACATCGTCGCCGAACTCGCGGATGTAGGACAGCACGCTCGGGTTGGAACCGCCTAGGTCAGTGAAGGTACCCATCCCGAAACACGGGTGCTGCTTGCGGGTCTGGATCATCCTGCGGGTCCAGTGCAGCAGCGACGACGCGTTCTCCATCTCGGCCTCGACGTTCACCGCCTGGAAACCGTAGACCGGGTCCATGATGACCGGCAGGCTGAGCTTGCCCGGGGTGGCCGTCGAGAACGACGCGTTGCGGTCGGGGGACCACTGCATCGGCGTCCGGACGCCGTCGCGGTCGCCGAGCCAGATGTTGTCGCCCATGCCGATCTCGTCGCCGTAGTACAGGATCGGCGAGCCGGGCAGCGACAACAGCATCGCCGTGAACAGCTCCATCCGGTTCACGTCGTTGTCGAGCAACGGCGCGAGCCTTCTGCGGATGCCGATGTTGGCCTTCATCCGCGGGTCCTGGGCGTACTCGCCCCACATGTAGTCGCGCTCTTCGTCGGTCACCATCTCGAGCGTCAGCTCGTCGTGGTTGCGCAGGAAGATGCCCCACTGGCAGGTGTCGGGGATCTGCGGGGTCTGGGCCAGGATCTCCGAGATCGGGAACCGCGACTCGCGCCGCACGCCCATGAAGATCCGCGGCATCACCGGGAAGTGGAAGGCCATCTGGCACTCGTCGCCACCGGACTCGCGGTCGCCGAAGTACTCGACCACGTCACCAGGCCACTGGTTGGCTTCACACAGCAGGACGCGGTCGGTGTAGTTCGCGTCCACCTCCTTGCGGACCCGGCGCAGGAAGTCGTGCGTCCTGGGCAGGTTCTCGCAGTTGGTGCCCTCTTCCTCGAACAGGTACGGCACCGCGTCCAGCCGGAAACCGTCGACACCGAGGTCGAGCCAGAACTTCAGCGCCTCGATCATCGCGTCGCCGACGGCCGGGTTCTCGAAGTTCAGGTCGGGCTGGTTGGAGTAGAACCGGTGCCAGAAGTACTGCTGGCGGACCGGGTCCCAGGTCCAGTTGGAGGTCTCGGAGTCGACGAAGATGATCCGCGCGTCCGAGTAGGCCTCGTCGTTGTCGGACCAGACGTAGAAGTCGCCGTACGGGCCGTCCGGGTTGGTGCGGGACTCCTGGAACCAGGGGTGCTGGTCCGAGGTGTGGTTCATCACGAAGTCGACGATCACGCGCATGCCGCGCGCGTGGCACGCGTCCATGAACGCGGCGAAGTCGGCGATCGTGCCGACCTCGGGCATCACGTTCGTGTAGTCGGAGATGTCGTAGCCGCCGTCACGCAGAGGTGAGGGGTAGAACGGCGGTAACCACAGACAATCCACGCCGAGCCACTCGAGATAGTCGAGTTTCTCGGTCAGGCCTTGCAAGTCGCCGATGCCGTCGGCGTTCGAGTCCTTGAAGGACCGCACCAGCACTTCGTAGAAGACGGCCCGCTTGAACCACAGCGGGTCACTCTTCGTCAGTCCGTGGTGCTGCTCCGGCAGCATGTCGGTCACGCTCACCTCCATCGGGTGTCATCCCCTCGGTCCAAACCTAGCGGTACTACGCGGGTGGACACTTTTTCGGCCTTCACTGTTTTCCCTTACCCCGCTCGCGGGTTCTCAAAAGGGGACGGTCAGGCCGCCGAAGGTGTCCGGTGATGTGCAACGACGGGGGTCAGGATGGGCGGTCCGCGCCGACGTCCAGCTCAGTGTGACGGCCCTTTGCCAGTACAAGCAAATGGGGGCCTGATCGCGCTAATCCTCACCGAAACCGTGATCTGGAACGCGTTGCCTTCACCGGTTTCGGTCGTTAATTTGCCCTACCGCGAAAGGGTCAGTCGGTGGGGCGGGCGGACTTGCGGGGCTTGCGGACGTACTTGGTGAAGCCGGCGCGTTCGGCGTCGGCTTCGGTGCGGAACCAGACCTCGGCCTTGGTGCGGCCGTAGTACGGCGAATCCGGGGTGTGGAAGAGCATCGACTGCGCATTGCCCTTGATGGTGAACCCGTCAGGCGGCCCCTGGTGAGCAACCGCATCGGCCGAGCCTTCGCCGTATCGTCCGGGCGGAACGGGCTCGGCTTTCGCCTGTACTTCACCTGTCGCCGATCCGGCGTCGTCGAAGAGCGTCGGCTCGCCGGCATCCATGCGCACCGAGAACGCGGGTTGCGCCGGCTCGGGTGCGGGCTCAGGCGCCGGCTCGGGTTCTGGTTCTGGTTCGTGGAGGGTTTGGTCGTAGAGGGCGACCGGTTCTTCGAAGTGTTGAGGTGCTGGCGTAGGAGTAGCACCTGCTGCTACTCCTGCCGCGACGAGCGTCTTCTCCTCGACGGGTTCTTCTTGTTCGGCCGGCGCCTCCACTGGTGGGCGTTCGCGGCGGTTCAGGAGGAACCAGGTGATGATTGCGCCGATGAGGAACGCCAGTAGGAGCCACAGCCAGTTGTGGCGGAACAGGTAGGCCATCAGCGTGCACCCTTCGGGCCGGCCGGCAGCAGGCGGTACAGCAGCCAGGCCGCGGCGCTGCCGAGGACGAACGCGGCGAGCAGCAGGAACCAGACCTGCGCGATCAGCCAACTCATGAAGATTCCCCTAAGGAGCGTCAGAGAACTCGGATCTCGACCCGGCGGTTCGCGATCCGGCCGGCGGAAGTGCTGTTGGACGCCACCGGCCGGGTCTCCCCGTACCCGCGGCTGGTGATCCGCCCGGCGGGTACGCCGAGCTTGACGAGCGCTGTCTTGACGGCGTCCGCGCGCTGCTGTGACAGCGGCAGGCTGGTGGCCGGGTTGCCGAGGTTGTCGGTGTGGCCGCTCACCTCGACGTCGAAGCTGGCACAGCTCAGCAGAAGTTTCGCCGCTTTGGTCACCGACGCGCGGGAAGCGTCGTTCACGGTGTCGGTGCCGGACAGGAAAACGAGCTTGTTCTCCGCGTTGAAGCGCGCGAGCCGGGCCTCGAAGGTCTGGCAAGCCTCGCTCACCTGCGGCTTCGGCGGTGCCGGCACCTGCAGCTCATTGGCGATCACGGCACCCGGTACTGCGGCAGCGGCCGCGCGTGCCGCCGTCGCCTTGGTGGCCTGGTCGGCGACCTTGCCGCTCAACGTCACCTTGTCGCCGTCGTACTTGATCGCGGCATCGCCGGTCGCGGTCGACAGCGCGTGCAGCAGCGCCGACAGCGCGGTCGGGTTCGGCAGCGCCGTCTTCTCGTCGATGCTGATCTGGTCGGTGAAGTCGGTGCCCTCGGTGAGCAACGCCTGCACCTCGGCGACGAGCTTGTCCTTCGTCTCCTGATCCCGCACGACGGCGTGAACGGTGATCGCCTGGTCCGTCCGGCTGAGCTCGAAGGGCGCGACGGTCGGCGGTGCCGAGGGCACGGCTGACGTCGTACCGGCCGGCTCCTCAGCGGTACCGGTTGATGGTGCGCTCGTCGGGTCGGCAACGAGTTGCTGGTTGCTGTGCGCGGTCCGGACGCCGTCGACGGCCGCGACCACCTTCTGTGCCTCGGCCGCATCAGCCCCGGCCGGTACGACGACCGTCGCGTCGCGTCCGGAGAAGTCGACCCGTACGCCGGTGATGCCGCGGGCGTCGAGTGCCTCCAGCGACCGTTGCCGAAGATCGTCCTCGGTCGGCCCGGCCTTGATGCTGATCACCACCGCGGCGAGCAGGACAGGAACGAGTACGGCCGCAAGCAGCCAAACAAAACCAGGCCGCCGCCGTGCAAGTCCGGGCACTGTTCCTCCGTCAAGAGCGGTCATAGGTGACCGTGCGCGAGGAGACTACTCCGTACCGCTCCGGGCGCGCATACCAGCCCGCCAAAGTTTTACGTGAACAGGCGAACACTTTTATTCAGGTTCCTCCTTTTATTAACTCCCAGTACTCGATAGAGTGCGCTCAGTCCCTCTTCCGCCCCCCTTGGAGGAACACATGAGAGTCCGCCCCCTGCCCACTCTGCTCGCCGCGGTGGCCTTGCTGGCCGTTGGTGTCGTACCGGCCGCGGTCGCTGCGACACCGCGCGAGACGGCCGCGCCGACCGCAGTCGCACCTCTGCAGGACGGCGCCAAAACTGTTGCCGCCGGCAAGAAGGTCGTCGGCTACTTCACCGAGTGGGGTGTCTACGACCGCAACTACCACGTCAAGAACATCAAGACGAGCGGGTCGGCCGCCAAGCTGACCAACATCGTCTACGCCTTCGGCAACACCACCAACGGGCGCTGCACGATCGGTGACGCGTACGCCGCGAACGACAAGTTCTACGACGCGGCCAGCTCGGTGGACGGCGTCGCCGACACCTGGGACACCGGCGCGCTGCGCGGCAACTTCAACCAGCTGCGCAAGCTCAAGCGCGAGTTCCCGAACATCAAGGTGGTCTGGTCGTTCGGCGGCTGGACCTGGTCCGGCGGCTTCACCCAGGCCGCGCAGAACCCGACCGCGTTCGCGAACTCCTGCTACAGCCTGGTCGAGGACCCGCGCTGGGCCGATGTCTTCGACGGCATCGACATCGACTGGGAGTACCCGAACGCCTGCGGCCTGAGCTGCGACACGTCCGGCCCGAACGCGTTCAACAACATCATCACCGCGCTGCGCAACCGGTTCGGCTCGTCCGCGCTCGTCACGGCGGCGATCACCGCCGACGGCACCACCGGCGGCAAGATCGACGCCACCAACTACGCGACGGCGGCGCAGAAGCTCGACTGGATCATGCCGATGACGTACGACTACTTCGGCGCGTTCGCGGCGCAGGGCCCGACGGCTCCGCACTCGCCGCTGACCTCGTACTCCGGGATCCCCACGGCCGGCTTCTACGGCGACGCGGCGATCCAGAAGCTGAAGACGAAGGGCATCCCGTCCTCGAAGATCCTGCTCGGCATCGGCTTCTACGGCCGCGGCTGGACAGGTGTCACGCAGGCGGCACCGGGGGGGCGTGCCACTGGCGCCGCGCCGGGCAAGTACGAAGCCGGGATCGAGGACTACAAGCTGATCTCGACCCGCTGCCCGTCCACGGGGACGGTCGGCGGTACGGCGTACGCGTTCTGCAACGGCCAATGGTGGGGTTATGACACGCCCGCCACCATTCGCAGCAAAATGCAGTACGCGAACACCCAGGGCCTTGGTGGCGCCTTCTTCTGGGAGCTGTCGGGCGACACCAGCAACGGCACCCTGATCACCGCGGTCAAGACCGTCGGCTGATTTCTGATCCATCCGGCCATCGCCTGATCCGACTGCGTCTGTTGGTCGGCGATCCCGCGTCCGGGGCCCTCTGCACCGTCCTGCAGAGGCCCCGGACGCTTTGTATTGCTCGGCAATCCGGTTTCCGGGCCGCGACTGTGAGCGACGGTGGACCGGGTGTTTTGTGGCGCTGCGTAGACCGTCGGTGCCCGTTCGTGGCCGGTGTCGGACAGGTCGCATTTGTGCCATCCGGGGACGCAGGGAATCCCTTGACTTAACCCTCGCGGTTCGCAGTACTGGTCCCTTGCATGACCCCCGGCAAGCGTTTGACAGGAGGGGCTCCATGGAGAGGCTGCCGGACTCGTCGTTGATCATCGGGGTGGCGACGTCCACCGCCGAGCGGGTGCAGCTCGCCCGGCTGCTCGGTGGTGCCGACGCGTTGTTGCTGGTGTCCAGCGCGGAGCAGGCGCGGGCGTTCCTGGAGCTGACCGCCACGGCGGAGTCGGCGCCCGTAGTACTGACTCCCGCGGTCGTGCCGGCGATGAGCGTGCGTGGGGTGACTGCCCAGATCGGGGCAGCCGTGCCCATCTCGTCAAAGCCGGTACCGACGCCGCTGACCGTGGCTCCCGCTGCCGAGGACAACGCGCTGGAGCTGGACGTGGACCGGCGGGTCGTGCGCTACAAGGATCGGGAGGCACGACTGACCCGGTTGGAGCATGACTTCCTGCACTGCCTGGTGGCGGAGCCGGGCAAGGTGTGGACGTACCAGCGCCTGCACCACGCGGTCTGGGGCAACGAGCACCTCGGCCACGGATCGCACATCCACTCGGTGGTCAAGCGCCTCCGCCAGAAGCTGGCCAGCCTCGGAGCGACCGTCACCATCCACGCCGTCCGGGGCGTCGGGTTCCATCTGCTGCCGGCGGTCTGACGAACCCGTGTGACCAATTGGCTTTCCGCGCGTTAGACGTATATGGCAGAGCAAATGGTGTCGGATGTCGTGCGCGGGATCGCCGAGCGCCTCCAGGTCGACGAAGACACAGCCTCCCTGCTGATGGATCGCCCCTACAGCCACGTTGCGGAAGACCTCGAGCTGGAAACGGCTTGAGGCAGCAAAAGAACCGCCCCCACCCGGTGACCCGGATGGGGGCGGTTTTCTTTACCTGACTACTACTTCGTCGCCTTGAGTGCGAAGTCCTCGACGACGGTCTCTCCGTTGATCAGCTTGGTCGTCCGCGTCTGCGGCTTGTAGCCGTCCTTGGCGGCGATCAGCGTCAGCGGGTTGTTGCGGCGGTCCAGCCAGTAGGCGTAGCCGCCGTCCTTGTCGGTGATGAAGGTGTACTCCGACGCCCACGAGTCGACCTCGACCGTGGCGCCGGGCAGCGGGGCGGTGGTCCCCGAGGTCGCGACCCCGGTGACGGTACCGGCCAGCTTGCTCCACGTGGTCGGCGGCGTGACAGTGAGCTTCACGTCGACCGGGTCCACGCTGTACGGGGTGTTCTCGCCGATGGTGACCGCGGCCGTGTAAGTGCCCGGCTGGTCGACAGCGGCGTTCAGCGCCACCTTGACGGTGACCTTCTCACCCGGGGCCAGGCTGGCCTCGGTCTTGTCCAGGCTCAGCCACTTGACGTCGGCCGACGACTCGGAGCAGTTCTCGAGGCCCGGCAGGACCTCGCCCTCCACAGTCGGGTTGAACCCGCCGGACGATCCACCGACCCGGTAGAAGCCACAAGCCGCACCACCGCGGTAGCGGGGCTGGTTGGCGTTCGGCAGCGCGGCCCAGGTACCGGCCGCCGGGTCGAAAGCGAACCCGGCGTTGGTGACGGCACCGGACTGGACACCGCCGACGACGAGCAGCTTGCCACCGGCGACGGCGAAGGACGCCGCCCAGTGGTCGGCCGGGGAGTCGGCGATCGGGGACCAGGAGTCCGCGCCCGGGTCGTAGACGTAGCTGGACTTCTGCGACGTCGAGCCGTCGTTACCGCCGGAGCAGTAGATCTTGCCGTCGATCGCGCCGCAGGATGCGAACGCCACCGACTTCGGGTAGTTGGCCAGCGTGGCCCAGCTGTTCGACGCCGCGTCGTAAGCGACCACGGAGTTGGACATCGGGAGACACGCCGAGGTGGTGCAACCACCCACGGCGTACAGCTTGCCGTCGAGGACAGCCTGCCCGGCAGCCGCACGCGGCGTCGGGTTGGCGGCCACGGCGGACCAGGCGTTGGCCGCCGGGTCGTACGACCAGGTCGCTGCGTCCGGTCCACTCTCGCCCCAGCCGGAGCTGACGATGAGCTTGCCACCCACGGCGCCGACGGTGACGGCGTTACGGGCGCCCGGAAGCGGGGCGATCGGGGTCCAGGCCAGGGTGGCCGGGTCGTACACGTAGCTGTTGCCGGTGGAGGCGCTGCCGTCGCCACCCGCGATCGAGTAGATCTTGCCGTCCAGGTTGACCACCCGGTTGTCCATCACGACGTTCGGGAGGTTGGCGATGTTGGTCCACGGAGCCGCGAGCGGACCCGGTGCGGCCGGCTTGACCGCCATCTTGCCGGACAGCTTGTTGCCGAACGAGGTCGGAACCTCGAGCCGCTGCAGCGGGGCCCCGGTGCTGTTCAGCACCTGGGTCTTGGTGGTGGTGCTGCCGTTCGCGTTCTGCAGGGTGAAGCCGCCGTCGCGCTCGCCGAACTTCAGGTCGACGTTCGCGGTGCCGGTGTTGGTGACCACGAACTGCTTGGTCACCTTGCCGCCCGGAAGCCTCAGGCTGGCGTCGATGGCCGTCGGAGCGACCGAGACGCGGCCGGCCTTCAGGCTGTAGTCGGCCTGGGTGACCCAGTCCGCCTCGACATCGACGTTCGCCTGCGAGCTGGTGTAGTTGCCCGCCTTGACGGTGTAGCCGTGCGTGCCGTCCTCCGCGGAGTACAGCCAGTAGAAGCCATCGGCCAGGCCGGTGTCCTCAGGGGTGGCGACGCTGGTCGCGGTCTCGCTGGGCTTGTCGTCACGGGTGACGACGGCGCCGTTCACGTAACCGCCGGTGTTGGCGTCCTTGACGTTGCCGACGACCAGACCGCCGCCGGTCGGCTCACAGGTGACGGCGCTGCCGATCAGGACGTTGTCGACCTCCCACCAGTACTCGTAGGAGGCGTCGTAGTAGTGGAAGCGGACCTGCACGGCCGACTTGCCGGCCGCCTGCGGGATCGCGATCTCCTTGACGCCGCGGGTGTCCGCGGTCTGGGTGAGCACGGTGGCCCAGGTGGTTCCGCCGTCGATCGACAGGTCGACGTCGATCTTCTCGTCGGAGTAGGTGTTCAGGTCCTGGTTGAACTTGATCTTCGGCGCGGTGACCGCGGTCAGATCGACGACCGGGCTGACCAGGGAGGTGTCCTGGCTCTGACCCGAGCCGTACTTGTCGCTGTCGACGATCGCGAAACCGCCGGTCCCGCCGGTCAGGTTGCCGCGGTTGCCGGCATCGGTGAACTTCCAGGTCTGGCCGTTGCCCTTGTTGTCGACGACGGTCCAGCCGGCCGGGGTGGTCTGGCCGTCGAACGTCTCGTAGACGCCGTCGGAGCCGTTGCGGTAGCCGGGTGCGGTCAGGCAGGCGTCGGAACGGACCGGGACGGCCACGTTCTTGGTCAGGTTGCCCGCGCCGACGGTGATCGGCAGGCTGGTCGTCTGGTACCCCGGGATCTGGGACTCGACGGTCAGCGTGTAGGTCGCGCTGGCGGGCACCTTGAAGGAGTAGCGGCCGTTGGTCGGGGTGGTGTAGTCGTACACGCCACCGGCACCCTGGACACTGACCTTCGCGTACAGCGGCCAGCCGTGGCCGGAGCCGTCCGTGACGGTACCGCCGACGCTGACCGTCGGAGCCGCCGTCAGGGCGAAGTTCTTCGTGGTGGTGGTGTTGACCGTGATGGTCGCCGTACCGGTCTGGCCGACGTAACCGAAGGCGGTCACGGCGAGCGAGTAGTCACCGGCGGGCAGCACGGCCGAGTACGAGCCGTCGGCCGAGGTGGTGAGCACCTTGTCCGGCGTACCGGTCTGCTTGATGGTGAGGGACGCGCCGCCGATGCCGGCGCCACCGGTGCCGGTGACCTTGCCGTTCAGCGTGCCGGTGTCGCCGACGGGTGCGGCGTTGAGCAGCGCGAGCGCGTCGACGCGACCCTGACCGAACACGTTGTTGTTGGCGTCGGTACCGCCACACTGCGCGTTCGGGGAGTCGATCGCCGTGCCGTTGAGCAGCGCGCGGGTGGCCGCGACGTCGCCCTTCAGGCTCGGTGCGCCCGACCACAGCAGCGCGATGACGCCCGCGAGGTGCGGGGTGGCCATCGAAGTGCCGTTGAACGAGCCATAGGTGTTGCCGGGCAGGCTCGACCGGACGTTGACGCCCGGGGCCGAGATGTTCGGCTTGATCGTGCCGTTCTGGCCCGTACCGCGGCCGGAGAACGAGGCGATGTTGTTGCTGATGTCGTAGGCGCCGACCGAGTAGTTGCTGGTCAGGCTGCCAGGGGACCCGCTGGTGTTACACGCGGAGCCGCTGTTGCCGTTGGCGAAGACACCGAAGATGCCGGACGCGGTCCACGCGAGCGTGACGTCCTCCATGAACGGGTCGTTCGACGGCAGCGTGCTGCCCCACGAGTTGTTGATGACGTTCGGCCGCTTGCTCGCGTCCGGGTTCGCACCCGCGAGGTTGGTCGGCTCGAGCATCCACTGCCCGGAGCTGATCAGGGCCTCGTCGCTCGGGCAGCACCCGTTGGCGGCGATCCACTTGACGCCCGGCGCGACGCCGATCTGGTTGCCGGCTCCGTCGTCACCGGCCATCGTGCCCATCGTGTGGGTGCCGTGGCCGTTGTTGTCACACGGAGCGCCCGAGCAGCTGCCGGCCGCGTCGAACCAGTTGTAGTTGTGGTCGAAGGTGCCGTTGGCCAGCTTGCCGCGGTACTGGTTCA
This sequence comes from Kribbella ginsengisoli, assembly GCF_039537185.1. Lineage (NCBI taxonomy): Bacteria > Bacillati > Actinomycetota > Actinomycetes > Propionibacteriales > Kribbellaceae > Kribbella > Kribbella ginsengisoli. Next base: position 240,897 of record NZ_BAABAA010000004.1, on the reverse strand, counting down.
CCAGCGCCGGGTGGTCGTACTGGACCCCGGTGTCGATGCTGGCCACCGTGATGCCGGCGCCCTTGTCGCCGTACTGCGCCCAGACCTGGTCGGCCTTGACGTTGGCGATGCCCCACTCGACCGCGTTGATCTCCATCTGCTGGGTGCCCTTGGTGACCGGCGGCACCTCGTACTTGACCGGGTTGTAGACGCCCTCGACCTCGGCGTGCCCGGCGATGCTCTGCGCCATCGCCAGCGAGCCGCCCTTGACGACGATCGCGTTGGTGGCCCAGTAGGTCTTGTACGACACGTGCTGGGCGTCCAGCTCGGTCTTCACCGAGGCCTGGCTCTCCGCAGCGGTCTTCTTCAGCGCCGCTGCGACCGCCGTACCGCGCTGGTTCCAGTCGGTGATCTTGCTGGCGGCGGTCAGATCGGCCTTGTCGCTGAACCGGACCCAGAAGTCGGTCGTCTCCTTGGCGTCCTTGGCCTCCAGCTTCGAGAGCAGGTCAGGCTTGATCTTCGAGTCCGGCGTGGCGGATGCCCCGGTTGGCTTGGTAGGTGGTGCCGCCTGGGCCAGGCCGGAGGCGGCCAGGCCGGTGGTGATCACGGCCACCGCCGCAAGGGCGCTCACCAGCGATCTGGCGAGCCCCCTCTTCTGTTGATGTGACATCTCTGCAGCCCCTCACTTGTACGACCCCGAGTCGACTCCCCCGAGTCATGGTGCAGAGGTGCAGGGCTTCACAGACGCCGTGGTTTGGTGAACCGGTTCTGCGAACACTCCGTGCCCCCCAGGTCGCCACGTGTTACGCGGCGGGCCTGCCGAGGACGATATGTGTCATTCCAACGTCAGAACAAGCACACCTGGTGAGCAGAATGTGACAGACGGTTGGCTGCTTCGAGGCAAGTTTCGCCAATATTTGTCAATGCGTTGACGATTAGAGGCAGAGGTTGACATCGTAATCAGATGGTCACCGCCCGTGTCCCCATCGCGAGCGACGGCGCCCCCGACTTGACCAGTTCCGCCACCGAGCCGTTTCCACTGCTGATCGCAGTGGCGGCCTCGTTGGAGGAACGAGTCCGGCTGGCGGAGCTCGTCGACGACGTCGCCCCCTTGCTGCTGGTCTCCAGCCTGGACGAGCTGCGCAAGCTGATCACGCCCGCGCAGCCCTCACCCCCGGTACCACCCGAGCACCCCGAACCGCCCGAGCCCGAGTCGGTGGCTGAGTCACCCGCGCGCCAGGTGCCTGGCCAGCGTACCGAGCGAGACGGACCGGAGGCCGACGTACTGACGATCGACTCGGCCCGGTCGGTCGCGCAGTGGCGGGACCGAGAGGTGCCGCTGACCGATCTCGAGCACGATCTGCTCACCTGGCTGATGACCGAACCGCTGCGCGTCTGGACGTACGAGGGACTGCATCAAGCGGTCTGGCGGAACCGGCATCTGCGCGGTACCGCGGACGTGCACTCGCTGGTGAAGCGGGTCCGCCGGAAGCTGGACGAGCTCGGCACCACGGTCACGATCGACGCGGTCCGGGGCACCGGCTTCCGGCTCACCGACCACCAGAACCCGGCGATCACGGGATTGCGTGCCGGGTAGCCTCTGAAGTCGTGCGCTTCTCCAGTTTGAGTCACCTCGAATGTCCTCAGTGCGGCCTGATCCACGACGCCGATCAGGTGATCGGACTGTGTACGTGTGGATCGCCGCTGCTTGCCCGGTACGACCTCGACGAGGTGCGCGCCGGGTTGACCAAGGACTCCGTTTCCTCGCGGCCGGCTGATCTTTGGCGGTACCACGAACTGCTGCCGGTCCGATCCGTGGAGAACGTGGTCAGCCTGGGGGAGGGGATGACGCCGCTGCTCCCATTGCCTGCTTATGGGCGGGAGCTGGGCGTCGAGCGGTTGCTGATGAAGGACGAGGGGCTGATCCCGACCGGGACGTTCAAGGCGCGCGGTGCTGCTGTTGGGGTGTCGAGGGCTCTGGAGGTCGGCGTTCGGAAGATCGCTATGCCGACGAATGGGAACGCGGGGTCGGCTTGGGCGACCTATGCGGCTCGGGCCGGCATGGAGGCGCTGATCGCCATGCCGCTGGCGGCGCCGGAGATCTGCCGGCGCGAGGTGACGGTGGTCGGGGCTGAGCTGAAGCTGATCGACGGGTTGATCGGTGACGCGGGTGCCTGGATCCGGTCGGAGCTGGCTGCTCGTGAGGGCTATCAGGATGTGTCGACGTTGAAGGAGCCCTACCGGATCGAGGGCAAGAAGACGATGGGGCTCGAGATCGCCGAGCAGCTCGGGTGGAAGCTGCCTGACGTGATTCTCTATCCGACCGGCGGGGGAGTCGGGCTGATCGGGATCTGGAAGGCGCTCTTGGAGTTGAAGGCTTTGGGCTGGGTCGACGGGCCGCTGCCGCGGCTGGTCGCAGTACAGGCCACCGGGTGCGCGCCGATCGTGCAGGCGTGGGAGAAGGGCCTACCGTCGAGTGAGCCCTGGCCGGATGCCCACACGGTTGCCTTCGGCATCACGGTGCCCAAGGCACTCGGCGACTTCCTCGTCCTGCAAGCGATCGCGGAGACCGACGGCTGTGCGGTCGCCGTCGACGACGCGGACATCCTCGCCGCCCAGCGCCGGGTCGCTTCGCTTGAGGGGTCGTTCATCTGTCCCGAGGGCGCGGCCAACTTCGCCGCCGTCCGCCAGCTCCGCGAGTCCGGCTGGATCAAGCCCGGCGAGCAAGTCGTCGCCCTCAACACCGGTACCGGGCTCAAGTACCCGGAAACCGTCCCGCTCTAGTCATTCGTCGGCGGTGTGCATCCAGGCCCACCAATGGGACAGGACCAGGCCGGAGATCACCCCGAAGCCGAGGTACACCTGCCGCTCGTCGTGAGTCCAGTCACCGCCGAGCGGCAACAACATCAGGATCGCGAGCACGACGAAGGCAGCGGCGGCGAATGCCAACCGCGGGGCCAGTGCGCGGGGGCTGAACCACTGCCACAGCAAACCGACCGCGACCCCGGCCAATCCGAGACCGCCCAGCCACAACTGCTCCGACCGCTGCACCGGGTTGTCCGCGTTCGACGGCCAGTAGTTGGCCACGACGGCGGAGGCCACTGCCGGGATCAGCCAGCCTGTCCTTCGGCGTGCATCCGCTGACTCTTCCTTCAGTACCGACATCGTCGCCCCCACTTCACGTGTGTGAGGGCGATGATGTCAGGTGATCAGGCCTGGCCGCGGCGGACGGCGAGGATGTGGCAGGGGTCGCCGTTGGGGTCGAGCTTCACGTAGTTCTGCTGGCCCCAGCGCCAGGTTGCGCCGGTGACCTCGTCGTACACGGTGAAGGTGTCCTCGGGGCGCATGCCGAGCGCGGCCATGTCGAGGTGGACGAGGGACTCTCGGACCGAGTGCGGGTCGGTGTTCACCACGACGATGACGGTGTCGCTGTGGCCGTCGGGGCCGGTGACGCGCTTGGAGAAGCACATGATCTGCTCGTCGTCGACCTGGTGCAGGCTGAGGTTGCGCAGTTGCTGCAGGGCCGGGTGGCGACGACGGATGTTGTTGAGCAGGGTCAGGTACGGCGCGAGCGTGCGGTTCTCCGCGGCGGCGGCATCCCAGTCGCGGGGGCGGAGCTGGAACTTCTCGGTGTCCAGGTACTCCTCGGAGCCCGGCCGCAGCGCGACGTGCTCATACAGCTCGAAGCCCGCGTACACGCCCCAGGCCGGCGACGAGGTGGCGGCGATCGCGGCGCGGATCTTGAACGCGCCGGGGCCGCCGTACTGCAGGTAGGCGGTCAGGATGTCCGGGGTGTTGACGAAGAAGTTCGGCCGCAGGAAGTGGCCGGTCTCCTTGGTCAGCTCGACCAGGTACTCCTCGAGCTCCCACTTCTCGTTGCGCCAGGTGAAGTACGTGTACGACTGGTGGAAGCCGACCTTGGCCAGCTCCTGCATCATCGGCCGCCGGGTGAACGCCTCGGACAAGAAGATGACGTCCGGGTCGGTCTTGCGGATCTCGCCGAGGATCCACTCCCAGAAGTTGACCGGCTTGGTGTGCGGGTTGTCGACCCGGAACACGGTGACGCCGTGCGAGATCCACAGCTTCAGGATCCGCAGGACCTCGGCGTAGATGCCTTCGGGATCGTTGTCGAAGTTGATCGGGTAGATGTCCTGGTACTTCTTCGGCGGGTTCTCGGCGTACGCGATCGAGCCGTCGGCGCGGACGCTGAACCACTTCGGGTGCTCGGTCACCCACGGGTGGTCCGGCGAGGCCTGCAGGGCGAAGTCGATGGCGACCTCGAGGCCGAGCTCGCGGGCCCGGCCGACGAACGCGTCGAAGTCGTCGAAGGTGCCGAGCTCGGGGTGGATCGCGTCGTGCCCGCCCTCGGAGCTGCCGATCGCCCAGGGGGAGCCGGGGTCGCCCGGCTTCGGGTCGAGGGTGTTGTTCGGGCCCTTGCGGTACGACTGGCCGATCGGGTGGATCGGCGGGACGTAGAGCACGTCGAAGCCCATCGCGGCGACGGCGTCGAGGCGCTTGGCGGCGGTCTTGAAGTTGCCCGACACCCACTCCTGCTTCTCGTCGTCGTAGTAGGCGCCTTCGGAGCGGGGGAAGAACTCGTACCAGCTGCCGTACAAGGCGAGCTGGCGATCGACCCACACCGGGTAGGTCTCGGAGGAGGTGATCAGCTCGCGTACGGGGTAGCGGCCGAGCGCCGAGCGGACCTGCGGCGAGATGCCCGCGGCCAGTCGCGCCTCGGCCGGCAGTGCGCCGTTCGCCAGAGCCTGCGCGGCGTCACTCAGCGTCGAACGGTCCACCCGTACCGCAGGCGGTACGCCGGCCGCGGCGCGATCGAAGAAGGCCGCGCCTTCGGCGAACATCAGGTCGACGTCGATCCCGGCCGGGATCTTGATCTCGGCGTTGTGCCGCCAGGTGCCGTACGGATCGCTCCAGCCCTCGATGGCGAACGTCCACGCTCCCTGCTCCTGCAGGGTGACGTCGACCGTCCAGCGGTCCGTGCCCTGACCGACCGGCGTCATCAGCATCCGTCTTGTCTGTCCCGACGGTGACGTCAGCACGACATTCGCGTTCACCGCGTCGTGGCCTTCGCGGAACACGGTGGCCGCGATGGTGAAGGTCTCGCCCACCGACGACTTGGCCGGATACGCTCCGGCGTCGACGGTCGGGGTGACGTCGGTGATCGGGATGCGCCCAGTCATGGAGTTAACGAACCTTCGCTTTCCGCAGTAGCAGGAACAGGGAAGTACAACACTCACGCTATCGGTTCCCAGACCAGTGACGCGCCATGCGGGCGTCACGGTTTGGATCAAACTGTGGATCACTTGCTCACGGGGTGATACAGAGTGAACCTTTGGGGTTAGTGGTCTGGTCCTGCAAGTTCTTGCTCGCGTTGCAAGATCGATGCATCCCGGGGGTGCTGTCGGCTCTCCGGGCCGGTACGGTGTCCCGGTGCGAGCGATACGACGATTCTCCGTCCGCCCTGTCCTGCCCGAGCCGCTGACCGGTCTCGGCACCCTGGTGAACAACCTGCGCTGGGTCTGGCACCCGGAGACGCAAGACGTCTTCGAGGCCGTCGACCCGCTGCTGTGGCGCAGCACCGGTGGTGACCCGGTTCGGCTTCTCGGTGAGGTACCGGCGGCCCGGCTCGACGAGCTGGCCAACGACCACGCCTTCCTGCGGCGACTCGAGCTGGCAGTCGCCGACCTGAACGGCTATGTGACCGACGACCGGTGGTTCCAGGCCGAGGCCGGTTCGCCGGTCAGCTCGGTGGCCTACTTCTCCCCGGAGTTCGGCATCACCCATGTGCTGCCGCAGTACTCCGGCGGTCTCGGCATCCTGGCCGGTGACCACCTGAAGGCCGCGAGCGACCTCGGCGTACCGCTGATCGGTGTCGGTCTGCTCTACCGGCACGGGTACTTCGGTCAGTCGCTGAACCGTGAGGGCTGGCAGCAGGAGCGGTACCCGCTGGTGGACCCCGACGGTCTGCCGATCAGCCTGCTGCGTGATGCCAGCGACGCGCCGGCCACCATCAGCGTGAACCTGCCGGGCGAGCGCAAGCTGTGCGCGCAGATCTGGGTCGCCCAGGTCGGCCGCGTGCCGCTGCTGATGCTCGACGCCGACATGGAGGACAACGAGCCCGCCGAGCGCGAGGTCACCGACCGGCTGTACGGCGGTACGACCGAGCACCGGTTGCTGCAGGAGCTCCTGCTGGGTGTCGGTGGCGTCCGCGCCGTCCGTGAGTTCTGCCGGGTCACCGGCCACGCGGCGCCGGAGGTCTTCCACACCAACGAGGGCCATGCCGGCTTCCTCGGCGTCGAGCGGATCCGTGAGCTCGCCACCGACCAGTCGCTGGACTTCGACACCGCGCTTGAGGTGGCCCGCGGCGGCACCGTCTTCACTACCCACACCCCGGTCCCGGCCGGGATCGACCGGTTCCCGGTCGAGCTGATCCAGCAGCACTTCTCGCCGGACGTGTTCGGCGACGGCGTGCCGATCGACCGGATCCTCGCGCTCGGCGCGGAGGACTTCGAGAACGGCGACCCGTCGGTCTTCAACATGGCGATCATGGGTCTGCGGCTGGCGCAGCGGGCCAATGGCGTGTCGAAGCTGCACGGTGTGGTCAGCCGGGGGATGTTCGCCGGCCTGTGGCCGAGCTTCGACCCGACCGACGTGCCGATCACGTCGATCACCAACGGCGTGCACGCGCCGACCTGGGTCGCGCGCGAGATCCACCAGTTGACGTATGCCAACACGGACACCGCGGTCGACGGCGAGGGGATCTTCGAGGGCCTCGACAAGACGACCGACGCGCAGATCTGGGAGACCAAGCGGATCCTGCGGCAGCGCTTCATCGACGACACCCGGGCCCGGGTCCGCGCGTCGTGGGTGAACCGCGGTGCTTCGGAGGCTGAGCTGGGCTGGGTCGATTCGATCCTGGACCCGGACGTGCTGACGATGGGGTTCGCGCGGCGCGTACCGTCGTACAAGCGGCTGACGTTGATGCTCCGCGACCCCGCGCGGCTGAAGGCGATGCTGCTGCACCCGACTCGGCCGATCCAGATCGTCATCGCGGGCAAGGCGCACCCGGCTGATGAGGGTGGCAAGAAGCTGATCCAGGAGATGGTTCGCTTCGCCGACGACCCCGAGGTCCGGCACCGCATCGTCTTCGTGCCTGACTACGACATCGCGCTGGCGCAGCCGATGTACCCGGGCTGCGATGTCTGGCTGAACAACCCGCTGCGTCCGTACGAGGCGTGTGGCACGTCCGGCATGAAGGCTGCTCTGAACGGTGCGCTGAACCTCTCGATCCGCGACGGTTGGTGGGACGAGTGGTACGACGACGACTTCGGCTGGGCGATCCCGTCGGCCGAGGGGATCGAGGACACGGATCGTCGTGACGACCTCGAGGCGCATGCGCTGTACGACCTGATCGAGAAGCAGGTCGCGCCGCGGTTCTACGACGGTGACATCCCGGGCCGCTGGATCGAGATGCTGCGGCACACGATCAAGGAGCTCGGCCCGAAGGTGCTGGCGACGCGGATGGTTCGCGACTACGTCCAGCAGCTTTACGTCCCGGCGGCCGAGTCTTCGCGGCGGCTCAACTCGACGTACGAGGGCGCTCGCGCGCTGGCGGCGTGGAAGCGGCAGGTCCGGGCAGCTTGGCCGGCCATCCGTGTCGACCACGTCGAACTGCAGGGCCTCGGCGATGTGCCGCAGCTCGGCACGACCGTTGGCATCCGTGCCTTCGTAACCCTTGGCGATCTGACTCCTGGCGACATCGATGTCGAAGCGCTGCACGGCCGGGTGAACTCCGAAGACGAGATCACCGACCCGGTCCGGGTGTCGCTGACGCTGGCCGAAACGTACGAGGGCAACCGCCACCGCTACGAGGGCGAACTCAAACTCGACCGCACCGGCCCCTTCGGCTACACGGTCCGAGTCCTCCCGAAGAACCCGATGCTCGCCAGCCCAGCAGAACTGGGCCTGGCAGCCGGTCCCTCGGACCCCGAAGACCCGGAAACCCCGGACCTTCCCGCAGGCTCCGAATTCTGAGCACCTGAACGCGGGCCCCGCCTACCTCACTAGGCGGGGCCCGCGTTGTTTGTTGCCGGCAAGGCGTTCACCACGGCAGTGGTCGGCCGTCGCGGAAGAAGCCGCCGGTGGGGCCGTCGTCGGGGAGGTTGACGGCCCAGAGCACGCTCCGGGCGCCGTCACCGACGGGTCGGCCGCCTTGCCCCATGTCGGTGTCGGTCCATCCGGGGCAGATCGCGTTGACGAGGATGCGATCGCGGCGTAGTTCTCCGGCCAGCAGTCGCGTCAACGCGTTCAGTGCGGCCTTGGAGACGTTGTACGCCGGCGCGCCGCCGGTCATCTCGCTGATCGCGCGTTCGGCTGGGTCGTACAGAATCGCCGCATTGTTGATCACCGCATCGACCTGCCCGACCTGCTCTGCGGCCCAGTCGGCCGCCCTCTTTGCGTCATCGGGGTCGCTCACATCCAGCTTCACCGGCAGCAACCGCTCGCTGTCGCCGATACCGCGATTGGCGCCGGTGACGAGTGCGACTCTGGTGGACACTTTTCAGAGATATCACGCTGCCCGTTCACCGTGAGTGCTGTTCGGGAGCAACGCCAGCAGTTGCCGAGTGTGCCCTGGAAGCTCGGAGTCGACCAGGCCGTCGAGCAGCGCCCGCAGCGGCAGCGGCTGGTTGACCTGGATCTTGTCGTGCGACACGAGCAGCGTCGGCACCATCGTGTCCAGCTCGTCCCCACTCAAGCCGTCGTCGTAGAAGGTGCAGAGGGCTTGTCCTTGACGGCGAACGCGGTCCTGAAGTCCTGCGATCCCGCCCGTCACCGCGATGACGTGCTCGAGCGTCCAGGGGTCGTGAGCGATCCGGTTGTCGTACGCCGGAACGGTGCCTGCGGCAATCGACGCTGCCGCCGCGATGGTGGTGGCGTTGACGATCGTCACGTGGGCCAGGACCTGCTCCGCATTCCACTCGCCGGCGGCCGGCGTGACGACCGCATCGCCCGCGGCGGCGACCGTACCGGCCGCATCCAGCAGTGCGCCGAATACTTCCTGAACCGTCGTGCTGTTCATGATCTCTCCTCATCTGCAACCCTTGGTTGCACATGAGGCTAGCCGGAGTCTCCGCGATGCGCAACCATCTGTTGCATATCGCGGTGATCGCGGGTTAGGGTGATCCGCAACCAAGGATTGCAGGAGGATGGCATGGAGTTCGGAACGCTCGAACGCGAGATCTACGTCGGCGCCTCACCCGAGATCGTCTTCGACGTGGTGAGCAGTCCCGAGCACCTGAAGGAGTGGTGGCCGGATGACGCCCGGTACGAGGCGACGCCGGGTGCTGAGGGGGAGATCGTGTTCGGCGACCCCTCTGCGGGCGGCCAAGTCGTCCAGTTCACCGTCGTCGACGCCGCTCCGCCCCGGATGTTCTCGTTCCGCTGGACCCATCCGGCCGGCGACGTGGCGAAGGAGGGCAACTCGTTGCTCGTCACCTTCGACCTGATCCCGTCGGGCGAGGGCACGCTGGTGAAGATGACGGAGACCGGCTTCCGCGAGATGGGCTGGGAGGCCGCGGTACTGGAAGCGCAGTACAACGATCACGCCACCGGCTGGGACTACTTCCTGCCCCGGCTCCCCGTGTACGTCGCAACGCTGGAGGCACACTCATGAGCCCCACCACGGTCGACGACGACCTCTGGTCCGCCATCGGCGACCCAACCCGCCGGCGCATGCTGGACCTCCTCCTCACCACCGGCGAAGGCACCGCCACCACCCTCGGCCAGCAACTCCCCGTCACCCGCCAGGCGGTAGCCAAACACCTCACCGTCCTCGACCGGGTAGGCCTGGTCCAGGCCCGCTCGGCAGGCCGCGAAAAGCTCTACCACGTCAACGAAGCCCAGCTGGCCCGAGCAGTAGCCCAACTAACCTCGGTAACCGCCGCCTGGGACGCCCGCCTCCACCGCATCAAACACCTAGCCGAATCAATCCAGCGCAAAGCCACCGCCACCCAACCCAAGAAGAGCTAGTCGGTCGCCTTGGGGTGGCCGGTGCCTGCCCATCTGACCCACACCGTCCGCCTGCCGGGGTCGACGACGTACCAGATTCGTCCACCGGCGGTCACCTCGTACTGCCACTGCTCGAGTCCGCCGACTGTGCCGAGTTCGCCCTTCAGGCGATGGTGTCGGGTAGTCGTAGGGAAGGGCGTCGGCTCGGTCCGGATCGCCTCGTACGCCGCCCAGAGATTGGCTCCCGCCTGCCGAACCAGGTCTTCCCAGCCCTTGGCTGCTTCGGTGGTACCAAATCTCAGCAGCCAGCAACCGGGTTCGGCAGGTGGAGCGACCCGGTCGTTCTTCTTGCCCGGGCTCACGACTCGGGTGGGGGAGGCGGGACAGCTCCGGCGTCGTCGATGACCTCCGAGCGGAGTGCTTCCAGAAGCTCCGGATCCGCGTAGATCTGCGCGGTGTTCCGCCACTCGGTGATCAATTGGAGGACGGGCGCGGGTGAGTCGACGTCGCTACTGGCATCCATCACTGCGATCAGCTCCCGGACGAACTCGATCCGATCGCCGGACGGCAGGAATCGAAGCCAGGGAAAAACCTGTGGCACGAGGTCCAGCAGATGACTTGACCGCACCACCGGATCGCTCATGATGGCCCGCAGAAGCCGCGTCGCGACCTCGACCAACTGGTCGTCCTGGGCCGACCGTGAGGCAGTGGTCAGCACGAGATCGTCCTCACTGCCTCGCCGGTGGACGAGCAAGGCCCGCCTCCGGCTCGCCTTCAACTTGTCGATGGTCTCGGTCGGCCGTTGCAGCAGATCGGTGAACGTCACTTCCTGCATCTCGCCCATACCTCAAAGGTAGATGCTAGGTCGACGCCTAGCAACTTCCATCCCGGCAGTCGAGTAGCCAACTGTCGATTGACGGGGTTGCTGGTCGTGTGATGAGGGAGAGGGCGGATCGGCCGCTCTTGGGAGTTGAAGGGGAAGGTCATGGGCAACTCGGTTCTGTACATGTCGATGTCGCTGGACGGGTTCATCGCCGGGCCGGGTGACACGCCGGCGAATCCGGGTGGGGACGGGTTCATGCGGTTGCACGACTGGTTCATCGGGCCGGATGGGGAGTTCGGCAATGTCGAGGGGCCGGCGCGGGATGTGATCGAGGAGATGAGTGACTTCGGTGCGATCGTCGCCGGGCGTAACACCGTCGAGCAGGTCGATCACTGGGGTGGTGAGCGGAACGGCGGCGTACGGATCTTCGTGCCCAGTCATCGCCCTCCGGCGCCGTCGGTGGCGAAGTACCCGAAGGTCAGCTACGTCACCGACGGAATCGCCAGTGCGATGGCGCAGGCGAAAAAAGCATCAGGCGACCGACGGGTGATGGTCCACGGCGCCTACACGGCCCAGACCGCCCTAGAAGCAGGTGTCCTGGACGAACTCCAGATCCACCAGATCCCAGTCCTCTTCGGTAACGGCCGCCGCCTCTTCGACATCCTCCCCGACAGAATCGAACTCGACATCCTCAAGGTCGTGGACACCCCCGAAGCCACCCACATCCGCTACCGCGTCCACCACTAATCCCTCCCGCCCCGTGTCTGGGTGGGAGGATCCCTCGGGTGAGGGTTCGGGAGATTCAGCAGTTGCCGATGGTTGGGTTGGCCGCGGTGGGTGGGGTTGGGCTGGCGGTGCAGGCTCGGCTCAATGGTGGGCTGGGGGCGAGTCTCGGTGACGGGGTTGTCGCTTCGATGATCTCCACCGCGAGCGGCATCCTCGTCCTGCTGGCGATCGTCCCGACCTCGCGCGGCGGCCGGCGAGCACTACGTCAACTCCGTGAGGCGCTGCGAGTACAAGGCCTCCGGTGGTGGCAATGTCTCGGCGGGGTCGGTGGCGCCCTGTATGTCGTCAGCCAAGGCGTGAGCGTCGGCTCCCTCGGAGTCGGCATCTTCGTGGTCGCCGTCGTCGGCGGTACGTCGGCCGGCAGCCTCGCCGTCGATCGCGCCGGACTCGGACCAGGTGGCCCGCGCGCGATCACCACCCCACGCGTCATCGGCGCAACCACCGGTGTCGCCGCCGTCGCCATCGCCGGTCACGACCAACTGACAGGTGACAGCAACCTCTGGCTTCTCGCACTTCCCGTGATCGCAGGCCTGGCGCTCGCTCTGCAGTCCGCACTCAACGGCCGCGTCGGCGCCATCGCCGGCTCACCGTGGGCCGCGGCACTCGTCAACTTCACCGTCGCCGGCTGCACGCTCTGCATCGCGCTCCCGATCGAATTCCTCTTCCGCGGCCCCACCCCTGGCGAACTCCCAACCAAACCCTGGCTCTACTGCGGCGGCTTCATCGGCGTCTCCATCATCGCCATCGCAACCACCGTCGTCCGCCGGGTAGGAGTACTCGTCTTCGGCCTAGCCAGCGTCGTAGGCCAACTCCTGGGCGCCGTCCTACTGGACACCTTCACCGCCCACCGCCCACCTGCCACCACCTGGATCGCAATAGCCCTGACCCTCGCCGCCGTAGCCATCACCATGCTCCCCAAGGCCCCACGCCCGCCGGCAAGTACCACCACCTCCGCCTGAAGCCGCCACCGCCACGGACGACAAGCTGCGGCGGCTAGGGCACCACCACGCGACGGTTGAGGTCGACTGTTACCGGGGGATCGCCGGCCGGTGATAGTTGCAGGATCTGGTCGCCAGGGCGCAGCCGGGGATCCGCCGCGTAACGAGCAGCCAGTACGCCGGACGCTGCGTCGTCTCCGTTGTCGGCCGCGACCAGCAGCGTCGCGATCTCGTCCGCCAGCTCCAGATCGGCGCCGTCCAGCGAGCCGGTCATCGCACCCCAGCTGTCCCACAGCAACAGCTCATCACCTTGCAGGTGTGCCAGTTGGAAGAAGACATAGTTCCGAATGAACCATCCGCCCTTGATCGGCAGCGCCGGATCCACCCCGAAGTCGTCACCGTCCAGCTCGCCCGAGCGATACCCCAGCCACACCTCAGCCGCCGACCGGAACCATCCGGGAACCATGTCCTGTGGATCGAACTTCCAGTGCGGTCCCGGGTCGAGCTGAGCGTCGACCATCACCCAGCGCTCGCCGTTCCAGTACTCCACGACGACATGGTCGTGGTTGAACCCGTCGGCGAAGTACGAGCTGAACCCGATCCGGCTGCGCGCCGGGATCCCCTTGTGCCGCAGGGCGGACACCGTCATCAAGGTGTAGTCGCGGCAGCACCCGACGATCCGGTCGAAGGGCTGCCGTGGCACGGCCAGTGCGGCGCCGTTGCGGCGTTGGTCGGTGGTCAGCATCGCCGACACCCAGCGATGGTTGATCTCCTGGTAGCGATCTCCGGTGAACTCGATCCCGCCGCCGCGGTAGTGGATTACGAGGTTCCGGATCACCGCGGTCAGTCCGGCGATGTCGGAGGGCAGTGCGTCGAACAGCCCCGCGTGCACACCCGGGTCGCTGTAGGGAGTCTGGTCCGCGTAGTTCATCGTGCTGTTCCTTCGATCGGTTGGGCGATGTCGACGACCAGGGCCGGCCCGTCGACGTACTGGAAGTCGTGGTGGTAGATCTCGCGGACCGCCCCGGTCGTCGGACGACCTGATCGGCGGATCCAGTTGTCGAGCAGGTCGTAGGCGAGCATGATCCGCGGATACGCGCATTCGTCCTTGCTGATCGTGCAGTAGGCCTCGGTGCGCGCGGGCTCGACCCGGATGGCGATCGGCCCGCCTGGCTCGACCGCGCCGGTGAAGGGCACGCAGACCTCGACGGTCGCCTCGCTCTCCGGCGTCACCGGGCCGTGATAGATCACCCATGAGCCGCCGGTCAGCTCGGCACCCGCCTGCGCCAGGTGCGCCCGGATCTCCAGCGTTGACGAGACGATCACGCCGATCAGCGACTGTTGATCGGTGTCGGCGCGAATGGCCGCCACCTTGGCCGCGGGCACCGAACGCGTCAGTACGTCGCGAGCCGGCCACCCCGGACCGGTCGACGATCCAGCGTCGGACGACCGGAGCATCCGATCCCGCAGATACTCCAGAGTCGCGTGCCGGGCCTGGTTGGTCGCCTGCTCGGCTGCCCACCACCGGTCCAGCCGGATCAGCCCGTCCTCGTCCGACCCGGACAGCACCTCGGTGATCGTGGCCAGCGGCATGTCGAGCTGGCGCATCACGCTGATCCGCCGGGCCCGCTCGAGTTGGCTCGTCGAGTACAGCCTGGCGCCGGTCCCCGGAGCGATCCGGCTAGGAGCGAGCAGCCCCGATACGTCGTACAGCCGCAATGCCTTGTGGGACAGCCCTGAGCGCCGGCCGAACTCGCCGATCGTCAGCTCGCCCTCGATCTCCCGTGCCTCTGCCATGCCCGTCAGTGAACACCTTGCCCCAGGGGCAGGGACAACGTTTCTCCACAGGCCTTGCGTTCATGACGGTAACGATATATCTTTAGTGTCATGAACAATATCGAGGAGGAACCCATGAACACCCCCAACACTGAAATCAGAGGCCGCCGAGGCGGTCACCGACACCCCCGCCGCGGTGGACCGCGGATGGGAGAAGGCATGCCGATGCACCGCGGACGCGGTGGTCGGGGCCCGGGACGCGGCTCAGGCCGCGGACGCGCCCCTCGCGGCGATGTCCGAACGGCCGTCCTGATCCTGCTCGGCGAGGAGCCGATGCACGGCTACCAGTTGATGCAGGCCATCGCCGACCGCAGCGGCGGACGCTGGACCCCCAGCCCCGGTGCGATCTATCCGACCATCAACCAGCTGGAAGACGAGGGCCTGGTGACCGTCACCGCGGACGCCGGCCGCAAGCTCGTCACGCTGACCGACGCCGGCCGTCAGTACGTCGAGGAGCGTCGCGAGACCTCCGCCGACCCCTTCGCCGGCTTCGCGACCGCAGAGCCCGCCAACGACCTGCGTGGACTGCTCGAGGAGCTGCACTCAGCCACTCGCCAGGTAGCCCGCAGCGGCTCGGACGAACAGCGCGCAGCGGCAGCCAAGATCCTTTCCGAGGCTCGCCGGTCGCTGTATCTCTTGCTGGCCGACGGCCCGAAGACCCCCGAGGCCTGAAAAAACCTGCACCTCGCAGGGAACGTTTCGGCCGAACGGCTCCTCTTCCTCGATGTTCACACATCTGAGGAGGGGCCGAGATGGGGATCCGAAAGCTCGCCGCAGCGGTACACATCCTGCTTGCGGCGGCTCACGTCTACTGGGCAACTGGCGCAACCTGGCCCGCGCCCGACGAGCGATCACTCTCCCGAGCGGTCATCGGTGGGGAAGTGTCATTCGCTCCCCACATAGTGCTGCCACTGGCGGCGTTCCACCTGCTCCTGGCAGTCGCGGTACTCCGGTCTGACCGGTCCGCCCTGGCCAGAGTCGTAGTGGCCGGACTCGCAGCCGGCCTGGCCGCGCGAGCAACTCTCGGCGTCGCCTGGGCCTTCGTCGAGACAGACGCCGGTACTGCGTTCCACTGGCTCAACCTATTGCTCTACACACCGGCCTGCGTGGCTCTCCTGGCGATCGACGTCAGATTGCTCCAGGCCAAGTGGCTCAAGCGACTAGTCATTCCACTGCCCGTTCTCGGCGTAGTACTAGTCAGCTTGCTGGCCTACGGCTATCAGCCAACGGCCCAGCCGAGCCCCCAGCCATCTAAAGACTCCCGGTACGTCGAAACGCCGCTGGCAACGTTCCACTACTTGCAACGCGGTACCGGCGCACCCGTCGTGCTCCTGTCGCCAGGCGCCTCGCCGGCTTCGGCCTGGCAGCCTGAACTGGACGCTCTGTCGAAGACCCATGCCGTGTATGTCGTGGACCTCCCCGGTCAAGGGGAGACCCGACTGCACGGTAATGGGTTCGCCTTCGACCTGGACGCCATGACGGGAGCGCTGGGGGAGTTCCTGGACCAGCTCGACCTGCACCAGGTCGTCCTGGGCGGGAACTCCTGGAGCGGTGGCTGGGGGCTCGCCTATGCGCAGCAGCATCCCGAGCGGGTGTCCAAGCTGCTCGTGCTGGCGCCTTCCGGGCTGGCTGAGCCGGACCCCGCGAGCTGGGAGGCATTGAAGTTTCCGCTCGCCGGTGAACTACTCGCGAAGCTCGGTGCCAGCTGGTCTGCCGTGCAGGCAGCGGTCCGGGATCTCTTTGTCCACAAGGACCTGGTGACTCCGGCGCTTGTCGACCAGATGTGGGTGCCAGGCACGTATCGTGACAACGTCCGGGCGATGTACGCGCTCGAGCGCGGCCTCGACTGGCGCGTCACTCAAGCGGCCTTGCCGCGCACCGGGCAACCTGTGCTGATCATCTGGGGCGAGGAGGACGCAGTGCTGCCGGTCGCGCAAGCGCAGCGCTTCGCGAAATTGTTGCCACATGCAACGGTCCGGACACTGGCGGGCTGCGGGCACGCCCTCACTCTGGACTGTGCGGATCGGGTGACGCCGTTGCTGGAAGAGTTCGTGCAGTGATCGATGAACCCGAGCAGTTGGTGCGCGCGGCGCAGCGAGGTGACACGCTCGCCATGCACGACCTGCTCGACCAGTTGGCGCCGTACGTCGGACGGATCTGCGCACCGATCGCCTTGAGCAACGGGCCGGACGCGGCCCAGGAGGCGCTGGTCGCGGTGTTCAAGTCGCTCGGCACGCTGCAGGAGCCGGCCGCGTTGTTCGGCTGGGTCCGGGCGATCGCGATCCGCGCGGCGATCCGGGTGGCGAAACAGGACGAGCGCCAGGTCGCCGCCGATCTGGCGGAAGTACCGGCTCGCGGTGATCCGCAACTCGCGGTCGACATCCGCGACACCTTGGCACGGTTGTCGCCCGAGCATCGCGCACTACTCGTTCTGCGGGATCTCGAGGGGCTGGACGAACGCGAAGCGGCGGCGCTGCTCGCGGTACCGGCAGGAACGGTGAAGTCCCGCCTCCACCGAGCTCGGGCAAGTTTCCGAAAGGCATGGGCATCATGACCGACGATTGGCCGGACGTTCAGCTGGATTCCGTACGACGGCTGCGCGCGCTGGCAGCCGGCATCCCCGGCGCCACGGTGACCGAACGCGTGTACGACACCACGCCTGCCCACGCGTGGGATCTGATCTGGGGCGACGGCAGGACCTTCGTCGAGTTCCAGACCGACATGAAGAAGATCGAGTGGATCGAGCGTGACGGGGACCAGGTGCAGCTGCAGGTTCGCAGCCACTACGGCATGCGGGCCCGGCTGCGAGGGACCATTCGCCCTGGGTGGTGCTGGTTGCAGAGCCGCTTCCTGTTGATGGGCATGGCGGTCGCTGAAGAACCAGGCGGCGGTACGCGAGTAGCCCTCACCGGCGGAGTCCGGGTGCCAGGCCGCGCGGCGCTCATCCCCATCGGTGTCCGCCGCGAGAGCACCAAGTCCCTCAACCGCCTGAAGGCAATGCTTGAGGCCAGGACCTAGTCAGTGGGTGACGGTGGCTGGGATTGCGGCGAGGAGGGCCTTGGTGAGGGGGCGGTAGCCGAGGTCGTTGGGGTGGAAGAGGTCGGGGGCCAGCTTGCCGCGCCAGGGTGGGCGGACGTGGCGGGAGAGTTCGGCGACCGGGAGGCCTCGTTCGGCAGCGGCGGCATGGATTGTGCGGTTGATGCCGGCGACGTACGGGCTGCAGAGGCTGCCGATTCCCCAGAAGCGGTTGGGAAGGAGCAGGTCCATCACGACCGAAGGAGACGGGAGGCGCTGGATGAGTTGGCGCAGGTTGCTGTGCACCACTTTCGGTGCGGTGCCGAGGATGTCGTTGCTGCCGATTCCGCAGGTCACCAGGTCTGGCTCGATGCCGAGCTTGTCGAGCATCGGGAGTTGGTCGTGGAGGACGTGAGCCGCCTGGGCGCCGGCACGGGAGAGGTTGAGCACGCGCCACGGTCGGCCGCCAGACCCGTTCAGGACGTTGACCGTCTGGCCGACGTACCCATGCAAGGGTGTCGTCGCCCCGAGGCCCTGGGCGGTCGAGTCGCCGAGCACCACCCAGAGCGGGCCGTCGCCGGCGAGCGCTGTCTCGTTCTGACGGGTCCAGTACTCCGCGTACGTCCGCGCCTGTACGTCGACATAGGCAACCCCGTCGCACCACCGACGGAACGCGCGCCGCGCCGTCGTCCGGTCGGCGTCACCCCACCGCACCACCATCTGATGCAGCACACCGATCGGCGTCGCGTGATCGTGCTCACTACGTTCGTAGTGCCTTTCGGCAGCACCTAGTAAAGCCATTGGCCCCCCTCTGGTCATCACCTCGGCGCCGGAACACACGAGGTGACCCGGAGGTGAACAGCTGGTGACCAGCGAAGGTACCTGATGAAGATGAACAACCCAGCGACCGTGTTTCGGCGCAGTGTGCCCGGGCTGGGCCCACTGCGCCGGAGGCTGATCGATCAGCAGACAACGTTGGTGCACTGGGCGTGATTGCCGTTGTGGGCGGCGTGGTTCCCGCCTCCGTCGGTGACACCGGGCACGGCCTCGATACCGAGGTCGTGGTTGTAGTCGGCGGTGTTCCGCGTCAACGTGGTCGTCGGCGCGTAGACGTGGATGCCGTCGCCGCCGTTGTGGTTGGTGATGTTGCGCTCGAGTACTGTCGCGGTCGCGTTGCCGTCCACGAAGATCCCGTCGTACTGCCTGCTGCTGGCGACGTTCCGCGCGACGATGTTGTGCTCGGCGGCCGTCGGTGCGTCCAGGGTCGCCACGAAGATGGCCGGTCCGCGGCCGCCGGTGACTGTGTTCCGGACCAGCTTGTTGCGATCGCCGCCATCGATGACGATCCCGAATCCGGCCGTATCCGGGAAGCCGAAGGTGCCCGAACCGGTCACCTGGTTGCCGCTGATGAGGTTGCCGTGGGCCTCCTCCAGGACGATGCCGTCGCCGTTGTCGGTCAATCGGTTGCCTTCTACCCGATTGCCGGTCGCGCCGCCGCCGAGGTCGAGCGCAGAGCCACGCTGCTGCGACAAGACGTTCCGGACGATCGTGATGCGAGAGCTTCCGTTGGCGGCGGCGATCCCGTGGTTGTTGTGGTCGAGGGTGTTGTTCTCGACCGTGCCGCCGCGGACGCCGACCAGGACCACAGCGGTGCCGTCGGTCCCCGTCACCCGGTTCTTCTGGATCACCGCGTCGGTGGAGTCGACGACGACGATCCCCACCCCGAAGTTGTTCCGTACGGTCAGTTGGCGCAGCCGGATGCGGCCGGCACCGTCGGCGAACACGGCAACTGCGAACTGGCGGATCACACCACCCCGGACAATGACACCGTCATGGCCGGCGAGGTTCGAGACGCCGATGTCGCAAGGGGAGTCGCTGGGGCAGTCGGCCTGGGTGTTGTCCCCGTCGATGGTGTGTCCGTTGAGATCGACGGTGATGTTGTCGGCGCCGATCACGAGACCCACACCGGGGCAGTCGATCAGGTCAGCGCGCAGCTTGAGGTCAGTGGTGATCGTCTCCCCGCAACGCGGTGCAGACACACTTGCCGGCCGGGCAGCTGCAGCTGGAAAGGCGACAGCGGACCCGGTCACCGCCATCCCCAGTGCGATCGCTGCGGAAAGTATTCGTCCTGCTGGCATGGTTCGCTCCTCGCCTCAGGCCTGGCATTCCCGGCCGTTGCGATCGAAGCTAGGTGCCACGGAGCGGTTCCGAATCGGGGCGACCTCCCGGCCGGTGTCCGGGTTCTCCCTGACGCCGCAAGGCGAGAGGTCAGTGCGCGTCCGGACTCGCGCGACGAAAGGAGTCGGTAGCTTCGAGCACAGGGGGGCTGTCGATGAACAGGATCCGTACGACCGCAGCAGCGCTCGTTCTCGTGGCGGCCTTCGTCGGCTGCAGTGGACCGGTCGACAAGGCCGGCGGGAGCCTGCCGACCGGCGCTGTCACCCTGACGATGGCGACACCGACCCTGGAGGAGATCCAGCCTCTCGTGGACGAGGTGGCCCGCGCCTCCAACGGGTCGATCCAACTCGACCTGGTCAGCCGGCCGAGTGTCGAAGCCACCGACGCCGATCTCATCCGGTCCGTCGAGTCAGGCGAGGTGGATCTCGCTGTCGTCCCCGCCCGGGCCTGGCACGCGCGTGGCGTCAACGACTTCGACGCATTGTCCGCGCCGATGGCAGTGGACAGTCTCGCGTTGGAGCAGCAGGTGGCAGCAAGCGACCTGGCGACCGAGATGCTCACATCGGTCGGCGCCTTCGGTCTCGTCGGCCTCGGAATCCTGCCGGGACCGATCCGCAGGCCGGTAGGGATCACCCGCAACTTGCTCGGGCCTGCGGACTTCCGCGGTGCGCGAATCGGCTACTCGGCGTCTGAGGTAGGAGTTCGGGCAGTTCGAGCCCTGGGAGCCAAGCCGGTGACGACCCGGTTCGGCGGCGCACCGCTGGAAGGGATGGACGGGGCGGAGCACCAGGTCTCCGGCATCCAGGGCAATCACTATGACGGCGTCGCCAAGACGATCACCGGGAACGTCAGCCTCTGGGCCAGGCCGCTCGTGCTTGTTGCCAATAGCAAGAAGCTGGACTCCGGTCAGGCCGACGTACTGCGCAGCGCCGCCCAGGCAGCGGTCAAAACGTCCGCCGACCTGCAGCGCAAGGTCGAGGCCGAATCGGCGGCCGTACTGTGCCGTCGGGGAAAGCTGCAGTTCGTCACCGCGAGCGGTGCTCAGATCCAGCAACTCCGTGACGCGTTCGTGCCGGTCTACTCCTGGTTGCGTCAGGACCCGAAGACCCGCGCCAACCTCGACCGGATCGAGGATCTGCGGGCGAACCTGCCGCCCGAGCCGGCGAGCAAGTTGCTGACCTGCGCGGGAACCAAGCCACCGGCCGCTGCGGCAGCGAGCAAGCTGGATGGGGTCTACCGGACGAGCTTCAGCAAAGCGGAGCTGGCCGCATCGCCGCTGCTGTACGACGCCGGCGAGATCAACGACGACAACTGGGGCGACCTCACCCTCACCGTCAAGGAGGGTCAGGTCACGTTGTCCAAGCGAGGCAGCGGCTCGGCCACCGGGACGTGCACAGTGCAAGGCGATACGGTCCTGCTCTCCTTCACCGGTACCGGCGAGACGTTCGGGTTCCACTGGAATCTCTACCGGGACACGCTCACCTTCCGGCGCGACGAGTCACTCGGTCCGGGACCGACGCCCTTCCTGGTCAAGCCGTGGAGGCGGGTCGGCTGAAGGCATCTGCACAGTAAGGCGGGTACCTGCACCCGGCCGGCTCTCGACCTGGAATGTCCCGCCGAGGGCGTGGACGCGGTCGGTCAGACCGCGCAGACCAGTGCCTCTGGCCGGATCAGCGCCACCGACCCCGTCATCGGTGACCTTGACGACGACCTCGCCATCCGTCAGCGCCACCTCGATCCGTGCTCGGCCGGCCTGCGCGTACTTGCCGATGTTGGCAAGAGCTTCGGAGCAGACGAAGTAGGCAGTCGCCTCGACGGCCGCGGGGAGCCGAGCAGTCATCACCTCGAGTTCGACCGGAGTCAAACAGGTGCCGGCCAGCTCGGCGAGCGCCACAGCCAGACCTGACTCGGTCAGCACCCGGGGGTGAATGCCGCGCGCGAACTCGCGAAGCAGGACCTGGGACGAGTCGAGATGCGCCCGAAGCTCAGCCGGATCATCGGCCGTCAGCAGCCCGCTCACCTCTGACAGCCGTTGCATCGCGCCCTTCTGGAGAAGGCCCTCCAGCCGTCGGCGCTCGGCATCCGCGGCTTCGACGATGCGGCGGCGGGCCGCCTCGACCTCGCCGACGCGTGCTCGTACCTCGGCCTGCAGGCGGACGTTTGTGGCCGCCATCCGCGCCAGCGACACCACGGATTCGACCAGTTGCGGATCGTCGAGTACAGCAGCATCGTGCACGAGTACGCCGATGTGCTGGCCGTCTGCCACCAACGGGGTCTGTACGCGGGTGGGGTCGCCGTCGGGCAGTGCGACCGGGCGACCCGCCTCATCCACATACCCACCCGTTTCGGGCAGCCAATAGCCCAACACCAGCGAGGGATCACCGAGTGCCTGCCCCAGTTTGTCTGCCAGTACGCCGGCCCGCTCCGGCTCGCCCAGGTCGACGACAAGGCCGGTGATCGCCGCGTGCGCCGGGCGGATGCCAACGAACAGAACAACCGCGGCCGCTCCGACCACCAACTCGTACGCCCAGAGCACTGTGGTGTCGATCGAGGATCCGATCAAGCGGGCACCAGCGCCCACGCCGAGCACCAGCATGATCCCGACAGTCGCCGCGGCCGCTAGCCCCCGCGCCCGCCGCTCTCGGTGAGGTGCCTTGCCATATTCGATCAGCGCTGCCCCGATGACCACGCTGGCCAACGCGACCGTCACACCGTTCGCCCGCCCGACCGGGGAGACCAGCGCATCGACGTACGCCAAAGCGATGACGACCCGCGTCGGCCACCTGCGAGGCCAGCCGCGTGGATAGCTGAGGAGAAGGTGGACCAGCGGCCCCCGGTGTAAGAACAGGGCGAGACCGCCCAGGTTCCCGGCGAACCAGGCGATGGCGGTAGCCGTCATGAGCAGACCTGTCGCCCGCGGACGCTTCGAAGCGGCGGCCAGGCCGAGACCCGCCAACGTCGTACCGACGATCGTGTCGACGACAGCGAGGCCGATGTCCTGCATGATTCAGCCGACCAGGGCAGCCACTGCGGCTCCCGACAACTCCGCCTTGGAGATGAAGCCCCGCGCGGTACTGCCTGCCAGGCGCCGACGGTACGACGAGCTGTCACGGCTGGAGACGAAGACCACGGCTGGGCCGTCGGGGTCCTCGGCCAGCTGGCGGGCCACCTCGAAGCCGTCCAGGTCGGGCAGCTGGATGTCCAGAAGGACCACGGTCGGGTGCAACCGGCGGCTCGCTTCCAGCGCGGACCGGGCATCGCCCGCCTCACCCACCACCTCGAAGCCCTCCGCCGTCAGCAGCGCGCGGGCGATCGTGCGGAAGGGTGCGTGATCGTCGACGATCAGGACCCGCTCGGCCATGCGTCGATCGTCGCACAGCCACCGCCGGGTGGAATCAGGGCTGGCCCCCGGTCCGGAGGGCGGCCAGAACCGCGAGTACCCGGCGGTGGTCGGCCGCGGTGTCGGGCAGCCCGAGCTTGCGGAAGATGTGCCCGACGTGGGATTCGACGGTCTTCAGACTGAGCCGCAACAGCTGGCTGATGCCTTGGTTGGAGCGTCCCTCGCCCATCAGCGCGAGCACCTCCCGCTCGCGCTCGGTCAGCTGGTCGAGCGGCGTGGGTGCGCGCCGGCGGGCCAGCAAGCGGGACACGATCGTCGGATCGAGTACGCATTCGCCCTCCGCGATCCGCCGCAGACTGTCGACCAGCACCGCGATGTCGGAGACCCGGTCCTTGAGCAGGTAGCCGATCCGCTCCGGCTGCCGCTCGAACAGGCGCATCGCGTACCGCGACTCGAGGTAGTGCGACAGCACCAGGACCCCGACGGAAGGATGCCGTTCGCGGATTGCCAGCGCCGCGACCAGACCTTCCTCGGTGTGCGTCGGCGGCATCTTGATGTCGACGATGGCGACATCGGGCAGATCCAGCGCGACCAGGCGCAAGAGCGCGGGCGCGTCGCCGACCGTTCCGGCCACCTCTACGCCGACCTCGCCGAGCAGGCGGGCCAGACCTTCCCGCAGCAGAAGCTCGTCATCGGCCACTACGACGCGCACGGTACCTCCGCATGGATGTGGGTGCCCCCGGACGGCAGGCGCTTCACTGTCAGCTGCCCGGACAGCGTGTCCACGCGATCCTCGAGGTCGGTCAGGTCGCGGGGCGGTTGTGCGTCCGTCTCGATGTCCAGTACGAGGCGACCGTTCGCCCGGGCGGCCTGTACGGTTGCCAGCCGGCTCTGGAAGCTGCGGTTCAAGGCCTCGGCGACCACGAAGTACGCGGCCGACTCGACCGGGGGATCGAACCGGCCGTCGGGGAGCCGGCCGAGAACGATCCGGATCGGATGTGTCTCCGCCAAGGTCTCGAGAGCCGCTGCAAGCCCTTCGCCGGCGAGTGCGTTGGGATAGAGCCCGTGAGCGATCTCCCGGAGCTCGTTCAAAGCCTTCTTCACCTGTGCCTGCGCTGCCTGGAGTCGTCCGGAGTCGTCCTCGGATCGCAGAGCCGTCAGCTGCAGTGACAGCGCCAGCGAGATCAGCCGCTGCTGAGCGCCGTCGTGCAGGTCCCGTTCCAGCCGGCGACGTTCGGCGTCACCGGCCTCGACCAAGCGGGCGCTCGACGAGCGCAGGTCTTCCAGCTGGGCCGCGGCCTCGGCCTGTAGCCGTTCATGATCCAGGGCGAGGCGAGCTGCACCTGCGATCTCGCCTGCCAGTTGTGGATCGTCCAGCAGTCCAGGGCGATGGGTGACCAGCGCCACCGTCTCGCCATGTCGGACCAACCGCGTGACAGCTTGCCCGGCGCCGGACACCGATAGCCGGCCGCGGCCGTCGACCAGGCGCCCGTCAACCAGCTCGTACTGGACCTGCAGCGATGAATCCCCGAGCAGACCAGCCAGTGCGTCGCGGAGACCGCCGGGCGGCGGGGAGCCGGCCACATCCACCACGAGCCGGGCGACGGCCGAACGAGCTCGCCTTGCGCGCATCCACTCGGCTGCGATGCCGAGGACCATCGCCACCAATGCTGCGGCCTGGCCGAACCAGAGACGTCGATCCACCGGGCCGTTGCTCAGGTAGCCCCTTGCGGAGGAATGCACGCACCACGCGGCGATCAGTGCCAGGTAGGCGATCCCTGGAATGACTACCGGTGCAGTGGTCCGTCGCATGGCGATCGTCGATCGGGCCAGTCGCAGAAGGGCCAGTACCGCGGCGGCCATGGCTCCGGCGACTGTGAGCCAGAGGCCTACCCGGTTCACGGTGGCCGCCGCCGACGCATCGGCCTGGAGGAGAAGGAGATTGCGCGGACATGTCGAACACCCAGTGGCAGCCGGATCGGTGAGCAGAGCCGGAACCACACCGAGCCCTAGGAACGTACCGGCGGCCAAGGTTGCCACCGCCAACCGATCCGCAGTGGAAGTACGGACAGCCCGGTACGAGAGGACGGCATAGGCCAGCAGCGGCGGACACGCGAGGTAGGTGACCATGCCGACGGTGAAGACGATCGCCGAACCCACCCCGGGGTTGTTCCACTCGAGGAAGAACCAGGCGAAGCCCGCAGCCGTGATCGCCGCGCCGAACGAGGCAGTTGGATGCCGTCTGGCAGCGGCGAGCCCGGCGCAGCTCAGCGTCCACCCGACGAGCAACTCGGTGACTCCGGCCGACCATGAACCGCCGCTGAAGGAGAAGTCCGGCGACCGGCGGACAAGAGCCAGAGTGCAGACCCCTAGTGCCAACCCGACCAGCGAGAACACGATGGTGTTCCGTCGTACGGCCCCCATGCGACTCATGGTCGCAGAAGTTGCCCCACCTGGGGAGTCAGAGTGCGCGGAGTAGTACCAGGCAGCGGGGGGCGAGGGGGACGACGGCGCCGGCGACGACCTCGGTGGCGCCGCTGGAGCTGGTGTCGAGGACTACCTCGTACGCCGGTGCCCAGGAGGCGTCGGGGACTACGACGTCGCGGGTTTCGGCGGTGGCGTTGAGGGCGAGGAGGAAGGAGTTGTCGACCGGAACGTTGCCGTCGGCATCGGTTCCGCGGATGGCGTCGCCGGCCAGGAACATGCCGATGGTGCGGAGGTTTCCGTCGTGCCAGTCGGCTTCGGTCATCTCGCCGCCGTGCGGGGCGATCCAGGAGAGGTCCTTGCGGCCGCCGGGCACGACTGGCTGGCCGGAGAAGTAGTGCCACTGGCGCAAGGTCGGGTGGGCGGCCCGCAACGCGAGCAGCTTCTTGGTCAGCGCGAAATGATCCGACCAGACACCAGGCAGCGACCAGTCGAACCAGGAGGTCTCGTTGTCCTGGCAGTACGGATTGTTGTTGCCGTGCTGCGTCCGCCCGCACTCGTCGCCGGCCGTGATCATCGGTACGCCGGTCGACAGCACCAGCGTCGCCATCAGGTTCGCCATCTGCCGCTTGCGCAACGCGACGACGCCGGGATCGTCCGTCTCGCCCTCGAAACCACAGTTCCAGGACCGGTTGTCGTCGGTCCCGTCGCGATTGTCCTCGCGGTTGAGCTCGTTGTGCTTGTGATCGTAGGACACCAGGTCGCGCAGGGTGAATCCGTCGTGCGCGGTGACGAAGTTGATCGACGCATACGGGTACCGCCCGTCGTCGCCGTACAGATCGCTCGATCCGGACAGCCTGTACGCGAGGTCCTGTACGCCGTACGACGACGTGCGCCAGATGTCGCGCACACTGTCGCGGTACTTCCCGTTCCACTCCGACCAAGGCGTCCCGAAGTTGCCGACCTGATAGCCGAAGTTCCCGACGTCCCACGGCTCGGAGATCAGCTTGACCCGCCCGAGCACCGGATCCGCCGCGACCTCCGCCAGGAACGGATGCCCGACCGTGTCGACCTCGTGGCGCTCGTTGCGGATCAGCGTCACCGCCAGGTCGAACCGGAACCCGTCGACGCCCATCTCCTCGACCCAGTACCGCAGCGAGTCCATCACCAGCCGGCGGACCTGTGGGTGCGACGTGTCGACCGAGTTGCCCGTCCCGGTGACGTCGTACATCGTGCCGCCCTGCGTCAGCCGGTAGTACGCGCGATTGTCGAGCCCGCGGAAGCTCAGCGTCGGCCCGTCGAAGCCACCCTCGGCCGTGTGGTTGTAGACGACGTCGAGGATCACCTCGATCCCCGCGGCATGGAACGCGGCGACCATTGCCTTGAACTCGGCAACCTGCTCACCCAGCGACCCGGATGACGAGAACGGAGCATGCGGCGCGAAGTAGTTGAGCGTGTTGTAGCCCCAGTAGTTGGGCAGCCCGCGCGCCGCGATGGCCGGCTCGGTCAGGAAGTGGTGGATGGGCAGCAACTCGACCGAGGTGACCCCTAGGTCGACCAAGTAGGAGATGACCGACGGGTGGGCCAGTCCGGCGTACGTGCCGCGCTGGTGCTCCGGTACGTCGGGATGCAGCTTGGTGAACCCCTTGGTGTGGAGCTCGTAAATCACCGTCTCGGTCCACGGAACCGGCCTGCTGATCGGCGGCGGCGGCTCCGACGACGCGACAACCACCCCAACCGGCACATGCCCGGCCGAGTCGCCCTCCGAGGAGTCGTAGATCAGCGGCGAGGCGAAGTCGAGCTCCCCGTCGACCGCCCGCGCATACGGGTCGAGCAGCAGCTTGGCCGGGTTGAACCGCAGCCCGTGCGTCGGGTCGAACGGCCCGTGCACCCGGTACCCGTACCGCTGCCCGTGCCCGACCCCGGCGACGAACCCGGTCCAGTACTCGCCCATGTGCGCGAGGTCCAGATTGCGCTGGCCCCCTTGCTGGTCGATCAGCGCCAACTCGACCCGCTCGGCGGCGGGCGCCCAGACGGTGAAGGTCGTGCCATCGGACTGGACCACCGCGCCCAGCCGGAGGTCCGGATCGGGCGATGGGCCGAGCGCATTCGGGGCGGCGGTGGCTTCGGTCACCGGCACATTGTGCCCATGACAGGTCAAACCGCGCTGCCTGGGAGCGAAACCTGATACAAGTCCTGACAAATATGCAGGGAGTGTTATTAACTTACTCCCGACCACGCGGCCCTAGTGAAGGAACTCCATGTCTGACTCTGACCTGACGGTCGGGCTGATCGGCGCGGGCAACATCGCGCACGTTCACGTCACGGCCTGGCAGGCGCTCGGCGCGCGGGTGCTGGTGCACTCGGCCGCCGGTGCCGAGGAACTCGCCGCGCGGTACGGGCTGGAGTTCGCCCCGACGCTCGACGGCCTGCTGGCCGAGGTGGACTTCGTCGACATCGTCACGCCCTCGGCGACGCACAAGGAGATCGCACTGGCCGCGATCAAGGCCGGCCGCGACGTCATCTGCGAGAAGCCGCTCGCACTGCGGGCCAGCGACGCGCACGAGCTGTCCGAAGCGGCGGCTGCGGCAGGCGTACGGATCTACCCGGCGCATGTGGTCCGGTACTTCCCGGGGTACGTCGCTGCGCACGAAGCAGTCCTCGAGGGGCGGATCGGCAAGGTAGCCGTCGCCCGCTTCTTCCGGCAGGCGTCCTCCCCGGCCGGTGCCGGCTGGTACCGCGATGTCGCCCGCTCCGGCGGCGTCATCATGGACCTGATGGTGCACGACCTCGACCAGGCCCGCTGGCTGTGCGGCGAGGTGACCAGCGTGTACGCCGTACAGAGTCCGCCGAATGTGGACGGCATCAGCCCGGTCAACGTAGCGGCCCACGTGACGCTGACCCACGAGGGTGGCGCGATCAGCCACCTGCGGGCGACCTGGGGTGTGCCGGGGACGCCCTTCCGGACCGGCTTCTCCATTGCCGGCTCCACTGGCGTGCTCGAGTACACCTCGGATAAGGAGACCGGCTATGCCGAGGAGCTGCAGGGAGAGTCGGACAGCGGAGACCTGCTGATCCCCGAGTCGACTCTCTATGAGAGCCCGTACCTGACCCAGCTGCGTGAGCTGTCCACTGCCCTCAAGAACGGCTCCACGCCCCGAGTGGTTGCTGCAGATGGCACGGCGGCGGTCTACCTGGCCGAGGCGGCCCGCGTATCGATGACGACTGGTCGCACTGTCGACATGACTACCTTCGACCCGGCAGGAGTACCCGCATGACCCTGAAGGTAGCGATCGCCTCCTTCGCCCACACTCACGCTTCGTCCTACGCCGGGCTGCTCAACTCACTGCCCGACGTGGAGGTGCTCTCCTCGGACCCCGATGGCGCGGCCGCCCCCGACGCTGGTCCCCGAGGCGCTGACTTCGCCGCCAAGCTAGGCATCCCCTACGTCGGCTCCTACGACGAGCTATTCGCCTGGGGCCCGGATGCCGTCGTGGTGACCGCGGAGAATGCGCTGCACCGCGGCCTGGTCGAGCGAGCCGCCGCAATAGGCGCACACGTGCTCTGCGAGAAGCCACTGGCGACAGAGGTAGCCGACGGCCAAGCCATGCTCGCCGCTTGCGAGGCAGCCGGCGTGATCCTCATGACTGCCTACCCGGTGCGCTTCGCGCCGTCGTACGGGCGGCTGCGGGCATCGGTCGAGGCAGGTCGTCTGGGCGACGTGTTCGCGGTTATGGGGACTAACAACGGGAAGATCCCCTATGCCCAGCGGCAGTGGTTCACGGACGCCAAGCTGGCCGGCGGGGGAGCGATGGTCGACCACACGGTCCACTGCGCCGACCTGATCGACGGGCTGACCGGTGGCGCGGAGGCAGTAAGGGTCCATGCTGTGGCCAACCACGTGCTGCACCAGGACAAGGGTGTGGAGGTGGAGACCGGCGGCCTGGTCACCATCACCTACGACAACGGGCTACTGGCAACCATCGACTGCTCCTGGAGCGTGCCCGACAACGGGCCGACTTGGGGTGGTGTGACGCTGCAGGTGACGGGTACGAAGGGCTCGGTGGAGATAGCGCCGTTCCAGTCGCATGTGGGCGGTACGGACGCTTCCGGTGAGGTCTTCCTCTCAGTAGGCGGCGACCTCGACTCGATGATGCTTGGCGAGTTTCTGAGCGCAGTACGGGCCTCTGGCAAGGCAGTGCCCGGTACTACGCCCGCTGTGGTCCCGCAGCCGGACGGTGCAGTCGGCCTGCGGACCCTGCGCATCGTCGACGCCGCCCGTCGATCGGTAAGCGCCGGGCAGCCCGTCGACGTGTAACCGGGACCTCCCGGTAGTACGAGTATTCGCAGTGGTCCGGTACCGTGCCCGGGGATGTGACCGGCGGGTAGTGCTGAGACTGAGGAGCTGTGATGGGTGAGTTCGTCAACCTGACCGTGGCCGACGGGGTCGGCACGATCCGGCTGGACCGGCCGAAGATGAACGCGCTCAACGTGCAGGTCCAGGACGAGATCCGCGACGCCGCGCTGGCGGCGACCGCCGACGACGCGGTGCGGGCCGTCGTGATCTACGGCGGCGAGCGGGTCTTCGCAGCCGGCGCGGACATCAAGGAGATGGCTGACATGTCGTACGCCGACATGGTCAAGCGCTCCGGTCCGCTGCAGGCCGCGCTGAACGCGGTCGCCGCCATCCCGAAGCCGACCGTCGCGGCGATCACCGGCTACGCGCTCGGTGGCGGCTGCGAGCTGACCCTGTGCGCGGACTACCGGATCGCTGCGGACGACGCCAAGCTCGGCCAGCCCGAGATCCTGCTCGGCGTCATCCCCGGCGCCGGTGGCACGCAGCGGCTCTCGCGGCTGATCGGGCCGTCCAAGGCCAAGGACCTGATCTTCACCGGCCGCTTCGTGGACGCGGCCGAGTCGCTGCAGATCGGGCTGGTCGACAAGGTCGTACCGGCTGCCGAGGTGTACGACGCCGCTGTTGCCTGGGCCTCGCAGTTCTCCAAGGCGGCCTCGCTGGCGCTGCGCGCGGCCAAGGAGGCGATCGACGCCGGGCTCGGGGTCGACCTGCACACCGGGCTGGAGATCGAGCGGCAGCAGTTCGCGGCCCTGTTCGCCACCGAGGACCGCACGATCGGGATGAAGTCTTTTGTCGAGAACGGCCCCGGCAAGGCCGAGTTCAAGGGAATCTGATGACCACGTCTGCTTCGAAGCCCGCTGCCACCGCCGAAGAGGTCGAGGCCGCGTGGAACGACAACAAGCTCGCCCAGGTGCTCTACCACGACTGGGAAGCGTCGACCTATGACGAGAAGTGGTCGATCTCGTACGACGAACGCTGCGTCGACTACGCCCGCGACCGGTTCACCGACGTCGCCGGGTCCGACGGCTGGCCGTACGGCAAGTCGCTCGAGATCGGCGCCGGCACCGGCTTCTTCACGCTGAACCTGAAGCTGGCCGGCGTACTGGCCGAGGCGCATGTCACCGACCTGTCGCCGGGCATGGTCGAGGCGGCCAAGCGCAACGCGGACACGCTCGGCTTCGCGATCGAGGGCAAGGTCGCGGACGCGGAGAAGCTGCCGTACGACGACGGCACCTTCGACCTGGTGATCGGGCACGCGGTGATCCACCACATCCCGGACGTCGAGCTGGCGTTCCGCGAGATGCTCCGGGTGCTCAAGCCGGGCGGCCGCTTCGTCATCTGCGGCGAGCCCACCCGGTACGGCGACTTCGTGGCGCGGCGGCTGTCGCGGTTCACGTGGTGGGCGACGACCAATGTGACCAAGCTGCCGGCGCTGTCGCATTGGCGCCGGCCGCAGTCGGAGCTGGACGAGTCGTCGCGGGCGGCTGCGTTGGAGGCCGTGGTCGACTTGCACACGTTCGACCCGGACACGCTGGCTCGGATGGCGTCGCGCGCCGGCGCTGTCGACGTACGGACAGTGACCGAGGAGTTGCTCGCGGCCTGGGTCGGGTGGCCGATCAGGACGTTCGAGGCCGCCGTACCGGAGGAGAAGCTCGGATTCGGGTGGCGGATGTTCGCGTACAAGTCCTGGCTGCAACTGTCGAAGGTCGACAAGGTTCTGTCTCAGGTCGTACCCGATGAGCTCTACTACAACGTGTCCATCACAGGTGTCGCCCAGTAGCGGTGTACATACTGGACGGATGCGGTTGCTGACGGCGGCGAATCTGCGCTGGGTGGTGCGCCACCGGGCGTGGACGCCGTACTACCTGAAGCGCTACTGGCGCTTCGGCTGGTTCAAGCTGCGGCACCGCCATGTCGTCACCGAGGGATTCGTCTTCCTCGGCAAGAAACTGGAGATCGTCGCGCGGCCCGGGCACGGGCGGCTGATCCTCGGGCAGTGGGTGCATCTGGGTGACGAGACGCGGCTGCGTGCCCATGAGGGCACCCTGCGGATCGGCGACAAGGTCGTCTTCGCCCGTGACGTCACTGTCAACTGCTACCTCGACATCGAGATCGGCGCGTCGACCTTGATCGCCGACGGCACCTACATCTGCGACTTCGACCACAAGACCGAGGACCTCGACCTCCCGATCAAGGACCAGGGCCTGGTCAAGTCACCGGTCCGGATCGGCCCCGACTGCTGGCTGGCCACCAAGGTCACCGTCACCCGCGGCGCCGACATCGGCCGCGGCGTGGTGATCGGCGCCAACAGCGTTGCCCGAGGCAACATCCCGGCGTACTCCGTAGCCGTCGGCGTCCCCGCCGAGGTGGTCCGCGACCGCCGCACCCGCTACGAGGCAGACGCCCCCCGCCGCGCCTACCTCGCAGACCTGGCCAAATCCAACGCCGAAACCACCGCCCGCCTACAAGCCGGCCACCCCCCACCCACAGCACCCCCGCGCCCCTCCAGCGAAGCCGGCCACACCACACCGACACCAGAGCCGCGCCCCTCCAGCGAAGCCGGCCACACCGCACCGACGGCAGAGCCGCGCCGCTCCAGCGAGGCCGGCCCGCTCGGCTCACCCAGTGCAGACGGAGGCTCGGAAACCACCTCCTCGGCGCAGGCCGACCCGACCCAGGCGAAGCCGTCCGCCGCGTCCGGCCAACGCTCGCCGACAGAGAATCCTTTGACTTTTGCAGTGGAAGAGGACGCGAGGGGTAACAGCGTCGGGACAACTGGTGATAAGGCAGATATGACCAGGGGGTTCTCAAGTTACTCGCCAGTCGTGCACTATGTCCCGGAAGTAGCCGAAGAGGAGACGCAGCGTGGCTGAGCAGGCGGACAAGGGGTCCATCCTGGACCAGGCGGCCGCCGACGGCTCGATCACCGACGCGCGGCACCGGGCGGTCGATCCGGTGCCGATCGTGGTGGCGGATGTGACGGACGGTGTGGATCTGGCTACGTTGGAGTCAGCGGACGGCGTGCCGTCCGCACCGATCTGGAGGGTGCGGCGCAAACTGTCGCCGCGCCCGGTACCGGGCAACCGACGCAGGAAACCGCCGGTCCCGGCACCGGTGACGGACGAGGAACCGATCCCGGCTGAGGAGATGGACGACGTGGGTACTCAACCCGACAAGGCGGCCAAGACCGCCGATGCCGAGAAGGCGGTGACACCGGACGTGGAGGCTGAGGAGACTCCCGCGACCGCAACGTCCGCCGAGGCGTCCAGCGCACGCGGTACCACCGCGACCGCGACGAAGCCCGCGAAACCGAAGACGGCGGCCGAGATCGTCGCCGAGCAGAAGGCCCGCGAGAAGGCCGCCGCCGAGTCGCCTCAGGACGATACGGCGGTGACGAAGCCGGTCACCCGGCAACCCGCCGCGCCGAGCGCTGCCGCAGTACCGGGCGCGACCACGCCCAAGACCGGCGTCAAACCTGTCGCCGCCGCGGCCAAGAAGACCGCGACGTCTTCTTCCGGCTCGGGCAAGGCCGCGTTGTCCGCGGTTGGTTCGGGCGTCAAGCGCTTCCGGAACCTGCTGGCCTCGCTGGTCTGGCTGATCGCCGTCATCGCGGCCGCGTTGCTTGCCCTGGGCGCTCTCTTCACCGCGTTAGACCAGGCCAACCAGAGCAACGAGATCGTGAAGTGGGTGCTGGAGCGCGGGCACGACCTGGTGGGCCCGTTCAAGGACCTCTTCCGGCTCGAGACTGCGAAGAACACCCTGCTCGTCAACTGGGGGATCGCGGCGCTCGTCTACCTGATCATCGGCAAGATCGCCGAACGCTTCATCCGTCCCTGACCTGTACGCCGTCAGGCCGCGGCCCCCGTATTGGCTGGTCCGCCTACGTGGTCTGCGGCCGGGCGACGACGATGAGGTCGAGGCTGTCGTCGAGGTCGCCCGGCCGGATCACGAAGTCGTCGTACCTGGTCTCCTTCACCAGCTGGACCAGGTCGGCCGGCCACTGGGTGTGGTCCGACGCGAGTTGCGCGTCCACACACGACCCGTGCTCCCGCTCCCACGCGGTCAGCTTGTCGCCGTGCCAGAGGCCGAGCGTCTCGACGACCTCCAGGTCCGCTCCGACCAGCTCGACGAACTCGGGGCCGGTGAGTTCCCTGGTGTGATACCAGTTGCCGCTCGGGAAGGTCAGCCGGTTCGGAGTGCTCAGGACGATCGTGGCGCCGGGCGCTGTGATCCGCGCGCACTCCGTGATGAAGCGCGGCTGCTCCCACAGGTGCTCGATCGTCTGCAGCGACACGAGCAACTCGAAGGCGTCGTCGGCGAAGGCGGTCTGGACGAGATTGCCCTGCACCAGATTGACTTGTGGATAAGCCTTGGCGACGTGGCGAAGCGTCGTACCTTCATAGTCGAGACCGAACACCTGCCTGGCTCCGGCCCGGTGCAACAGGTCCGCGCCGTACCCCTCGCCGCAGCCGGCGTCGAGGGCGCGGCGGGTCTCGGAAGTCAGCCAATTCGCCGTGATCCAGCGATAGGCAGCCTCGTGGCGCGCGAACCAGTAGTTCTCATGCCAGATCCCGGGGGCTGTTCTCTCACCGGTGAGCGGTAACGTCTCGGTCACCAGGTGACTGTAACTGTGATGGGACTCGCACGCGTCATATGTTTCTCGCGAGTAACATCCGTGGCAGGCTGGGAGAGACCGTTAACCAGAAGGGGTCCCACACGCTATGAAGATCGTCGTCTGCGCGAAGTTCGTGCCGGATGCCACGGCGGATCGCCGCTTCCGCTCCGAGGACAACACGGTGGATCGCGCCGGGGTCGACGGGCTGCTGTCCGAACTGGACGAGTACGCCGTCGAGACCGCGCTGACCGTGAAGGAAGCCGGCGACGGTGAGGTGACCATCCTCACGGTCGGGCCGGAGCAGGCTGCCGACGCCATCAAGAAGGGTCTCCAGATGGGCGCCGACGCCGGCGTCCACGTGAACGACGACGGCATCCACGGCTCCGACGCCGTGGCGACCTCGCTGATCCTGGCCAAGGCGCTGGGCAAGCTCGAGGCCGACCTGATCGTCTTCGGGATGGCGTCGACCGACGGCTCGATGGGCGTCGTGCCGGCGATGGTGTCCGAGCGGCTCGGGCTGCCCGGTGTCACGCTCGGCTCGTCGGTCGCCGTCGACGGCAACACCGTGACGATCCGCCGGGACGGTGACACCGCCAGCGACACCATCGAGGGCACGCTGCCGCTCGTGCTGTCCGTGTCGGACCAGTCCGGCGAGCCGCGGTACCCGTCGTTCAAGGGCATCATGGCCGCGAAGAAGAAGCCGGTCGAGACCTGGTCGCTGGCCGACCTGGAGATCTCGCCCGATCAGGTCGGCGCCTCCTCGGCGTGGACCGAGGTCACCGAGGTGACCGCCCGCCCGCCGCGGTCGGCCGGCACGATCGTCACCGACGAGGACGGCAGCGGCGCTGCCCAGCTCGTCGAGTTCCTGTCCACCAACAAGTTCCTCTGAGGGGCGAGCAAACTCATGTCGAACGTTCTCGTTCTCGTCGACCACACCGGTGGCAAGGTCCGCAAGACGACCGCTGAGCTGCTGACCATCGCACGCCGCCTCGGCGAGCCCGTCGCAGTCTTCATCGGCGACAACGTGCAGGACGCACTGCCCGCCCTCGGTCAGTACGGCGCGACCAAGGTGATCGCGCTGACCGACCCCGAGCTCACGCAGTACCTGGTGGCACCCAAGGCCGAGGCGCTGCAGCAGGTCGCGGCCAAGATCGAGCCCAGCGCGATCCTGATCTCCTCGAACTCCGAGGGCAAGGAGATCGCCGCCCGCCTGGCGGTCAAGCTCGACTCCGGCCTGATCACCGACGCCGTGGACGTGCAGGAGGGCCCGGTCACCACGCAGTCCGTGTTCGCCGGCAACTACTCGGTCCAGGCCAAGGTCACCCACGGCACGCCGATCATCACGGTCAAGCCGAACGCTGCGACCCCGGAAGCGGCCGAGACCTCGCCGGAGGTGGAGGAGTTCGACGTCACGATCTCCGACGGCGCGAAGACGGCCCGCATCACCGACTCCAAGCCCCGCGAGGCCACTGGCCGCCCGGAGCTGACCGAGGCCGCGATCATCGTCTCCGGTGGCCGCGGTACCGGTGGTGACTTCAGCCCGATCGAAGCCTTCGCCGACTCGTTGGGCGCAGCGGTTGGCGCCTCCCGGGCGGCAGTCGACTCGGGTTGGTACCCGCACGCCTACCAGGTGGGCCAGACCGGCAAGACCGTGTCGCCGCAGCTCTACATCGCGGCAGGCATCTCCGGCGCCATCCAGCACCGGGCCGGCATGCAGACCTCGAAGACCATCGTCGCGATCAACAAGGACGAGGAAGCCCCCATCTTCGAGCTGGTCGACTTCGGCGTCGTGGGCGACCTCCACAAGGTCCTCCCCGCCACCACCGAAGAGGTCACCAAGCGCAAGTCCTGAACCATCTGAACCAGATGAAGTGATCAGCGCCCGGTCCGGCCCCGCCGACCGGGCGCTGTCGTCCGCGAGTTGCTGATGATCAGGCCGGTGGCGCTGGCGAACCTGATTCGTTCGACCGGGTCGGCGATCTCGTGCCGCGGCTGCTGCCAGTCCCGCTCGGCCAGCGGCGTCTGGTCGGAGGCGACCCCGCCGCTTCGCCTCGCGCGGAGCCAGTAGCCGGTCACCGCCGCCGTCGGCGCGAGTCGTCCGCGCCGCCGGCGAGCGTGCGGTGCTAGGCGTTCTGGGGCTTGCGAGTTGGTGGGTTGGGCTAGAGGCCGATGTCGGCGGGGCGGTAGGTGGGGGTGCGGCGGGCTTGGGATTTTTGTTCGTAGGCGTGGGCCAGGCGTAGGAGTACTGGTTCGGACCAGGCGGTGCCGATGAAGGTGATGCCGACGGGGAGGCCGAAGGCGAAGCCGGCGGGGACGTTGATGGCGGGGTAGCCGGCCAGTGCGGCGGGGGTGGAGCTGCCGCCCAGGTAGTTGTCGCCGTTGATGAGGTCGATCTTGCCCGGGGGTGCGCTGGTCGGCATCACGAGGGCGTCGAGGCGGTGCTGGCGTAGTACGGCGTCGATGCCTTCGGTGCGGGACAGCCGGTGGTTGGTGGCCAAGGCCGCGCGGTACTCCGCGTCGGAGAAGTCGAGCGCCTGGATGGCCTCCAGCCCGTCTTGGCGCACATAGAGCAGCTCGCGGTCGGCGTGCTCGCGGTTGAAGGCGATCAGTTCGGGCAGGCTGCGCGGGTGGTCGCCTGGAGTTGTGGACAGGTATCGGTTGATCGCTCGCTTGGCCTCGTACGCCTGCACGACGATCGAGGTCTCGGTGTCCTCGAGTTGCTGCGCTGTCGGGATGTCGGCTGGGTCGACGATTGTCGCGCCGGCCTTTCGCATCACCTCGATCGCTTGCTCGGTGATCTCGTCGGCGTGGCTGCTGTACCCGAAGTACACCTCACGCGGTACGCCGATCCGCGCGCCCCGCAAGCCGTCGTCGTCGAGGAACTGCGTGTAGTCCAGGTGCAAGTGCCCGCGACTCGCCTTCGTCGCCGGATCCCGCTCGTCGACTCCGACCAACGTGCCGAGCACGATCGCGGCGTCGCGGACGGTGCGGGCGATGGGGCCGACGCTGTCCTGGCTCGGTACTCCCTGGATCATGCCGGCGCGGCTGATCAGACCCACGGTGGGTTTCACGCCTACGACCGAGTTGGCTGCGGCCGGGTCGACGATCGAGCCGTTGGTCTCAGTGCCGATCCCCGCGACGCAGAGGTTCGCGGCGGCCGCTACCGCCGTACCGGAGCTGGATTCGCTTGGGGATCGGTCGAGCTTGTACGGGTTGCGCGTCTGGCCGCCGCGGGCGCTCCAGCCGGGGTGATGGGTAATCGAGATGCCGCCGGCCCACTCACTCAGGTTGGTCTTGCCGAGCAACACCGCACCGGCCGCCCGAAGCTTCGCCGCCACGGCCGAATCCACCTTTGGCCGTCCGCCCTCCAACGCGAGCGAGCCGGCCGTCGTGTGCATCCGATCCGCTGTATCGAAGAGGTCCTTCATCAACATCGGCAACCCATGAAGCGGACCACGAACCCCACGTGTACGCCGCTCCGCATCCAGCCGCCGCGCCTCGCGCATCGCATCAGGATTGACCTCAATCACGGCCCGCAACCCAGGGCCGCGCCGATCGATCCTCTCAATCCGCTCCAGGTAATACCGAGTCAGCTCCACAGCAGAAATCCGCCCCACCACCATCTGATGGGCAAGCTCGGCGATCCCAGGACCATCCGGCTGCGCTCCCGCAGCCTGCGTCGCCGTGCCCTGGGCCGCCCGGCCCTGTGTCGCCGTCCCGCCGGCTGCCGCGTCCGTTGCGGACGTCACCCAGGGCGCCGTCGCGGCGGCTAGGCCCATCGCCAGTACTCCGCGCCGCCCGGGCGTGCTTCGCTCAAGCCTCATGTCCCACCTCTGCAGGGTCGTCGAGATCCACTCCCTCAAGCACACCGTCCAGTCATGCCGTCGGACATCACCTGCCCGCTACGGCTCCGGTAGCCCTGGCGCTACCCGGGTCCGCCGGGTGGCTTGCCGTCCGCGCCGGCGTCGGGCGTGAGGTGGGTCACAGGAGTCGTGCGGGCCGGGGGCGGCCCGTGGTGGGGTCGAGGGAGCGGTGATCTCGACGAAGGGGAGCGGAGTGGCGGATGTGGACGCGGGTATGAGCGCGGGTGCCGGTGTGGATGTGGACGCGGGGTTGGTGTTGCCGGGGGAGGAGGCTGTTGGGTTGATGGAGTTTTGTGGGGTTGGTGCGCGGGATCGTGAGGAGATGCTGGCGGCTCGGCCGGATGCTGTGAGAGAGCCGGAGTGGTGGGCGGTTACGGCTGCGTTGGCGGAGAGTGTTGTGCGGGAGATGGAGATGGCGGTTCCGTCTACTGGGTTTGAGGCTTGGCCGGCGGTGCCGATGGAGTCTTCGGCGGTGGGGTTGTTTGCGGGGGCTTGGGCGTTGCTGGCTTGTGTTCCTCGGTTGGTTGAGGTGCATGCGCGGCGTGGGGTGCCGGAGGCGGTGACCAGGGCGACGGTGTCGGCGCTGGGTGGGGTGATGAGTACGCATCGGCAGATCTTCGGGCGGGCGGGGGTGGGGCTGATCCCGTTGTGGAGTCCGCCGTTGCGGTTCCGGGGGACGGATTTCGAGATCGGGCGGCATGCGTTCACGCGGGCTCAGCTGGGGATCGGCGACGGCGTTTCAGGTCACGTACTGATGATGCACATCCCGCCGACCGGGCGGCTCGATGCGCAGGCGTCCGAGGAGTCGGTTGCCCAGGCGACACGGCTGTTCGAGCGGTGTTATCCCGAGGAGCCCGTCGCCGCGTTCGTCTGTCACTCGTGGCTTCTCGATCCGGATCTCGCCGACTACCTGTCCGCGGACTCCAACATCATCCGATTCCAGCGGCGCTTCGATCTGCTCCCGCAGCTGCCCATGAAGGACCCGAGCGAGGGCGACCGCGAGATGATGCGGCTCGGCCTGCATCTCTCGGTACCTGACGATGGCCCGCTCACGGAGGACGACCTGGATCGAGTGCCCCAAGAGACCTCGCTGCAACGGGCCTTCGTCTCCCACCTCCGCGCCGGCGAACACTGGCAACTACGAACCGGCGTCCTCCGCAAGCCGAGCTGAGGCCGCACCTCGAGACGGCCGAGGTGGGCTTACGACGCGGAGTTGGAGCATGGCGGCGAAGCGGGCTTCGGGGTCGTCGAGGTCGAGGGCGCCGACTTCGGCGAGGCGGCGGAGACGGTACCGGAAGGTGTTGGGGTGCACGTAGACGGCGGCGGCCGCGGCGATGACGTCGCCGAAGGCGTCCAGCCAGGCTCGCAGGGTTTCGACCAGGTTCGTGTTGTGCTCGCGGTCGTACGCGACCAGGCGCGCGATCGGGCCGGTCGGTTGATCGCCACGGGCCTCGATGAGGTCTCGCAGTTCGAGCAGGAGCGATTCGACGTGTACGTCGGCCAGTCGGGCGACCCGCTGTGAGCCGCGGGCTGTTCGGAGTACCCGGAGAGCTCGGTCCGCGCCGGCACGGGCGTGGGGGAGACGGGAGGTTTCGCGTACCACCGGACCGACGCCGATCGTCGCGGTGACGCGTTCGCCGATCCGGTCGAGGAAGTCCTTGGCGATCCGTACTGCGTTCTCCTCGCCATCCGAGCGATCGGCGCGGACGGGCATCAACCCGTAGGCGACATCGCCGACCAGCGCGGCGGCCGAACGCGGATGGACGGCACCGAGATGCATCGCGAACGCGTCGGCCAGCCGCTGCCGCTCGGTGGCCAACCCGGCCTCGCCGACCAGCGAGTCGGAGACGGGAACAGCCAGAGCCAGTACTACGACAGGCTGGTCGGTCAGGCCCAGACGATCGAGCGCATCGCGGGCTCCGGCGCCGCCTTCGAGCGCAGTACTGACCAGATCGGCGCGGAGTCGGCGCTCGACGTCGGCGCCGGCGCGGATGCGGAGCATGTGAAGGGCGACGAGCTTGGCCGCGTCGCAGAGTGCCTGGGTGCGTTCCTCGCTGAGCGGGTCGCGGACGGCGGCCCAGATCGAGCCGAGGATCTCGTCGCCGGCACGGACGGCGACAGCGACGCGGGGAAGGGTGATTTCGCCTTTGGTGACAGGCAATGGGGGGATGTAGACCGGCTGATCGGTTCGGTACAGGTCGCGGAATACGCCTCGCTCGTTGAGCAGCCGGGAGTAGCGCTGCGGCACCTGGCGGCCGAGGACGGTCTCGACCCGGGCGGGGTCGGCTTCGTCCTGGCGGTTGGAGAAGGCGAGGACGCGGGAGCTGCGGTCCTCGATGGTGATCGGCGCGTCGAGGAGGGCGGCGGCCGCGTTGGCGAGGGCGAAGAGGTCGCCGGAGGGCATCCCGCCGAGGGTTTCCGGCTCGGCCACTCCGACGTCGCCGTCGGCGAGAAGCGATCTCAGGAGTACTGCGAGCTGGTCCCAGGAGGCGCCCCGGGTGAGACCGAGCAGGGCGACGCCGGACTCGGTGACCGCGTTGGTGATCGCCTCGTCGGGGGCGATCGGGGAGCGGACGACGAGTCCGGCGGCCTGCTGGCGGCCGAGGTCGCGCAGTACCCAGGAGATGACCGAAGGTTCCTGCAGACCGACGCCGAGGACGAGCGCGTGGCGGGGGAGCACCGGCTCGTCGAGTGGGTCGTGGATGACGACGCCACCGATCTCGGCCGGCTGGTCGGGGTCACCGTGGACGAGTTCGAGCAGGGTGGCGCCCAGATCGTCGAGCACCCGGCCGAGGCTCGCACGTGGTCGATTCGTCACGGAAGGCAGCACCTTTCCGAACTTAGAAGCCGGGAACCCAGCCTAGTTCGTCCAGGTGCACAATTTCAGCCCCTGATTTAGTCCGTTCCGACAACTTACAGCGGGAGCCACTCGGTGGAGGTGGTTACTGCCGCCAGTTGGTCGGGGAGGGGGTCGATTCCGATGCCGGGGGTCGTGGGGACGGGGAGGTGGCCGTTGTCGAGCGTGAACGGGGTGGTGATGTCGGTTTGGTAGTAGCGGCTGGAGGCGGAGGTGTCGCCGGGGAGGGTGAAGCCGGGGAGGGCTGCGAGCGCGACGTTGGCAGCTCGGCCGAGGCCGGTTTCGAGCATGCCGCCGCACCAGACGGGGATACCGTGAGCTACGCAGACGTCGTGGATGCGGACGGATTCGAGGTAGCCGCCGACTCGGCCGGGTTTGATGTTGATGATCGAGCACGCGCCGAGAGTGATCGCGGCGGCGGCTGCGCGGGCTGAGGTGATGGATTCGTCGAGGCAGACGGGGGTCTTGATCGAGCGGGCGAGTTCGGCGTGGCCGAGGATGTCCTCCTCGTCGAGGGGTTGCTCGATCAGGAGGAGGTTGAAGGGGTCGAGTCTGGCGAGGTGGCGGGCGTCGGAGACCGAGTAGGCGGTGTTGGCGTCCACTTGCAGCAGGATGTCGTCGCCGAAGCGTTCGCGGACCGCGGCGACCGGGTCGATGTCCCAGCCGGGTTGGATCTTGAGCTTGATGCGTAGGTAGCCCTCATCGAGGTAGCCGCCGACTGCGTCGAGTAGTTCGGGGATCGAGTTCATGATGCCGACGGAGACGCCGCAGGGGACGCGGTCGTGGACCGCGCCGAGTTCGCGTGCCAGCGGGCGGCCTTCGGCTCGCAGCTCGGCGTCCAGTACGGCGGTCTCGAGCGCGGCCTTCGCCATCCGGTGGCCGTGGAACTTGGCCAGCGCCGGCGCGACGCCGACGGCCGATAGGCGTTCGACAGCACCCAAGGCCGGTACGAAGAAGCGTCGCAGTACGTCGATCGCGCCGTCCACGTACTCCGATGAGTAGAGCGGCCCGCTCATCGCGACGCACTCGCCCCATCCCTCCGCCTCGGTGGACACGACGCGGACCAGCAACGCGTCGCGCGTCGTCTCGGTCCCGAACGACGTCCGGAACGGCGACACCAACGGCAACGAGATCCGCCGCAACTCGACTCCGGTCAGCTTCATCACACCAGCCCCTTTCCAGGACGTTCGACCACGTACCACCCAGCCCGATCGAACCCGGTCACCCGGGCCCCATCCGCCATCAACCCACCCAACACTTCCCGCAACACCAGCCGCCACTCCTTGGCCGCTCCCGGATCATTTCCACGCAATCCCTCAACATCAGCCGGTACGCCGACCAGCACCGTCCCCCCATCTGCGGGGGACTCGCCAACAACCGGTTGCCCGTCGCTGCCGCTGGTCAGCAAGACCGTTGCCTCCCGCAACATCTGGGCAAGGTGCCCACTCGGGGTGGAAAAGGCGGAGCCGGACGCGTGGCCGCCGCTGTCGGCGACGGCCGAGGTCGGCCGGGAGCGAACGCTCAAGCGGGCGGCTGCTTGGACGGCGTCCGCGTCGAGTTGCCAGCTGATCAGGAGGCGGTCGGAGTCGTCGGCGTTGTTGATGCTGTCGGCCATGGGGCCGTAGAAGTTGGTGAGGTATTCGGTGGGGCGGGCGGCCAGCTTCGTCAGGTTGAAGTAGGCGTTGCGGCGGATCAGGGGGTCGAAGGTCCAGGAGATTGCGGTGACGCCGCGCTCCAAGGCCCAGGCTCGTTGGTGGAGTTTCAGGGCGAAGCCGACGTTGCGGCCGCGGGCGGCACTGGAGACGCCGGCTACGTGGCTGTGCATGGTCACCTCGGCGGGGGCGCCGAAGAAACCTACGCAGGCGCCGATGAGGGTGTTGCCGTCGTAGGCGCCGCCTACGTAATTGCCTGCTTTGGTGAGGGCTCGCAGGAGTTCCGTGGTCACCGGTGGGTTCTTCGGGTCGGGGCGCCAGATCGAGTTGTACAGGCGATAGACCTCATCGAGGTCCGCCAGTTCCCGCAGTTCCCGAACTTCCACCCCGGCCGAAGCAGCCGCGGCCAACCCGTCCCGCACAGCCTCGGAGACGACCGACTCCACCTCAGGGGCGGTCATGGTCTGTCCAGTAGGTGGGCGAGGAGGGTGGCTAGCAGGGCGGTCCGTGGGGCGATCTCGGAGACGACCACGTGTTCGTCGTCAGCGTGGGCGCCGCCACCGACGGCGCCCAGGCCGTCGAGGGTCGGAGTACCGACGCCTGCGGTGAAGTTGCCGTCGGAGCCGCCGCCGACGGAGATGTCCCGCAAAGGCGGTAGGCCCAGTGAGGCAGCAAGGTCCGACGCCTGTCGAT
Source organism: Kribbella ginsengisoli (assembly GCF_039537185.1). NCBI lineage: Bacteria > Bacillati > Actinomycetota > Actinomycetes > Propionibacteriales > Kribbellaceae > Kribbella > Kribbella ginsengisoli. The sequence goes on along the minus strand of NZ_BAABAA010000004.1, from coordinate 197,515 downwards.
AGAGATCCTCGGACATCTTGCGCTCCAGCGGCGGCCGGTTCGGGCCGCCGATGACCTCGAGCGTCGCCTCGGGAAGTACCGGCTTCAAGGCATGCAGCGCCGCGTCCACCCGGAGTTGCTCGGCGACCGAGCGCGCCCGTACGTCGATCAGGAAGCTGCCCACAGCGGGCACGGTGTTCCGCGTGGTGCCGGAGGTCAGGAGAGTGGGCGTGACGGTGGTGCCAACCGAAGGGTCACCGAGGTTGCTGACGGCAAGGATCTGGTGCGCGGCCTCGATGCTCGCGTTGACCCCGAGCTCAGGCTCGAGCCCGGCATGCGACGCGCGTCCGACGATCCGGATCTCGTAGTTGGAGACGCCCTTGCGCTCGAGCTTCAGCGCACCTTCCGCCGACGCCTCGAGCACCAAAGCGGCAACACAGCCTGCCGCCTCTTCCTCGATGAGTGCACGTGACGACGGCGACCCCAGCTCTTCGTCACCGGTCACCAGCAACGTCACGCCGGCCGCCGAAGGCAGCGCGGCCAGCGCATGGAACGCCATCACCAACCCGGTCTTCATGTCGAACGACCCAGGCCCCCGCAGGACGCCGTCCTCAACCACGAACGGATGCGTGGCAAGCGACCCGATAGGCCACACCGTGTCGTGATGCGCGAGCACCAGCACGCGCGACGGTCCATCGCCGAGCCGCCAACGCAAATGGTTGACACCATCGACCACCACGTACTCCGGTGCGACGCCGAGCCGCTCCGTCCCGAGCGCCGCCACCACTGCGGCACTAGTAGCGACCGCGGAGAGATCCGAGGACGGCGACTCACACGTCACCAACGTCTCCAGATCCGCCAGCATCGACGGCAACGCAGCCTGCATCTGATCCACGAGTGATATCATCCGCCCACCTTAGGAGTGGCGCGAACCCCGCAGTGCAGGTACTTCTCACCAGTCGGCAACGAGTAGAACGTCAGCGGAATCCAGGTCAGCGACCCCGGCTGCCGGAGTACGAACAGGTCGCCGGTCTCGTCGACCGGTGTCATCACGAACTCGTGCGACGGCTCCGGCGTCAATGCGGCCAGCGGCCCGGTGAGCGTCATCCGCAGTACCGCTTCACCGTCGCGCACGAACACCTCCTGCAGAGAACTGGCGCGCTCGTACCGGCCGACGTGCTTCTGGATGTCGACAACCGGCGGCTCCGCAGGCGCGGACAGCGGCGACGGCATGGCCACTCCGGCCAGTTCGAGGAAGATCTCGCGATAAAGCTCCTCGTACAGATCCCGCGTGTTGCCGCCGTTGGTCAGCAGCGTCACCGCCAGCCCCTCGGACGGCAGCACCCGCAGGAACGCGGCCTGTCCGATGGTGTTGCCGTCGTGCCCGATCAGCCGGTGACCATCCCAGTCGAACCGGATCCAGCCCAGCCCCCACGAGTCGCCGAGCGAGTACTTGTCGGGCAGCTCCGCATGCTTCTCAGCCATCGCGGCCACCGACTCCGAGCTGAGCACCCGAGTCCCGTCCGGTGCAAGCCCGCCGGACAGGTGGAGCCGGGCAAAGCCCAACGCATCCGCAACAGTCGAGGTGACCAACCCGGCCGGCCCCAGCGATCGTGGCAAGCCCCAGACCGGAGCGACTGAAGGCTCCTCGCCGCCCTCGCCCTCATGCCCGACCGCAGCGCGATACATCAGCGCTTCCTCGGGCAACGTGACGGTGTGGTCCAGCTTGAGCGGGACGATGATCCGCTCGCGCAGTGCCTGGTCCCAGGTCTTGCCGGTCAGCTTCTCGATCACCCGACCCGCCAGCGAGAAGCCGGAGTTGCAGTACGACCAGGTAGCGCCCAGTGGATGGTTCTGGCCGACCTCGGCCAGCCCGTCGACGTACTTCTCCAAGCAGTCGTCACCGCGCCCGGTGTCGGTGAACACATCCCCATCGATCCCGCTGGTGTGGGTGAGGAGCTGCCGCATCGTCACCTGCTTGGCGACGTCGGGATCGCCCAGTTGCAGCTCGGGCAGTACCTCGATGATCGGCGCGTCCAGGTCGAGCAGCCCCTCGTCGACGAGTTGCAGCGCGAGCGTCGCCGTCCAGACCTTCGTCATCGAGCCGATCTGGAACAGCGAATCGGTCGTCACCTCGACGCCGGTGTTCTTGTTCAGCACGCCGAAAGCCGCCTCCACCAGCTCGTCACCCCGCAGGATCCCCAGCGTGGCACCCGGTACGCCGTGCTTCGCCGCCAAAGTGCTCAACCTGCGCTGCCAATGCGAAGCGTCGATCCGGGCAGGCCGAGGCCCGACCGCGTCGCCGGCGTACTGCTCGACCCAGTCGAGGATGCGCCGGTTGAAGTCGAGCCGGTGCGACGGCCGCCCCTCCACGATGAACAGGTGGCTCGCTTCCGGGTAGAGCACCAATTGCGTCGGCACCCCCTGCTCGCGCAGCGCCGTGTGCCACTGTTGCGCCTGGCCGATCGGGCAGCGCACATCCGCGTCACCGTGCAGCACCAAGGTCGGCGTCTTCACCTTGTCGACCTGGCTGAACGGAGACATCGCGCTGACGTCGCCCGTCGACTCCAGCTCGTAGACGCTGAGGAAGTGGCCGCTGTCCGAAGTACCGGCCATGCTGGTGAGGTCGCTGACCACTCCGCCGGTGACAGCCGCCGCGAAGCGGTCGTCGCGACTCGTGAGGTAGCAGGTCATGAAGCCGCCGTAGCTGTAGCCGGCGACGGCGAGCCGTTGCGGATCCGCGATGCCCTCGGCAACCAGTTGGTCGAGCGGCTCGAGGAAGTCCTTGGCGTCCGAGGTGCCCCAGCCGCCGACCACTCCGTTGTAGAACTGCTCGCCATAGCCGTCGCTGCCACGCGGATTCACCAGCAGCACCGTCCAGCCGCGCGCGGCGAGCTCCTGGTGGTACAGGTGCACCTCATCGGCCACCGCGTTCCACGCGTTGTGCGGACCGCCGTGGATGTCGAGCAGCAGCGGCTGCGCGCCGGTCGCCGCAGGATCGCGGATCAGGTAGGTCGGCACCACGGTCCCGTCCGAGACGGTGAACTCCCGCTCCACCCGCGCGAAGTGCTCCGCGTCAGCGAACTTCTCCCCGTGTGACGTCCGCGCAGTCGCCTCGCCGCTCGCCAGGTCCAGCGTGACGACCTCGCCGTACGACGTCTCGGTGACCAGCACGACGGCCGCCACGTCGCCCGCGATGCTGAGGCCGGACACGTTCTGCCCCGGCTCGCCCAGCACGCGTTGCGGCGTGCCACCCGCGACAGGCACCGAGTACAGGTGACTGCACCCGCGGTCCCGGATGCAGAAGTAGACCGCGCTGCCGTCAGAGCTCAACGAAGGAAGGGCTCCCGGGTACGCCGGACCGCCCGGCATCACGTTTCGATCGAGAGTGGCCGCCAGGTTCACCAGCTCGCCACCGTCCAAGGTGAGCCGCAGCAACCCGGCATGTCCCACCGGCCCACTCAGGTTGCCGACGATCAGCAGTGCCGAGCCATCAGCCGTCCAGAGCACCGGACCGGCCAGGCCATCCGCTAGCCCGACCTGCTGAGGCTTGGCCTTCTCATCCGTCGCATCGAGCACATGGGCCGGTGCTGTCGGGTTGAGGTCGGCGTCGGGCGCAGTGCCGGCTCCGAAGGCGACCTTGGTGCCGTCGGGCGACCAGGCGGGATCACCGGCGTGCCAGTCGCCCTCGGTGGCCTGCCGGACCTTCTTCGAGCCGACCTCCAGGAAATGGACGTGCTGGCGCATGGTGCGTAACCAGCCGGCTCCGTCGGCCTGGTAGTCGAGGCGCTCGCTCACGATCGGTGCATGGCCGCGGCGACCGCGTGCCTCATCGTCCTCGCCCGCAGCCGCGGCTATGTCGACCGGTGCGCTGAAGGCGATCCGGGTGCCGTCCGGACTCCACCGCGCTGCGCCTGCTCCCAGCGGAAGCGTGGTGAGCTGCTCTGGCTCGCCACCAGCGGCCGGTAGTACCCAGAGCTGCGCCGGGCCGTCCTTGGCCCGCAGGAACGCCAACTGCGAGCCATCCGGTGACCAGACCGGGGTGCTGTCGCCGGTGCCTCGGGTGAGCTGTTGCGGCTCGCCACCGGACGCCGGCACTCGCCACAGGCTCCGCAGCGTCTTGTCTTCCTTGAGGTCGGTGGTTCGCAGGACGTAGGCGAGCTGGGAGCCGTCCGGCGACAGGGCCGCCTGCTCCGGTACCGCGAACTCGGAAAGGTCGTCGATGCGCAGACGTCGGGTCACGAGGAAGTCCTCCTTGAAAGCGTGGGAAGCGAGGTCGTACCGCGGCGGGGTACGGCCGCGAGAAGTTCTCTGGTGTAGTCGTGTTGGGGATTGCCGAGGACCTCGGCGGCCGGCCCGAATTCCACGATCCGGCCGAGGTACATCACGGCGATCAGGTCGCTCACGTAGCGGACGACCGCGAGATTGTGCGAGATGAACAGCATCGACAGCTCGAGCTCGCGTTGCAGGGAGCGAACGAGGTTGAGCACGGTGCCCTGGATCGACACGTCCAGCGCCGAGGTGATCTCGTCCGCGATGATCACGTCCGGTTGCCCGGCCAACGCCCGGGCAATAGCCACCCGCTGCCGCTGCCCACCCGACAACGCCCCCGGGTACGCATCAGCCCGCTCTCCGTCCAGCCCAACCAGCTCCAGTAGGCGACGAACTTCTTTGTGACGGTCGGGAAACGGCCGGGGGATGGCTTCGGCGATGGTGTTGCCGATGGTCATGCGCGGGTCGAGGGAGGAGTAGGGGTCCTGGAAGACCATCTGGAGTGGGCGGCGCCGGCCGGGGCGGTGGCGTAGGGGTACGCCATCGAGGAGGATCTGGCCGGAGGATGGTGTCGTCAGGCCGACCGCGGCCCGGGCCAGCGTTGACTTGCCCGAACCGGACTCACCGACGAGCCCGACCACCTGGCCGGAGGGCACCGTCAGGTCGACTCCATCGACGGCGGTCACCGTGCGACGGCCGGTGCCGAAGCGGACCGTCACGCCGTCGAAACGCAGTTCGCTCATCGCAGCCCCGTCCGCATCGACTTGATCGACTCGCCGTCCAGATACCGGGCTTGCCAGGCTGCTGGGCCGGCGCCTGACCCAGCACCCGTCGCCAAGCCCCGAGGGTTCCAGCAGGCCACCTGGTGTGCCGGACCGTGGGTGACCAGCGCCGGATCCTCAACCAGGCATCGGTCCTGCGCAAACTCACACCGAGCCGCAAACGCACACCCAGCCGGGAATGCCGAAGGGTCCACCGGTCGCCCCGGTATCACCGCCAACGGCTCGTCCAGCGGCGTCTCCAGATCCGGTACTGCGTCCAGCAACGCGCGCGTATACGGATGCCGAGCCCCCGCCGCCAACTCACCGGCCGGCAGGTCCTCCACGATCCGCCCCGCGTACATCACCAGCACGCGATCACAGACCTGCGCCACGACGGTGATGTCATGGCTGATCAACAGCACCGCGACGTCGTCCTCGACACGAATCGTCTCCAGCAGTTGAAGCACCTGCTGCTGCACGGTCACGTCAAGCGCAGTCGTCGGCTCATCCGCGACGATCAGCGCCGGCGTGCCCATCAGCCCCATCCCGATCATCGCCCGCTGCCGCATCCCGCCCGAGAACTCATGCGGGTACTGCCGCGCCCGCCGCTCAGCCTCCGGAATCCGAACCGCCCGCAGCCGATCAACCGCCCGCGCCATCGCACTCCGCCGCGTCAGCCCTTGATGCTCGCGAGCACCCTCGGCGAGCTGCGTCCCGATCCGCTTCGTCGGGTTGAACGACGTCATCGGGTCCTGGAACACCATCGCGAACGACGTCCCCAACAGCCGTCGCCGCGCGGCCGCAGTACTCCGAACCGCCAACCGCCCGAGCAACGGCGCCCCGAGAAAGGACAACTCAGCAGCCCGTACTTCCCCAGGCGGCTCGATCAACTGCGCAACGGCCAGCGCGGTGAGACTCTTGCCCGACCCGGACTCACCGACCACCCCGACGATCTCGCCCCGGCTGATCGAGAAGCTGATGCCGCGGACCGGCGTCACCGGCCCAGCCGCGCCGGGGAAGCTCACGTGCAGGTCTTCGACGACCAGCACGGCATCGTCGTCCACAGCTGCCGCGGGCCGTGTCTCCGGCAAGCGCTCGAGCGCTCCCTTCACAACCGGCGCAAAGCTCTTCAGGACCGGTACGCCGAAGCACTTCGCGACGGCCTCTCCGAACAGGTTGAAAGCCAACCCGGCGACGACGACCGCGACCCCGGGAGCCAACGCCGCAGCCGGATGCACGTAGATGCTGTTGAGGCTCTCGCCCATCAGCCGTCCCCAGTCGTACGCCGGTGGTTGCACACCCAATCCGAGGAACGACAAGCCGGCAAAGGCAAGCAATGCACCGCCCGCGCCGATCGTGGCGTTCACCACCAGCGGCTCGGCGATGTTCGGCAGGATGTGCCGCACCAGAATCCGGAATCGCCCGACTCCGGCGATCCGCGCGGCCGCTACGAAGTCCCGCTCGGCGATCCCCGCGACCAATGTCTGCGTCAGCCGCGCGAAGGACGGCGCTCCCGCGAAGCCGATCGCCAGGACCGCACCCTTCGCGCCGACTCCGAAGATCACCGCGAAGAACAGGGCGAGCAGCAGCCCGGGGAACGCGACCGCGATGTTCACCACCGCGGTCGTCAACCGGCCGGCCCGCCGCCCGAGCAGCACCGGCGCACAACCCAATGCCAGCCCGGTGAGCACAGCGATGGAGATCGCCGCCAGCGCGAGCAGAGTCGACGTCCGTGAGGCGACCAGCACCCGGTAGAAGATGTCGCGTCCGAGATTGTCGGTGCCGAGCCAGTGCGCTGACGAGGACCCTTCCAGCAAGTGCTCGGTGTCGATCGCACTCGCCTGGTGGGACCAGATGATCGGAGCGAAGAGCGCCAGCAGGAGCACCGCCAGCAGGAGCACGCCGGCGCCCAAGCCCACTGGCGTACGAAGTACTGCGATCCAGCGCTTCCTCATCAGCTCTCCCTGATCGTGGATCGGGGGTCGAGTAGGGCGAGAATCACGTCGACCATCAGGTTGACCAGTAGGACGCCTGCGCCGTAGACGAGCACTACGCCCTGCACGAGCGGGTAGTCCTTGGACAGGATCGACGACACGATCGTGCTGCCCAGTCCCGGCCAGCCGAAGACGTTCTCGACCAGTACGGTCCCGGCGACCATCCCACCGAGCAGCAGTCCGCCCAGCGTGATGGTGGCCGTCACTGCATTGGGCAGTGCGTGCCGCACGTAGACAGCAACTGCAGGGAGTCGCTTGGCTCGGGCAGTACGCAGGTAGTCCGTCTGCAGCACCGCTAGCAGCTCCACCCGGCAGATGCGTGCGAGTACAGCAGCTGGGCCGATGGCCAACGAGATCACCGGCAGTACGTAGGACGAGAAGCCCCCGCGCCCGGCCACCGGCAACCAGTGGAGCTTCACTGCGAACACGTACACGAGCCCGACCGCCAGCAGGAACTCAGGAATCGCAGCCAGGATGACCGTCGTCGAGGTGAAGCTCAGCTCGGCGCGCGGCCGACGCCCGGCTCGCGTGAGCACACCCATCGCCAGCCCGACAGGCAATGCGATCAGCATCGCCACCACGAAGGCAGCAAAGGCGAGCTGGACAGTGGCCGGTAGCCGATCCCGGATAACGTCCGAGACGGGCAGACCGGTAGTGATCGAAGTACCGAGGTTGCCGGTGAACAGGTGCTGCAGGTAATGCACGTACTGCAACCAGAGCGGGTCATTGAGCCCCAGCGACTCGCGCTGCGCGTCAACGAGGCTCTGCGCCGCCGCGGGGCCGAGTGCACCCCGGACCGGATCGCCGGGGATCAGATGGATCATCAGAAAGGCCGCGCTGACCAGTACGAAGACGGAGCCGACCAGCCGACCGAGTCGGCGAACGGCGAACCGCACCCAGGGATGGGTGGTGAAACCCACCCCTGGGACGCTGGTGGCTGTGGTCATCCGAGCATCCGGATGGTCTGGGGGGCGACGCCGTCGCTGAGCTCGAAGGTGGCGCCCTTGGCGAAGATCGGGACGGTCGAGTTCACGAACGGGACCACGTTGACCTCCTTGAGGAGAGCGCGTTCGGCCGTTGCCCAGTCGGCGCAGCCGTCCGAACCGGCGATCTTGGATGCCTTGGCGACCGCGGCGTCGTACGCGGGGTTCTTGATGGAGGCGAAGTTGCCGCCGTTGGGTGGGCCTGTGCCGGACATGAAGCTGACCAGTTGGCTGGGCAGGTTGACCGTCAGCGGGATCAGGCCGGCGTGCCAGGTGCCTTGGCCGGCCAGGACGACGGTGCTGATCTCCGCGGTGGACACCGCCTTGAGTGAGACGTCGACACCGAGCTCACCCCAGGCCTTCTGCAGCAGCTCGGCACCGGACTGGATCGTCGGTCCGAGGTTGGTCAGGTAGTAGAAGACGAGGGAGAGCTTGGTGCCGCCCTTCTCCCGGATCCCGCCCGCACCCGCCTTCCAGCCGGCCGCGTCCAGAGCCGCCTTGGCCGCATCGAGGTCATGGCCCGGGATGTTGCCGGTGACGGTGTCGTCGTTGCAAGGGCCGGTGCCAGGGACGACGAAGCTGGTGGTCGGCTTGCCGGTGCCAGCAGTGATCACCTTGCCCAGCTGGGTCAGGTCGAGGGCTTGCGTGAGTGCTTTACGGACGGCCAGATCGGCGGTCGGCAGGCCGGGCTTCTGGTTGAACCAGAGCTCGCCGAGCGGAGTACCGGCGCTGCGGTTGAAGAGTTGCTGCGCCTGCAGCCGCTGCTTGTCCGGGCCTGAGATGGCAGCGATGTTGACCTGACCGGAGATCAGCAGGTTGGCCGCGGTGGTCTCGTTGGCGACGACCTTGAGCACCACCTTGTCCGCCAGGCCCGGCTGGTCAGCCTTGAAGTCGCCCGGCCCCCACGCGTACTCCTTGCGCCGGGTCAACGTGTAGTGGTCACCAGGCACGGCCTCGGCGACCTTGTACATCCCAGTGCCGTCCGAGCCTTGTTTCAGCAGGGAACGGTCCTTCATCCCCTTGGCGCACACGATGTGCAGGCCGCCGATGTTCCGGACCAGGAACGCGTCCGGGGCAGGGGCCGTCACGGTGACTGTGCCGGCAGCATCGTCGCCGACCGCCTTCACGCCGGCTGGGACGAAGACGCCGATCCTGGTCGACTTGTTGGCCGGGTTGCCGACGAAGTTGAGGTTCTCCGCGACCGTGGTCGCTGTCAGCGGGCTGCCGTCCAGACAGGTGACACCCTTGCGCAGCGTGTACTTCGCCGTGGTGGTCGTGCCTTCCCACTTCTCCGCGAGGCCCGCCACTTGCTGCCCGTTCTGATCGAGGTTGATCAGCGAGTCGTAGAGGAACGCGTCGACCTGCTTGGTGATCGACAACGAGGTGAACTGCGGGTCGAGGTTGCCGGGGTCGGAGCCGAGCGCCATGGTCAGCGTTTGTCCCTCGACCGGTTTGCCCACGCCGGCCGTGGTCGGCTCGCCCGAACTGCAAGCGGACAAGGACAAGCCGGCGACCAGCACCAAAGCGGTGAATGCGGATTTCATGGGTGCCTCCGAGAGGGATCAGGCTGAGGCGCGGCGGATGGCCCGGCCGCTGTGGATGAAGAGGGCCGGACCGCCCGATTCGTTCCCTACGAACACATAAGAAATGTGGACCCCGTTCTCGGCCTTCAGCGCGATCAGGCTCTCCTCGTTCCGCCCGACCAGTTCGACCGGGTCCGGCGCCGGACCGAGCTCGGCGAAGATCCCCTTGGGCGTCTGGTCCAGCCAGACCTTGCCGTCCTCGTCCTGCCGCACAGTCACATCGACGACCTCGCAGCTGTAGGTGCCGGCGAACCGGTCCACATCGATCGGCACAGGCGTCGCCGGGGGAGTGGGCAGCGCGGGCAGGTCCAGCCCGGCAAGCTCCTTGACCACATGGCCGACCACGGTCTTGTAGAGCTCGATCGTGTCGCCGCCGTTGGTCAGTACGGTGACCGCCAGCCCATGCTCCGGTACTACGCGCAGGAACGCGTTCTGTCCGATCGTGCCGCCGTCATGGCCGATCACTGTCGTGCCGTCCCAGTCGAACAGCTCCCAGCCGAGCCCCCACGAGTCGCCCATCATCCCGAGCTTCGGCAGCTTGACTTGCTCCTCCTGCATCGCCTTGACGCTCGCGGGGCTCAGTACCGGCGTACCGTCCGCTGCTGTCCCCGAGTCGAGGTGGAACTTGGCGAAGGCGAGCAGGTCGCGTGGCCGCATCGCGAGCATCGCGCCGGCCGGGGCCATCCCTCGCGTCATCGCCCACATCGGTGCGGGTACCGGTTCGGCGTCAGGGGCGGGCCGGATGTGGCCGACCGCGGCGCGGTACAGGATCGCCTCGTACGGGTCGGTCGCCGCGTGGGTGAGGCCGAGCGGGGTGAAGAGGTGCTCGCGCAGGACCGTGTCGAACGGCTTGCCGCGGAGTACCTCGATCAATCGGCCGAGGACAGCGAAGGCGGCGTTGTTGTAGGAGAACATCTCGCCGGGCGCGAAGAGCTGGGTGACGTCGGCGATGCTGGCGACGAACTTCTCGACCGCGTCGTCGCCCTTGCCGGTCTCGTTGAAGATGTCGCCCTCGAACCCGGACGTGTGGCTGAGCAGCTGGCGGACGGTGATCACGGCCGCCGCTGTTTCGTCGCCGATCACGAATTCCGGGAGGTAGTCGCGCAGCGGTGTGTCGAGGTCGACCAAGCCGTCGTCGACCAGTTGCATGACCAGCGTCGTCGTCCAGACCTTCGTGATCGAGCCGATCTGGAACACCGTGTCGGGGGTGACCGGTACGCCGGTCGCCTTGCTCAGGACGCCGGCAGCGTGGTCGATCACCTCGCCGCCGAACAGCACGCCGACCGCCGTACCGGGGACCTGGTGCTCGGCGAGCAACGCCGGCAGCCGGTCTTGAAGCCACGTCTCGATTTCGCTCAGGGTCGCCATGTGCCGACGCTAGGACCGCCCGCCGCCGGAGTATTCGTCGCAACCGACAACTGACGAGCCCGTTTTCGTCCGGACCGACGAGGTGTCAGGATCGGACGATGGAGCAGAGGTACTGGTACGCCGACGGCCTGGAACCGGAGGAGCTGGCCTTTCAGCGGCTGTACGGCCCGGTCGAACCGGCGACCAGGGAAGAGGCGGCCGAGTTCTTCGGCGGACTCGGGCTGGACTGGTGGGTCGCGGGCGGTTGGGCCGTCGAGGCGTTCACCGGCGTCTCCCGGCCGCACGACGATCTGGACGTGTCGTTCTGGCGACGGCACGTGCCGGAGCTGGTCAACTACGCGGACGGCCGGTACCACGTGTGGTCGGCAGGTAGCCGGGCGATCTTCCCGATCTCACCCGACAAGCCGGAGATGCCGGACAACGCGGACCAGGTGTGGCTGCGCGAGCATGCGCTGGCTCCCTGGAAGTACGACGTGGTGCTGAACCCGGATCGCGACGGGCGCTGGATCTTCCGCCGGGATCCGTCGCTCGACTACGCGCTCGACGAGGTGACCTGGATCGCCGACGACGGCATCCGGTACATGAATCCGGAGATGGCGCTCGCCTACAAGGCCAAGGGCGATCGCCCGAAGGATCGCGCCGATCTGGCCGCCGCGCTCCCGCTGCTCGGAGCGGCCAGACGTACCTGGCTGGCCGAGATGGTCCATCATCTGCACCCCGATCACGCCTGGCTGGAGCAGATCCGCGGCGGGTGAGCAGAAAATAGCCGGCCTGGCCGGGAATAAACGGCGCAGTTCGGGAACAAGCGGGCAGGACTTACCCTTGAGGGTGTTATGACCTCTTCAGGCCGTCGGACGGTCTACCTCGATCACGCCGCGACGACACCTATGCTGCCCGCGGCGATCGAGGCGATGGCGATCCACCTCGGACGAACCGGGAACGCCTCCTCGTTGCACGGGTCCGGACGGGCGGCGCGGCGCACGGTCGAGGAGTCGCGGGAGACGATCGCGGAGGCGCTGGGCGCCCAGCCGAGCGAGGTGGTGTTCACCTCGGGCGGTACGGAGGCGGACAACCTCGCGCTCAAGGGGCTGTGGTGGGCCCGGCTGGCCGAGGACCCGCGTCGGCGGCGGATCCTGCTCAGCGGGATCGAGCATCACGCAGTACTGGATCCGGCGATCTGGCTCGCGGAGCACGAGGGTGCCGAGATCGAGTGGCTGCCGGTCGACGAACTGGGCCGGGTGCGGCCCGAGGACGTCCAGCAGGCGATCGAGAAGGACCCCGAGTCTGTGTCCTTCGTCACGTTGATGATGGCCAACAACGAGGTCGGCACGCTGCAGCCGATCCGCGAGGTCGCCGCGCTCGCGAAGCCGTATGCGATCCCCGTGCACACCGACGCCGTCCAGGCGGTCGGGCAGGTGCCGGTGGATTTCGCCGAGCTGGGCGTCGACGCGATGACGGTGAGTGCTCACAAGGTCGGCGGCCCGTTCGGGATCGGCGCGCTGGTCGTCCACAAGGAGACCAAGCTGGCGCCGATCGTGCACGGCGGCGGCCAGGAGCGCGACGTTCGCTCGGGCACCCTGGACACCCCGGCGACGGCTGGGTTCGCGGCGGCGATCGAGCACGCGGTCAAGCACCAGGCCGAGCACGGCGCGCGGCTGACGGCCCTGCGCGACGCCCTGATCGAGGGCATCACCAGTACTGTCCCGGGCGCGATGCTGTCCGGTGATCCGGTACGCCGCTTGCCGGGTAACGCACACTTGTCGTTCAAGGACTGTGAGGGCGACTCGCTGCTCCTCCTGCTCGACGCGCGGGGCATCGAGGTCTCCACCGGGTCCGCCTGCAACGCCGGCGTCGCCGAGCCGAGCCATGTGCTGCTGGCGATGGGGTACGACGACCAGCGGGCGCGCGGGTCCTTGCGCTTCACCATGGGGCACACGTCCAGCCGGGCCGACGTGGACGCCGTACTGGACAACATCGGGCCCGTTGTCGAGCGGGCGATGTCCGCCGGATTGCAGAACGTAGGAAGGAACCACTGATGCGGGTACTCGCAGCCATGTCCGGCGGAGTCGACTCCGCGGTCGCTGCGGCGCGGATGGCCGAGGCCGGGCACGACGTGGTCGGTGTGCACCTGGCACTGAGCCGCAACCCGCAGTCGTACCGCAGTGGTGCACGGGGTTGCTGCACCATCGAGGACTCCCGCGACGCCCGCCGCGCTGCCGACGTGATCGGCATCCCGTTCTACATCTGGGACCTGGCCGAGCGGTTCCACGCAGATGTGGTCGAGCCCTTCGTCGCGGAGTACGCAGCAGGCCGTACGCCGAACCCGTGTCTGCGCTGCAACGAGAAGGTCAAGTTCAGCGCAGTGCTCGAGCGGGCGCTGGCCCTGGACTTCGACGCCGTCGCCACCGGGCACTACGCGCAGATCGTCGAGACTGCTGCCGGCCGTGAGTTGCACCGCGCGGTCGACCCGGCCAAGGACCAGTCCTACGTGCTCGGGGTGCTGACCCAGGAGCAGCTCAAGCACGCGTTCTTCCCGCTCGGCGACACCCCGAAGACCGAGATCCGGGCCGAGGCCGAGCGGCGCGGCCTGTCGGTGGCGGCCAAGCCGGACAGCCACGACATCTGCTTCATTGCCGACGGCAACACCCCGGGCTTCCTGGCCAAGCAGCTGGGCGAGTCGCCCGGCGACATCGTCGACGCCCAGGGCAACAAGCTCGGCGAGCACAAGGGCACCCACGGTTTCACCGTCGGCCAGCGCAAGGGCCTCAAGATCGGTACGCCGGCAGCCGACGGCAAGCCGCGTTTCGTGCTGGACATCTCCCCGGTCGAGCGGACCGTCACGGTCGGCTCGCGGGCGGAGCTGGCCGTCGAGAGCCTGACCGCGTCGAACCCGCGCTGGTGCGGCCCGGTCCCCACGGAGACCCTGCACGTCAAGGCCCAGCTGCGGGCGCACGGCGAGGAGATCGCCGTCACCGCACGGCTCGAGGGCGACCAGGTGCTGGTCTCCTTCGACGAGCCCGCAGACGCCGTCGCACCCGGCCAGGCGGTCGTCCTGTACGACGGCACCCGGGTGATCGGGTCAGCCACCATCGACTCGGTCGAGCGCGCGACTCAGAAGGTGTGAGCTCCCGTGCTGCGGATGAAGGAGACCTGCGAGCGCTGTGCCGCGCAGCTCGGTCCGACGGCCGACGCGGTGATCTGTAGCTACGAGTGCACCTTCTGCCCGGAATGCTCCGAGGCGATGGAACACGTCTGCCCGAACTGCGGCGGCGAGCTGGTCAGGCGGCCTACCCGTAGCACCGGCGCTTCTGCAATTGCTTCGCGGACACCCGGCCGCATCACCAGGTATCTCCAAAGGAACAGGAACACCACGTGAGCAGTCCCTTCGGCCCAGCGGCGACCACTGCGATGGGCTCGCTGCCTGGCGAGGACATGCGCGAGTGGACGAAGTTCGTGCTGGAGGGGGTGACCATCCCGTTCCTCCCGGAGCTACCGGCCCGCCCGTACGGCGACATGGTGAGCAGGGCCGCTGGGGTCATCGGTTCCTTGGCGCTGGACCTGCAGCCGGCCGGGTGGCGGCTGACGGGTGGCAACGACCCGCGGGCCAGCCTGGACCAACGCCGGGCCAGGTCGCTCCTGCAGCAGGACCTGGATGTCCTGGAGGAGCTGGCGGAGGGGTATGAGGGTCCACTGAAGGTCCAGTTGACCGGGCCGTGGACGCTCGCTGCAACCGTGGAGCTGCCGCGCGGGGACAAGGTGCTGGCCGACCACGGCGCTCGGCGCGACCTGGCCGAGGCGGTGGCTTATGGGTTGCAGGAGCATGTGGCTGAGCTCCGGCGACGGGTGCCGGGGGCCTCGCTTGTCGTGCAGATTGATGAGCCGGGGCTGCCCGCAGTACTGGCTGGGGCTGTTCCTACTGCCAGTGGGTGGGGCAAGCATCGCTCTGTCGATGGGCCGGGCTCTGTGGATCTGCTGAGCCGGGTGATCGAGGCTGTGGCGCCTGCTCTGACAGTGGTCCACTGCTGTGCGGCTCGGCCGCCTATTGAGGTGTTCCGGAAGGCAGGCGCCGGGGGAGTGGCAGTAGATGTCTCCCTGCTCACCGATGCCGCCTGGGAGCAGATTGCCTTCGCAGTGGAGGACGGGACGACGCTGTATGCGGGCGTAGTACCGACTACTGGAGCTGTGCCCAAGCCGGAGCAGGCGGCTGGCCTCCTGACCCGCCGCTGGCACGAGATCGGCCTGACCCAGAAGTCTCTGGTCGACGTCGTGATCACCCCAGCGTGCGGCCTCGCGGGCGCCCCGTCACCGTCCGATGCCCGCGCCAGACTCGAACTTCTCGGTCGTACGGCACAAGTCGTCGGAGACGCCGCAGAGGCCTAGAAATGTCCCTGGCTGGCGGTAAGTTCGGTCTATGAGTACGGAGATCCCCGAGACCAGTGCCGCCGACCAGCCTGCCGCGCCGCCGGAGGTGCGGGAGCGGCATGCCGAGCTGAGCCGGGAGATCGAGGAGCACCGGTTCCGCTATTACATGGCGACCTCGACCATCTCCGACGAAGACTTCGACGCGCTGATGCACGAGCTGCAGGCGATCGAGGCGCAGTACTCCGAGCTGCAGACGCCGGACTCGCCGACGCAGAAGGTCGGCGTGCCGATCTCGACGCTGTTCACCGCGGTCGAGCACCCGCAACGGATGGAGAGCCTGGGCAACGCCTTCTCCGCCGAACAGATGGAGGCGTGGGCGAAGCGGCTGGAGCGCGAGGTCACCGTCGCGCAGATCCACGAGAGCGGGTTCCTCTGCGAGCTCAAGGTGGACGGCCTGGCGCTCGACCTGGTCTACGAGAACGGCCGGCTGGTCAGCGGCGCCACCCGCGGCGACGGGCGGACCGGCGAGGACATCACGCTGAACGCCCGCACCATCGACTCGATCCCGAACGAGCTGCACACCGATTCGCCGCCGGCCTTCTTGGAGGTGCGGGGTGAGGTCTACTTCCGGGTCGAGGACTTCACCGAGCTGAACGCGCAACTGGTTGAGGCAGGCAAGGACCCGTTCTCCAACCCACGCAACAGCGCGGCCGGATCGCTACGGCAGAAGGACCCGCGCGTCTCGGCGAGTCGCCCGCTGCGCTTCGTCGTCCACGGTCTCGGCAAGGTCGAGGGCTATCACGTCGGCCGGCTGTCGGAGGCGTACGACCAGCTGAAGGAGTGGGGTCTGCCGGTCAGCGACCGCGCCCGCCGGGTCACGACGCTGGACGAGGTCAACGAGTTCATCGCGTACTACGGGGAGAACCGGCACTCGGTCGACCACGAGATCGACGGCGTGGTGGTCAAGGTCGACGAGGTCGATCTGCAACGCGCGCTCGGCTCGACGTCGAGTGCTCCGCGCTGGGCGATCGCGTACAAGTACCCGCCGGAGGAGGTCACCACCAAGCTGCTCGACATCAAGGTGAATGTCGGCCGTACCGGTCGCGTCACTCCGTACGGCGTGATGGAGCCGGTCCGGGTGGCGGGATCGACGGTCGAGTTCGCGACCCTGCACAACGGGCAGGAGGTCGAGCGCAAGGGCGTGTGGATCGGCGACACCGTCGTACTGCGGAAGGCCGGCGACGTCATCCCCGAGATCCTCGGGCCGGTGATGGAGCTGCGGCCCAAGGACGCGTACCCGTTCCGGATGCCGACCGAGTGCCCGTCCTGCGGGACGACGCTGCGGCCGATGAAGGAAGGCGACATCGACATCCGTTGCCCCAACGCCCAATCGTGTCCTGCGCAGTTGCGGGAGCGGTTGTTCCATCTGGCTGGCCGGTCTGCTTTCGACATCGAGGTGCTGGGCTTCAAGGCGGCCGATGCACTGATCAGCAGCGAGTTGATCGCCGATGAAGGGGATCTGTTCTCGCTGACCGAGGAGGACTTGGCGAGCAGTTCGTTCTTCACCACCAAGGCCGGTGCGCTGTCGGCCAACGCTGTGAAGTTGCTCGCCAACCTGGAGCAGGCCAAGACGCAACAGTTGTCGCGTGGGTTGGTGGCGTTGTCGATCCGGCACGTCGGGCCTACGGCGGCGGCCGCGCTGGCGGCGGCGTACGACGACATCGATGCGATCGAGGCTGCCTCGGAGGAGGAGCTCTCGCAGATCGAGGGGGTCGGGCCGACGATCGCGCACGCGGTGATCGAGTGGTTCGAGATCGACTGGCATCAGGAGATCGTCCGGAAGTGGAAGGAAGCCGGCGTCGAGTTGCGGCAGGTGCGGACCGGGCCGACGGTCGAGCAGACGTTGACCGGCCAGTCTGTCGTGGTGACGGGCACGGTCGAGGGGTACAGCAGGGACGAGGCGACCGAGGCGATCGTGTCGCGCGGCGGCAAGGTGGCTGGGTCGGTGTCCAAGAAGACCTCGTTCGTGGTGGTCGGGGATGCGCCGGGGTCGAAGTACGACAAGGCGGTGCAGTTGGGGGTGCCGATTCTGGATGCGGCGGGCTTCGTCGTGCTGCTGACGGACGGGCCGGAGGCGGCTGCGGCGGTGGCGACGAATCGCGAGCCGGAGGAGGCCTGAGAGTCGACGGATCCAGGTGCTCCGCTGATCCGTCCGACTGTTAGTTTTCACCTTCTAGACGTGGTTTTCTAAGGAGCAGATATGACGACGCCGCCACAGGGACCGTGGGGTCCTGGGCAGCCAGGGGGCCAGCCGGGCGGACAGCAAGGAGGACGACCGCAAGGTGGTCGTCCTGGGCAGGGCCAGCCACCGCAGGGTGGTGGCGGATGGCAGCAGCCCGGCCAGCCGCCGCAGGGCGGTCAGCCGTATCCGCCGACACGGCCGCAGCAGGGTCAGCCTCCGCACGGACAGCCCCCGCAGGGGCAGCCTCCGCAGCAGGGGCGGCCGCCGCAGTACGGGCAGCAGCCTCCTCAGCAGGGGCAGCCTCCGCAGGGCGGGCAGCCTGGTGGCTGGGGGCAGCAGCCTCCGCAGGGTCCGCCCCCGCAGTACGGGCAGCAACCGCCGTACGGGCAGCAGCCCGGGTATCAGCAGCCGTGGGGGCAGCAGCAGCCTCAGGGTGGGTGGCAGCAGGGGCAGCAGCCTTGGCAGGGTGGACCTGGACGCAAGCGGGGCGGCATCTCCAAGGACAAGCTGCCGCTGCTGGTCGGCGGCAGCCTGATCGGGCTTGTCGTGATCGCCTTGGTCGTGTTCCTCGGCATTCACTTCCTCGGCGACGACGACAAGACCACGACAACGAGCCCGAGCACGCAGCCGACCCAGTCAGCGGCAGGCGGACAAGCGCAGGGTGCGACCGACAAGCTGCAGAGCGCCGGGTTCCAGTGCAGCGACCTGTTCAACGGAGCCCAGGGTGCGCACCGCGGCTGCTTCAAGTTCGACGAGGTCAGCCAGGCCGAGGTGATCTTCCAGTTCCAGGCCGACGGCACGATCGTCAGCACGCTGATCCGGTCGATGAACCGGGAGAACGTCAACAACGCCGCGGTCTCCTTCGACGCGGCGCTGCAGGCGATCGGCAACGACACCTTCGGCGGCAGTGACGTGGCGAAGATCCAGGCGGCGGTGAAGACCGGCCAGAAGGACGCCAAGGTCGACAGCACCTGGGGTGACTTCACCCTGTTCAACAACGGCGACTCGGTGCAGATCTCCGGCCGCAAGTCCGGGATGGAGTCGTTCGACCTGCCGACCAAGGAGTTCTCGACCACCGTCGAGCAGATGACCACCGCGCTGAAGGCGAAGCAGTACGCGTGCACGCTGGCCTGCCGCAAGGACCTGGGCCGATCCGGCTCCCAGCGGATCTTCCCGCTCGGTGGCAGCAGCAAGGCGATCCGCTCGCTCGACATCGAGGCCTCGGGCGACCCCGCCGAGGTCAAGGCGGCTATCCCGGTCGCCATCGCGGACGCGCTGGGCGTGCTCAAGGGCCCGGACGTGGAGGCGATCAAGACCTTCCTCGCGGCACACACCGACGGGAAGCCGTACGCTGCTTATGTGGCCGGCTGGCGGATCGAGCAGACCGGCACGGGCAACGACGACTACTCGTCGCAGTCGATCAGGATCAAGTACGAGTCGTACTACGTGTGAGGTGTGATGAAGTCCGACCCGGAGAAGCGGCCGGAGACTCAGGTGGCCAAACCGCCGCCTGAGTCGGTGTACCGGGTGGACGGCGGCGGTCCGTGGGGGCCGACGCAGTTCGACCTGCCGGAGCGTAACGGCGACAACACCCAGACGGTGGTGATCGTCGCCGCGATCGGCGTGATCCTGCTGCTGTTGCTGGCCGGCGCCTGGACTCTCTGGTACTTCAAGTTCAACTGATTGACCCACACGACGACGAAGGCCTCCCGATCGCTCGGGAGGCCTTCGTCGTTGTGTCCAGGTCTTAGGCGGTGGCGCGGATGGTGACGGCGAGGTTGGCCAGGTAGCTCAACCGGGCCACCTCGGACCCGAGGAACTCGGGTCCACCACGACGGCCGATCACCAGCACCCGGCGGTTGGACTCCAGCGGCGCGGCGACCAGCACCGACTCGGCCAGGCCCTTGTGGTCCGGCGCGGTCAGCGTCGTCGCCTTCTCCAGCGGCAGCCACTGATCACCAAGGTCGCCGAACTCCGGCGTCGCACTCGTCTCCAGCGCCACCTTGATCTCGCTGCCCGTACCGTCCAGCAAGGCGGCCCAGTCGGCGTGCAGCACCGCGGGTGCCTGCTCGACCAGGATGTCGACCGCTTCGGCCGGAGCAGACGTCATCTGCTCGACGGCTTCGAGGTCCATGTGCAGGCCGCCGCCGGCGCCGTACCGGGAGAACCAGATCACCTCGACGTCGGGGACGCCGTTGCAGGCGGAGACCAGCCGGTCGGGCAGAACGCCCGGTGGGAGGTCGACCACGATGTCGTCGACGGCGGTGCCGTTCTCGCGCCGGTGCTCCACGATCTCGATCGCGTGGATGTCGGCGCTCACCTCGCCGAGTGCCGTTGCCACGGTGCCCAGCGAACCGGGACGGTCCGGGATGATCAATCGCAGCAGGAACACCGAACGATCATCTCCCAGCCGAATACCACGCAAGTTACGCCCTGTCGCGGCCAATGTTACAGAGCGGAACAAAGTGACACGCCGGGCCCTCTCATCTGATGAACAGAGGGCCTGTGGAAACCGGAAATACATCGGACATACCGGCCCACTAGGATGAGCGCGTCCGTAGAGGTAGGTGCGAGCCGCACGCTGCCGGCAACTCGTTGTAGACCATTGGAATCCTTCATGCCATCGATTACCCGCGAAGAGGTCGCGCATCTGGCGCGGCTGGCGCGGATCGAGCTCACCGAAGACGAGCTCGACCACCTCGCTCCGCAGCTCGAGCAGATCATCGGCCTGGTCGCCCAGGTCAGTGAAGTGGCTGCCGAGGACATCCCGCCGACGTCCCACGCCCTGCCGATCACCAACGTGATGCGCGCCGACGTGAACGTCCCCTGCCTCACGCCGGAGCAGGCGCTGTCCGGCGCCCCGGCGGCCGAGGAGCAGCGTTTCCGGGTACCGCGGATTCTGACCGAGGAGGCGTGATGAGTGACCTGACGCGGAAGACCGCGGTCGAGTTGTCCGAGCTGATGAGCTCGGGCCAGGCGTCGTCGGTGGAGATCACCCAGGCGCACCTGGACCGGATCGGCGCGACCGATGGCGCCGTGCACGCGTTCCTGCACGTCGACACCGAGGGCGCGCTCGCCCAGGCGGCCGATGTCGACGCACGCCGTGCCGCGGGGGACGAGCTCGGTCCGCTCGCCGGCGTACCGCTGGCGCTGAAGGACGTGCTGACCCAGGACGGCGTCCCGACCACGGCGGGTTCGAAGATCCTCGAGGGCTGGAGGCCGCCGTACGACTCGACGGTCGTGAAGCGGCTCAAGGCGGCCGGCATCGTCATCCTCGGCAAGACCAACATGGACGAGTTCGCCATGGGCTCCTCGACGGAGAACTCGGCGTACGGGACGACCCACAACCCCTGGGACCTCAACCGGATCCCGGGTGGTTCGGGTGGTGGCTCGTCGGCGGCGATTTCGGCGTACCAGGCTCCGCTCGCGATCGGCACCGACACCGGTGGTTCGATCCGGCAGCCCGCTGCCTTCACCGGCACGGTCGGCGTGAAGCCGACGTACGGCGGCACCTCGCGGTACGGGCTGATCGCGCTGGCGTCCAGCCTCGACACGCCTGGCCCGTGTGCGCGGACGACGCTCGACGCGGCGCTGCTGCACGAGGTGATCGCCGGGTACGACCCGATGGACTCCACCTCGATCAACCAGCCGGTACCGGCCGTGGTCGACGCCGCTCGTCGCGGTGACGTGACCGGGCTGCGGATCGGCGTGGTCAAGGAGCTCGGCGGCGAGGGGTACCAGCCGGGCGTCGAGGCCCGCTTCCACGAGGCGGTCGAGCTGCTCACCAAGCTCGGCGCCGAGGTGGTCGAGGTGTCCTGCCCGCACTTCCAGTACGCGCTGCCGGCGTACTACCTGATCCTGCCGAGCGAGGCCTCGTCCAACCTGGCCAAGTTCGACGCGATGCGGTTCGGCCTGCGGGTCGGCGACGACGGCGAGAACGATGCCGAGAAGGTGATGAGCCTGACCCGCGAAGCCGGTTTCGGTCCCGAGGTCAAGCGCCGGATCATGCTCGGCACCCACGCGCTGTCCAGCGGTTACTACGACGCGTACTACGGCCAGGCGCAGAAGGTGCGGACGCTGATCGCCCGCGACTTCGCGGCGGCCTACGAGCACGTCGACGTGCTGGTGTCGCCCTCGACGCCGACCACCGCGTTCGCGATCGGCGACCGGGTGAACGACCCGATCGCCATGTACAAGAACGACCTCTGCACGATCCCGTCGAACCTGGCCGGCAACGCGGCCGCGTCGTTCCCGGTCGGCCTCGCGGACGAGGACGGCCTGCCGGTCGGCTTCCACGTGATGGCGCCGGTGATGCGCGACGACCTGTGTTACCTGGTCGGTGCGGCGCTCGAGTCGGCGTACGCCGATCAGTGGGGTGGCGTGCTGATGTCGAAGGCTCCGGAGCTGGAGGTCACCCGATGACTGTGGTTGCTGACGTGCTGTCCATCGATGACGCTTTGGCGCAGTTCGACCCGGTGATGGGCCTGGAGGTCCACGTCGAGCTGAACACCTTGTCGAAGATGTTCTGTGGTTGCCCGACGGAGTTCGGCGTCCCGCCGAACACGCAGACCTGCCCGGTCTGCCTCGGCCTGCCGGGCGCGCTGCCGGTGGTGAACGCGCGGGCGGTCGAGTCCGCGATCAAGATCGGCCTCGCGCTGAACTGCGAGATCGCCGAGTGGTGCCGGTTCGCCCGGAAGAACTACTTCTACCCGGACATGCCGAAGAACTTCCAGACCTCGCAGTACGACGAGCCGATCGCCTTCAACGGGTGGACCGAGGTCGTCGTCGACGGGGAGACTTACCGGATCGAGATCGAGCGCGCGCACATGGAGGAGGACACCGGCAAGTCCACCCACGTGGGTGGCGCGACCGGCCGCATCCACGGCGCGTCGCACTCGCTGGTCGACTACAACCGGGCCGGCATCCCGCTGATCGAGATCGTCACCAAGACGATCGAGGTCCCGCCGGCCAAGGCGGCCGCGGTGGCTCGGGCGTACGTGAGCATGCTGCGCGATCTGCTGCTGGCGCTGGACGTCTCCGACGTACGGATGGACCAGGGGTCGCTGCGGTGTGACGCCAACGTGTCGCTGAAGCCGTCGGGGTCGTCGCAGCTGGGGACCCGGACCGAGACCAAGAACGTGAACTCGTTCCGCTCGGTCGAGCGCGCGATCACCTACGAGATCACCCGGCAGGCCGCCGTACTGGTTGCCGGGGGCAAGATTCTCCAGGAGACCCGGCACTGGCACGAGGACACCGGCGTCACCACCTCGGGCCGGGAGAAGTCGGATGCCGACGACTACCGGTACTTCCCCGAGCCCGACCTGGTGCCGGTCGCTCCGGCCCGCGAGTGGGTCGAGGAGATCCGGGCGACGCTGCCCGAGGCGCCGCCGGTCAAGCGGCTGCGGCTGCAGACCGAGTGGGGCTTCACGGATCTGGAGATGCGCGACGTCGTCAACGGTGGCGTGCAGACGCTGATCGAGCAGACCGTCGCGCTGGGCGTCGCTCCTGCTGCCGCGAAGAAGTGGTGGCTGGGCGAGCTGGCCCGTGCTGCCAACGAGGCCGGCAAGGACGTGGATGCGCTCGGTGTCGGGCCGGCTGAGATCGCCGAAGTACAGAGGTTGGTCGAGGCCGGCGCTCTGAACGACAAGCTGGCCCGTGAGGTCTTCGACGGCCTGGTCAAGTCCGAAGGCACCGTCACCGAGATCATCGCGGCCCGTGGCCTCGCCCTGGTCTCGGACGACTCGGCGCTGCAGGAAGCCATCGACCGGGCCATCGCGGCCAACCCCGACGTCGTCGAGAAGGTCAACTCCGGCAAGCCCGCAGCCGCCGGGGCCCTGATCGGCGCAGTCATGAAGGACATGCGCGGCCAGGCCGACGCGGCCAAGGTCCGCGAACTCCTGAACGCCACGCTCGGCATCTGAAGCTCTGCGTTGAGGTCCGGCACATCGTGCCGGACCTCAGCCCATAGCTGGGTGGCTCAAGCCGCCTTGCGGGTGGGCGTCGGCTGGTCGATGCCGATCAACCTTCTCGCCACCGAAGCGTCCGCTGCGGCGCAGCGCACCTCGTAGCGCACCGGCACGATCTCGGTTGCGTCGGCATCCGGACGGTTCCTGAACAGCCCACGGAACAAACCGGCCAGCGCGCCCACGATCACGCCGTACACGGCACCCCATAGGACCACGACGAGGCCGGTCAGGCTCGTGTCGGCGACCAGCGTCACGAACACTGCCGCCAGCAACCCGATCCCGAGCCCGGCCGTGGAACTCCGCGCGGTCAGCGCCGCGGTCGACGGGCCACCGGGTCTCTCGGCCAGCACCAGCCCGGCCCCCACGACTGCCAGACTGTCACGCTCCATGCCCGAGGCGCGCAAAGTACGCACAGTCTCCTGTGCCTCCACATACGTCGCCGTCGAGATGATCACCGTGTCGTGAGCCAGAACCCGCACACCCGTTCCCTTCTCTAGCCGGAGCCTCCACTAGTACCAGGTCCGCCCAATCGGAAACGTTCTGCTCACTGGGTGACCGTCACCCGCAGGATCCGATCGTCACCCGGCTTGGCATCCCCGCGGCCATCGGTGTTGGAGGTGGTGAGCCAGAGGGAGCCGTCGCGGGCTGCTTCGACTGTGCGCAGGCGGCCGTACTTGCCGGTGAAGAACGCGACCGGGTCGCCCGTGCGCTTGCCGTCGGCAACGGGGATCGCCCAGAGGCGCTCACCCCGGAGGCTCGCCATGAAGATGTGGCCCTGGGCGAAGGCGATCCCGCTGGGGGAGGCGTCCTTCGTCGGCCACTGGGCGATCGGATCGACCATCCCGTCCAGGTTGCTGACGCCTTCGGCGGCCGGCCAGCCGTAGTTGGCGCCGGGCGTGATCGCGTTCAGTTCGTCCCAGGTGTCCTGGCCGAACTCGGCGGCGTACAACTGCGATCCACCAAACGCGAGCCCCTGCACATTGCGATGCCCCTTGGAGATCCACAACCTGCCATCCGGATTCCCCGGCGCAGCTTTCCCGTCGGTCGTGATCCGGAGAATCTTGCCGCCGAGCGAGTCATCGTCCTGCGAGTTCGGCCGATCCGCGCCGTCGCCCGTACCGGCGTACAGGAACCCGTCCGGCCCGAACCGCAACCGCCCACCGTTGTGGATCGCTGCCTGCGGAATCCCCTCCAGAATCACCGTCGGCTCACTGATCCCACCGTTGCTGTACGTCAGCCGAGCGATCCGATTGTCATCCCCGCTGGAGTAGTACACGTAGATGTAAGGCCGCTTCGGATACCCCGGATCCACCGCAATCCCCAGCAACCCACCCTCGGACGACGCATCAACCCCCGCGACCGTCCCGACCTCAGTCACGATCCCCGCCCCCGTGACCCGCTTGATCCGCCCCGAATCCCGCTCAGTCACCAACGCACTGCTGTCCGGCAAGAACGCCAACCCCCAAGGCACCTCCACCCCAGTAGCCACCACCCCAGCCACCGCCAGCGTCACGGCCTTCCCAGTCGCCGTCCCGGTAGGCCCATTAGGCGAGGCAGTAGACAACGACGGCCGCGCATCCCCACCCCCATCACCACACCCAGCAACCACCCCAGCCACCAGAACCGCCACCAAACCCCAGCGACCCTTACCCATGCCCACCACCCATCCCTAACCCATCCCCAGGCCCCCAAGGTATCGACCACTCCAACGCCACAAACTCCAGGACGTTATGCACGCCCCCTCGTAGACTCCTACCGTGCCCGACCTGGATTCCCTGAGAACCACGTTGCTCACTGCAACGGGCCTGACCCCGGACCTCACCACGGACGTCGGCCGCTGGCAGCTCTACCGAACTGCCGCCGAGGACACCGCAAACCACGCAACCCTCCTCCAAGCCGCCACCGCCGAGCCCGACCGCACCTTGGCCACGGCCCTCGTAGTCCACATGCTCTCCCTCACCCCGACGGCTGATCACCCCACCTGGCTGGCGACGTTGGCCTCCTCAGAACGCGCGTACGCGAGCCAGCGCAGTACGGAGTACGGACTCCTCCGCACCCCGCCGTCCTGCGCCACCCTCGCTCAGGACCTCGACAACTACACGAACTGGCTCCAACGTCGCCTTGCGGAATCCCTCACCGACCCAACTTCGCTCCTGGAACTAGCTGCTCACGCCCGCGCCAAACGCACCCGCCACATCGCGAGAACCAGGGCGAGAGCCCTTCTGGACTGAAATACACCGCCGAGCCGGGATCTGATCCAATAGATGTCCGAGCGAATCGACAGCGGAGGGCTATGTGAGTATCACCAGGCGTACGTTGCTCGCCGGTACCGCGGCCCTGCCGCTCGCCGCAGCTACCCAGACAGCCTCAGGAGTTGGCCGCCCGCCTATGAACGACATCAAGGATCAGATCACGAAGCTGGTGGAGCAGCACCGCGACGGTGTTGCCCCGATCGTGTCTCTGGGGGATCCCGTACTACGCCAGGCCGCCGAGCCCTTCGACGGCCAGGTCGACGACAAGGTGCTGACCGAGTTCATCGCCCTGATGCGCCGCACCATGCTGGCAGCACCCGGCGTGGGCCTGGCTGCCCCGCAGATCGGCGTACCGGTCCGCATCGCAGTACTCGAAGACCCCGCCACCGTCTCCGAAGAGGTAGCCGAAGCCCGCCACCGCTACCCCTTGGAGTTCTTCGCCACCATCAACCCGTCGTACCAGCCCCACGGCCACAAACGCCGAGGCTTCTACGAAGGCTGCCTCAGCATGCCCGGCTACACCGGCGTAGTAAACCGCCCGTACGCCGTAACCGCCACCTACACAGACCCCGACGGCACCCTCCGCCACAAGCCCTTCGAAGGTTGGCAAGCCCGCATCGTCCAACACGAAACCGACCACCTCCACGGCACCGTCTACGTAGACAAACTGGAAACCCGCTCCCTCTCCACCACCGATAACTACCTAGAACACTGGAACGACCCAATCCCGACCAGAGCCGCGCAGTCCCTCCGCTTCCGCTTGGACTGAAACGATGAACTCCGCGATTTCCTCGGACAGCTCAGCTGCGGGGGAGGTGTCAGGATCGCCGCGGCTGTACAAAGTCTCGTTCGACATTCCTGCGGACACCGAGCGGTGGGCGCCGGGAACCAACGAGCGTTTGTGGACCGAGAAATCCGGCACCAGGATGGAGGTCTACGTGAGAAACACTCCGTTCTACGTGCGGGGCATCGCCTTCGGTGACCTCATCCTTGTGCGGCCGGACAACGAGGCGCGTGAGCTGGTCTTCGACCGGGTCGTTGAGAAGTCTGGGAATTCCACGGTCAGAGCAATCGTCAAGGATGCTATCGGCCGAACCTCGCTGACAGCCGTGCTGAACGAACTCGAGTGCAGCTGGGAGACCGACTCCTCGGGTTTGCTGTGGGCTATCGATGTTCCGGCATCCAAGAACTACGGTCAGCTGCACGAAAGACTCGCGGATCTGGCCGGCAGCGGCGCCATCGAAGTCGAAGAAGCTGCGATATCTGAAAAACACGAAGGTGACCTCGCGGAAATCTGGTAAGCGGGCCCTGATTTTCAGATATCCGACACAGCACGTCCCCGGCCGGAGACAGATCTGCCGGGGACGTGCTGTGTACGGTCAGCTTCCCCAGGTGGGGCGTAAGGGGAAGTGGGCGTTGGCTTGGTCGTCTAGTTTTACGGCTAGGACTTGGTGGAGTTGGGTGTTGTTGCGTTCGAAGCCGACTTGGCAGGCGGCTAGGTAGAGGCCCCAGACTTTGGCGGTGGGGTAGCCGACTTCGGCTACGGCTTCGTCCCAGTGAGCTACCAGGTTGTTGGACCAGGCGTTGAGGGTTAGGGCGTAATGCTCTCGGAGGTTTTCTTCGTGGCGGACTTCGAAGCCGGCGTCTTGGGCGTCGGCGATGATGCGGCCGGAGCCGATCAACTCGCCGTCGGGGAAGATGTATCGGTCTATGAAGGCGCCGGTGGGGCGGAAGCGGTTGTCTGGGCGGGTGATGGAGTGGTTCAGGAGGCGGCCGCCGGGCTTTAGGTGGTCTAGCAAGAAGCCGAAGTACGACGGGTAGTTGCGGACGCCTATGTGTTCGGTGAGGCCGATTGAGGAGATGGCGTCGAAGTTGGTTTCGGTGACGTCTCGGTAGTCGGAGAAGCGGACTTCGGCCAGGTCCTCGAGGCCTTCGCGCTTGATGGCGGCTTGGGCCCACTCGGCTTGGGCGGCGGAGAGGGTTACGCCTAGGGTCTTCACGCCGTACTCGCGGGCGGCGTGGCGGACCATGCCGCCCCAGCCGCAGCCTACGTCCAGGAGGCGTTGGCCGGGTTTGAGGTCCAGCTTGCGGGCTACCAGGTCGTACTTTTCGAACTGGGCTTCTTCCAGGGTGGCGTCGGCGGTGGGGTAGACGGCGCAGGTGTACGTCATCGAGGGGCCGAGGATGTACTCGTAGAAGGTGTTCGAGACGTCGTAGTGGTGATGGATCGCGGCCTTGTCGCGGCTCTTCGAGTGGCGGAGGCCCTCGAAGGTGCGGCGCCACTTGGGCAGGTGCTCCTGTGGCGGTGGGGGCGGCGGCTTGAGGTGGCTCCAGCCGAGGCCGCGGACGATGCGCAGCGCCTCCGACGGGGTCGGGCGCTCGAAGTGGACCTGGTTGAGCATCATCTTCATCAGGTCGTACGGATTGCCCGGATGGATGCCCTCGATCTCCAGATCGCCTTGTACGTAGGCGCGAACGAGTCCGAGGTCACCGGGAGCCGTCAGCACATACGACAGGCCGCGCTCGGTGGCCAGGTGCATGTGGATCGGGGAGTCCTCGGGGCCGGTCGCGCTGCCGTCGTACGCGGTGAAGCGGAACGGGAGTCCGTCCGGTGCCACCGCCGTGAGCGCTCCTGCGATCGAAACCTGCGTCGGGATCGTTGCCGTCATCGGCGCGTCACCGCCTTCTCGTAGAGCCCGGTGAGCCGGGCGTCGGGGTCGTAGCGTTCTTTCACCAGCGTGAGGGCCGGTACGTTGTAGAGCCGGTCGAAGGTCTCCCGGTCGTAGTACGCGTCGGAGTACAAGGACTTGTGGCCGTCGAACTCGGCGACGGCCGCCTCGATCCGCCGGTTCACGTCGCCGTCAGCGGCGCCCGGGGCGATCGCGACGGTGCCCCAGAAGCCCACGTTGACGTAGGTCTCCGCAGGCTCGAGCGGATACAGCGGCCAGGACGACGAGCCGCGCAGTCGCAGCGGGCACAGCCAGACCGGTCGCATCCCCACCTCGGCGTCGAACCAGCGCAGGAAGCCGGCCAGCCGCGACGCCGGGATCTCGACGTCCTGGACGACCCGCTCGCGATCCGGGTTGCCGCGCCGGCGATTGATGCGGGCGGCAACTTGGTGGCGGTTCTCCAGGCCGATGATCTTGTGGTAGACGTCGCTGCGCCGCAGCCGGCGCGGCCAGATCCGCCGGATATAAGGGTTCTGCGCGCCGAACGCCGCCGAGCACCAGAACCAGTCGGTGTCCCAGCGCCACAGGTAGTCGTGCGCGGTCAGCGCATCGGTCGACCGTTGCTGGATCGACCGGTAGAAGATCTGCTGGCCGGTGTAGTCACTCACCTGTACGGCGGTGTCGCTGTTTCGCCCCAGTGTCAGGTACGCCTCGTCGGGGCTGAACGCGACGCCGTCGACGAAGTCCACCGGCTGGCCCGCATACGTGCCGTCGGCAACGATCGACTCGATGGCCGGGCCGAGCTCGTCCAGGCCGAGCCGCACGTGCCGCAGGGCGACGTACGGCGAGATGCGGTCGAGCTCGATCCGCAGGCGGGTCGCATAGCCGAGGGAGCCGTAGGAGTTGGGGAAGGTGCGGAACAGGTCGGCGTGCTCGCCGTCCGGGCGCGCGGTGACGATCTCACCGGCGCCGGTGAGGATGTCCATCTCGAGCACCGACTCGTGCGGGAGACCGGCCCGGTA
The DNA here is from genome assembly GCF_039537185.1 of Kribbella ginsengisoli. Lineage (NCBI taxonomy): Bacteria > Bacillati > Actinomycetota > Actinomycetes > Propionibacteriales > Kribbellaceae > Kribbella > Kribbella ginsengisoli. Next base: position 168,062 of record NZ_BAABAA010000004.1, on the reverse strand, counting down.
CGACGAGGACTCGATGCCGAGACCGGTCACGGCGCCACCGAGCGTGATCGTGCGCAACTGGGGGACCACCATCGGCACCAGGCCGTGGGGGAGGGTCGCGGCGACGAGGTCCTCGTAGGTGCACATGCCCTGGACGTCGGCGGTGCGGCCGGCCGGATCGACCGAGATCACCCCGGTCAGCCCGGAGACGTCGAGGCCAGGGGTCTCCAGCGTCGTTCTGGGCCTGAACAGGTTGGAGCTGCGCTTCGCGAGGCGGACCGGAGCTCCCGCCGGGATGCGCTGGTAGGACGACCGCAGCCGCCCTACGGCCTGATCGTGATCGAGAGTCGAGGCCAGATCCGATGTCGTAGGCACCTGTTCAGAGTACGACTCCAAAACGTCCTCGGCACGGAATTCTCAGTGCACCCGCGGTACACCGAGAGTGCACTTTGGGACCACTCAGCGCAGTGGTCCTGTCTACTAGGAGGAGTGCGGGAGCGGGATGTCGAGACTCGGGCATCGGCTCCGACGTTGCGGGCGGAGGACGAGCCGGTTCGGCTTGTCGGAGGGAGCGAGTAGGTTGCCGGGCATGGGTGAATTGGTGAAGGCGTTGCTGCCGTGGGAGGACCCGGACGGGTTCCTCGGAGGGCTGCCTGCGGGCGTCGAAACGCAGTACTACGCCGGTGGCGAGCTGCCGGCGCTGGATGCTGTCGAGTTCTACGTGCCGAGCTATATGGGCTCGTCCGAGGTGATCGAGGTCGTCGCCGCGATGCCTGCGCTGAAGGTCATCCAGACCCAGACGGCGGGATTCGAGAACCTGCTGCCGCATCTGCGCGACGGCGTCACCTTGTGCAACGCGCGGGGTGTGCACGACGCGTCGACGGCTGAGCTGGCCGTCGGGCTGATCCTGGCGTCGTACCGGCGGTTGGCGCGGGCGGTGAGGAACCAGGAGCACGGCGAGTGGCCGTCGTCGTATCAGGAGCTGGACGACTCGCTCGCCGATCGGACGGTGCTGATCCTCGGGTACGGCTCGATCGGAGAGGCGCTGGAGCGGCGGCTGGACGGGTTCGAGTGCGACATCATCCGGGTCGCGCGACGGGGCCGCGAGGGGGTCCACCCGATCACGGATCTGCCCGAGCTGCTGCCGCGTGCGGATGTCGTGGTGCTGCTGACGCCGGCGACCGACGAGACGCGTGGGATGGTCGACGCCAAGTTCCTCGCGCAGCTCAAGGACGGTGCTCTGCTGGTCAACGTCGCTCGCGGCGTCGTGGTCGACACGGACGCGTTGCTCGCCGAGCTGGCCACCGAGCGGATCAGTGCCGCCGTCGACGTGACCGATCCCGAGCCGTTGCCCGCCGGACACCCGCTCTGGTCGGCGCCGAACATCCTGATCAACCCGCATCGTGGAGGCGCTTCGACGGCCTTCGCGCCACGCGTCGCCCGGCTCGTACGCGCTCAACTCGAGCGGTACGTCACCGGCGTACCGCTGATCAACGTCGTCGCGGGGCCGCCGCGCTGACCTGAACCGTTGCGCGGCTGCCACCGCTGCGCTGACCGACCGCGCGGGCCGCCGCGCAGACCGATGGAGATGGACGACGATGTCCGAGACCGTACTGCTGATCGGTACCAAGAAGGGCCTGTGGATCGGCCGCAGCGACACCGAGCGCCGCGAGTGGACGCTCGACGGGCCGATGTTCGAGATGCAAGGGATCTACTCGGTCGGCATCGACACACGCGGCGATCGGCCGCGGCTCTTCGCGGGCGGCACCAGCGAGCACTGGGGACCGGCCGTCTTCCACTCCGACGACCTCGGCCGGACGTGGGACGAGCCACCGGAGGGGTCGATCGGGTTCCCGGCGGGCGAGGACGCGTCGCTCGAGCGCGTCTGGCAGATCCAGCTGGCGCCGGGGGACCAACCGGGAGTCGTGTACGCCGGTGCGCAACCGTCCTCGTTGTGGAGGTCGACCGACGGCGGCGTCCGGTTCGAGCTGGTGCGCGGGCTCTGGGATCACCCGCATCGCAAGGACTGGGGCGCCGGGTTCGGCGGTCAGGCGATTCATACCGTGCTGCCGCATCCGACCGATCCACAACGGATGAGCGTCGCGATGTCGACGGGTGGGGTCTACCAGACCGCGGACGGCGGCGAGTCGTGGGAGCCGGCGAATCACGGGATCAAGGCGTACTTCATGCCTGACCCGGATCCGGAGTTCGGTCAGTGTGTGCACAAGCTTGCGGGGCATCCCGACGTACCGGAGCGGTTGTTCGCCCAGAACCATCACGGGGTCTATCGCTCCGACGACGGTGGCGCGATCTGGAAGTCGATCGCGGACGGGCTGCCGTCGGACTTCGGCTTCCCGATCGTGGTGCATCCGCACGAGCCGTCGACCGTCTACGTCTTCCCGTTGATTGCCGACGGCAACCGGATCCCGACGGATGCGAAATGCCGGGTCTATCGCTCCCGCGATGCCGGCTCGACGTGGGAGGCGCTCACGAACGGTCTGCCTGACGTCCCGTCCTATGCACCCGTACTACGAGACGCACTGTGCGTCGATCAGGCGGACCCGGCCGGGGTTTACGTCGGTACGCGCGACGGCTGCGTCTACGCGAGTGCCGATGCGGGGGACTCGTGGATCGAGGTGGCGCGGCATCTCCCCGACGTACTGACCGTGCGCGCGGCGGTGGTGGGCTGATGTCCGTCGCGGTCAAACTCCCGACGGTGCTGAGACCGTTCGCCGGGGGAGCGGAACGGGTGGAGGTCGACGTCTCCGGCGAGCCGACCGTCGCCTCGGTCTTCGCTGCGCTGGAGGCCGAGCATCCCGCTCTACGCCGCCGCCTGACCGACGACCAAGGCGCTCTACGCCGTCACGTCAACGTCTTCCTCGGCAACGACAACATCCGCGACCTCAACGCCCTCGACACCTTACTGTCAGAAGGCGACGAACTCCTCATCCTCCCCAGCGTCGCCGGCGGCTGAGTGTTCGGGCGGCCATCCAGGCACGTTGGATGGCTGCCGGTGGATTACTGCGCGGCTACCCAGCCATAGATGTTGCCGGGGCGGCCGGCTGCTTTGGCGTGGGTCGGGTCGAAGGGGCCGAACTTTCGGACCGCGTTGCTGGCGTTGCCTTCGACGGTGGTGATCTTGCCGTTGCCGACCGCAACTACTACGCCGGTGTGCACGCTGGTGTCGGTGTTCTGCGGGCCGGTGCCGTAGAGCACGATGTCGCCGGGCTGCATGCCGGTGTTGGTGGAGTGGGCCCGGCCTTTGCCTTGGCCCCACGTGTAGATGTCGCCGGTGAAGCCGTAGTTGGGGATGTTGATGCCGGCCTGCCGCCAGGTCCAGGTGGCGAAGTGCGCGCACCAGGCCTCGCATGGACCGTACGGGGTGCAGTTGCTGCCGGGCGGTGTCTCGCCCTGCCCGAGCTCACCGTTGGCGGCGTCGACGATCGCAGTACGGGTGTCGGCGGCAGGTGCGGCCGCAGCTGTTACGGCGCCGGGGGACAGCAAGGTGCTGGTCAGCAGAAGCACCGGAGCTAGCTTGGAAAGCATGGAAACTCCTTCACGGTCGGTAGTGGACAGCTGCCACTGTGTAACATAGCTACCAACCTTCGCAACCCTTGGTAATTCATTTACTACGGAATGTGGGCTTTACGCCAAGCCGCAAACCCGGCGCTGTCGTACACCGGAGTGCGCTGGGCGTAGGCCGGAGGCGTGGCCGGCTTCGCGACGGCGGTGGCCAAGCAGATGGGGTAGTACTGGGGAGGGGGTCGGGAGTCTTGTTCGGGGTTCGCTCTTACAGTGAGCGGTATGTCGAACACGCCTGATATCAAGCCGCGGAGTCGTACGGTCACCGATGGGCTGGAGGCGACGGCCTCGCGGGGGATGTTGCGGGCTGTTGGGATGGGTGACGACGACTGGGTCAAGCCGCAGATCGGCGTCGCCTCGAGCTGGAACGAGATCACCCCCTGCAACCTGTCGCTCGACCGGCTCGCCAAGGCGGTCAAGGACGGCGTGCACGCAGCTCAGGGGTATCCGCTCGAGTTCGGCACGATCAGCGTGTCCGACGGGATCTCGATGGGCCATGTCGGCATGCACTATTCGCTGGTCAGCCGCGAGATCATCGCCGACTCGGTCGAGACGGTGATGGAGGCCGAGCGGCTGGACGGATCGGTACTGCTGGCAGGCTGTGACAAGTCGCTGCCGGGCATGCTGATGGCGGCCGCCCGGCTCGATCTGGCGTCAGTCTTCCTGTACGCCGGATCGATCATGCCCGGCAAGCTCGGCGACAAGGACGTCACGATCATCGACGCCTTCGAGGCGGTCGGCGCGTGTGTGCGTGGTCTGATCACGAGAGACGAGGTCGACGCTGTCGAGCGCGCGATCTGCCCGGGCGAGGGCGCCTGCGGTGGCATGTACACCGCCAACACGATGGCCTCCGCGTCCGAGGCACTCGGCATGTCGCTGCCCGGCTCGGCGGCGCCGCCCGCCGTGGACCGACGCAGGGACGGCTTCGCCCGCCGGTCTGGCGAGGCTGTCGTCAATCTGCTCAGCAAGGGGATCACCGCACGACAGATCCTCACCAAGGAGGCGTTCGAGAACGCGATCGCCGTCGTGATGGCGCTCGGCGGTTCGACCAACGCCGTCCTTCACCTGCTCGCGATCGCCCGCGAGGCCGAGGTCGACCTCACCCTCGACGACTTCAACCGGGTCGGCGACAAGGTCCCGCACCTGGGTGACCTCAAGCCGTTCGGCCGCTACGTGATGACCGACGTCGACCGCGTCGGCGGCATCCCGGTCGTCATGCGCGCGCTGCTCGACGCCGGCCTGCTGCACGGCGACTGCCTGACCGTGACCGGCAAGACGATGGCCGAGAACCTCGCCGACATCGCCCCGCCGGACGTCGACGGCACGATCATCCGCGCGCTGGACAAGCCGATCCACGGCACCGGCGGGATCACCATCCTCAAGGGCAGCCTGGCCCCGGACGGCGCCGTGGTGAAGAGCGCCGGCTTCGACGAGGACGTCTTCGAAGGCACTGCGCGCGTGTTCGACGGCGAGCGCGGCGCGATGGACGCGGTGGAAGACGGCACGCTCAAGGCCGGCGACGTCGTGGTGATCCGCTACGAGGGCCCGAAGGGCGGCCCGGGGATGCGCGAGATGCTCGCCGTCACCGGCGCCATCAAGGGGGCCGGTCTCGGCAAGGACGTGCTCCTGCTGACCGACGGACGGTTCTCCGGCGGTACGACGGGGCTCTGCGTCGGCCACGTCGCGCCCGAGGCGGTCGACGGCGGCCCGATCGCGTTCGTCCGCGACGGCGACCGGATCACCCTGGACGTCAAGAACCGGACCCTCGACCTGCACGTCGAGCCCGAAGAACTCGAGAAACGCCGCCAGGGCTGGACCCCGAAAGAGCCCGCGATCACCAGGGGCGTGCTCGGGAAGTACCGGCGTCTGGTCACCTCCGCCTCCCAGGGGGCTGTCTGCATCTCCTAAACTGGCTTAAACGTAAGACACGCATCTCATCCATTGAGATGGATGAGTGCCAGGCTTGACCGGATCGAGAGGAGTCGGCGAAGGTGACTGCATGCGATCGATTCTTCTCGTACTTGTGCGGCGCGCCGACTGACGCGACCTTCGAGTCGAGCGCGCCCCCTTCAGCCCACCCGGCGGAGGGGGCGTTTTCTTTTGTCTGGCAGTAGCAAAGCAGCAGTGACGACCAAGGGAAGGCACCATGAGTGAGCAGCTGACCGGGGCACAGGCTCTGATCCGCGCACTGGAACATGCCGGTGTGGACACCGTCTTCGGCATCCCGGGTGGCGCGATCCTCCCGGCGTACGACCCGATGCTCGACTCGACCCAGATCCGCCACATCCTGGTACGTCACGAGCAGGGCGCCGGCCACGCGGCCCAGGGCTACGCCTCGGCGACCGGCAAGACCGGCGTCTGCATGGCGACCTCGGGTCCGGGCGCGACCAACCTGGTGACCCCGATCGCCGACGCGTACATGGACTCGGTGCCGATGGTCGCGATCACCGGCCAGGTGGCCAGCGCCGCGATCGGCACGGACGCCTTCCAGGAGGCGGACATCCGCGGCATCACGATGCCGATCACCAAGCACAACTTCCTGGTCAACGACCCGAACGAGATCGCCAGTACGATCGCCGAGGCCTTCCACATCGCGAGCACCGGCCGTCCCGGCCCGGTCCTGGTCGACGTGACCAAGGACGCCATGCAGGCGATGGTCGACTTCCGCTGGCCGACCGAGCTCTCCCTGCCCGGCTACCGCCCGGTGACCCGCCCACACCCCAAGCAGGTGCGCGAGGCCGCCCGTCTGATCGCCGCCGCCGAGAAGCCGGTCCTGTACGTCGGCGGAGGCGTGATCCGTGCCAAGGCACACGCCGAGCTGAAGGAACTGGCCGAGCAGCACGGCATCCCCGTCGTCACCACGCTGATGGCCCGGGGCGCGCTGCCCGACACGCATGAGCTGCACTTCGGCATGCCCGGCATGCACGGTTCGGTCTCCGCCGTCGGCGCGCTGCAGCGGTCCGATCTGCTGATCTGTCTGGGCGCCCGCTTCGATGACCGGGTGACCGGCAAGCTCAGCTCGTTCGCGCCCGAGGCCAAGGTGATCCACGCGGACATCGACCCGGCCGAGATCGGCAAGAACCGGCACGCCGACGTACCGATCGTGGGTGACTGCAAGGAGGTCGTCGTCGATCTGATCGCGGCGCTGAACAGCGAGATCGCGAGCAACGGCAAGACCCCCGACTACTCGACCTGGCGCGCGCAGCTCGAGGCGGTCCGGGCGAAGTACCCGGTCGGTTTCGACGAGCCGGAGGACGGCAGCCTGTCACCGCAGTACGTGATCCAGCGGATCGGCCAGATCGCCGGACCGGACGCGATCTACACCAGCGGCGTCGGCCAGCACCAGATGTGGGCCGCGCACTACCTGCCGTTCGAGAAGCCGATGCACTGGCTGAACTCGGGTGGTCTCGGCACCATGGGGTACTCCGTGCCCGCCGCGATGGGCGCCAAGGTGGCCCGGCCGGACAAGACCGTCTGGGCGATCGACGGCGACGGCTGCTTCCAGATGACGAACCAGGAGCTCGTCACCTGCGCGCTGGAGGGGATCCCGATCAAGGTCGCGGTGATCAACAACCAGTCGCTGGGCATGGTCCGGCAGTGGCAGACGCTGTTCTACGACAAGCGCTACTCCAACACCGACCTGCACTCGGCCCGGATCCCGGACTTCGCCAAGCTGGCCGAGGCGATGGGCGGCGTCGGGCTGCGCTGCTCCGACAAGGAGTCGGTCGACGCCACCATCGACAAGGCGATGTCGGTCACCGACCAGCCGGTCGTCGTCGACTTCGTCGTGCACCGCGACGCGATGGTCTGGCCGATGGTCGCGGCCGGCAGCAGCAACGACGACATCCAGTTCGCCCGCGACCTGGCCCCGCAGTGGGACGGGGAGGAGCTGTAAATGTCCAAGCACACCTTGTCGATCCTGGTGGAGAACAAGCACGGTGTTCTCGCCCGCGTCGCCGCGCTGATCTCGCGCCGCGGATTCAACATCGACTCACTCGCGGTTGGCCCGACCGAGCACCCAGAGGTTTCCCGGATGACCATCGCGGTCAGCGTGGACGAGCAGCCTTTGGAGCAGATCACCAAGCAGCTGAACAAGCTGATCAACGTGATCAAGATCGTCGAACTCGAGCCGACCGCCACCGTGCAGCGTGAACTGCTGCTGGTGAAGGTCAAGGCGGACACCCTCAGCCGCGGGCAGGTGCTGGAGACCGTCCAGCTGTTCCGTGCGAAAGTGGTGGACGTCGCTCCGGACGCGATCACCATCGAGGCCACCGGTAACCCCGAGAAGCTCGAAGCCATGCTCCGGGTGCTGGAACCCTTCGGCGTCCGTGAGCTGGTCCAGTCCGGCATGGTCGCGATCGGCCGGGGCAGCCGCTCCATCTCCGACCGCACGCTGCGCCCGGTCCCGGTGCCGCCACCACACGTGGCGTCCGGATCCCCGACGCTGCAGGCCCGCCCGGCCGGTACGACGAGCAGCGCCGCCCCGGCGGCCTCGGCCAACCCGACCCACCCGGTGCCGCACCCGCCGCCGGGTCACCGTCCCGCTCCCGCCCGACAGGCCTGAGCCAACACCCTCATCAAAAGAAATCAAGGAGACGAGCTCCAAGTGGCAGCAGAAATGTTCTATGACGACAACGCCGACCTGTCGGTGATCCAGGGCCGCAACGTGGCCGTGCTCGGCTTCGGCAGCCAGGGCCACGCCCACGCGCTGTCGCTGCGCGACTCCGGCGTCGACGTCCGGGTCGGCCTGCCGGAGGGCTCGAAGAGCCGCGCCAAGGCCGAGGCCCAGGGCCTGCGGGTGCTCACCCCGTTCGAGGCGTGCGAGGAGGCCGACGTGATCGTCGTGCTCGCCCCGGACCCGGCGCAGCGGTCGCTGTACAAGGAGGCCATCGAGCCGAACCTGGTCGACGGCGACGCGCTGGTCTTCGGGCACGGCTTCAACATCCGGTTCGGCTACATCAAGCCCCCGGCCGGCGTCGACGTCTTCATGGTCGCGCCGAAGGGCCCCGGCCACCTGGTCCGTCGTGAGTTCTCCGAGGGGCGCGGCGTACCGGTGCTCGTCGCCGTCGAGCAGGACGCGTCCGGCAAGGCCTGGGACCTCGCGCTGTCCTACGCCAAGGGCATCGGCGGCCTCCGCGCCGGCGGTATCAAGACCACCTTCACCGAGGAGACCGAGACCGACCTGTTCGGTGAGCAGGCGGTCCTCTGCGGTGGCGTCTCGCAGCTGATCCAGTCCGGCTTCGAGGTGCTGACCGAGGCCGGCTACCAGCCCGAGGTCGCGTACTTCGAGTGCCTGCACGAGCTCAAGCTGATCGTCGACCTGATCTACGAAGGCGGCATCGCCAAGCAGCGCTGGTCGGTCTCCGACACCGCCGAGTACGGCGACTACGTCTCCGGCCCGCGGATCATCGACGCGTCGGTGAAGCAGCGGATGAAGGAGGTCCTCGGCGACATCACCGACGGCACCTTCGCGGCCCGCTTCATCGCCGACCAGGACGCCGGCGCGCCGGAGTTCGCCGAGTTCCGCAAGAAGAGCGCCGAGCACCCGATCGAGGCGGTCGGCAAGGAGCTGCGCGGTCTGATGGCGTGGGTCAAGTCGCACGACGACGACTACGTCGAGGGCAGCGCCGCTCGCTGACCCGCTTTGGCTGTACGCCGACGCCCGGCCGCCCAGGTGGCCGGGCGTCGGCTTTTTCTTTGGCACAATCAGTGACGCAACGGGCCGGAGCGGGTGATCAGGGGGTAGCGGATGGACAGCGGCAGGCGTGAGCTGCCGAAGCCGCCTCGGCGCATCCCCGCCGGAGTGCTGACTCCGCTGACCTCGATCGAGACGCCGCCGCGGTTGCCAGAGGTGACCACCCAGCCGCCGTTGCCGCCGAAGTTCCGGCCGCGGTTCGTCGTCCCGCTGATCGTCTTCGTACTCGTCCTGGGCGCGGGCGCCGGCTGGCTGATCCGCGAGGACAGCCTGACCCTGGACACGGCCGAGGTGCTCCGGAAGTCCGGTCCTAGTGTGGTCAAGATCCTCGCCACCACCTGCGAGGGCACCGGCATCGCCAGCGGCGTACTGCTCGACAACGGGCTGGTACTGACCGCGTCCTCGGCGATCAAGCAGCCGATGTCCGTCGCGCTGGTGACGTCGACCGGTGACGTACGCCGGGCCAACGTGCTCGGCAGCAGCGCGGACGGCGTCGCGGTACTGCGAATGATCGGCCAGCTCCCCAACCCGACGGCTCAGCTGGCGTCGAAGGAGCCACCGCGGGGCGCCGACCGGGCTGTCGTCGCCTACATCGCCAACGGGCTGCTGAGCGTCCTGTCGCTCGGCTCGGCGAAGGACCCGGCACCGCTGACCTCGGTGCTCAACGCAACCAAACTCGGCGGGCCCGCCCTGGACCGCTCCGGCCGGGTGGTCGGCCTGATCACCGGCGACACGGTGCCCAAGGCCACCATCGTCCCGCTCGCAAAACTGCGCCAGTACGCCGGTACGGGCCAACCCGGCATCACCCCGGAACCCGGTGGGACCTGCGTCCGCTCGCGCGGACCGTCGGCCGCGATCGTGCCCGAGCTGACCGTTGCCAACACGCCGCTCGCGGCTGAGGTACAGACCTTGATCGGCACCTACATGACCACCACGAACCGGCACGACTTCGTGGGCCTACGGGCGCTCTACTCGGCGCGACTCGCCAAGAGCCTCACCTTGGCGGAAGACACCGAGCACCACCAGACGACGTACCTGTTCGGTCCCCGGATCATCGAGGTGACCCAGGTGGGGGAGACGGTGAACGCCCGGGTGAACTACAGCGTGCTGTTCTCGCCGAACAGCGTCGGAGCGCTCGGCCAGAGCTGCAACCGGCTCGACAACAGGTACCAGTTGGTCCGCGAGAAGGGCCGGCTGCTGGTCGACCGGGCGGTCGCAGTACGGGCTCCGCAGCCCTGCGACTGAGATGAGACCCTCCGGGCGGCCGGATCGGGGACCAGGTAGCATCGTGTTCAGCGGGCACAGCGCGGTGCTCTGACTCTTCGAGCCCCCAACCGCTTCTGCAGGAGACATCTCTCATGACTGACGCTCAACGGCCCGTCGTCCTGATCGCCGAAGAACTGTCCCCGGCCACCGTCGAGGCACTCGGCCCCGACTTCGAGATCCGGCACGCGAACGGCGCCGACCGCGCCGAGCTGATCCCGGCCATCGCCGACGTCGACGCCATCTTGATCCGGTCCGCCACCAAGGTGGACGCCGAGGCGCTCGCCGCCGCCAAGAAGCTCAAGGTGGTCGCCCGCGCCGGCGTCGGCCTCGACAACGTCGACGTGAAGGCCGCCACCCAGGCCGGCGTGATGGTCGTCAACGCGCCGACCTCCAACATCGTCAGCGCCGCCGAGCTCGCCGTCGCGCTGCTGCTGGCCGCCGCCCGCCGGGTGCCGGCCGCCGACCTGTCGCTGAAGAACGGCGAGTGGAAGCGGTCGAAGTTCTCCGGCGTCGAGCTGTTCGAGAAGACCGTCGGCATCGTCGGCCTGGGCAAGATCGGCGTCCTGGTCGCCCAGCGGCTGGCCGCCTTCGGCATGAACGTGATCGCCTACGACCCGTACGTGCAGGCCGGCCGCGCGGCCCAGATGGGTGTCCGGCTCGCGTCGCTGGACGAGCTGCTGGCCGCGTCCGACTTCATCTCCGTGCACCTGCCGAAGACGCCCGAGACGATCGGGCTGATCGGCGACGAGCAGCTGCACAAGGTCAAGCCCGAGGTGATCATCGTCAACGCCGCCCGCGGTGGCATCGTCGACGAGGCCGCTCTCTACAGTGCTTTGAAGGAAGGCCGGGTGGCCGCGGCCGGGCTGGATGTCTTCGCCAAGGAGCCGTGCACCGACTCGCCGTTGTTCGAGTTCGAGAACGTCGTCGCCACCCCGCACCTGGGCGCCTCCACCGAGGAAGCGCAGGAGAAGGCCGGTATCGCCGTCGCCAAGTCCGTGCGGCTGGCGCTGTCGGGTGAGCTCGTGCCGGACGCGGTCAACGTCCAGGGCGGGGTCATCGCCGAGGACGTCCGGCCGGGGATCGCGCTGACTGAGAAGTTGGGGCGGATCTTTACCGCTCTGGCCGGTGGCGTCGCCCAGCAGCTGGATGTCGAGGTGCGCGGTGAGATCACGCAGTACGACGTGAAGGTGCTCGAGCTGGCGGCGCTGAAGGGCGTGTTCGCCGATGTGGTCGAGGACAACGTGTCGTACGTGAACGCGCCGCTGCTCGCGGCCGAGCGTGGGCTCGAGGTCCGGCTCGTCACCGACCACGACAGCCCGGAGCACCGCAACCTGATCACCCTGCGCGGCACGCTCGCCGACGGTGGCCAGGTGTCCGTCTCCGGCACGCTGGTCGGCGTCAAGCAGTCCGAGCGGCTGGTCGAGATCGACGGCTTCGACCTCGAGGTCGAGCTGGCGGCGCACCTCGCGTTCCTGAGCTACGAGGACCGTCCCGGCATCGTCGGCCAGGTCGGCGGCATCCTCGGCAAGTCCGAGATCAACATCGCCGGCATGCAGGTCAGCCGCGACCGCAAGGGCGGCAAGGCACTCGTCGCACTGAGCGTCGACTCCAGCATCCCGACGGCGGTCCTGGACGAGATCGCGACCGCAGTACAGGCCGACACCGCCCGCGCGGTCGACCTCGAGGTCTGAGAAGTTAAAACACCCCTGGGGTCGCTTAGGGCCCCGGGGGAAGGGCAAACTGTGTGAACAGGTCCGGCCTGCCGCCCGCAGGCGCATGGCGGCCGGCCAGGGCCCAGGTCCTCCCACCGGGAGCACCTGGGCCCACCTGCTTTACGGGGTACTCCGGGTAGATGCTCCTTCGATGGCTAGCACTCCGCCCACGCCGGCTCGTACCTCTCCTGCTCCCCACCGCCCAGGCGGGAAGGTGGACCCGTTGGCGGGGAGTGTCCCGAGCGACAGGACATAGTCGTTGTCTTGGCTCACCCGGGCCGCTGATCAGGCGGGACGGACGGGTGGTGGGAGGACTATGTCCTGTCGATCGGGACACAGCCCTTGAGCGGGGCCGGCTATCCAGCCGCGGCTTTCAGGGCTTTCAGTAGGGCGGTGACGGCTGGGGGGTCCGGGGGATCGCCGTAGGTCGCCGCGTGGAGTTGGCGGGTGTGGTTGGGGATCTTGGTGGCGTGGATGTCGGGGTGGCGGTGGGCCTCGAGGGCGAGGCCGGGGAGGGTGGTGACGCCGATGCCTGCGGCCACGAAGGCTTGTACGACGGTCATGTCGTCGCTGAGTGACCCGATCCGTGGCGTGAAGCCTGCTCGCCGGCAGACGGTGACGAGCTCCTCCTGGCATCGCTCGCAGCCGCCGATCCAGGCGGAGTCGCGATGGCTCTCCAGAGTGTCGTCCGGGCGTTGGCTGATCAGATAGACCGGATCGTCGCCGATGCGGACCAGGCGAAACCCTTCGTCCTCGGCGGGCGCGTCGGCATACCGGAAGATGAGGGCGACGTCGATCTCGCCGTGACGCAGCAGCTGCAACGCTTCGACGGGGTGGCGCTCGATCAGGCTCAGCTCGAGTCCCGGGTACGTCCGGGTCAGGATGCCGGCCGCTCTGGGCGCGATCGTGCTCAGGACGGACGAGTTGCCGGCCAGCCGGACCTTGCCGGCCTGTAGCCCGACCTGCGCCGCCAGCTCGTTGGCCGCCGCGTCCATCCGTCCGATGATCTCGGCGGCCCGGTTGGCCAGCAGCCGACCTTCAGGGGTCAGCCGGATCCCTCGGCCGACCCGCTGCAGGAGCTTGACGCCGGTCGACGCTTCGAGGCGGGCCAGGTGGTGGCTCACCGTCGGTTGCGAGTAGTGCAGCTCCTTGGCCGCCTCGGTCACGGAGCCGTGGCGCGCCACCGAGGCCAGGATCTGGAGATGGACCGGATTGAGCATTGATAGAGAATATCAATGGATCGGCCAGAATATTGGCATTAGACGTCATCTCTCCGCTCCTCCATGCTCGGATCACAACCACAACCGAGGAGGAACGATGAGCAAGCTCAGGTGCCACATCTCGATCTCGCTGGACGGTTTTGTCGCGGGCCCGAACCAGAGCGTGGAGAACCCGCTCGGCGAGGGTGGCGAGCGGCTGCACGACTGGGTGGTACCGCTGGCGAGCTGGCGCGAGGGCCACGACAAGGAAGGCGGCGAGGTCAACGCGAGTGACCGGGTCGCCGAGGAGGTGCGGGAGAACATCGGTGCCGCAGTGATGGGCCGGAACATGTTCGGCCCGATCGGCGGTGGCCCGTGGGTGGACGAGGACTGGAAGGGCTGGTGGGGCGACAACCCGCCGTACCACTACCCCGTGTTCGTGGTGACCCACTTCCCGCGCGAGCCGGTCGAGATGGCCGGGGGTACGACGTACCGGTTCGTCACCGAGGGGATCGAGTCGGCCCTCGACCAGGCGAAGGAGGCCGCCGGCGGGAAGGATGTGATGCTCTGGGGTGGCGGCGACATCATCGGGCAGTACCTGGCCGCGGGACTGCTGGACGAGCTCGAGCTGCACGTCGTACCGATCCTGCTGGGCGGTGGAGCTCGCATCTTCGGCGCCACCGGGGATGTCCGGCTGGAACAGATCCGCTCCGTCGAGGCGCCCGGTGTCACCCACCTCAAGTACCGCGTCCTGAAATGAAGCGCGGCCTCCTGTACGGCGCTTCGACGTACGGGATCTGGGGACTGCTGCCGCTCTACTGGCGGCTTCTCGACGGCGCCGGTGCGGTGGAGGTGCTGGCTCACCGGTTCGTCTGGACCCTCGTGTTCATCGCGTTGCTGCTGTGGCTGCGCCCGCAGTCCGGTTGGTGGCGGGCGCTGAGGCAGCGGCCTGCCGCGCTGCGGTACCTGGCCGCTGCCGCGACGGTGATCGCGTTCAACTGGTACCTCTACATCTGGGGCGTGAATCACGGGCGGGTGGTGGAGACCTCGCTCGGCTACTTCATCAGCCCGCTGATCACAGTCCTGTTCGGGGTGGTTCTGTTTCGCGAACGGCTCCGGCGAGGGCAATGGCTCGCGCTCGGTCTGGCGGCTGCTGGAGTGGCGTGGCTGGCGATCGATTACGGTCGCGTGCCTTGGGTGGCGGCCGGGTTGGCGCTCAGCTTCGCGGCGTACGGCGTACTGAAGAAGAAAGCGGCGACACCCGCGGTCGAGGGACTCGCGGTCGAGGCGACGGTCATGCTGCCGTTCATGGTGGGGTATCTGGTCTGGCTCGAGTACGCCGGACGTGCCGGGTTCGGGCACGCGGGCTGGTCGACGTCGCTCCTCCTGGCGGCCGCCGGCCCGGCCACGGCGATTCCGCTGTTGTTCTTCGCCGGGGCCGTCCGCCGGATCCCGCTGACCTACCTCGGACTACTGCAGTACCTCACGCCGACCGTGCAGTTCCTGCTGGCCGTCTTCGCGTTCGGCGAACCGATGCCCGCCGAACGCTTGGCCGGATTCCTGCTGATCTGGACCGCCTTGACGATCTTCGTGGCCGGCAACGTCGGCCCGGTCAGGACCACCACTTCTGGCCAGGGGCTTTCGCGTCGGGGGTGTGGCCGGTGGTGTCCAGGGCGTCCAGGGCTGACATCGCGTCCTCGTCCAGTTCGAAGTCGAGGGCTCCGAAGTTCTCCTGGATGCGGGATGGGGTGGAGGACTTGGGGATTACTGAGACGCCTCGTTGGAGGGACCAGCGGATGAGGACCTGGGCGGCGGTGCGACCGGTGGTGGAGGCGATTTTGGCTACGACCGGGTCGTCCAGGTGTTCGCCGGTGCCCAGCGGGCTGTAGCCCTGGGGGACTACGCCTGCGGCTACACAGGCGTCGACCAGGGCTCGACGGTCCAGGAACGGGCTGTACTGGAACTGGTTGGCCATCGGTGCGACCTCGGCAGTCCGTGACACTTCGGCGAGTTCGGCGGCGCTGAAGTTGGAGACGCCGATCGCCTTGGCCAGGCCGGCAGCGTGGGCGGCTTCCATGCCGGGCCATGCCGCCGTCGGGCCGCCCTGGGGCCAGTGGACCAGGTACAGGTCGACGTAGTCGGTGTCGAGCCGCTGCAGGCTCTTCTCCATCTCGGCCAGCGGGTCGCGGCGGCTGGGAAGGAACTTCGTCGTCAGGAAGATCTCCTCCCGCGGTACGCCGCTGCTCCGGATCGCCCGGCCGACGCTCGACTCGTTCCCATAGGCCTGGGCCGTGTCGATCAGCCGGTACCCCGCCTCGAGCGCCGCGGCCACCGCCCGCTCGGTGACCGGCCCGTCCGGCACCTGCCAGACCCCCAGACCGAGGGCGGGGATCTCAGTGCCGTTCGAAAGCTTCAGCGATGTCTGCATGTCTACTCCAAAGTTCAGATGAGCGGTCCAGCGCACCCATCATGCAACCTCTACGAGTAGCTGGGGGGTGGGGAGCAGGCGAGGTACGAGCCGGCGTGGGCGGAGTATTGCCCCTCGGAGGTGTACCTACCGCTTGGTGGCGAGGAGGACTGCGGCGTCGGTGGCGACCATGATTTCGACGGTGGTGAAGCGTTTGTCCTGGAGCCATTCCTGGCGCAGCGTGTCGACCCGGCCTTCGTACATGGGGGGCCAGACCGCGGACGGGGTGAAGTCGTCGAGGACTACGAAGCCGCCGGGCTCTACTGCTTCGGCGATCACGTCGCGGGCGGAGAGCTTGGCCTCGCGGGCGTCGACGAAGAGCAGGGAGAAGGGGCCGCGCTCGATCAGGGCGGTCCAGTCGGCCGAGAGAACCTCGATCCGGCCGTCGTCGGCGAACAGTTCCTTGACCACCTGGGCCAGCTGCGGATCGCTCTCGGCGGTGACGATCTTGGTGTCGTCGGTGGCGCCGTGCCGCAGCCAGGCCGAGCCGACGCCGCAGCCGGTACCGACCTCGCCGAGCGTTCCGGTCCGGGAAGCCGCCAGGGTGGCGAGCAATCGGCCGGTCTCGTTGCGCGTCGCGCTGACGAATCCACGGCGTCCGGACAGGCTGAGGGCCGCTGAAACCAGCGGCGGCAGTTCTGGGGGAGCACTCACCGGTTGAGAGTTGCACAGCATTGGTCCAGTTGTGTCACTGGTATCTCACATATCGGGACAGGATGCCCGCATTGTGGCGAAATAGTCGGACGCCAGAGTATCTTCGGACCCATCATGCAGTTCGTGGTACGCCTTATTCGCTGCCGCGCCGGGGTCCGCTAAGGCCGACCTCCCCGGCGCGGGTTTCGGCGTACCTCCCGCCCGGTAGTGCCAGTCGTCGGCCGTTTGTGACAGCACCAGACCAAACGGGAGAGCAGCATGTACGACATGTATCCGGCCAACTGGAAGGTCGTCGACGGACGCGAGCGCAAGGCTGCCCGCCGTCGCCGTCCCGCCCCACGCACGCCTGAGACCCAACCAGTCCAAGAGGCCATGAACCGCCGCGACAACGGGGGAGAACCCAAGAAGTGAGCACCAACAAGTCGTTCAAGCTGGCCGTTGTCGGTGGCGACGGGATCGGTCCCGAGGTCACCGCCGAGGCGCTCAAGGTCCTCGACGCGGTCAGCGCGAACTACGGCGTCACGTTCGAGCGCACGGAGTACGACCTCGGCGCGAAGCGCTGGCACGAGACCGGCGAGACGCTGCAGGACGCCGAGCTCGAGGAGATCCGCGGCCACGACGCGATCCTGCTCGGCGCGGTCGGCGACCCGACCGTGCCGTCCGGGGTGCTTGAGCGCGGCCTGCTCCTCAAGCTCCGTTTCGCACTGGACCACTACGTGAACCTGCGCCCGTCGAAGGTCTACCCGAGTGTCGGCTCGCCGCTGGCCAACCCGGGCGAGGTCGACTTCGTCGTCGTCCGCGAAGGCACCGAAGGCCCGTACACCGGCAACGGCGGCGCGCTCCGGGTGGGCACGCCGGCCGAGATCGCCACCGAGGTCTCCGTCAACACGGCGTACGGCGTGGAGCGGGTCGTCCGGGACGCGTTCGCCCGGGCGCAGGCGCGGCCGCGCAAGAAGCTCACGCTCGTCCACAAGAACAACGTCCTCGTGTACGCCGGTCACCTCTGGAAGCGGACCGTCGACGCGGTCGCGACCGAGTTCCCCGACATCACCGTCGACTACCTGCACGTGGACGCGGCGACCATCTTCCTGGTCACCGACCCGGCCCGCTTCGACGTGATCGTCACCGACAACCTGTTCGGCGACATCATCACCGACCTGGCCGCCGCGATCAGCGGTGGCATCGGGCTGGCCGCGAGCGGCAACATCAACCCGGACAAGACCGCGCCGAGCATGTTCGAGCCGGTGCACGGCTCCGCGCCGGACATCGCCGGCCAGCAGAAGGCGGACCCGACGGCAGCGATCCTGTCCACCGCCCTGCTCTGCGACCACCTCGGCCTGACCGAGGCGGCCGCGGCGATCGAGGCGGCCGTCACGGCCGACATCGAGGAGCGGACCGGCGCCGCCCGGACGACTTCCGAGATCGGTGACGCCATCGCGAAGCGCGCCGCGGGCTGACAACGGAGGCTCGCATGACCACTTCCTCAACAGGTACGGTGCGCTTATGAGCGCGGATTTGCAGTTCACCGTTGAGCCAAACACCCAACCGGCCAGCGACGACCAGCGCGCCCAGATCCTGGCGAACCCAGGGTTCGGGCAGTACTTCACCGACCACATGGCGATCGCCACCTGGACCCGGGACAACGGCTGGCACGACGCGAGGATCACCGCCTTCGGACCGCTGGAGCTCTCTCCGGCGACCTCGGTGTTCCACTACGCCCAGACCATCTTCGAAGGGATGAAGGCCTACCGGCACCCTGACGACTCGATCCACATGTTCCGGCCCGAGGCGAACGCGGCGCGGTTCAACCGCTCCGCGAAGCGGCTCGCGCTGCCGGAGCTGCCCGAGGAGGCCTTCCTCGACTCGCTGCGCAAGCTGATCGAGATCGACAAGGCCTGGGTCCCCACCGGCGGCGAGACCTCGCTGTACCTGCGGCCGTTCATGTTCGGCTCGGACCCGTTCCTCGGCGTCCGTCCGTCGGCCCAGGTCACGTACTGCGCGATCGCCTCACCGGCCGGCTCGTACTTCGCCAAGGGCGTGAAGCCGGTCCGGATCTGGCTCAGCGAGGAGTACACGCGAGCCGCCCCGGGCGGTACGGGCGCAGCCAAGACGGGTGGCAACTACGCCTCGTCGCTGCTCGCCCAGGCCGAGGCCATCGAGCAGGGCTGTGACCAGGTCGCCTTCCTCGACGCGGTCGAGAAGAAGTGGGTCGAAGAGCTCGGCGGGATGAACCTGTACTTCGTCCTCGACGACAGCACCGTCGTCACGCCGGAACTGTCCGGCACCATCCTCGAGGGCATCACCAGGGACTCGATCCTGAAGCTGGTCACGGATCTCGGCTACACCGTCACCGAGCGCAAGATCTCGATCGACGAGTGGCGCGACGGGGCGGCGTCCGGCCGGATCCAGGAGGTGTTCGCCTGCGGTACCGCCGCGGTGATCACCCCGGTCGCCTCGCTGAAGTGGAACGGCGGCGAGGTCCAGGTGGCCGACGGTGAGGGTGGCAAGGTCACCGCAGCCGTCCGCTCGGCCCTGCTCGACCTGCAGTACGGTCGCGCCACCGACACCCACGGCTGGATGACCAAGGTCTGCTGAAAGCCAGCGCAGGAGCCCCGGCGAACCTCAGAGTCGCCGGGGCTTCTTGCTGGGCGGCTGCGCCCGGCGGCAGACGACGACCGCGACCAGCCAGACGGCTGCAGCGACGTAGGGGGCCCAGGTCGCCGAGACCCCGACCATCTTGGGGCCCCGATCAGCGAGGATGACGCCGGTGGCGATCAGGCCGGCGACGGCCAGCACCATGGCGGCCTTGTCGTCGGGCGGGATCACCAGCAGGGCGATCGCGGCCACCACGCAGAGGAACACCATCAGAACGCCGGCGCCTCCGGTCGGCGAATGATCCTGACCGGGAATCACCCCGGTCAGCCCGAAGCCACTGGCCTTGTAGGCCTCGTGCCCGGGCGATCCCTGGAAGGTGAACCAGGTCGGCGCCAGCACCAGGAGCGCGGCGATGCCGCAGGCAACCGATGCCAGCCGGAACGGGGATTGCTTCATCGTGTCCTCTCGACCCAGCGGATTTCATCAGGATCCTCTCAGGCCCCGGCCGGGGCCGGCCCGGTAGGGTCGAAGGACTGGCAGCCAGTCGAAGGCGAGGGTATGAGCGGCTTTCCGGATGAGGTTGAGGCGTACTACGCGGAGCTGGCCGAACAACGCGGCTGGCAGCCGGACACCGTGCGGGCCTATCGGGCGTCTGTGGAGCTGATCCGCGACCTCGACCGGGGGACCGGTGCCCGCACCTTCGGGGCGCGCGCGGACGAGTACGGCACGGACTGGCTGTTCGAGGCGGTCTGGCACGAGCGTGAGTGGGTCATCGTCCGGCAGTTGCAGGTCGGCGAGGACGGCAACGTCTTGCGGTACTGGTGGCAGCGGCTCGAGGACGAGGACGGAGCGCTCACCGAGGAAGGGCTGAACCGCGACGAATGGGGTCTTCGCCCGCTCAGCCGGGAAGACTTCTACGCGGCCTGGGACGACCCGGGGTGGTCGCTGACCGCGTAATTCAGTACTCCGGTGAGCGACGTAGTACAGGCTGACGTACTGGATGTTCGCTTTTCGAGACAATCGGCCGCGCGCCGGAATTCCTATGGCAGACTGCCAAATGTCATGAAGAGCTACCAGATCATTATCGACTAGCGCGCTCAGCCAAGCAGCACCTGAGCGCGCAGACCTCTCGCACTTTGCGGGAGGTTTTTTGTTTGCCTGAAGCCCCCACCGGAAGGCGATTCCGTGAGCACAACCGACGAGTTCCACGTCTACGACACCACCCTGCGCGACGGCGCGCAGCAGGAGGGTCTGGCGTTGTCAGTGGCCGACAAGATCGCCATCGCCCAGCACCTGGACGACCTGGGTGTGGGCTTCATCGAGGGCGGCTGGCCGGGCGCGGTGCCCAAGGACACCGAGTTCTTCCAGCGGGCGCGGACCGAGCTGCACCTGCGGCACGCGACCTTCGCCGCGTTCGGCGCCACCTGCAAGCCCGGTACGCCGGCAGCCGACGACCAGCAAGTCGCCGCCCTCCGCGAGTCCGGCGCGGCCGTCGTCACGTTGGTTGCCAAGAGCCACGACGCGCACGTCGAGCGGGCCTTGCGGACGACCCTCGACGAGAACCTGCGGATGATCGCCGACACCGTCCGGCACCTGCGTGAGCACGGCCAGCGGGTCTTCCTCGACACCGAGCACTTCTTCGACGGCTACCGCGCCAACCGGGCCTACGCGCTGGAGGTGGTCCGGGTGTCGGCCGAGGCCGGCGCCGACGTGGTCGCGCTCTGCGACACCAACGGTGGAACGCTTCCGCGCGAACTGCAGGACGTCGTCCGCGACGTCCTCGAGAACACCGGCGCCCGCCTGGGCATCCACGCCCACAACGACGGCGGCTGCGCGGTCGCCAACTCGATCGCCGCGGTCGAGGCGGGCTGCACGCACGTACAGGGCACCATCAACGGCTACGGCGAGCGGACCGGCAACGCCGATCTGCTCGCGGTCGTGGCCAATCTCGAACTCAAGCGCGGGATGGAACTGCTCCCGCCCGGACGGCTCGCCGAGTCGTACCGGATCGCGCACGCGATCGCCGAAGTGACGAACGTGCCGCCGTCGACCCGGCAGCCGTACGTCGGGGTGTCAGCCTTCGCCCACAAGGCGGGACTGCACGCCAGTGCCATCAAGGTGGATCCCGATCTCTACCAGCACACGGATCCGGCCCTGGTGGGCAACGACATGAGGATGCTCGTCTCGGAGATGGCCGGCCGGGCGAGCGTCGAGCTGAAGGGCCGCGAGCTCGGCTTCGACCTCGGCAACGACCGCGACCTGGTCAGCCGGGTGACGGACCGGGTGAAGGAGATGGAGTCGCGCGGCTACACGTTCGAGGCCGCGGACGCGTCGTTCGAGCTGCTGCTGACCGAAGAGGTCGCGGGCGAACGGGTCAGCTTCTTCGACGTCGAGTCGTGGCGGGTGATCACCGAATCGCGCGCCGACGGTGAAGCGGTCTCGGAGGCGACGGTCAAGCTCGTCGCCGGTGGCGATCGCGAGATCGTCACCGGCGAGGGCAACGGCCCGGTGAACGCGCTCGACCACGCCTTGCGGGCGGCGATCGAGCGCGCCTATCCGGTGGTCAACAAGTTCGACCTGGTCGACTACAAGGTCCGCATCCTCGACCAGGGGCATGGCACGGACGCGGTGATCAGAGTTCTGATCGAGACGGCTGACGGTGAGGGTTCGTGGCTCACCGTCGGGGTCGGCCACAACATCATCGAGGCTTCGTGGGAGGCGCTGGTCGACGGCGTCACCTACGGTCTGCTTCGTCACAAGGAGGTCGTGCGATGACCACGCTGGCAACCCTGGAACCGGTCGGCTACGTAGTACCGGAACGGATCCTCACCACCTTCACCGCGCAGGTGGTCGAGACCCGCGGCCTGCTCGCCCGGATCGCGGTCCAGCTCAACCCGTACGACGTCCGCGAACTCCAGCTGTGCCTGGAGACCAGCACCCTGCGCATCGTTGTCGAAGGCAACGGCTTCGACGCCGGCCGGGTCGCCGCCCGCCTCGACAAGATCATCGGCGTCCTCGAGGTCAGCTACTGCTGAGGCTTGCGAAGAAGGTCGTGATGTCGGCGGCCAGTGCTTCGGGGACCTCCATGGCGGAGAAATGGCCGCCGTGGTCGAATTCGGTCCATTGGTGGACGTCGAACAAGTACTCGACGTGAGCCCGGACGGCCAGGGTGATGTCATGCGGCATTACCGCGACGGCGATCGGTGCTTTGCAGATCGGTGGCGCGATGCCGGCGGTTTCCTTGGTGAGTCTGGCGGCTGAGCCGGCCGTGCCGGTGAGCCAGTAGAGCGAGATGTTGGTCAGGATCTCGTCCGGGGAGATCTCCGACTCCGGGTCGGTCCACTCGGTGTACTTCTCGGCGATCCAGGCGAGCTGGCCGACGGGGGAGTCGGTCAGGGCGTACGAGATCGTCTGCGGACGGGTCGCCTGCAGGGACTGGTACGCCGGGCGGTTGGCGATCAGCTGCTTGATCCGGTCCAGCCGCCGGGTGTCCTCCTCGTCGAGGTCGAAGGTCACGCCGGCCGGCGGCGGGCCGGGCAAGTAGGTGAGGTGGACGCCGACCACGTTGTCGGGTGCGATGCCGGCCAGCGCGCGGGAGATCCCGGACCCGAAGTCGCCGCCGTGGGCACCGTACCGGTCGTAGCCGAGGCGGTTCATCAGCTCTGCCCAGGCCTCGGCGACCCGGGGGACGCCCCAGCCCTTCTCGTGCGTCGGGCCGGAGAATCCGAAGCCTGGGATGGAGGGGATCACCAGGTGGAAGTTCTCGCTGAGTGGCTCGATGAGCTGCTCGAACTCGAGGAACGAGCCCGGCCAGCCGTGGGTCAGGATCAGCGGCAACGCATCTTCTCGGGCTGATCTCACATGCACGAAATGAATCCGTTGCCCGTCGATCTCGGTGGTGTACTGCGGCAGCTCGTTGAGCCGCGCCTCGTGTTTGCGCCACTCGAAGCCGGTCGCCCAGTACTCGGCCAGCTCCTTCACTCTGGCGAGCGGGATCCCGTAGTCCCAGCCCACGCCGGGTAGCTCGTCGGGCCAGCGGGTGTGCTTCAGGCGCTGGGTCAGGTCGTCGAGGTCGGCCTGCGGTACGTCGATGGTGAACGGCTCGATCATCATGCTCTCCTTTGTTGGTGCGACCAACGATAGCTCGCAATTGTTGGTCGCGCCAACAATAAATATAGACAGGCTGAACTGGACAGTCTGAACTGAAGAGTTTAGAGTCGAAGGCATGGAGATCTCGGAGTCCGCCGCGCTCGCGGCCAGCGAGGTGCGGGTGACCTTCGGGCGCCTTCGCCGGCGGCTGAGGGCCCTGGCGGCGTCCGATGATCTGACGCCTTCGCAGGAGGCGGTGCTGAGCCGGCTCGACAAGCACGGCGTGGCCTCTGCCAGCGATCTCGCTGCTGCCGAGCGCGTCCGCCCGCAGTCGATGGCGGCCACCGTCGCGGTCCTGGTGGAGCTGGGCTTCGTCCAGCGGACCCCCGATCCCGACGACGGTCGCAAGCAGCTGATCTCGCTGACCACGGCGGGTGTCGAGCGGTTGCAGGGCGATCGACAGGTCCGGCAGGAATGGCTGGCCGCGACCTTGCAGGAGAAGTGCACCGAGGAGCAGCGGCAGACCATCATCCAGGCGCTCGCACTGTTGGATGAAGTGACCCAGGCGTGAGCTCTGCGGGTTTCGATCGGAAGTTGATCGCGCCGATGATGCTCGGCTCGATCCTCAACCCGATCAACTCGTCGATGCTGGCGGTCGCGCTGATCCCGATCGGCGCTGCTTTCGGCATCCCGCCGTCCCAGACGGCCTGGCTGGTCACGGGCCTGTACCTGGCGACGGCGGTCGGCCAGCCAGTGATGGGCAAGCTCGTCGACACGTACGGACCGCGCCGGCTCTACCTGATCGGCACCGCATTGGTTGGGATCGCCGGGCTGATGGGCGCGCTGGCCCCCAATCTCGGCTTCCTGATCGCCTCGCGGGTACTGCTCGGCTTCGGTACTTCGGCGGCGTACCCGGCCTCGATGTCGCTGATCCGGAGCGAGGCCGACCGTACCGGCCAGGAGAGCCCGACCGGCGTGCTGAGCGCCTTGTCGATCGCCAACCAGGTGATCGCGGTGATCGGCCCGACGCTCGGCGGCGTACTGATCGGGGTGGGTGGCTGGCATCTGATCTTCACGATCAACGTGCCGCTGTCGATTGCTTGCGTCTTGCTCGGTTGGTTTTGGCTGCCTCGGCGCGCTACCGGCGTACGGGCTGGGCAGCGGTTGGACTATGCGGGGATCGTGTTGTTCGCGGCGATGCTGGTGTCGCTGATGGTCTTCTTGATGCTGCCTGCCGTGTCCCGCTTGTACCTGCCAGTGCTGGCGATTGGCTTCGGCGCGGCCTTTTCCCGGCGGGAGCTTCGTACGCTGGAACCGTTCATCGACTTGCGTGTGCTGGGCGGCAACGCGCCTTTGCTGGCGACGTATGCGCGGCAGGTGCTGTCGTTCGTGGTCAGCTATTCGTTCCTGTACGGGTTCGCCCAATGGCTGGAGGAGGCGCGCTCGCTGAGCGCCTCCGCGGCCGGGCTGGTGCTGTTGCCGATGTCAGGTGCCGCGATCGTGATCACCGCGATCACGGGCCGGCGGGCCCAGGTACGGGGCAAACTCGTTGCCGGGAGCATCATCTTGCTGCTCGCCGCCGCCGGCCTCCAGCTGGCCGATGCGGGGAGCGCTCTCTGGCTGCTCGTCGCCCTCGGCGTCACGGCCGGCTTTCCGCAAGGACTCAACGGTCTCGCCAACCAGAACGCGCTCTACCACCAGGCGGATCCGGCCCGGATGGGCTCGTCGGCCGGCCTGCTCCGTACTGGCACCTACCTCGGCGCGCTCATCGCCGCCGCTGCCAACGCCACCTTCTTCAAGACCGGCGCCTCGACCACCGGCCTCCATCACTTGTCGTTCTTCCTCCTGATCACCAGCTCTCTGCTGCTGCTCATCACCGCCTTGGACCGCTCCCTCCGCCGGATCGGCCAACCCACCTGAAAGGCCTCTCGTGGCGCTCACCACCCTCGACCCGAAGACCGCGCTCGTCGTCATCGACCTGCAGAACGCCGTCGTCGCACTCCCCGGTACGCCGTTGTCCACCGCCGAGGTGGTCGCCCGTTCGGTCGAACTGGCCAACGCCTTCCGCGCCAGACAGCTCCCCGTAGTACTGGTCCGCGTCGACACCACTCCTGCCGACAGCCTCCCCGGCCGCACCGAACGCGTCCGTCGGTCCGGCGGCACACCGGCCGAAAACGCAGCCCAAATCGTCGATGACCTGGCCGGCCACCCCGAGGACATCGTCGTGGTGAAGCGCAACTGGGGCGCCTTCTACGGCACCGACCTCGACCTCCACCTTCGCCGCCGGGGCATCACCCAGATCGTCCTCACCGGCGTAGCCACCAGCATCGGCGTCGAATCCACCGCCCGCGCCGCCTACGAACACGGCTACAACATCACCCTCGCCACCGACGCCATGACCGACCTCAACGAGACCGCTCACCGCAACAGCCTCGACTGGATCTTCCCCCGCCTAGGCGAATCCGGCACCACCACCGAAGTACTGAACCTGCTGGCCGAAACCCACAGCTGAGCCAGATCAAGGTGACTACTTCAGTCCTTGCGGAGTACCAGGATTCGTTGGCCTAGCTGGACGACGCCGGCGGCGGACTCGACGCGCTGGCGGGACCCGGGGGTCGAGAGCCGGCCGTGTTCGGCGCCGTCGGTGATCCAGGCGTAGCGGTCGCTCTTGGCGCCCACCGCGTCGACCACGGTGGTGCGTGAGATCGCTGTGTCGTTCGAGAACTGTTCGATGCTCAGATCGACTGTCTGTCCGCGTCCGGCGAGGTTCACCAGCTTGCCGGTGACCGTGTCGGCCACTGCCCAGGCGTCGACCGATCGATCGCGGTCGCGCTGCTCGACCGCGACGTACCGGCCGCCGAAGCCGCCGTTGAACCAGTTCACGGACCAGTCGTCCTCGATGGGGACCTCGCGTACGGTGCCGCTCCCGGGGTCGAGGTAGACGGCCTTGGTGTCGTAGAGAGCTCGCGCCTTGCCGTCGACGACGTCCAGCGACTCCTGGCCGTTGGAGCGGCCGAACTCGGTCTGCCACGGTTGCCCGCCCGCGAGCGGAGTTCCCTTGGCCAGCCGACGGCCGAGCTTGGTGTAGCCGAACTCGACGAAGCTCTTGCCGGCGACAACGAAGTCGTTGCTCTTGACCTGTACGGTGGCCGCCACCTGGCCGGTGCGCGCGTCGAGCACGGTGACCGGCGCCGATTCGGAGTCACCGCGGATAACGATCCAGTCGGATCGGGGTACCCAACGCCTCGGGTTGTAGGAGCTCTGTCCACCTGACCCGGCGGTCGCCTCACCGGAGTAGGTCCAGAGTTTCTTGCCGGTCTGTACCTCGACGCCAGTCGTCGTCTTGTCGCCGCTGAACACGACGACATCGCCGTTCGTGGTGAACGGCTCCTGCTGCCCGACGTCCTGCTGCCAGCGGGTCTTGCCATCGGCGAGCGAAACGACCGAGGCCTGGTTGTCGCCATACAGAAGGACAGCATCCGTTCCCAGCTGCTGCGACCGGACCGTGCCTGAGCTGCCGAAACTGTTCTTCCACACTTCGCGGCCATCGGAGATCGCACGACCCTGCACCGCGTGAGTCTTCTGGTTCAGCAGGACCGCGAGCTGGTCGTCCGCCGCGATCAGGCGTGTGTCCGATCCGGACTCCCAGCCCGCCGATCTGATCGGCGGGACGCGGACCACGAGGATTCCGGCCGCGACGACGGCTACGGCGGCAACCACCGCGGCAGTTCGCAGTACCGGCCTGGACCGCCAGGTGGCAACGATCAGCGCGACGGCAGCGATCGCCAGGGTGGCGATCCAGGCGGACCAACCCCAGTCGAGGACGATCGTCAGGGCCGCGGCGGCTACGGCCACCGCGAGAACGACGAGTGCCGCGGTTCGCTTGGGCATTTTGGTCCTCACTGGGCGATGTGTGGGACCGCAAGCATGCCAAACCGGGAGGTCCGGGGAACCACGGGAGGCGGTTCCCCGGACGCTCGAGGCTCAGTCCCAGCTCAGGCCGCCGCCCGATTGGTACTCGATGACTCGGGATTCGAAGAAGTTCTTCTCCTTCTTCAGGTCCATCATTTCCGACATCCAGCCGAACGGGTTGCGGGTCTCGCCGAAGATCGGGGCGATGCCGATCTGTTCGGCGCGACGGTCGGTGACGAAATGCATGTACTGCTCGCACAGGTCCGCGGTGAGGCCGAGCATGCCGTTGGGCATGGTGGCACGGCCGTACGCGACCTCGAGCTCACATGCCTCGGTCAGCATCTGACGGACCTCGGCCTGGAACTGCGGGGTCCACAGGTGCGGGTTCTCCTGCTTGATCTGGTTGATGCAGTCGATGCCGAAGTTCAGATGGATCGACTCGTCGCGCAGGATGTACTGGTACTGCTCGGCGATGCCGACCATCTTGTTGCGCCGGCCCAGCGACAGGATCTGCGCGAACCCGGTGTAGAACCACATGCCCTCGAAGACCACGTAGAACGCGATCAGGTCGCGCAGGAAGTCCGTGTCCGATTCCGGCGTACCGGTCTTGAAGTCGGGGTCCTCCAAGTGCTGTGTGTACTTGAGCGCCCACGCGTCCTTGTCGGAGATCGACGGCACCTCGCGGTACATGTTGAACAGCTCGCCCTCGTCCAGCCCGAGCGACGTGCAGATGTACTGGAAGGTGTGCGTGTGCACGGCCTCCTCGAACGCCTGGCGCAGCAGGTACTGCCGGCACTCGGGGTTGGTCAGCTGGCGGTAGACCGCGAGCACGATGTTGTTCGCGACCAGCGACTCCGCGGTGGCGAAGAAGCCGAGGTTGCGCTTCAGCATCAGCCGCTCGTCCTCGGTCAACCCGTCCTTCGACTTCCACAGCGCGATGTCGGCCTGCATCGAGACCTCGGTCGGCATCCAGTGGTTGTTGCACCCGGCAAGGTACTTGTCCCAGGCCCACTGGTACTTCAGCGGCAGCAGCTGGTTCACGTCCGCCCGGGCGTTGATCATCGCCTTGTCGGTGACGTCGATCCGGGCCGCTCCGAGGGTGATCTCACCCAATCCTGTGGTCGTCACTGGCAGGCCTCGCAGTCAGGGTCTTCGATTGAGCAAACGGCACCTGTGGGTTCAGGTAGCGCGACTGGTACTGCGTTGAGCCGGCCGTCCGTGCCTTGCAGCGTGGACTTCTCGACGTGCGTGGCCGACTGGGAGCGCAGGTAGTACGTGGTCTTGAGCCCGTACCGCCAGGCCGACCGGTACAGCTCGTCGAGCGCCTTGCCCGACGGCGCCGTCATGTAGAGGTTGAGCGACTGTGCCTGGTCGAGCCACTTCTGCCGGCGCGACGCGGCCTTGACCAGCCACAGCGGGTCCATCTCGAACGCGGTCGCGTACAGCTCCTGCAGGTCGGCCGGGACCCGGTCGATCTGGGACAGGATGCCGTCGTGGTACTTGAGGTCGGAGACCATCACCTGGTCCCACAGCCCGCGCGCCTTGAGGTCGGCGACCAGGTACGGGTTGGCGACGGTGAACTCGCCGGACATGTTCGACTTCACGAACAGGTTGCGGTAGATCGGCTCGATCGACTGGCTGACCCCACAGATGTTGGAGATCGTCGCGGTCGGCGCGATCGCCAGCACGTTGGAGTTGCGCATGCCGTCGCGGAGTACCTTGCCGCGCAGCGCGTCCCAGTCGAGCTGCTTGCTCGTGTCGACGGTCAGATCGCCGTTGCGCGCCTGGCGCAGCAGCTCGAGCGAGTCGATCGGCAGGATGCCCTGGCTCCACAGCGAACCCTCGTACGTCTGGTACCGGCCGCGCTCGGCCGCGAGGTCGCTCGACGCCTCGATCGCGTGGTAGCTGATCTGCTCCATCGAGCTGTCGGCGAACGCGACGGCGGCGTCGGAGCTGTACGGGATGCGCAGTGCGAAGAGCGCGTCGGCGAAGCCCATCAGGCCGAGGCCGACCGGGCGGTGCCGCTGGTTCGCGCGCTCCGACTCAGGTGTGGTGTAGAAGTTCACGTCGATCACGTTGTCGAGCATCCGGACGGCCGTCTTGACGGTGCGCTTCAGAAGCTCGGCGTCGAGACCGGTGTCCGTCAGGTGGGCGACCAGGTTGACCGATCCCAGGTTGCAGACCGCGGTCTCGTCGACGGTGGTGTTCAGGGTGATCTCGGTGCACAGGTTCGACGAGTGCACGACACCGTCGTGCTGCTGCGGCGAGCGCAGGTTGCACGCGTCCTTGAAGGTGATCCACGGGTGACCGGTCTCGAACAGCACGGTCAGCATCCGGCGCCACAGGTCGACGGCCTTGACCCGGCGGAACACCCGGATCTCACCCTGGTCGGCCTTGCGCTCGTAGCTCTCGTACGCCGTCTGGAACGCTGTCCCGTACAGGTCGTGCAGATCCGGCACCTCGTCGGGCGAGAACAGCGTCCAGTCGCCACCGGATTCGACCCGCTGCAGGAACAGGTCGGGCACCCAGTTGGCCGTGTTCATGTCGTGCGTGCGGCGACGCTCGTCACCGGTGTTCTTGCGCAGATCGAGGAACTCCTCGACGTCCATGTGCCAGGTCTCGAGGTACGCGCAGACCGCGCCCTTGCGCTTGCCACCCTGGTTGACCGCGACGGCGGTGTCGTTGGCGATCTTCAGGAACGGTACGACGCCCTGCGACTCGCCGTTGGTGCCGCGGATCTTGGCGCCGATCCCGCGGACCGGGGTCCAGTCGTTGCCCAGACCACCCGAGTACTTCGCCAGCAGCGCGTTGTTGCGGATGCCGGCGAAGATGCCGGACAGGTCGTCGTCGACCGTGGTGAGGAAGCAGCTCGACAGCTGCGGGCGGGTCGTACCGGAGTTGAACAGGGTCGGCGTGCTCGACATGAACCGCATCGAGCTGAGCAGCTCGTAGAACTCGATCGCGCGGTCCTCGCGGTGCTCCTCCTTCAGCGAGATGCCCATCGCTACTCGCAGGAAGAACGCTTGCGGCAGCTCGAACCTTGTTTTGTCGATGTGCAGCAGGTACCGGTCGTACAGGGTCTGCAGGCCGAGGAAGGCGAAGTTGAGGTCGCGCTCGGGCTTGATCGCGGCAGCCAGCTTGGCCAGGTCGAACGTGGCCAGCTCGGGGTCGAGTAGGCCCGCGTCGATACCGGTCTGGATGTACTGAGGGAAGTAGTCGACGTACGCCGTGGCCATGTCGGCCTGGCTCGCCTGCCGCGCTTCACCGTGCACCCGGCCGAGCGTCTCGCGACGGATCTGGTCGAGCAGGAGGCGTGCAGCGGCGTAGCTGTACTCCGGTTCCGTCTCGACGTACCCGCGAGCCGCCATCACCAGGGCGAGCTCGACCTCATGCTGCGCGATGCCGTCGTAGCAGGAGCCGAGCGTCTCGTCGAGGATCAGCTCGGCATCCACGGCGTCGAGGCCCGCCGCTGCCTCGGCGACGATGACGCGGAGCCGGTCGACGTCCAGGGGAGTGGTGCTGCCGTCGGCGGCGCGGACGTTGATCACGGGCCGGGCGGGTGTGTTGTTCGTGCTGTCGCTGGTGCTCAGCTCGGCCGCGTTCTCCGGCGTACGGGCTTTGGCGCGCTCTTCGCGGTACAGGACATAGGCGCGCGCGACCTGGTGCTCGCCGGCCCGCATCAGCGCCAGCTCGACCTGGTCCTGGATGTCCTCGACCTGCACGCTGTGCCGGCCGCGGCCGGTCAGCGCGTCGACCACCTTGGCGGTGAGGTCGGCGATCAGGTCGCGGACGCGGTGGCTGGCGCCGGCCTCGCTGCCCTCGACGGCGAGGAACGCCTTGCTGAGGGCGACCGAGATCTTGGTCGGGTCGAAGGCGGTGCTGTTGCCGTCCCGGCGGACGACGGTGAGCTGGTTCGGGGGTGCGGCCTGGGCCGCCTTGCCCGCAGAAACGATGGTCACAAGCGCTCTCTCCACGCGAGTCTCTTGACGACCGGGACCCCGGGGAAGCGCACGACGAGTTCCCGCACCAGAGCCGCGCAGCCCGCTCTACCCGGCGCCACCCGCGGCGCGGCGCCATCGCACCGACCCACTGTGCTGCGCCGACCGGCCGGTGGTGCACCGAGTTGCTGGGACTTCCTCGCCGGTGCGGTACACCGGCGTTGCACGACCTGTCGCTTGCTCGCCCTGCGACCCGCCCTCGAGGTCTCGGACAGCGCGTGCCGGCGGCACGCGCACCGGTCGCAGGTATTCGGGCTCACGGGACTGCTTCATCCGCTTACCGCTGCGGGGCAGCCCCGGATTTCCACCGGGTTCCCCTGTCGACCAGTGATGTGACCTTAACCCGCTGAACCCCACATCTAGTGTCTCGACGCGCCGCGTGTCGCACATCTTGTGTGAAAAACGCATCTCGGGTGCGATGTCAAGTTTGGCGCAGCGGCTCCGACCCGGTACCGGGAGTCGTCAACGAGGAGCTGGTATGAACGAGTTATTGCAGGAGCAGGTTGTGGACGCGATCGAGGGTCTGGTGGCGTCGGGTGCGGAGAACGGCGTGCAGGCCGCTGTCTATCGCCGGGGCGAGTTGATCGTGGATGCCGTGGCGGGGATGGCCGCTCCCGGTCGGCCGGTTGCGTCGGACACGCTGTTCTATGCCGCGTCGACGGTGAAGGGGGTGACGTCGACCGTCGTCCATGTGCTGGTGGAGGAGGGGGTGTTGTCGTACGACACATTGGTGGCTTCGGTGTGGCCGGAGTTCGGGGCTCATGGCAAGGAGGGGACGACGATCCGGCATGTGCTGACGCACTCGGCCGGCGTACCGGCGGTGCCTGCGGATCTGACGTTGTCGCGGTTCTGCGATTGGGAGGCGATGTGTTCGGTGATCGCTTCGCTGGAGCCTTGGTGGGTGCCGGGGGAGCGGGTGGGGTATCACGCGGTCACCTTCGGCTTCATCCTCGGCGAGGTCGTCCGACGAGCGACCGGCTCACCGATCTCTTCGGCGCTGGCATCTTTGGTTGGCGAGCCGCTGGGGATCGCGGGGGAGTTGTACTTCGGCGTACCGGCCTCTGAACTCAAGCGGGTGGCGCACTTCGAGGACGACCCGGCCGGCGCGGCCATGTTCGCTTCGTTGCCGCCGGACTTTCCGCTCTTCAAGTCGGGCCCGCGATCGCTGTTCCCCAATGCGGCTCTGGCCAACAACACCGCCGTGACGATGGCCGACATCCCGGCCTGGGGGACGGTCACCGCTCGAGGTATGGCTCGCATGTACGCCGCGCTGATGTCCGAAGTCGATGGCGTACGTCTGCTGTCGCCTTCCCGTCTGCAGGAGATCTCAGCCCTCTCCACCACCGGCCTGGACGAGATGACCGGCGGCCCGGCGCAGTACGGCCTCGGCTACACGATCGGCCAGCTCGGCATGCGCCCTGCTCCACCGACTGTCTTCGGCATGGTCGGCATCGGTGGCTCTGCCGCCTACGCGGACACCGCCACCGGGATCTCGGTAGCCGTCACCAAGAACCGCTTCAACCCCACCGAAATCAACGCCTTCGACCAGGTCTGGGACCTCGCCACCAAACTGCTCTCCTGACAGCCGACCCTCTGGCCGCCCGAGGGTTTGGGAGCGGATCGGGTGGGCGGTGTGACGGTTGGCCTGGTCGCCGAGGCGCGCTCCTGAGCGGTGGATGGAGCGGCCTCCGCCTCGACGACCAGGGATCGGGGGTGTGCGGTCAGGCCGCCAAGGCATGGAGGTCTTGGAGGGTCATGATCTCGGAGCCGTGGTGGATCAGCTCGCGGTTGAGGCGCAGGACCACGTGGCCGAAGGGTTCGGCGGCGTCCAGTTCTGTCGCCTGGCTCAGGCCGACGGTCATGGCTTGGTCCTCGTCGAGGTTGGCGATGGAGTCTTGCCAGGCTTCGACCCAGTGGGTGAGCCAGGCGACGGCGTCCTGGGCGTTGCCGTGGAGGGTGATGTCGGCGCGGCCTTGTCGGCTCGCGCCGAAGGTCCACTCCCAGCGCTCGAAGAACGTCTCGGTCAGGTGTGCGATCAGCCAGGCGATCGTCCGCGGTCCGCGATGGTCCGGCTCGTCCGGCCATTGCGCCACCCATTCGCCCGACCCGAGCGACCTGAACCGCCCCGCGTACTGCCGGCGGACGACGGTCAGCGCCTCACTGCTCGGCCGCCAGAAGTACTCCTCGTCGGTCAGCGCCGCCAACCGCCCGGACAACACCATCCAGCTGAAGCCGAGCTGCCCGCGCACCATCGCCATCGCAGACGGCCGCTGCAAGATCTCCCAGTCGAACGGCTCCGGCATCACAGATCCTCACACTCCCCGATTTGGTCCAACGCTCGAACATGTGTTCGAATTGTTCAACGCCGGGAGCCAGAAAGTCAACCAGGACAGCGTGTTGGTGCTGGTGTCACTGGTAGCGATCTGCTAGCCGCCCGGCGTGAAGCGCTGGTGAGAGGGAGGTGAAAGACATGTCGCTGATCGTTGGTTGTCGGCCCCGTCGGGGACGGGGCCGACAGACTCTTCCCGCGACCCGACTTGTCCTGGGACGAGCGGGAGAGTGGGGTTGAGTAGGAGATTGGGGTTGAGCGGGACAGCGGGGTTGACCAGGTCAGTCGGCCGGTCTCGCCGGGGCGGACGGGACCGGTCGGTTCGGCGACTCGACCCGGGTGTCGGAGGCGGGGCTGGCGAAGCGGCGTTCCAGGAGGGTGAAGGCGTCTATCAGTTCGGGCGCCTCGTACACGCGGTTCCGCCGACCGTCGGTGAGTTCGCGGAGTACTGCGCACTCGGTCAGGCGGGCGAGAGCCTGGTTGGCTGCCTGTTGGGAGCGGCCGATGAGTTCGGCGGCGGCTGCGAGGGTGAGGACGGGGGCCGCGGGCAGGGTTTCGATCAGCAGGTCGACGGCCGAGCCGGCGCGGACCGGGGCGGCTCGCTCGCGCCAGGCGGTCTTGAGGTCCGCGGCGGTGCGTTCGAAGCGGGCGGCCTCGGCGGTCGCATGACTGCAGGCGGTGGCGAACATGAGCAGCCATTCGTTCGCGGCACTCCGGGCGCGGGCGTTGGTCGCCTTGCCGGTGTGGCGGAAGGCGGTGAGCGCTTCGACGTACTGGGTTGCGTGTGTGGCAAGCGATAGCGACACCGGAGGCACGCTGCGTTCGACGAGACCCTCGGCTCGTAGTACCAGGTGGATCAGTGCGCGCCCAGTGCGACCGTTGCCGTCGGCAAAGGGATGGATCGTCTCGAACTGTGCGTGCGCGATGCCGGTCTTGGCCAGCACCGGCAGCGGTGACTCGCGGATGAAGGTCATCAGGTCCGCGAGTAGTTCGGGAACCAGATGCGCCGGCGGCGGCACGTAGTACGCCTCGGCCGGAGATCGCCCACCGATCCAGTTCTGCAGATAACGCACCTCACCCCCGAACTCCGGATTCGGCGAATGCGCCATCAACCGCCGATGCGCCTCCAGCACATGCTCGACCTCGAGCTTGTCCCCGATCCGCACCGACTCGGTCACCCACACCATCGCGTCGACGGCCCCCAACACTTCTTCGGCCGTCACATCATGATGCCGCCCACTGTCCCGCAACGCCTCAGCCTTGAGCAGCCGCCGAGCCCCCACCACCAGTCCCTCGATCTGCGAAGACCCCACAGCCTCAGCCCGCAACAACAACCGAGCCAACGCCTCACTGTTCGTCAGTACGGCGGCAGTCGCATCCAACCGCCCCAGATCCCCAGCCGCGTCCTCCAACGCAGCCAGCACCTCATCACTGAGATCGAACTCCCGCCCAACCAACGGATCCGGAAAATACAACTCATACGACCCACCCAGCCGCTCAGCCCGGGTGAACCCATCCGGGTGCCCCGGCCACCGATGCAACTCAACCCTGGCCACACCCTTATTCAAGCTTATCCAACAACCTTGAACAAGAGCTCACACCAGCTTGCTAGCCGAGCTTCCGGTGGGAAAGGAGAGCCGGCCGACGAGGTCGAGTGCGGTGAGGAAGCCGTTCCACTGCTGCGCTTGCGATGCACTCATGCTCGGCTCCGCTCGGTCCCCAAGGCCGGTACTGGGGTTCGGTGTTGGTCGAAGGCCGTCTAGGTACTCGCTCCATGGGATCGCGGGGCTGGTCAAGGCTGTCTGGTGGAGGTCGGGGAAGAAGGCCGGGCCGAGCATCGGGAATCCGAACAACTTGATCGGCCGGCCTACCGGTTATCTGGACGCGGCCGTGCTCTACGACTCGGCGCTGACCTGCGACGAGCCCAGCGCCGACTGTGGGGCGACGATCGAGATCTGGCCGTCGGCGAAGGATGCGACCGATCGCGCCGCCTACATCCAGAAGAATCTGAAGGAGATCCCGATGCTGGGCACGGAGTACGACTACACGTTCGACTCCGCCCTGCTTCGCGTCAACGGCAAGCTCAAGCCGTCCACAGCCACCAAGTTCAACGCGCTGTTCGGCGGGACGCCCTACACGCCCTGAAGCAGTTGGTCGCAGAGGTCTGCGAGTTGTTGGCGGAGTGGGCGGGCGCGGTCGGCGAAGGTGCGTTGGGCCGCTGCGTACTGCGCTTTGCCGGCTGGGGTTTCGATCTCGACGGGGGAGTAGCCCAAAGTGGCGAAGTCATACGGGGACGCGCGCATGTCGAGGGTGCGGATGTCCTTGGCCAGTTCGAAGCAGTCCAGTAGCAGAGAGCTGGGGGTGAAGGGCATCAGTTTGGTGGACCACTTGTAGAGGTCCATGTTGGCGTGGAGGCAGCCGCCCTGCTCGAGGGCGGGTTGGGACTCGCGTGTTGGTTGCAGGATGTTCAACGGCCGGGCCGGGGTGGTGAAGAAGCGGAAGGCGTCGAAATGGGAGCAGGCGATCTTGCTCGACTTCACGACCTGGTCGGTGCCCTCGGCGCCCAGCCGCAACGGCCAGTCGTGGCGGATCTCGTCGGAGCGAAAGACCATGGCCCATTCGTGCAGGCCGAAACAGCCGAACTGGGGCTGGCGGGAAGCGGTTGCTGACAGCAACTTTCCGATCCAGGCGATGCTGTCGGCGCGCCGCGTGACCTCGGCCGGATCCAGTCGCGCGACGTCGTCGGCGTACAGGTAGCCGCGTTTGGCCTCGTAGGACTGGGCGCCGCGCAGGCCGACGCCGGGGCCGGGGTGCCAAACCCGCAATTGCTTGGGGCGGGTGGGGTAGTAGGTGAAGAGGAAGTCCTCGACCGGGTGCTTCTCGCCGCGGCGCCGGCGGTCCAGGTGATCGGCCAGCAAGGCATCCACCCGACTTGCATGTGCTTCCTGCAGCGGCTGCCAGTCAGCAGGGTCCAGTACGACGGTCATAGGTCCAGGGAGAAGGCGTACAGGTCGACACCGGGGCGGGGGGACCAGTCGCGTTCGGGGAGGCGGGTGAAGCCGAGGCGGCCGTACATGCGGTGGGCTGTGGTCATGTAGCTGGCGCTCGACAAGACGACACGGTGAAAGCCCAACTCGCGGCTGCGATCCACGCAGTGCACAGATAGAGCGGTACCGATGCCGCGCCCACGGGCCGCAGCGGAGACGCCGAGCATCCGGAACTCGCCCTCCCCGTCCCGCCCGATCTCGCCGTAGACCGAGCCGGGTACACAGAAAGTCACCGTGCCCAACAGATCTGTACCGTCCACAGCCACCCACAACTCCGCCTTCGCGGCGCGGTCGGCCGCGTTGCGCAGGGTCAGCCCGTAGTCGGATCCCTTGGGGATGAAGCCGTCCGCGTCGTAGGCGTCCACGGTCAGCGAACCCACGTCCTCGTACTCCGCGGGCCTGGCCAGCCGGATGTCAGTCGTCACCGTGTAACTGTCTCACCCTGGCACGACGGTAGGCTCAGGCCCGTGCGTATCGCCAGATTCTCCGTTGATGACGAGCCGAAGTACGGCATCGTCGAGACCGACGACCCCGAGGGGCTCACCGGTACCGTCGCAGTGCTCGACTCGGATCCGCTCTACCGGCCGGTGCAGTTCACCGGCGAGCAGCTGCAACTGGCCGATGTCCGGCTGCTGGCCCCGGTGATCCCGCGCAGCAAGGTGGTCTGCGTCGGGCGCAACTACCGCGCGCACGCCGAGGAGCTCGGCAACGAGGTGCCGACCGAGCCGCTGATCTTCTTCAAGCCGAACACCAGCGTGGTCGGCCCGCGGGACGGCATCGTCTACCCCGAGCAGACCAACGACCTGCACTTCGAGGGCGAGCTGGCGATCGTGATCGGCCGGATCTGCCGCGACCTGCCCCGCGAGCGGGCCGAAGAAGTCATCTTCGGGTACACGATCGCCAACGACGTGACGGCCCGGGACCTGCAGAAGTCGGACGGGCAATGGGCGCGGGCGAAGGGGTACGACACGTTCTGCCCGCTCGGCCCGTGGATCAGCACCGACCTGGACGTGGCCGACCTGCGGGTCACCACCACGCTGAACGGCGAGCCGAAGCAGGACGGCCGGACCTCGCAGTTCATCTTCGACATCCCCGAGGTGCTGGCCTACATCACCTCGTTCACGACGCTGCTGCCCGGCGACGTCGTGCTCACCGGCACCCCCGCGGGTGTCGGCCCGATGCTGCCCGGCGACGAGGTCGCGGTCAGCGTCGAAGGACTCGGAACTCTGACGAACAAGGTGATCGTGCGTGACTGAAAGGCCCGCCCCGACCGACGAAGACGTCCTCGGTGGCTTGGAACCGAACCAGGTGCGGGTGCGCTTCCCACCGTCGCCGACCGGTCTGCTCACGGTCGGCAACATCCGTAGCGCACTGTTCAACTGGGCCTTCGCGCACCACTACGGCGGCAAGCTCGTCCTGCGGATCGAGGACACCGACAAGTCCCGCAACACCCCAGAGGCGCTGCAGTACACGCTGGACTCGCTCACCTGGCTCGGCCTGAACTGGGACGAGGGCCCGGAGGTCGGCGGCGACTTCGGCCCGTACCTGCAGTCCGAGCGGATGGACACGTACGCCGACGTCGTGGCGAAGCTGCTCGCGGCGGGCCGGGCGTACCACTGCTACTGCTCGCAGGAGGAGCTCGACCAGCGCCGCGAGGCCGCACGTACCGCGGGGCAGCACAGCGGGTACGACGGTCACTGCCGCGCGCTGACGCCCGAGCAGGTGCAGGCGTACATCGAGGAGGGCCGGCGTCCCGTAGTACGGCTGCGGATGCCCGATCGCCCGATCACCTTCGACGACCTGGTCCGTGGCGAGATCACCTTCCTGCCGGAGAACCTGGGCGACTACGTGCTCGTCCGGGCGAACGGCTACCCGCTCTACCCGCTGGTGAACCCGGTCGACGACGCGCTGATGGAGATCACCCACGTACTGCGCGGCGAGGACCTGCTGCCGTCGACGCCGCGGCAGATCGCCCTGTACGAGGCGCTTGCCGAGATCGGCATCGGCTCCGGCCGGACGCCGCGCTTCGGGCACTTGCCGTTCGTGATGGGCGAGGGCAACAAGAAGCTGTCCAAGCGCGACCCGGGCGCCGGCCTCGGCGAGTACATGGAGCGCGGCTTCCTGCCCGAGGGACTGCTGAACTACCTGGCCCTGCTGGGCTGGTCGATCGCCGACGACCGCGACGTCTTCACCATGGACGAGATGATCAAGGCGTTCGACATCCGCAAGGTGAACGCGAACGCGGCCCGGTTCGACCCGAAGAAGTGCGAGGCCATCAACGCCTCGCACATGCGGCTGCTGGAGCCGGCCGACTGGGCCGGCCGCGCGGTGCCGTTCCTGGCGAAGGCGGGCGTCCTGCCGGCCGAGCCGTCGGATGCGCAACTCGCGCTGCTGACCGCGGCTGTGCCGCACGTGCAGGAGCGGATGAACACGTTCTCCGAGGCGCCGGAGATGCTCGGCTTCCTGTTCGTCTCCGACCAGGACTTCTCGATCGACCCCGATTCGGCCGCGAAGGTGCTGACCGGTGACGCCGGCGCGGTGCTGGAGGCGACCGGCAAGGCGCTGGCCGGGGTCGGCGAGTGGAAGACCGAGCCGATCGAGGCCGCGTTGCGGGCGTCGCTGATCGAGGGTCTGGGGCTGAAGCCGAAGAACGCGTTCGGCCCGGTCCGGGTCGCGATCTCCGGCCGCCGGATCTCGCCGCCGTTGTTCGAGTCGCTGGAACTGCTCGGGCGGGAGAGTTCGCTCCGCCGGATCGAGCAGGCCCGCGCGAGCCTGCCGGCCGACTGATGGCCGCCGACGGTACGCCGGGACCCGGGGCGGCGATCGACCCCCGGGACGCCGGTCCGCAGCCGTACCACCGGCTGCTGCGCAACAACGTCACGCCGTCCGCGTTCGTGCTCCTCGGGGCACTGACCGTGCTGGTCGGCTGGATGTTCTGGAGTGTGCTGGTGCTGTCGATCCAGCAGTCGATCCGGACCGACCCCAAGGGGACCGTGTCGTGGCTCGGCCTGCTGGCGACGAACCTGTCGCTGATCGTGCTGATCCCGCTGACGATGCTGGTCGCGACCAGGCTGAACAAGCAGACGCCCGGGCTGCTGTCCTCGGTGACCGGCAAGCTGCGCTGGCGGCCGCTGGCAGTGTTCGGCGTCGCGGCCGTGGTGCTCGAGCTGGTGATGCTGGGCATCGTCGAGCTCGGCAGTGTCGACGTGCTGGGCAGCGGATCCAACGGCGTCGCCTCCGACGCGGCCGGCGTGATCGCGGTGACGTTGCTGACGTCGACGTTCCAGGCGGCGGGGGAGGAGTACTTCTTCCGCGGCTACCTGTTGCAGGCGGTCGGCGCGCTGGTGCGCAGCTCGCTGGTCGCAGTACTGGTGACGACCGTGCTGTTCACGATGGCGCACGGGATCTGGCCGTGGGAGAGCCCGGCGCTGTTCCTCGACCGGTTCGCGTTCGGGCTGGTGGCGGGGCTGCTCGCGGTTCGTACCGGCGGGCTGGAGGCGCCGATCGCGGCGCACGCGGCGAACAACGTGATCACCTTCATCTACGCGGCTTTGACCAACACCGTCGGCGACAGCCTGGGAGCCTCCGACGCGCCCTGGTCGCTCGTTGCGGTCGACGTGGTGAAGTTCGCCGCCTTCGGTGCGATCGCGTTGCTGCTCACCCGCAAGCAGGGAATGGCCACCCGCTGCGAATTGCCACTGGCGACTTCGCTCGTGGCGGATCGCGGTCCGGGCCGGCGACTCCTGTGACGGGTGTGACAGTTGGGGACGCTGAACTCGTTTTGGTTTCTGGCGGCATGCTGCGATAGGCTCAGCGGGCCAGGTTGTGAGGGCGGAAACGCACTGACAATCGCAGTAACAAGCTTTGGGGTATGGGGTAATTGGCAGCCCGACTGGTTCTGGTCCAGTTAGTCTAGGTTCGAGTCCTAGTACCCCAGCGATTGGACCGTATCGCTGGAAGTTAGGTACAGTTCATCCTCGTTGGTCGGCTCTCCGGAACCGGCTGACAAGCGCTCTGGCCCCGTTGTGTAGCGGCCTAGCACGCCGCCCTCTCAAGGCGGTAGCGCGGGTTCGAATCCCGTCGGGGCTACCAGAGAAAGCGCCCCTCACCACCAGGTGAGGGGCGCTTGTTTTTGTCCTGGTACGCCGGTGAGGCGAGCGTCACACCTTGGCCTCGGGGCCGGCCGCCATCAGCCGGCGCATCGACAGGCCGGCCACCAGGAACGTGGCGCCCCACAGCAGCGCGACCACTCCGAGGAAGACCGCGATCCCCACCGCGCCCGCGCCGGGGTTGGCGGCGAACAGGATTCCCAGCAGGATCGAGAACGCTGCGCCGAGGAGCAGGAACCATCTCGGTGTCACGTGGTTGGTCGTGAACGCGCCGACCGCCTCGAACACGCCCCGGACGATCAGCCAGATGCCGAGGATCCAGGTCAGCGTCACCGCCGTCACCGCCGGACTGAAGATGGCGAAGAAGGCCGCGACCAACGCGATCACGCCGAGCACGATCAGCCAGAGCCGGCTGCCCTTCGCCTCGGGTCGAAGTGCCTGGGTCAGCGACCCGATCCCGTCCATCAACGCCCAGAAGCCCCACAGCAACGCCAGCGCGATCGCCGTCGAGATCGGCCAGACGATCGCCAGCACCCCGAACACGATGCCGATCACCCCGCGGACGATCAGCATCTTCCAGCCAACAGTCATCCAGTCCCGCACCATCGCAAGTACCTCCCGAAGAGCAGTGCCCCCTCAACTCATCGTGATCCCGCCCACCCCCACCAGCAAGCACCCCACGCCCACCGAACCCAACCGAAACCCCCGCCCTCGCCCTCCACCATCTCAGGGGTTAACCCCTCAGATGGTGGGTTGCCACCCCAGAAACACGCTAGGCAACCCACCAACTGAGGGGTTAACCCCCGAAATGGTGCGCGGCAGGCAGGCAGGCGGGCGGGCAGGTGCGCAGGCAGGCGGGCTGGTGCGCAGGTGCGCGGGCGGGCGGGCGGGTGCGCAGGTGGGCAGCCGGCGGGCACGTGGGCAGTGGGTGGGCAGGTGGGTAGGCGGGCGGGCGGGCTCGGGGGAGCGGGGGGAAGGGAAAACAGCCCGCCGCGGGAGGCGACGGGCTGTTCGGAGTACCGGTGGGCTACTCGGAAGCGCGGTGGAGGGCTGTGTCGGTGGACTACTCGGAGGCTCGCCGGAGGGCTTCGGAGAGGCGTTCGGCGGCGGCCATCACGGCGGGGGCGTGCATGCGGCCGGGCTGGCGGGAGAGGCGCTCGATCGGGCCGGAGACGGACACGGCTGCGATCACCTTGCCGGAAGGAGAGCGGACGGGCGCGGAGACGGAGGCGACGCCTTGCTCGCGCTCGCCGACCGAGTGGGCCCAGCCACGACGGCGTACGCCGGCCAGAGCGGCTGCATTGAAGGTGGCGTTGTGGAGACCGCGGTGCATGCGCTCCGGGTCCTCCCAGGCAAGCAGTATTTGAGCGGCGGATCCAGCGGCCATCGTCAGCTGGCTACCGACCGGCACGGTGTCGCGCAGACCGGACGGGCGCTCGGCAGCCGCGACACAGACTCTGTACTCACCCTGGCGGCGGAACAACTGCGCCGACTCACCAGTGATGTCGCGCAGTCGCGCCAGCACCGGACCGGCCGTCGCCAGCAGTCGGTCCTCACCGGCAGCGGAGGCCAACTCGCTCAGGCGCGGCCCGAGCACGAAGCGGCCCTGCATGTCGCGACCCACCAACCGGTGGTGCTCCAGAGCGACAGCGAGCCTGTGTGCCGTCGGCCGGGCCAGTCCCGTCGCCGCCACGAGTCCGGCCAGGGTCGCCGGTCCGGACTCGAGTGCGGACAGAACGAGAGCTGCTTTGTCGAGAACGCCGACTCCGCTAGAGTTGTCCATGAGACGATATTGCCGTCTCGAATCGTGGAACGCAAGTCGCTTGTGCCGCCTATCTGGGCGCACTGTGAGCGAGAGAACAGTCATTACAAAACCACGGAGGAGTGTCTGATGGGTAGGACGTTGTCGGAAAAGGTCTGGGATGCGCACGTCGTGCGCCATGCCGACGGAGAGCCCGACCTCCTCTACATCGATCTCCATCTCGTGCACGAGGTGACGAGTCCGCAGGCTTTCGACGGGCTCCGGCTGGCCGGCCGGCAGGTTCGCCGGCCCGATCTGACGATCGCCACCGAGGACCACAACGTGCCGACGCTCGACGTCGACAAGCCGATCGCCGACCTGACGTCGCGGACCCAGGTGGACACGCTGCGCAAGAACGCCAAGGAGTTCGGCGTCCGGATCCACACCCTCGGCGACCCGGACCAGGGCGTCGTGCACGTGATCGGCCCGCAGCTCGGCCTGACCCAGCCCGGTATGACGGTGGTCTGCGGTGACAGCCACACCTCCACCCACGGCGCTTTCGGCGCGATTGCCTTCGGCATCGGTACCAGCGAGGTCGAGCACGTGCTCGCCACCCAGACGCTGATGCAGGCCCGCCCCAAGACGATGGCGGTCACCGTCGACGGCGTACTGCCGGACGGCGTCTCGGCCAAGGACCTGGTGCTCGCGCTGATCACCCAGGTCGGCACCGGCGGCGGCCAGGGCTACATCGTCGAGTACCGCGGCGAAGCGATCCGCGCGCTGTCGATGGAAGCCCGGATGACGATCTGCAACATGTCGATCGAGTGGGGCGCCAAGGCCGGCATGATCGCGCCGGACGAGACGACCTACGAATACCTGAAGGACAAGCCGCACGCGCCGCAGGGCCTCGACTGGGAAGCCGCGGTCGAGTACTGGAACAGCCTGGCCACCGACGAGGACGCGACCTTCGACAAGGAGATCTCGCTGCGCGCCGAGGACATCGCGCCGTTCGTCACCTGGGGCACCAACCCGGGCCAGGGCGCTCCGCTGTCGGCCAACGTGCCGTCGCCGGACGACTTCGACGAGCCGAACGAGAAGATCGCCGCCGAGCGCGCCCTGGAGTACATGGGCCTCACCGCCGGTACGCCGTTGCGCGAAGTACACGTCGACACCGTCTTCCTCGGCTCCTGCACCAACGGCCGGATCGAGGACCTGCGCGCGGCGGCCGGCGTACTGGCCGGGCGGAAGGTTGCCGACGGCACCCGGATGCTCGTCGTACCGGGGTCGGGCCGGGTGCTGTTGCAGGCCGAGGCCGAGGGCCTGGACGTGATCTTCAAGAACGCCGGCGCCGAGTGGCGTGGAGCGGGTTGCTCGATGTGCCTGGGGATGAACCCGGACCAGCTGGCCCCGGGCGAGCGCAGCGCCTCGACCTCCAACCGCAACTTCGAAGGACGCCAGGGCAAGGGCGGCCGGACGCACCTGGTCTCGCCGCTGGTCGCCGCCGCAACCGCCGTCACGGGCACTCTCGCGGCGCCGGCCGACCTGCCGCCGCTCGAGATCGCCGTACCCGAGAACGTCTGAGGACAAAGGAATCATGGAAGCCTTCACCCAGCACATCGGCACCGCGGTTCCGCTGCGGCGCAGCAACGTCGACACCGACCAGATCATCCCGGCGGTCTACCTCAAGCGGGTCACCCGGACCGGCTTCGAGGACGGGCTGTTCGCTGCCTGGCGCAACGATCCCACCTTCGTCCTGAACCAGCCCGAGTACGAAGGGGTCTCGGTGCTCGTCGCCGGACCGGACTTCGGCACCGGGTCGTCGCGTGAGCACGCCGTCTGGGCCTTGATGGACTACGGGTTCCGGGTCGTCGTCGCCTCGCGGTTCGGCGACATCTTCCGGGGCAACTCGGGCAAGGCCGGGTTGCTCGCGGCCCTCGTCGAGCAGGAGGTCGTCGACCAGCTCTGGGTCGCGATCGAGCAGGACCCCGGTACCAAGGTGACCGTCGACCTGGAGAACAAGACGATCTCGGCCGGGGACGTCTCCGCGCCGTTCGAGATCGACGACTACACCCGATACCGGTTGCTGAACGGGCTCGACGACGTCGGCATCACCTTGTCCCACGAGGCCGACATCACGGCGTACGAGGCGACCCGGCCGGCCTTCAAGCCGGTCACCCTGCCTGCCAAGGCGTAACGCATCGCACAGTGATACCGATAACTCCGGTGTTATCCTTCTGAAGTTGTCAGCACGGGCACGACGAGATCTTGGAGGTGGGGCGCCATGAGCAGCGAACCCTCCAGACATACGGATCTCGTCCGGCCTTGAGGCGCTGAATCCTCTTCTG
Organism: Kribbella ginsengisoli; assembly: GCF_039537185.1. Classification (NCBI taxonomy): domain Bacteria; kingdom Bacillati; phylum Actinomycetota; class Actinomycetes; order Propionibacteriales; family Kribbellaceae; genus Kribbella; species Kribbella ginsengisoli. The sequence goes on along the minus strand of NZ_BAABAA010000004.1, from coordinate 123,343 downwards.
ACAGGTCAGGTCACCCCGTCGCGTACCAGCGCGGGGTGACCTGCGGCGCGGGGCTGGGCGATGTGTTCCTTCCATCGATCCCACACCTCGCACCTGGAGGACTTGTCATGTCCGACATCCGCCTGCGCACCCTGCGTGCGTTCAGCCGCACCCCGTCGCTGCGCGCCGCCGCCCGCCGGTACGCCGGTACCGCCGCCGAGCCCGCTGCCCTGGAGCAGAAGGCCACGCCTGCGGCCGGCCCGAAGCCCAAAGGGCACAGCGTCGTCGACAGCGCGATCTACTGCGACGGCTCGCGGGTCGCGTCGCCGGAGTCTCTGGCCGACACGTACCAGGTGCTGCACGAGTCGCCGAAAAGCCTTGCCTGGATCGGCCTGTACCGCCCTGACCGGCGCGAGCTGACCTCGCTGGCGCAGGAGTTCGATCTGCACGAGCTGGCGATCGAGGACGCCATCCAGGCCCATCAGCGGCCGAAGCTCGAGCGCTACGGCGACACGTTGTTCGTCGTCCTGAAGGCCGCTCGTTACCGGGACGCGACCGAGGAGGTCGAGTTCGGCGAGGTGCACGTGTTCGTCGGCCCGGACTTCGTGGTGACGGTCCGGCATGCCGAGGCGCCCAACCTGGCGGCGGTCCGCCGCCGGGTCGAACGCGATCCGGAGTTGCTGCGGCGCGGTACCGAGGCTGTTCTCTACGCGATCATGGACAAGGTCGTCGACGGCTACGCGCCGGTGGTGGCCGGCCTCGAGAACGACATCGACGAGATCGAGACCGAGGTGTTCCGCGGCGACCCGAAGGTGTCGCGGCGCATCTACGAGCTGTCCCGTGAGGTGATCGAGTTCCAGCGCGCGACCCGGCCGCTGGTCGGCATGCTGGATTCGCTGCGTGCCGGTTTCGACAAGTACGGCGTCGATGAGGAACTGCAACGTTCGCTGCGGGACGTGGCCGACCACGTCACCCAGGTGGTCGAGCGGGTGGACGCGTTCCGCGAACTGCTGCGCGACATCCTGACGGTGAACGCGACCCTGGTCGCCCAGCAGCAGAACGAGGAGATGAAGAGCCTCACCGTCGCCAGCAACGACCAGAACGAAGAGGTGAAGCGGATCTCTGCATGGGCAGCGATCCTGTTCGCGCCGACCTTGATCGGCACCGTCTACGGGATGAACTTCGACTCGATGCCGGAGCTGCACTGGCAGTTCGGCTATCCCTTCGCGGTCGGTCTGATGGCGATGGTGTGTGGTGGTCTACACCTGATCTTCAAGCGCCGCGGCTGGCTTTAGAGCCCTTTGCGGGCAGCCTTTCGCGCTGTGGCCGACGTCACCGTCTGATGCCGGTTCGTTGCTCTGAAGGGATTCGGAAGCCGGGTCAGAGGCGATTCCAGGGAAAATTTTGCCCAAATCGCCTGAAACAAGGCCGAATTGCCGCGTTGGTGTTTGTGAACACGCCGAAGAGTCCATAACGTTCACGGAAGATCGAGCGCTGTGCTCGACGCAGGAGTTCACGGAGGGAAGACAGTGAACAAGAGCCAGTTGGTCGAAGCGCTCGCAGTGCACTTCGACGGAAATCGCCGTTCGGCCCAGCACGCCCTGGAGTCGGTGATCGACACCGTCCAGCGCGAGCTGACCAAGAAGGGCGGCAAGGTCGCCATCACCGGGTTCGGGGCCTTCGAGGCCATCGAGCGCGGTGCGCGCATGGTCCGCAACCCGCGGACCGGCGAGACCAAGCGCGCCAAGAAGACCGTGGTTCCGAAGTTCCGCGCCGGTGCGGAGCTGAAGGCCGTTGTCTCCGGTGCGAAGAAGCTGCCGAAGCTGGTTGCACCGAAGGCGGCCCCGGCCGTCAAGGCCGCGCCCGCCAAGACGGCTGCGCCGGCCAAGAAGGCCGCTCCGGTCAAGGCCGCCGCCAAGAAGGCCCCGGCCAAGGCCGTTGCCACCAAGACGGTTGCGAAGAAGGCCCCGGCCAAGAAGGCCCCGGTCAAGGCCGCCGCCAAGAAGACGGCCCCGGTCGCGAAGAAGGCCCCGGCCAAGACCGTTGCCAAGAAGGCGCCGGCCAAGAAGGCCCCCGCCAAGAAGGCTCCGGCGAAGCGCGCTGCCGCCCGCTGACCCGTCAGCACCTCGTAGTACCCGCTGTACTAGCGAAGGCCGGTCTCCCTACACCAGGGGCGACCGGCCTTCGCCGTTGCCTGTCTTTTACGGCGCCGTCTTTTGCCTACGGCAAAGTGATGAAGTGGACCTCGGAGATCGCCAGGCCCGCGCCGGTGCCGGTGGTGGTCAGGCGGACCCGCTGGCCGAGGCGGAGCAGGCGCACCGGAGTACCGGTGAGGGCTTCGGCGTCGAAGGGCAGCTCGATGCCGGTGTCGGTCAACACTGCGCCGGATGCCGTCGCAGCGTCGTAACGGCTGACTGTTGCTTGCATGCCTTTACGGTAGCGGCCTTTCAGCAGGCCAGGCCCTCAGTGCCTGTCGCAGCTCCCATCACGAGCGACATCACGTCCGCGGTTCGGGGACCGACACCTAGCTGTACTGCGTGTGCCAGGTCCGCTGCTGTGTCCACGTCGCGTCGCACCGACCCGATGGTGGCCAGCGCGATCGGCACGGCGCCAGAGCCTTCATGGGCTTGTGCGGAGCCCACACCGAAGCGGGGGTCGAGGGGAACGCCAGGGGCGGCGGCGAGCATCGTAGTACCGGTCCCTGGTTCGTCTATGACGAAGGACCGGTCTGCTGTGCAGGCTGCCAATGCAGCGGTCAGCTCGGAAGCCCTGAGAGCTGGTAGGTCGGCAGAGAGCGCCACCACTCCGGCGCCTGGGTATTCGGCTGCAGCGAACGCCGCACCGTGCTCCAGAGCCCCATTGAGCCCTGCACCCGCCAGGTCCGGTACTACGCGCGCGCCGATCGCCGTGACGTCCGCTGCGACCACTGGGTCATCCGTGACGACCAGAACGGCGCGGACCAGAGGAGACTCGAGTGCGGCCGCAGTAGTGTCGACTGCGAAGGCACGAGCGAGCTCTGGACGGTGCTGCGGGTAGGCGGAAGCAAGCCGGCTCTTAGCGATCGCCGTACGCTTCACCGGGATCACCAGGGTCCAGGGAGCGACCTGTAGGTCTGCCATCAGGCAGGATTCTCCCATGACCGAGGGCGACAACAGCCACCAGGAGGCAGTAGTGAACGGCCAGCGCACCACCGAGGTACCCCGGCCACGGCGGGGGTTCTGGTTCGGCCTGGTGGTGGCCATCGTCAAACCGTTCATGCTGACCTGGACCAAACGGGACTTCCGCGGCCGCGAGAACGTGCCGCGGACCGGTGGCATGGTGTTCGTGACGAACCACATCTCGCACTTCGACCCGTTCGTGCTCGGGCTCTATATCTGGGAATGCCGGCGGATTCCGCGGCTGCTCGGCAAGGCGTCGCTGTTCAAACTGCCGATCGCCGGCCGGATCATCACCAGCGCCGGGCAGATCCCGGTCTATCGCGATTCGGTCGAGGCGGCGGATGCGTTCCGGGCCGCGGTGGCCGCGGTGGAGAAGGGTGAATGCGTCGGGGTTTATCCCGAGGGCACGATCACGCGGGATCCCGACCATTGGCCGATGACCGGGAAGACCGGCGCTGCCCGGATCGCGTTGATGACCGGATGTCCGGTGATCCCGATCGCGAACTGGGGTGCGCAGGAGGTGTTCGCGTCGTACGGCAGCCTGCGGGTCCGGTTGCTGCCGCGCAAGACGATGCGGGTGATCGCGGGGGAGCCGGTCGATCTGAGCGCTTTCCAGGGCAAGCCGATCACCAACGAGCTGTTGCACGAGGCAACCGAGGTGATCATGCAGCGGGTGGCCGGCGAGCTCGGCGTACTGCGCGGCGAGACGCCACCCAAGGAGCTCTACGACCTGCGCAAGCACAAGGCCGCCGAGCCGAAGGCAACCGGTGAGGCCCAGGCGACTGATGACAACGGTGAGGATGGGGAGAGTCGATGACCAAGGTTGCGGTGTTCGGTGCGGGGTCCTGGGGGACAGCCTTCGCCATCGTCTTGGCCCAGGCCGGCAATCAGGTGTCCGTCTGGGGCCGCCGCGAATCGCTCTGCGAGGCGATCAACACGCGGCACGAGAACCCCGACTACCTGCCGGGCCTGCAACTCCCGGACGCCATCACCGCAACGCATGACCCGGCGCAGGCCGCCGACGGAGCGGAGGCGATCGTGCTCGCCGTTCCGTCGCAGTCGCTGCGGGACAACCTGCGCGACTGGGCCGACGTGCTTCCGGCGGCGGTACCGCTGGTCTCGCTGATGAAGGGCGTCGAGGTCGGTACGACGAAGCGCATGAGCGAGGTGATCGCAGAGCTGACCGGCGCCGGTCCCGAGCGGATCGCCGTCGTCTCCGGCCCGAACCTCGCCCGCGAGATCGCCGAAGGCCAGCCGGCCGCCGCAGTTGTCGCCTGCACCGACGAAGGCACCGCCGCCCGTCTGCAGAAGCTCTGCCACTCGCCGACCTTCCGTCCGTACACGAACAACGACGTCATCGGTTGTGAACTGGGCGGCGCTACCAAGAACGTCATCGCCCTGGCCGTCGGCATGGCGGTAGGTCTCGGCTTCGGCGACAACGCCCGAGCCTCCGTCATCACCCGGGGCCTCGTCGAAACCGCCCGGCTCGGCACGGCGCTGGGTGCCGACGAACACACCTTCTCCGGCCTAGCCGGCCTAGGCGACCTGGTAGCCACCTGCTCGTCCCCGCTGTCCCGCAACCGGACCTTCGGCGAAAAACTGGGCCAGGGCATGACTGTCGCCGAGATCGCGGGCGCCACTCGTCAGGTCGCCGAGGGCGTCAAGTCCTGCGCCTCCATCACCGAACTGGCTCACCACCACGACGTGGAAATGCCGATTGCGGAGCACGTCACCAAGGTGGTCGCGGGCGAAATGACCCCCAAGGACATGCTCTTCAGCCTCGTCTCCCGCTCAGCCAAGTCAGAACGCTGGGGATAGCCGGATGACTGACTGGTCGAAGCTCCACCACGCCTACGGTCCAGCAGTCGACATACCCGCTTTGCTGGACCAAGTGGCGACGCACCAGCGCCAAGAGGACTGGGACGAATTGTGGTCGAGGCTCTGCCACCAGAGCACCGTCTACCCAGCCAGCTTCGCCGCTCTGCCCTGGCTGGCGAGCATGGCCGGCGACGCGGATCCCGAGCAGGCGGTCAACGCGGTGATGCTGGGCGCATCGATCGTCGAGGGTGCAGGGCAGGCTCACGGTGCGGGGGACGTGTTGACGCGGTACGCCGGAGAGATCGCACTCCTGCTCGCGAAGGCGCCCGAGCTGGGACGGACGGTTGGCGATCGGCTGGACTACTTGTATCTGCTCGGGGCGATGCTCGCGCTGGAAGGCATGGCCGGCTGGAGCGACGAGCTGGCCTGGGGGTTCTCGAACGGGCAGTTCGAGCTGGCTTGCCCTGGCTGCGAGGTCGAGGTGGCGATCGTCGTCGATGGGCGCGGGTTCTTCACCGCCCTGGTTGACGATGAGGAGGGCGAGCGAGGCTCGCTCGAGGTTGACGGGCGAGGGCGGTTGGATGAGCTGGGGGTTCGGCTTCGCGAGCTGGCGATCGGCGATGGCCAGGTAGAGGTGGCCGAGATGCTGCGCTACGTCTTCGGGACCGGCAGTTGCCCGGCTTGTGGAGCTCGATTCAACGTGGCGGAGGAGCTTGACGCCTGAGCTCTGGGCTGCAGGCCCAGCGTGTGCTGGAGGAGCATGGCGGCGGCTCCGTGGAGGGCTGCTTGGTGGGCGGTGTGGGAGGGGACTACCTTCAGGTGGGTGGTGGCTAGGGGCAACGATCTGGCGTAGATGGTTTCGCGGATGCCGGCCAGGAGGTGGTCGCCTGCTTGGGAGAGGGAGCCGCCGATCACCAGGACCGATGGGTTGATGAGGCTGACGCAGGCGGCCAGGACGGTGCCGATTTCTCTGCCCGCCTGGCGGACTGCTTGGGTGGCGACGGGGTTGCCGGCGCGGACCAGGTCTACTACCTGTTGACTGGTTTTGGGGCGTAGGCCGGAGGCTCTGAGGTGGGTGGCGATCGCTGCGGCGGAGGCGACGGCTTCCAGACAGCCGGTGTTGCCGCAGCGGCAGAGTTCGGTGTGGCCGGCGGCTTGGATGTGGCCGATGTCGCCGGCTGCGCCTTGGGCGCCGCGGTGGAGCCGGCCGCCGCTGATCAGGCCGGCGCCGATGCCGGTGGCGACCTTCACGAACAGTAGGTGTTCGACATCGGCGTACTGAGTGGTGTGCTCGCCCAGGGCCATCAGGTTGACGTCGTTGTCGACGAGGACCGGGCAGCCGAACTCCTTGGTGAGCCGGCCGACGACGTCGTACGAATCCCAGCCGGGCATGATCGGTGGGTGGTTCGGGCGGCCCGTGCTGTGCTCGACCGGGCCGGGCAGTCCGACGCCGACGCCCGCCAGATCGTTGACCGAGCGCTTGGCGTTCTTGAGTAGGGCGCGGCCGGTGGTGGCGAGGGCGGCCAGGACGGTCTCAGGGCCTTCGGCGATGTTGAGGACCGTGGTGGTGCTGTCGAGGATCGTGCCGCTCAGGTCGGTCAGCGCCACCGAGAGGTGGGTCGCGCCGACATCGGCCGCGAGCACCAACCGGGCCGACGGGTTGAACGCGAACCGGGCCGGCGGCCGGCCACCGCTCGACGCCGCCTCGCCGGACGGTACGACGAAGCCCGCCGCGACCAGCTCCTCGAGCCGGCCGGTGACCGTCGATCGCCCGAGGCCGCTCAGGTCGATCAGCTCGGCACGGGTCCGCGGCTGCCCGTCGAGCAGCAGCCGCAGTACTCCGTGCGCGGGACCGAACTCGCTCATCGCCAGCACTTTCGTCGCGGACCGTCAGGCTTTTGCTTGACGGGGAACAAAAGTTCAACATAGCGTCGCCGTCATGTCCACCACAGCGCGCAAGCTCAGGGTCGGGATCGTCGGTGGCGGGTTCATGGGCCGGGTGCACGGGCGGTCCGCATTGGTCGCGGGCGCGCAGATCGTCGGCGCGGTCGGATCGAGTCCGGAGCGGGCCGAGGCCGCGGCGGAGGCATCCGGCGCCGAGCGCGGGTTCGCGACGCTCGACGAGCTGCTTGCCGCCGACATCGATCTCGTCCACGTCTGTACGCCGAACAACACGCACCTGCCGGTGACCTTGCAAGCGCTCGAAGCCGGTAAGCACGTGATCTGCGAGAAGCCGCTGGCGACGTCCGCGAAGGACGCGACCGGGCTGCTTGCGGCCGCATTGGAGGCCGGCCGGGTCGCCACGGTGCCGTTTGTCTACCGGTACCACCCGATGGTGCGCGAGTTGCGGACCAGGATCGCCGAGGGCGAGGCCGGTCAGATCACCAGCCTGCACGGGAGTTACCTGCAGGACTGGCTGGCGGGTGAGAACGATCAGAACTGGCGGGTGGATGACGCCGCCGGCGGGCCGTCGCGGGCGTTCGCGGACATCGGCTCGCACTGGTGCGATCTGACCGAGTTCGTCACGGGTGACCGGATCGCTGACGTCAGTGCGCAGACCCGGACGATTCGGGCGAATCGCGGCGGGGCCGAAGTACGGACCGAAGATCTGGCGACCGCGCAGTTCCGTACCGCGGCCGGTGTTGTCGGGACGGTTGTCGTCAGTCAGGTCGCGGCCGGGCGGAAGAACCGCTTGTATCTGGAGGTGTCCGGGACCGAGTCGAGCTTCGGCTTCGACCAGGAGGATCCGGATCGGCTGTGGGTCGGGCGGCGCGCGGCGAGTCAGTTGCTGACGCGCGATCCGGACACGCTCAGCCCGCCCGCCGCGCGGATCAACCGGCTGCCGGCCGGGCACGCGCAGGGCTACCAAGACGCCTTCGACTCGTTTGTCGCCGACACCTACGCGGCCGCGCTCGACGGCGACCACCCGGACGGATTGCCCGACTTCGCTGCGGGCGCCCGCTCCGCGCACCTCGTCGACGCCGTACTCCGGTCCGCTGCCGCGGACGGCGCCTGGACCACAGTCGAGAACTGAACAACTACTGCTCATCAAGGAGCCAGCACATGCCACGCCCGATCACTCTGTTCACCGGTCAGTGGGCCGACCTGCCCTTCGAGGAGGTCTGCAGCCTGGCCGCCTCCTGGGGATACGACGGCGTCGAGATCGCCTGTTCCGGTGACCACTTCGACGTCCAGCAGGCGATCGACGACGAGAACTACATCGCCGGCCGGCACGAGATCCTGAAGCGGCACGGGCTGCAGGTCTTCGCGATCTCCAACCACCTGGTCGGCCAGGCGATCTGCGACGACCCGATCGACTTCCGGCACCAGGCGATCCTGCCGTCGCGGGTCTGGGGCGACGGCGACCCCGAAGGCGTCCGGCAGCGGGCGGCCGAGGACATGAAGAACACCGCACGCGCCGCGGCGAAGCTCGGCGTCAAGACGGTGATCGGCTTCACCGGGTCGTCGATCTGGCAGTACGTCGCGATGTTCCCGCCGGTACCGGCCGAGCGGATCGAGGCGGGGTACCAGGACTTCGCGGATCGGTGGAACCCGATTCTGGACGTCTTCGACGAGGTCGGGGTGCGGTTCGCGCACGAGGTGCACCCGTCGGAGATCGCGTACGACTACTGGACCACGACGCTGACGCTGGAGGCGATCGGGCACCGCGAGGCGTTCGGGCTGAACTGGGACCCGAGCCACATGGTCTGGCAGGACATCGACCCGGCCGCGTTCCTGTGGGACTTCAAGGACCGGATCTACCACGTCGACTGCAAGGACACCCGGATGCGGGTCGGCGGCGGACGCAACGGGCGGCTCGGCTCGCACCTGCCGTGGGGCGACCCGCGGCGCGGCTGGGACTTCTACTCGACCGGTCACGGCGACGTGAACTGGGAGGACTGCTTCCGGGTGCTCAACTCGATCGGCTACGAAGGGCCGATCTCCGTCGAGTGGGAAGACGCCGGGATGGAGCGCAAGGTCGGCGCCGCCGAAGCGGTTAACACGATCCGCGCGCTGGCCTTCGACAAGCCCGAAGGCTCCTTCGACGATGCCTTCGCCACCGACAAGTAGGTTCTCTCAGATTTCCAGCTGTACTTCGATGATCCAGTCACTCTGATCGTCGCCGGCGGCTTCGAGGTAGTACTCCCGCCAGCTGAACGTCCCAGGAGCTCGCCCGGTGGAATCCGCCCACCGCGCGAGCTCTTGGTACGCGGTCGAGATGGCGTTCATCGGCCCACGGTGGATGACTGCGGCAACCTCGGTGGGCGGAAGCGTGTAGCTCTCGAGGCCGGGCACTGGGTCTCCTGAGAGCGCGTAGCCGGCAACAACCCGCACCGCCGCGCCAGGGGCGCCCGCGTCGGCCTGCGGGCCGGTGCCCGTGCCGTCGTCGGGCTGCGGCCGAGTGCTCGTGCCCTCGTTGGAAGGCGGGTGGGATTGGTAGCGCGCGATCGGTGTCGTCCGATCTGCGCTGGCGGCTTCCATGCGGTCGATGACCTGGTCGAACAGGGTTTGGACGACGGCGCCGGTTTGCTGGCGGCTGGCGTCTAGGGCGTCTGCTGAGAGGGCTGCGAGGGTGATGGGTTCCAGGTGCTTGGTTTCGACGGTCAACTGAGTCTCCTGGTCGATCAGTCGGAGTCTTGCCCGCACCCGGTCGAGGGTGTGCCGTTGCCGGCGTACCTGACGTTCCAGTTCGGCCTCGCGTAGGCGGAGCATGCCGTGTAGCTCAGCTGGGTCGACGCCTTCGGACAGCAGTGGGCCGATCTCGTCCAGCCTCAGGCCAAGGCCTTTGAGGGCCAGCAGGCGGTTGAGTGTCGGCAGTTGCGCCAGGTCGTACGAGCGGCGGCTCGTGAGCGGGTCGACGTGGGCGGGGACGAGCAGGCCGAGGGCGTCGTAGTGACGCAGCATGCGGGTGGTGATGCCGCCGAGGCGGGCGAATTCTCCGATGTTCATCATGGCCCTTTCACTCTGCGGCTTCACACAGTGTCAACTGCAAGGCCGGTTTCGGGTGCGAGGCGGGTGCGGGGCGTGGTGGTCTACTGGAGCCGACAAAGTCTTCGGGGTAGAGGGAGTGGGCTGTGGAGCTCGACTGGGGTTTGGGGCAGTACGAACCGACAGGGGAGGCGTTGCTGCCGATCTCCGAGGTTGTGGTGGGGATGTCGGAGCCGTTGGCCGGCAAGCGGGTGGTCGATCTGGGGACCGGGACGGGGAACGCGGCGCTGCTGGCTGCTGAGCGTGGTGCGGTGGTGACTGGGGTTGATCCGGCGGCGCGGCTGGTGGAGGTGGCGCGGAAGCGAGCTGCCGAGCGGGGGTTGCAGGCTGAGTTCGTTGTCGGGGATGCGGCTTCGATTCCGGTGGCGGACGGTGGGGCTGAGCTGTTGCTGTCGGTCTTTGCGGTGATCTTCGCGCCGGATGCCGACGCGGCGATCGCGGAGATGACGCGGGTGGTGGGGCCGGACGGGCTGATCCGGGTGACCTCATGGGTTCCGGGTGGCTCGATGATGGCGATCAACAACACCGCGGGGAAGTTCATGGCCGAGGTGTTCGGCGCTCCCAAGGCTGATCCGGACGCGCCCAAGCCGCTTGCCTGGCATGACGAGGACGCGTTGCGGGCGGCGTTCGGGAAGTACGGATTCGGGGTGGAGGTCGAGCGGCGGTTGATGAACCTCACCGGGACCTCGGCCGAGGTGTACCTGGAGAAGTCGGCGCAGCATCCGATGGCGGTGAGTGCGGCGCAGGCGTTGGCTTCGCGTCCTGACGGCGCCCAGTTGCAGGCCGGGTTGGAGCGGCGGTTGCTGGCCGCAGTACAGGAGATCAACGAGGATCCGGCTGCCTTCAAGGTCTCCAACGAGTACGCGATCGTGACAGCCCGGCGCGGGTGATGTCGAAACGAGCCGGCTGATTTCGTACCAGAGATATGACAAGGATTCTGGTGGACGGCCTCGCGTACGGCGAATCGGCGCGCTGGCACGACGGGCGGCTGTGGCTGGCGAACTGGGGGACCGGTGAGGTGCTCGCGATCGGCGGCGACGGTGAGCGCGAGGTGGTCGTCACCGTGCCGCCGGAGACGATCCCGTTCTCGATCGACTGGACGCCCGACGGCACCTTGCTGGTGATCGCCGACGCGACGCTGTTGCGGCAGAGCGGCGACGAGCTGGTCCCGTACGCCGATCTGAGCGGGCTGGCCGACCTGTTCAACGAGATCGTCGTCGACAGCCGCGGCAACGTCTTCGTCAACGGCGGCTGGTACGACTTTGGCAAGCCCGGCGTGGTCGTCGTCGTGACACCCGACGGGAAGGCGCGACCCGTTGCTGACGGCATCAGGTTCGGGAACGGGATGGCGATCACGGCCGACGACTCGACGCTGATCGTCGCCGAGTCGCACGCGTGCCGGCTGGCCGCCTTCGACATCGCTTCTGATGGCAGCCTCGCCAACCGTCGCGTCTGGGCCGACCTCCCCGACGGTCATCCCGACGGCATCTGCCTCGATGCGGAGGGCGCCGTCTGGTACGCCGATGTGCCCGCGCAGCGATGCGTCCGGGTGCGGGAGGGCGGCGAGGTGCTCGAGACGGTCGACCTCGATCGAGGCGCCTTCTCCTGCATGCTCGGTGGGCGTGACGGCACCACGCTGTACATGCTCAGCGCGCAGTGGCGTGGGTTCGAGCACATGTTGAGCCCGGACCGTACCGGGCTGGTCTCAACTGTCGAGGTGAGCGTCCCGCACGCCGGCAGGCCGTAGTACGGCGGAGAAGACGGCGATACCCGTTGCCAGCAGCGTCACCAGGATGAAGGAGACAGTGAGGTTGCTGGCTTGGGCAACGCCGCCGATGACCGACGGGGCGATCAGGCCCGCGGTGTAGGTGACCGTGGCGACTCCGGCGATCGCCTGGCTGGCGTTGGGGCCGGTACGACCGGCTGCAGCGAACGCGAGCGGTACTACGACCGCTACGCCCAAGCCCAGCAGGCCAAAGCCGGCTATAGCGACCAGTGGGTGGCCGGCCAGTATCACTAGTACGCCGCCGAGCGTGGCGACGGCTCCGCTGATTCGTACCGTCCGTACTGCGCCCCAGCGGTCGACTACTGCATCACCGGCGATCCGGGCGGCGGCCATCGTCAGCGCGAAGCCAGTGGTGGCTGCTGCGGCCACACCGGCGGAGGTGGTCAGTACATCGCGCAGGTAGACCGCAGACCAGTCCAGGCTCGCGCCCTCGGCGAAGACTGCGCAGAAGCCCACTGCACCGATCAACCATGCGGACTTGGGTGGCAAGGCGAAGCGTGGTGGCGCCTCCTCGTCCTCTGCCGGAACCAGATTGAGCACCCAGCGGCATGCGATAGCACCGGCCACCGTAAGCACCGCGGCCGCGACCGCATGGTGTACCTGCGCGCTTACATCGAGGTGGGCCGCCAATGTGCCGATCCCGGAGCCAACAAGCGTTCCTACGCTCCACATGCCGTGCAAGCCGGACATGATCGACTTGCCGAGCCGCTGCTCGACCTCGACGCCGATCGCGTTCATCGCTACGTCGGCCATGCCCGCAGTGGCCCCGTACACGAACAGTGCGGCGCACAGCGTCAAGAGGTTCGGCGCGAGCGAGGGCAGTACGAGGGCAAGGGTCCAGAGAGCCAGCAGCCCGCGCAGGGCGGCGCGGCTGCCGAAGCGGTGACTGATCCGCGCGGCGAGCGGCATCGACAGCGAGGCGCCGATCGCCGGGAACGCGAGCGCGAGGCCGAGTTGGCCCGGGCTCACCGACGCGTGGTCCTGGATCCACGGCACCCGGGTCGCGAACGACCCCGTCACCGAGCCGTGCACGCAGAAGACCGCGGCGACGGCGTACCGGGCCTGGCGGAGTTCGCTCATCAGCGCGTCAACCTCACATCGGGATCCCACCATTCAAACATCTTCGTTGTTTGAATGAACAAGTGGATGATAGTTTTACCCAGTGAAGAGTACGGAACGGCAGCGGGTCATCGTCGAGCGTCTCAGGGCCGGCACCCGGGTCGGCGTTGCCGAACTGGTGACGGCCACGGGCGCCTCGGACATGACGGTCCGGCGCGATCTCGACTACCTGGCGGCGCAGGGTGTGCTGAAGCGCGTCCACGGCGGTGCGATCGCCGCGATGCCGACCGGGGTCGAGCCGCCGTTCGCGGCGCGGGTGACCGCGGACCTGGGGCCGAAGCAGGCGATCGCGCGGGCCGCGGTCGAGCATCTTCGCGATGGCGAGACGATCGTGCTGGACAGCGGTACGACGGCGCTCGAGGTCGCCAAGCTGCTTCGCGAGCGTGCGGTGACGGTGATGCCGCTGTCGCTGCATGTGGCGCAGGAGTTGATCGATGCGCCGAGGGTGCGGCTGCTGATGCCTGGTGGTGAGCCCCGGCCGGGGGAGTTGGCGATGGTCGGGCCGCTCACGCTGGCTTCACTGCGGGCGTTGCGGTTCGACGTTGCCGTGCTGAGTCCTTGTGCGTTCAGTCTCGACGCTGGGATGACCGCCTTCGATCTCGGTGATGCCGAGGTGAAGCAGCAGGCGATGGCGGTGGCCACGCGATCGATGGTGCTGGCAGACGGCGCCAAATGGGATCGGGCTGCGCTCGCCTACATCTGCCCGGCCGACCGTCCCGATCTGATCATCACCGATTCCACCGCGCCCGAGGAGTCCCGCACGTTGCTCGCGCAGCGCGGAGTACTCGTTGAGGTTGCTTCCCCTTCGGAAGGGCTGTCTTGAGCGTCGACACCGTCACCGCCGCGCCACCACGTGCGGCCCGGGTGGCCACTTGGATCTACTTCGGGCTGAACGGCTTCGCGGTCGGGATGTGGGTCGTGCACATCCCGAACGTCGAGCACGCGACCGGGATCTCGCACAGCACCCTCGGGTTGTTGCTGTTGGTTTTGGGTGGCGCGGCGTTCATCGGGATGCAGGTGGCGGGGCCGCTGGCCGACCGGTTGGGGCAACGGCGGTTGGTGCCGGCTGCCGGCGTACTGATCGGTGTGTCGTTGTTCGCGCCGGGGTTTGCGACCAACTGGTGGACGCTGGCGCTGGCGTTGCTCGCGGTCGGCTTCGGGAACGGGTCGATCGATGTCGCGATGAACTCGCAGGCGGTGGTTGTCGAGCGGGCCTATCCGCGGCCGATCATGGCAGCGTTCCATGCGATGTGGTCGATCGGTGGCGCTTTTGCGGCGCTGATCGGGGCGGCGGCGTTGAAGGCCGACGTACCGACTGCTGTGTCGTTGAGCGTGTCCGGGGTGGTCGTCATCGTCGTGTCGCTCTTGGCCGGACGTTTCCTGATCGAGGCCCCCGCTGAGCCTTCGCCCGCCGCCGACGAGCCCGAGCGGGTTGCGCCACCGCGCAAGCTGGTTTGGAAGCTTGGCGCGTTGGCGTTCGCTTTGATGCTCGCTGAGGGTGTCGCCAATGACTGGGCAGCCCTTCAATTCCGGGACGTCCTCGGTACGTCGACCAGCACCGCGGCGTACGCGTATGGCGCCTTCGCCGTCGCCATGACAGTCGGCCGCTTCTGCACGGACCGAGTCGCCGCTGTCGTCGGCCCGGCCGCCATCGTCCGCTACGGCGCCCTACTGGCCGCCATCGGTCTCACGACTGTCATCGTGGTCCCCTGGGTGCCGGTAGCCCTGGTCGGCTGGGCCCTCTTCGGCCTGGGCCTCTCCGGCGGAGTCCCGCAACTCTTCACCGCAGCAGGCAACCTAGACCCCCGCGCCTCAGGAGCCCTGATGGCAAAGGTAGTAGGCCTAGGCTACGTAGGCCTCCTAGCCGGCCCCGCCCTCATCGGCGCCCTAGCCCACTGGATGCCGCTGAACCTTGCCTTCATCCTCCCCGTAGCCCTCTGCGCCATCACAGTCGCCTCAGCGTCGGTGATGAAGCGCTAACCACCTCCGTGCCCGCTCGCCCGCGCTGCGATGAGCAGCCTTGGGCCTGGGACCGTGGGAGCGGGCGGACTGGAGCGACCGAGGAGCGGAAGTGGAGGTCGCGTGGGGATTAGCCGAGGGCTTGGGAGAGGTCGGTCCAGAGGTCGGTGGGGTGTTCTATGCCTACTGAGAGGCGGATGAGGTCTTGGGGGATGGTGGGGGCTTCGGAGGGCCAGCGGTGGCGGCGTTCGAGCATGGATTCGACGCCTCCTAGGCTGGTGGCGTGAACCCAGAGGGTGGTGGATTCGCAGACCTTCTGGGCGTAGGCCGCGTCGCCGCCGAGTTCGATGGCGAGGATGGCGCCGAAGCCGGACATCTGGGTTGAGGCGAGAGCGTGGCCGGGGTCATCGGGGAGGCCGGGGTAGCGGACTCGGCTTACTCGGGGGTGCTCCAACAGACGCTCGGCTAGGAAGGCTGCGTTGGATTGGGCTCGCTCCAGGCGCAGGGCCAGGGTGCGGAGGCCGCGGAGGGCAAGGAACGCTTCCATGGGGCCAGGGATCGCGCCCAAGCCTCGGCGGCGTGACTCCAGGGCGGTCCAGAGGTCGTCGGATGCGGTGACTAGAGCTCCTAGTACTACGTCCGAGTGCCCAGCGATGAACTTGGTGGCCGAGTGCATCACGATGTCGGCACCCATCGACAGCGGCTGCTGCAAGAGCGGTGTGGCGAAGGTGTTGTCGACGACGACCGTCGCCCCGGCGGCCCGCCCGGCAGCGGCCAGCAGTGGGATGTCGGCGACCTCCATGGCCGGGTTGGTCGGCGACTCGATCCACAGCAGGTCCGCCCCGATCACAGCCGCCGACACCGCCGCAGCATCAGTGATCGACACCCGTGTGACGGTCAACCGTCCAGTAGCCGCCTGCTGGTCCAGCAGAGCCAGTACGCCGCTGTAAGCGTGCTGCGGCGCAACCACCCGCCCGCCAACCGGGACCAGGTCGCAAACAGCCGCGGCGGCCGCCATACCGGAGGCGAAGCTCAGACCGCGCCCACCCTCGAGCGCCCCGAGCGTCTGCTCCAAAGCAGCCCACGCTGAGTTGTCGAACCGTCCGTACCCCCGATCTCCACCGGCGATGTACGTCGAGCTGAAAACCGGCGATTCACCCAGCGGTGCGTCCGGCACCCGCGGAGGGCGGCCGGCGTGGACGACAACAGTCGACGAGTGCAGTTCGGTCGACGGGACCGGGTCGGTCGACGGGGCCGGGGTGGTCGACTGGGCCGGGTCGGTCGACGGGGCCGGGGTAGTCGACTGAGCGGGGTCGGTCGACGGGGCTGGGTCGGTTGAGCGGTCCAGGTCAGGTGTCATGGCTGCACTGTAGGCAGCGGGATCCCACCGCCGCGGAGCAGGCCCATCGCTTCGTGCGCCAGGTCCTTGACCTCGGTACCGTCCGGGTTGTCCACCCAGGTCTGCACGACGACCTCGATGATGTTCATGACCGCACCAGCAGCCAGCGCCGCCGTGAACTCCACCGAGTCGCCGGCAAGCCGCCCGGCCAGCTCCACGGTCAGCTCGTTGCGCCAGCGCCACGTCACCTCGGCCAGGTGCGCGCTCACCGACGGCGTCTGCCCGGCCAGCTCGTACACGGCCCGGACCCGGTCGGGATTGCGCTCCAACTGGTCGAGCACGAGCTCGATGACGCTCTGCAGGCCGTCCGGCAGGTCCAGCTCGGCGGGCTGTTCGCGGAACCAGTTCAGCGCCCCGAACATGCTGTCCTCGACGAACTCCAGGACCAGCGTCTCCTTGGTCGGGTAGTACCGGTAGAGCGTGCTCGGCCCGACCTCCGCGGCCGCGGCGATCTGCTCGACCGTCGTCCGGCCGAAGCCGTGGTCGGTGAACAGTTCGAACGCCTTGTCCGAGATCAGCCGGCGGGTGCGTTCCCGCTTCAGCTCCCGAAGCCCCATGCCCGTGCCCCTTGCTAGTTACGTGCGGGCAGCGTAACGGATCCGAACACGCCGACAGCTGAGTTCAAATGACTAGCGCAGTCATATGGTAGTTACTACCAAATTCTCACGCTGTTCAAACCCCAAGCGAGGATCCTGCCGATGACCGACACTGCCGAGACAGCCCAGACGTCCTTTCCGTCAACCCGGCCGAGCGGGTGTCCGTTCGATCCGGCCGGCGATTTCGCCAAGCTGCGCGAGAGCGCCGGGCCGACGAAGGTCTCCACCGTCGCCGGTGTCGACGCCTGGCTCGTCAGCCGGTACGACGATGTGCGCGCAGTGCTGCCCGACGCACGGTTGAGCTCGAGGTCCGCGCCGTCGGCTCACGTGGTACCGGGGGCCGATCTGGAGCGGGAGGTCGAGTCGGGGTCGATCCTGCAGACCGACGGTGAGCGGCATGCGTACCTGCGCCGCCTGCTGACCAGCGAGTTCACCGTACGCCGGGTGCAAGCGCTGCGGCCGCGGATCGTCGAGCTGGTCGAGGAGCACATCGACGCCATGCTCGCCAGCGACGGACCGGTCGACCTGGTGCAGGCGTTCGCGCTGCCGATCCCGTCGCTGGTGATCTGCGAACTGCTCGGTGTCCCGTACGCCGACCGCGGCGAGTTCCAGGCCCGGAGTGCGATCCTCGTCTCCGTCGACCTGCCCGAGGACGAGATCATGCGGGCCAGCGACGAGATCAACGAGTACATGGCCTCCCTCGTGCTGGCCAAGCTCGAGAACCGCGAGGACGACCTGCTGTCCCGCCTGATCACCCGGGCCGAGGAGCAGGGCAGGCCGCTGACCGTGCCCGAACTCGTCACGCTCGCCGTCACCCTGCTGATCGCCGGCCACGAGACCACCGCGAACATGATCGGCCTGAGCACCCTCGCCCTGCTCCGCGACCCCGAGCAGCTCAACGCCCTGCGCGCCGACCCTGAGCTTGCGCCCAGTGCCGTGGAGGAGATGCTGCGCTACCTGACCGTCATCCAGTTCGGCCTGTTCCGGCATGTGCTGGAGGACATCGAGATCGGCGACGAGACGATCAGGGCCGGCGAGTACCTGATCGCCGCGATCCAGTCGGGCAACCGGGACGAGAAGATCTTCCCCGACCCGGACCGGATCGACCTGGCCCGCAAGGCCTCCCGCCATCTGGCCTTCGGCTTCGGCGCACATCAGTGCCTTGGGCAACAACTTGCCCGGGTCGAGCTGCAGGAGGTCTACACCCGCCTGTACGCCCGCATCCCGACCCTGCGGCTGGCCGTCCCGTTCGAGGAGATCACGTACAAGGACAACACCCTCGTGTACGGCGTGACCGCCCTACCCGTCACCTGGGACCGCTGAGCTGGCGCTATCGTCGAGTCGGTGAGTCAGTACTCGAACGAAACACGCAAGCCCCGGATCGCCGTCGTCTTCGGCGGGCGGTCGAGCGAACACGCGATCTCCTGCATCACCGCGGCCAACGTGCTGCAAGTGATCGACCGGGACAAGTACGACGTCGTACCGGTCGGTATCACCACCAGCGGCCACTGGGTGCTGGAGAGCGGCGACCCCGAGCACCTGTCGATCACCGACGGCAAGCTGCCCGAGGTCGACGTGACCGCGATGCCCGTCGTGTTCAGCGGGGACCGCGAACTGGTCGTCCACGAACCGGGCGAGGTGCCGAACACGCTCGGTGAGGTCGACGTCGTCTTCCCGCTGCTGCACGGGCCGTGGGGCGAGGACGGCACGATCCAGGGCCTGCTGGAGATGTCGGACATCCGGTACGTCGGCTCGGGCGTGCTCGCCAGCGCCGTCGGGATGGACAAGCACTACATGAAGGTCGTCTTCGCGGCCGCCGGGCTCGAGGTCACGCCGTACGTCGTGATCCGCGAGCGCGACTGGAGCCGCGACCCGGAGTCCTGCCGTGCGGCCGTCGACAAGCTCGGGTATCCGGTGTTCGTGAAGCCGGCCCGTGGCGGGTCGAGCCTGGGCATCAGCAAGGTGAACAGCCTGGACGAGCTGGACGACGCGGTCGCCGAGGCGCGAGCGCATGACCCGAAGGTGCTCGTCGAGGCGGCCGCCAAGCACCCGCGCGAGATCGAGGTCGGGGTCCTGGGCGGGCTGGACGGTGCGTCTCCGACCGCCAGTGTGTGCGGTGAGATCGCGGTCTCGGGTGGTGGGCACGAGTTCTACGACTTCGAGACCAAGTACCTGCCCGAGGGCGACGAGTTCGCTGAGCTGTCGATCCCGGCCGACCTGCCCGAGGCGATCGCGGCCGAGATCCGGGCGCAGGCGCTGACCGCCTTCGACGCGATCGAGGCGGAGGGGCTGGCGCGGGTCGACTTCTTCCTCGACGAGGACCAGCGGGTGATCATCAACGAGATCAACACCATGCCGGGGTTCACGCCGAAGAGCATGTTCCCGCAGGTGTGGGCGGCGTCCGGTGTCGACTACAAGGAGCTTGTCGATCGTTTGCTCGCTCTTGCGCTGACCAGGCCGACCGGTCTGCGCTGAGGGTTGCCCTGAAGGGCACACCTCAGGTCGGTGGTGGTCGTAGCGGGGTGAGATGGGCTGTGGGGTGCCTAGCCTTCGGGGATGAGGCCGCGGGGGCGAGGCGCTGGGGTACTGGCGGGGGTACTGGCACTGGGGGCGGGTGTTCTGGTGCTGGTTGTTGTTGCTTCGGCGGCCGGCAGTGTGCGGCCGTTCGACGGGCGGAAGAACCAGTGGAGTCTCGAGCCACATCCGCCACGCAAGACGGTCGACGTCAGCCCGCCTACCGGTGGCGATATCGAGTCGTGGTGGGGGCCGTTCTGGACCGCGTTGCTTTACCTCGTGGTGGCGCTGGTCGTGCTGGTGCTGATCCGGTTGATCTACCAGGTCGCTACCGCGCCTCGCTCGAAGAAGACTCGTGCGGAGAAGGTCGTGCCGACCAAGGCTGAGCGGCTGGCAGAGGCGGTTGAGCGCGGGCTTCGGGTGGTTGAACGGGGGACGCCGGCCGACGCCGTGATCGCTTGCTGGGTGGGTTTGGAGGATGCCGCGGCAGCGGCCGGAGTACCGCGGGACGAGGCGGAGACTCCGGCTGAGTTCACCGTGCGAGTGCTTGCGGTGGAGGGTGTTTCGGCTCCGGAGCTTGCCGTGCTGGCTGGGCTCTACCGCGAGGCCCGGTACTCCGCGCATCCGACGTCGGAGGCGGCGCGGGAGGAGGCGCGGGCCGCGTTGACGCGACTGCGCGCCGACCTAACACGTCCGCGCGCCGACCTGACCCGCCCGCGCGCTGGCTGGACCGTCACCCCGGACCGGCTCCGGCGGCCTTCCCGTTGAGGTAGCGCTGCTGCGGCACGCTGGTGGTCAGCGTCGCCGCCAGCTCGTACGCCGTCCGCGCGCCGACCGTGTCGCCCGACATCTCCAGTAGATGCGCCCGCACGGCATGGAGCCGGTGATCGTGGGCGATCCGCTCATCGCCCTCGATCTCGCCGAGCAACTCCAGTCCACGCTCCGGGCCTTGTGCCATCGCCACCGCGACAACGTGGTTCAGCGCGACCATCGGGTTGTCACTCAGCTGGAGCAGTACCTCGTACAGCGCGACGATCTGCGGCCAGTCGGTATCGCTCCAAGATGCTGCCTCACCGTGAACGGCAGCGATCGCAGCCTGCAGCTGATAGGCGCCGACCGGTCCGCGGGGCAGCGCATCAGTGATGAGCGCGACACCTTCGTCAAGACCGGCGCGGAACCAGAGCGAGCGGTCCTGCTCGGCCATCGGAATCAGCTCGCCGTTCGCACCCGTCCTGGCCGGGCGCCGAGCGTCGGTGAGCAACATCAGGGCGAGCAGACCGGTCACCTCGCTGTCGTCGGGGAGCAACGCATGCACCATCCTGGCCAGCCGGATCCCTTCCGCCGCCAACTCGACCCGCTGCAGGTGCGGCCCCGTAGTACTGGCGTAGCCCTCGTTGAAGATCAGGTAGATGACCTTCAGCACGGCCTCCAGGCGCTCATCGCGGTCCGGTGGCAGCGAGAAGCGGGCCCCGGCGTTCTTCACGCTCTGCTTGGCCCGAGTGATCCGCCGCGTCATCGTCGCCTCGGGAACGAGGAAAGCACGGGCGATCTCGGTCGTTGTCAGCCCGCCGACCGCGCGCAGGGTGAGCGCGATCTGCGAGGCTGGCGACAGCGATGGGTGGCAACAGAGGAAGAGCAGGATCAAGGTGTCGTCGGACGCCTCGACCGGCTTGTCCGCAGGCGGCGCGAGCCAGTCATCGGGAAGCACCCACTGCGAGACAGTGTCCTCCCGCCGCTGCCGCGCCTGCTCGCTCCGGAGCAAGTCGGTCAGCCGCCGGGACGCGACGGTGATCAGCCAGGCCCGCGGATTGTCCGGGCGGCCCTGCTCCGGCCACTGGCGCGCGGCCGTCAGCAGGGCCTCCTGCACGGCATCCTCCGCGGTGTCGAAGTGCCCGTACCGCCGGACGAGCGCCCCCAGGACCTGCGGCGCCAGTTCCCGCAGCAACTCCTCCGGCACCGGCTCGGCCATCAGCCGGCCAAGTCCTCCTGGCCTTCCGCGATCGGCCGGATATCGGCGTACGCGGTGGCCCGGACGAACTCCGGCGCGGGGGTGTCGGCCAGCCGCGCGGCGATCTCGGTGGCCCGGTCGAAGCTCTCGCACTCGACGATCCAGTAGCCGGCCAGGACTTCTTGGGTCTCGGCGTACGGGCCGTCGGTCACCACGGACGCGCCCCCCTTCGAGCCGAGCCTTCTCGTCAGCACGGGCGCGGCGAGCGCACGCGTCTCGACGAGTTCGCCCGACTCGGCCAGGTCGGCGTTGAACTTCTCCATGAACGCGCCCATCGCGGCGAAGTCCTCGCCCGTCCAGGCCGGTTTGCCGGTGTCCTTGCCGGCCATGCCGTCGTAGTCCTGCTGCGAGGCGTAGGTGAGGATCATGTATTTCATCGGTGTCTCCCGTCTCCTGGCACCAACTCTGGTGCCTCTCACCAGTTACGTCGATGCCCTCGACAGGAACCGGACGTGCACTCGCACGGAACTTTCGCGCGGGCTCAGGTGCAGGGAGTGATGAGCGTGTTGTGGGCCTTGACGGCGTCGGAGACGTCGGTGAGGGCGTTGGCTTCGGGGGCGTACTTGTCGGGGACGGCCAGTTCGAGGTAGACCTTGCGGCCGATCGTTGTGAAGAGGTAGCCGTTGGTGACCTGTTCGGCGTACCAGCCGACGCCGTTGACCTCGAAGCACTGGGACTGGGCCTGCGCCATCCCCGCCGGCGGGGCGACGCCACAGGTCACCTCGATCGCCGGGTCCCCGTATGCCGTCGTGAGGGCGCTCGCCGGCTCGGCCTTGCGGCGTTTGGCGTCGAGCACCTTCGCCGGCATCGCCTGGATGAGCGCAGTACAGGCGTCGGCGACCTCTGGAGCGGGTGACGGTACGGCGATCTCGACCGGCCCGGGGGAGCAGCCGGTCAGCGTGGTGAGCCCGACCGTGATGGCGGCCAGCGCGACTCGTGGGCGGACGCGCCGGCCGGGTACGGCGGCGATCGGGGTCAGATGTGGACGACGGGGCACGTCAGCGTGCGGGTGATACCGGGCACGTTCTGCACCTTGGCCACGACCAGCTTGCCCAGTTCGTCGACGTTGCGGGCCTCGGCACGGACGATCACGTCGTACGGACCGGTCACGTCCTCGGCCAGGGTGACGCCCTGGACCTCGGCGATCTGCGCTGCGACGTCGGCCGCCTTGCCGACCTCGGTCTGGATCAGGATGTAGGCCTGGACCACCACGTCGTTCTCCACTCAGTCGTCCTCAGCTGGTCGGGACCACAGTACTGCGCAAGGGTCCGGCGTACTCGTCGTTGCCTGGTCACCGTACCGCCTAGACTCGCCCCTGGCATATGGGAGGTCTGTTGACGTGACAGAGACGTTGGGAAGCACGGGTGAGTTCGGCTTCATCGAAGCCGCCACCAAGAGCCTTCCCCAAGGTGAGGACGTCCTGGTCGGACCGGGCGACGACGCGGCCGTGGTGGCCGTGCCGGACGGCCGGATGGTGATCACGACCGACCTGCTGGTGGAGGGCCGCCACTTCCGCCAGGACTGGTCGTCGGCGTACGACGTGGGGCGCAAGGCCGCCGCGCAGAATCTGGCCGACATCGTGGCGATGGGGGCGCGGCCGACCTCGATCGTGGTCGGCTTCGGCGGGCCGGCCGATCTGCCGACTGCCTGGGCGCTGGAGCTGCAGCAGGGGCTTGGTGACGAGTGCGAGCTGCTCGGCGTGAGCATCGTGGGTGGAGACACGGTGCAGTCGGACAAGATCATCGTCTCGGTCACCGCCTTCGGATCGCTGGACGGCCGCTCTCCGGTACTACGCTCAGGCGCGCGCCCCGGCGATGAGGTCGCTGTCGCTGGGCGGCTGGGGTGGGCCGAGGCAGGCTTCGCCGTCCTCAACCGTGGTTTCCGTTCCCCTCGAACGGTCGTCGAAGCACACCGCCGCCCCGCACCCCCGTACGCCGAAGGCGTCCGAGCCGCCCTGGCCGGCGCCTCCTCCATGTGCGACGTCAGCGACGGACTGCTCGCCGACCTCACCCACATCGCGGTGGCCAGCGAGGTTCTCATCGACATCCGCTCAGCCGCGTTGACCATCCCCGAGCCACTCCAGGCGGTCGCCTCGGCGACCGGCGCCGACGCCCTGACCTTCGTCCTGACAGGCGGCGAAGATCACGCCCTGGTCGCCACTTTCGAACCAGCCGACGTCCCCGATACCTGGACCGTCATCGGCGCAGTTGCCGTAGGCAACCAGACCCACCCCTCCGGCACAGTTACCGTCGACGGCCAGCCGTACGCCGGCCCCACCGGCCACACCCACTTCCGGAGCTAGCCAATGCCCGCCACCACCGCACACAGCGTGCGCTGCACACACCCCACGCGCCGCCTGCCGGCGCGAGGCGCGGGCGGGCTGCGTGTTGTTCTGTTCGAGGAGATGCCATGAATGCGGCCCCGCCCAGAGTGCTGACGATTGCCGGGTCCGACTCCGGGGGTGGGGCGGGGATTCAGGCTGACCTCAAGGCGATGCTGGCCAACGGGGTGCATGGGATGAGCGTGGTTACTGCGATCACGGCTCAGAACAGCATCGGCGTGCAGGGGGCTTGGGAGCTGCCGGCTGAGCAGGTGGTGGGGCAGTTCCGGAGTGTGGTGGATGACATCGGGGTGGACGCGGTGAAGACGGGGATGCTGGCGTCCGCGGGGATGGTTCGGGTGGTGGCGGGGTTGTTGCGGACGTTGCCGGCCGGCGTACCGGTGGTTGTCGATCCGGTGTCGGTGTCCAAGCATGGGGACGCGTTGCTGGCGGAGGACGCGATGGTGGCGGTGCGGGAGGAGATCGTGCCGTTGGCGACCGTGCTCACGCCCAATCTGACCGAGCTGGGCCCGGTGGCCGGGGTCGAGTTGCGGAGTGTCGAGGATCGGGAGTTGGCGGCGAAGGTGCTGCTCGACGCCGGCGCGTCCTGGGTGCTGGTGAAGGGCGGGCACGACAGCGGGTCGCTGGCTGTTGATGTGCTTCACGGGGACGGCGTACGGATGGAGTTCAGTGCTCCGCGTGCCGATAACCGGCACACGCATGGGACCGGGTGCACACTGGCGAGCACCATCGCGTCGTACCTGGCCCGCGGGTACGACGTACCGGCTGCGGTCGGCGCCGCGAAGGACTACATCAGTGGGGCGGTGGCGGCCGGTTTCGCGCTCGGTGGTGGGATCGGGCCGGTGGACCATGCGTGGCAGTTTCGAAACAGGAGTGATCAGTGACCAAGAGCCGCCCCCCGGTGGACGGACTGTGCGACGAATGCGGCTTCAACTACGACACGGGTGACCTGCAGGGCACGGTGACGACGCTGATCCGGCAGTCGGCCGAGAGCAGCATGGCGTTGACCAAGGCTGCTGCGAGCAAGGACCCAGGTGTCGTGCGGGTGCGGCCGGAGCCGGAGGTCTGGTCGGCGATCGAGTACGCCTGCCACGTGCGCGACGTACTGGAGACGCAGCGCTTCCGGATCGCGCAGTGCCTGGCCGAGGACCGGCCGGTGTACGCGCCGATGGATCGGACCGGGCGGGTCAAGCAGGAGAAGTACGAGGACCAGGACCCGATGGAGGTGGCGGCCGCGCTGATGCGGTTCGCGCGTGAGTTCGGTGCGGCCGCACGGGTGCTGACGCCGCCGCAGCTCGGCAAGCTCGGCCTCTACAACTACCCGGTACGAGCGCCCCGCACCCTCGGCTGGATCATCCGCCACACCGCCCACGAGATCCAGCACCACCGCCACGACATCATCAAGATCCTCGCCGTCCTCGAACCCCCGATCATCCCCGCTCCGAAACCCGACCCCGAGGTCACCGAAGACGCAGCCGAAGCCGATCCCGTCGTCGAGGGCGAGTCCGGTGAGGATGCTCAGGTCGAGTCCGGTACGCCTGCTGAGACGAGCGACATCGAGGACCAGCGCGCGGCCGAGCGGGACTGACCGGACCGAGCGAATCGCTCGAGCCGACCGGGCCCGGCCGGGCAGGCGGGGCTGGTCCGGGGGCGGCTGGGTTGTGCTGGCTGAGGGGCTAGCTGACTAGCGGAGCTGCGCTGCGGGCGGGCGACAGCTGGTCCAGGGTGCGGGCTAGCCAGGTGGTTCTGGTGTGGCGGGCTTCTCGTGACAGCTGGGCCTGGGGGAAGACGGCGTCGAAGCCGTGGAAGGCGCCGGGCCAGATGTGGAGGGCGGCTTGGCCGCCGGCTGACCAGATGCGGGTTGCGTAGGTGACGTCTTCGTCGCGGAAGACTTCGGCGGTGCCGGCGTCGATGTAGGTGGCGGGGAGGCCGGAGAGGTCGTCGGCCAGGGCGGGGGAGAGGTAGGGGTTCGGGGTGGCCTGGCCGAGCACCGACTGCCAGGCGAACTGGTTCTTCTCGCGGGTCCAGATGCCGGGGTCGCCGGCGTACTGATGGCTGGAGACTGTGGTGTTGCGGTGGTCGAGCATGGGGCAGATGAGAATCTGGGCGGCGATCGCTGGGCCGTGGTGGTCTCGGGCCATCAGGGTGATGCCGGCTGCGAGGCCACCGCCTGCACTGGTGCCGGCGACGATAATGCGGGTTGGGTCGATGCCGAGTTCGTCGGCGTGGTCGGCGATCCATCGCAGGCCGAGGTAGCAGTCGTCGACGAGCGTTGAGCCGTTGGCCTCGGGGGCGAGGCGGTAGTCGATCGAGACGACGACGGCGCCGAACTCCTCGAGCCACTCCAACGGGATGTCGATCTGCGACAGCCGATCACCCATCACCATCCCACCGCCATGCAGCCAGTAGATGCAGGGCGCCGCGGCATCGCTGGCGGCCGGGCTGAAGATTGAGAGTGGGAGGTGGGTGCCGTCGGGGGTGGGGATGGTGAGCTCACGGCGTTGGACGGTACGGCGGCCGTAGAAGGTCTCAGGCGGGGTCGACGGATACTGCCGGATCTGGGCCAGCAGGTCGGGAGTGAGCGTGGTGGTGAGCGGCATGGTGGTGAGGAGGTCGCTCAGTTCGGGGTCGAGCGCAGGGCGCGGCAGCGTCATCATTCAGGTCCTTTGGCTTGAGGGAGGAATCAGAACGCGGACTTGCCGCCGACGGGGATCTCGTCGGTGTAGTGCGAATCGGCGACGAGTTGCTGGATGCCGGCGGTGAAGGCTTGGGCTTCGGCGGAGTTGAAGAAGCGGGTGTGGGCCTCTTCGGTGGTCCAGCCTTCGGTGACGTGGACGACGTCGGGGGTGCCGGCCGAGCGGCCTACCAGGAAGACGACGCAGTCGTCATCGGGCAAGCTGGGGGCGGTCAGCAGGGCGGCGATCAGCTCGTCCGCCTTGCCGGGGTGGGCGGTCATGGTGGCGTGGAATCCGTGGGTGATGTTCATGACTGGAGTCTTTCGTTCCAGCCCATCGGGACGGTAGATCCATCCTCTTCGACTCTTGCCTGATCCGATCAGACTTCAGAGGATTGTGCGGTCAGCCCAGTTGGCGAGGGCGGTCTCGGTGGTGATCTGGTCGAGGCCGACGGCGGCGGCGCCTCGGAGGGCGCCGGTTTGCTGGTGGGTCGAGTCGAGCACTGCGGGTGGGTTGGCACGGTGGAAGGTCATCAGGCCGTCCGAGTAGGCAGTGCCGAAGACGGTGGGGGCGGCAGCTCGGAGAGGGACGGCCAGGCCGCCCAGCGTCACCACCTCGGGGTCGTGGGCGTTGACGAGCCCGGCGATCCCGGTAGCGAGCGCAGCGGTCACCTTGGCGACGGCACGGCGTACGGGTGCTTCGTTGGTTCGTTGGAGTACGGCCTCGGCGTAGCTGTAGGGGTCGTCGGGTTGGGGCTCGTGGAGGTGCTCGGCCAGCGCCCGTCCGTCGATCTCCAGGTCCCAGCAGCCGCGGGCGCCGCATGGGCAGGTGCGGCGCCGGTCGCCGAAGGGGATGTGTCCGTACTCGCCGCCGGCTCCCGTGGCTCCGCTGGCCGGGCTGCCGTCGATGATCAGGGTGCCGCCGATGCCTACCTCGACGATGAGGTGCAGAGCGGTCCCTGCGCCTGCTGCGGCGCCAGTGCGTGCTTCGGCGACGCCGCTGAGGGTTGCGTCGTTGCCGACGAGCAGGGGGAGTTCAGTGGTCGCTACTACTGGGCTCAGGTCGATGGTGTTCCAGCCGAGGGTCGGGGCTTGCATGAGGTGGTCTTCGCGGACGGTGCCCGCTACGGCCAGGCTGACCGCTAGTAGACGATCCCCATACTCGGCCTTGGCGCTGTCGACTCCTGCTCGGAGGGCAGCCAGTACTGCGTCCGGCCGGCGGCTGCGGTGGCGGGTGGACTGCTGGTTGAGTAGTACACCGTCGAGGGTCGCTGCCGCGCTGCGCCAGCCTGCTTGGCGTAGTTCCATGGCGAGTACGACCGGGCCCCGCGGATGCGGGCGTAGTACGGTCGTCGGCCGTCCGCGGCCTTGGGTCGGGGCAGGGGTCTCGGTGAGTAGGTGGAGGTCGCGGAGGCGGGCGGTGACCTCGGTGGTCGAACTGGTGCTCAAGCGGAGCTCGCGGGCCACGGCTGCGCGGGTGATGCCGGGCTGACGTGCGATGAGGGCGAGGACGTCAGTGGCCGTCTGCCACTGGCCGCGCCGGGCTGCCGGTTTCACGTCGCCTCTTGCCGTCATGGGACCTTCCTGGCTTATGCTCGGAGTACGAGTTTAATGGAGGCGTCGATGGAGCTGGGGCAACTGCGGGCCGTGTTGTTCGACATGGACGGCACTTTGGTCACCTCGGACGCGTCTGTCGAGCGCGCGTGGACGACGTGGGCGGGGGAGTACGGCGTTGATCCGGTCGAGGTGCTGTCGCAGGCGCACGGCGCGCCGGCGGAGTCGACGGCCGACCGGATGCTGCCGCAGCTGGACGGGGCGGCGCGGGCGGCGGCTGCGCTTCGCCAGATGGAGCTCCAGTACGACGATCTCTCCGACATCGAAGCGGCCCCTGGAGCCTTCGAGGTCCTCGCTGTTCTCGACCGCCTCGGCCTCCCCTGGGCGGTCGTCACCAGCGCCGACCACCAGCTCGCCAAGGCGCGCCTCGGAGCGGCCGGCATCGAGCCACCCCTCCTGGTCACCATCGAAGACATCACCCACGGCAAGCCCAACCCCGAGGGCTACCTCCGCGCCGCCGAGTTGCTCGGTATCGATCCGCGCTACTGCCTGGTGGTCGAAGACGCCGAGGTCGGTCTGGCCGCGGGCCGCGCCGCGGGCGCGATGACAGCCGCCCTCAAGGGCCTGGCTGGCGACCTCCGCCTCGACAATCTGCACCAACTGGCCGACTCGCTGAACCGGCCAGGGGAGTGACCCGCCAACAAGACGCAACCCCCAGCGCACCGGCGATCCACGGAGATGGGGCCCGCGACGTGAAGGCGGCACCGGCCGTGTCCACGGGTGAAACCGGGCGGGCTGGTGGCGCGAGTCGGCAGGGACCGGCCGGGACTTCGGCGGTGGGCGGGTTGGTTGGGGCCGGTGGTGTGGTTGAGCAGGAGCAGGAGCAGGAGCAGGAGCAGGAGCAGGAGCAGGAGCAGGGGGCTGGTTGGCGGGGATCTGGCCGGGGCTGGTCTGGCCGGTGGGTGGGGGTTTCGGCTGGGGTTGAGATCGGGGTGGCGCTTTCGGCGTTGGGGTTCTTGCTGGCGGGGTTGGGGGCCTGTGTGGCGGTGCTGGCTCGGGACTTGGGGGTGGCGGCTGAGCGGTTGGGGTTGTTGTCGTCGGCGTTCGCGGTGGGGTTGCTGGTGATTGCCGTGGTGGGGCCGCGCGTGCTGAAGGTGCTTGCGATCGGGGTGGTGTTGCGGATCGGGGCGGTCGTCTGTGCGGCTGGTGGAGTGTTGATCGCGGTGGCGCCTAGCTATGGGGTGGCGATCGCGGGGGGATTGGGAGTCGGGCTGGGTGGGGCGTTGCTGATTTTGATTGCGCCGTTGTTGTTGAGTGGGCCGACTGCGGCTGCGCGGCTGACCAGGGTCAACGCGTTCTCCAGCGCGTGCGGGATTTTGGCTCCGTTGGCTATTGGGGCGGCGGACAAGGTGGTGTCCACCGGGCGGTTGGCGATGCTCTTGGCGGTGCCGCCGTTGGTGCTGCTGGCTGTGATTGCTCGGCCGGGGGTGACTCATCAGCAAGTAGCGGTGGTGCCGCAGCAGTTGGAGCGGCGGGTGTGGGTGCAGGTGGGGCGGGGTTGGGCTCGGGTTGTGCTGGCGGTTGCGGTGGAGTTTTGCTTTGTGATCTGGGCGGTGGCTCGGCTGCTGGATTCGGGGCTGAGCATTGCCGGCGCTGCGCTGCTGGGGAGCGCCTTTCCGATCGGTATGGCGGTAGGGCGGGCCATCGGGCCGGTACATGTCCGCGGCTGGTCCCCGATCGTGCCGGGCGGCCTGCTGGCGGTCGCCGGGACACTGTTGGTCAGCTTGTTCGGTACTCCGGCAGTGGTCACAGCAGGCCTCGTCGTGGCAGGTATAGGCGTCGCGCCGCTCTACCCAGTGACCCTGGCAGCCCTGGTCGCCACCCCCGGACTCAGCTCTGCCCGACTTGCCGCACTTGGCGCCTCAGCATCCGGTGTCGCCATCCTGCTGGCACCGGCTGTCCTCGCCGCACTAGCAGGCGTGGTCGACCTCCGGACAGCCTTCCTCATCACCCTGCCGCTACTGGCCGCACTCTTCCTCGCCAGCCGCCCGCTGAGCCGTGGTCACGAACTCGAAGACACCGTCAGCCCGTAGCGCTCCAACAGCGAGCGCAACACCTCGAGGCCTTCGGAGAGGTCGTACAGCTCGGCATGCAACCCAGCCTGGCGGGCGCCGTCGATGTTGGGCTGGTTGTCGTCGATGAACAACGT
The DNA here is from genome assembly GCF_039537185.1 of Kribbella ginsengisoli. Lineage (NCBI taxonomy): Bacteria > Bacillati > Actinomycetota > Actinomycetes > Propionibacteriales > Kribbellaceae > Kribbella > Kribbella ginsengisoli. The sequence goes on along the minus strand of NZ_BAABAA010000004.1, from coordinate 93,240 downwards.
CGTCGCACCCGGCCGGTCCACCGCGGTCAGGATCGCCTTGAAGTACGCCGGATCCGGCTTGGCCAGGCCTAGGTCGCAGGAGTAGAAGCTCTGGTCGAACCAGTCGCCGTAGTGCCGCTCGTCGTTCATGATCGCCCGCCGGTACGACTGCTGGTTGGTAGCGAGATGACACCCGACCCCAGCCGCCCGCAGCTCCTGGATCCAGCCGACCACGACCGGATCGGCCTCGAACCGGTGCCACAACTGCATCACCTCGTCCACCGAGGCAGTCGAGGACCAGCGGTCCAGTACTTCGGCCACCGCCTCCCGGAAGTCGCCCTTGCCGGCGATCGACGGCCGCTCGGACACCATCAGATCGAGCACGAACTCGTCGGCTGCCTCGGGTGGGACGAAGCCGGCCAGGGTGCCCCGCCAGTCGATGGTCGGGCGCTGGATCACTCCATCGGCGTCGAACAGGACGGTGTCGATCTCTGCAAGCGGCATGCCGTCCATCCTGTCAGCCGCCCGGTCGGCCGAGACTGAGCGGGCCAAGGCGTGGGCGGGCTCAGGGCGAGCCCTTGACCGGTTCAGTTGGTATGCGCTTACCTTAAGCATGTCCGAACATTTGTGGACAAGTTCTGGCGAAAATGAACACGAGTACTCCCCAACCGGTCGGTGACGAAGGTGCAGGTGAGGCGGTTCATGACAGTGACACGCAGGCAGTTCCTGGTGCTCGGCGCCGGGACAGGGGCCGCGGCAGCCGGGCTGACCGGTTGCGGATCACGAAGTTCGCTCGGAGCCGCCGACCAGCTGAGCATGTGGACCTGGGTCGGCTCCGTCAACGACTCGCTGATCAGCGAGGCCGAGAAGACCATCCCCGGGACCTCCAAGCAGCTCTCGATGACGCGGATCGGCGGTGACTACAAGACCAAGGTGCTGACCGCGCTGGCCGGCAAGTCGCTGGTCCCGGACATCATGGCGATCAACGACGACGTCGCGACGTACTTCCCGAACGCGGACCAGTTCCACGACCTCAACGAGCTCGGCGCGGACAAGCTCAAGGGCGACTTCCTCGACTGGAAGTGGAAGCTCGGCATCACCCCGCAGGGCAAGATGATGGCCTACCCGATGGACACCGGCCCGACCGCGCTGTTCTACCGGCACGACATCTTCGCCAAGGCCGGCGTACCCACCGAACCGGCTGACGTGCAGGCCGCGGCGCCCGACTGGGACGGCTTCATCCAGCTCGGCAAGAAGGTCAAGCAGGCCGTGCCGGGATCGTCGATCACCGACAACATCACCTCGGTCTTCGACTACGCGATCGCCCAGCTCACCAAGCGCTACATGACCCCCGACGGTCAGTACATCGGCGACGGCGACCACATCCGGCAGGCCTGGGACCTGTCGGTCCGGGTGGTCAAGGAAGGCCTGTCGGCCAACGCCCAGTCGGGCAGTACCGATGCCAACGCGGTCGTCACCAACGGCAAGCTCGTCGCGTTCGTGGGTGCGGTCTGGTGGGCGCAGCTCGGGCCGAAGAACGCCGCCCCCAAGACGAAGGGGCAGTGGCGGGTGTGCGCCACCCCGGGCGGCGCCGGCAACCGTGGTGGGTCGTTCCTCGCCATCACGAAGTACTGCAAGGATCCGGCCGCCGCGTTCGCCTTCATCAGCTGGCTGGAGTCGTCCAGGAACCAGGCCGAGGCGTTCAAGGACCCGGTACTTTTCCCGTCCACGCCCGCGAGCTACACCGACCCGCGACTGACCGAGCCCGACCCCTTCTTCGGCGGCCAGCGGATCGTCGACGTCTTCGCCGAGTCGGCCAAGAAGTACCCGGGCGCGTACTTCAGCCCGTACGACACCATCATCCGCGATCCACTCGCGGCCGAGCTGGTCAACGTCGAGGTCGGCGGCAAGTCGTCCGACCAGGCGTGGAAGGACGGGCAGAAGCAGGTCGAGCGCGAACTCACCCGGGCGGGGGCGATCTGAGATGGCGGTCAGCAACGCGATCAGCACCTCTGCGGTCACCACGGCGGAGACAGCGCCGGACCGGCCGCCGGGCAAGTACCGGCGCGCGCTTCCGCAGTACGCCGCGGTGTCGCCGTTCTTCATCCTGTTCGCGGTCTTCGGCGCGTTCCCGATCCTGTTCTCGATCTGGCTGTCGTTCCACTCCTGGGACGGGATCGGCCAGATGAAATGGGTCGGGCTGGAGCAGTACAGCTATCTGCTCACCGATCCGAGCTTCTGGAAGTCCATCACCAACACCTTGGTCATCTGGGTGATCTCGACCGTTCCGATGCTGCTGCTGGCCCTGGTGATCGCGAACGCGTTGCACAACGCGACGCGGTTCCGCAGCTTCTACCGGATCGCGTACTTCGTCCCGAACATCACCTCGGTGGTCGCCGTCACGATGGTCTTCGGCTCCGTCTTCAGCAACAACTTCGGCCTGCTGAACGCGTTCCTGCAGTCGGTCGGGCTGCAGAAGATCGAGTGGCTGAGCGCGCCGTGGGGGATCAAGGTGGCGATCGCGAGCATCGTCTTGTGGCGCTGGACCGGGTACAACGCGATCATCTTCCTGGCCGGGCTGCAGGCGATCTCGGCGGATGTCTACGAGGCGGCCAAGATGGACGGCGCGTCACCACGGCAGACGTTCTGGCGGATCACGGTGCCGCTGCTGCGACCGGTGATCCTGTTCACCGCGGTCACCAGCACCATCGGCGGGTTGCAGATCTTCACCGAGTCGCAGGTGCTGTTCGGCAGCAGCGGGGCGATCGGCGGGCCGGGTGACGGCGGTCTGACGATCGTCTCGTACCTGTACGACAGCGCGTTCGGCAAGCACCAGTTCGGCTACGGCGCCGCGATCGGCTGGGCGCTGTTCATCCTGATCGTCTTGTTCTCGATCATCAACTGGCGGCTGATCGGCGGCAACGACGACGAACGGATCACCAAGCGGGCGGCCCGCCGGATCGACGCCAAGATCGCCCGGGAGAAGGAGCTGACCGATGCGCACTGAGACAGTCCGTACCGTCGTCGGCCACGTCGTCTTGATGTTCGGCGTGCTGGTCTCGATCTTCCCCTTCTACTGGATGCTCGTGATGGCCTCGAACACCACGAGCGACATCTTCACCTACCCGCCGAAGCTGTTCGTCGGCTCGCACCTGTTCGAGAACATGGGCCACGTGCTCGACAACATCGACTTCTTCGGCTCGATGCTGATCACCTTGATCGCCAGCCTCGGCGTCACCGTGCTGGTGCTGTTCTTCGACTCGCTGGCCGCGTTCGCCTTCGCGAAGTACGAGTTCCCCGGCCGCAACCTGCTCTTCGGGCTGCTGCTCGCGACCTTCATGATCCCGTCCCAGCTGGCGCTCGTCCCGCAGTTCGTGACGCTGGCCGAGTTCGGCTGGATCGGGTCGCTGAAGGCGCTGATCATCCCGGGCGCCGCGAACGCGTTCGGCATCTTCTGGATGCGCCAGTACGCCAAGGGAGCGATCCCCGACGAGCTGATCTCGGCCGCGAAGGTCGACGGCGCCGGCTTCTTCCGGCAGTACCTGACCGTCGGGCTGCCGGTCCTGCGGCCCGGGCTGGCGTTCCTGGGCATCTTCACGTTCATCAACGTCTGGAACGATTATCTGTGGCCGTTGATCGTGATGACGGACCCGAACAAGCTCACCCTGCAGGTCGCGCTGCAGCAACTGAACGGCGTCTATGGCACCGATTACAGCATGGTCATGGCGGGTGCCCTGATGAGTGTGATTCCGTTGATCGGCGTCTTCCTGATCGGAGGACGCCACTTCATCGCCGACATCGCCGCCGGCGCCATGAAGTTCTGACCCTATTGACCGCACCTCGATGAGGGGAACCTCTGTGCAGAACAGCAAACTCCGCTGGGGAATTCTGGGTACTGGAAACATCGCCTCCCGGTTCGCCGGCCAGATCCCCGCGTCCTCGACCGGCGAGCTGGCCGCGGTCGGCAGCCGCAGCCAGGCGTCGGCCGACGCGTTCGGCGACAAGTACGACATCCCGCACCGGCACGCCTCGTACGCCGAACTGCTCGCCGACGACACCGTCGACGCCGTCTACATCGCCACTCCGCACCCGCTGCACCCGGAGTGGGCGATCAAGGCCGCCGAGGCCGGCAAGCACGTGCTCTGCGAGAAGCCGCTCGCGATCAACCGGTCGTGGGCGGCGGCGATGATCGAGGCCGCGATCCGCAACGACGTCTTCTTGATGGAGGCGTTCATGTACCGCTGCCTGCCGCAGACCAAGCTGGTCGCCCAGCTGGTCCGCGACGGGGCGGTCGGCAAGGTGCACCAGATCCAGGCGTCGTTCGGGTTCCAGGCGTCGTTCAACGCCGAGAGCCGGATCTTCGCCAACGAGCTGGCCGGCGGCGGCATCCTCGACGTCGGCGGCTACCCGGTCTCGTACGCGCGCCTGATCGCCGGCGCGGCCATCGGAGCCCCGTACGCCGATCCGGCGGCGGTCACCGCGGTCGGCCAGGTCGGTGAGACCGGGGTGGACGAATGGGCGGTCGCGACGCTGTTCTTCGACAGCGGGATGACTGCTCAGGTGAGCACCGGGGTCCGCCTCAACGACGAGAACCGGGTGCGGGTGCTCGGCAGCGAGGGGTACCTCGTGATCGAGGACCCGTGGTTCGGCGGCGACGGCAAGCCCACCCACGTGACGCTGCACAAGGTGGGGGAGGAGCCGCGCGACATCTCCGCCGAGCCCGCGTTCATCTACACGGCCGAGGCCGATGCGGTCGCGGCGGCGATCGAGGCCAGGCAGGCGCCGGAGATGTCGTGGGCTGACACGCTGGGCAATCTCGAAGTACAGGACGAGTGGCGCAAGCTGATCGGGCAGCAGTACGACAGCGAGCGCGACGACATCCTGATCCCGACGGTGACCGGGCGGCCGCTGGCCCGGCGTGACGACGCGCCGATGACGTACGGCGAGGTGCCCGGCCTCGGCAAGCAGGTGTCGCGGCTGGTGATGGGCGTCGACAACCAGTTGACGCTGCCGCACGCGGCGACGATGTTCGACGACTTCGTCGAGCGGGGTGGGACGACCTTCGACACGGCGTACATCTACGGCGGCGGACGCGGCGAGAAGCTGCTCGGGCAGTGGGTGAAGTCGCGGGGCAACCGGGACGAGATCGTCGTCATCGGGAAGGGCGCGCACACGCCGTACTGCGATCCGGAGTCGATCACCCGGCAGCTGTTCGAGTCGCTGGAGCGGCTGCAGACCGACCATGTCGACCTGTACCTGATGCATCGCGACAACGAGTCGATCCCGGTGGGGGAGTTCGTCGACGTGCTCGACTCGCACTTCCAGGCGGGTCGGATCAAGGCGTACGGCGGGTCGAACTGGACGACGGCCCGGTTCGACGAGGCCAATGCGTACGCGGCGGCTCAGGGGAAGCAGCCCTTCACGTTGCTGAGCAATCACTTGAGTCTGGCGCGGGCGTACGACGTACCGTGGGCCGGCTGCCGCCATGTCAGCGACGACGAGTCGCAGGCGTGGCTGCGGGAGCGGCAGGTCGCGCTGTTCCCGTGGTCGAGTCAGGCGCGTGGATTCTTCACCGGGCGGGCGAAGCCGGAGGACCGGTCGGACGAGGAGCTGGTGCGCTGCTTCTACTCCGACGGCAACTTCGAGCGACTCCGGCGCGCGGAGGAACTGGCGGACAAGTATGGTGTGGGTGCGACGGCGATCGCGCTGGCCTGGCTGCTCCATCAGCCGTACCCGGTGTTCCCGTTGATCGGACCGCGTCAGCTGAGCGAGACGCGGACCTCGTTGCCCGGCTTGTCGGTGGAGTTGTCGGCCCAGGATGTGACCTGGCTGACAGCCGCTGACCTGGGCTGATGCCGAATTGGTGGACGCATCAGCAGCTGTGTAACATGGTCTGTCGGTGTCTCGACCCTAATCACGGAGAATCATGTCTAAAGTTTGCGATATTTGCGACAAGAAGCCGATGTTCGGCAAGAGCGTTGCCCGGCTGGGCAAGGGCGCGATGATCCGTCGGGTCAAGGCGCGCACGAACCGTCGCTTCAACCCCAACATCCAGCCGATCCGCGCGGTCATCAAGGGCACGCCCGTGAAGCTGAAGGTCTGCACGTCCTGCATCAAGGCGGGCAAGGTTCAGCGCGTAGTCGGCTAGTACGACCGGCCGCACCAGGCCGTCCTCCGTGTAGGGCCCCAGAGGCGCCCGGGTACATCCCGGGCGCCTACTGCTGTATCCGGTCAGGGCAAAGGCGCGGCGTGCTCGAGCACAGTCACCGGGATGACCCGGCCGGCCTTTGCCTCGTACTTCGCGAAGAACGGCGCACGGGCGAGTAGGACGTCGCGCCACAGCCGGTCGCGGTCCGAGTTACTGCGGCGTGACCGGGGGTAGCCGACTACCTGGCTCGGGCGATGACTGTCAGTTCGTTGCGGTTGTGGTGGAGCTGGCGGGCTGTCTGGATGTCGTAGTTCTTGCGCAGGATGTCCATGGCCCGGCGGGCGGCGTCGAGGGGGTTTCGGGCGCCGCCTTTGAGGGTGACGATCGCGAGGGCGCCGCGGCGGAGGTGGGGGATGGCGTCGAGCATGACGCGGGCGCTCATGAGCTGGTCCATCCGCATGTCGTTGACCACGACGTCGAAGCGGAGCTGGTTGCGGCGGAAGAACTCGCCGGCTGTGGTGGCTACGTGATGGACGCCACGGTCGGCGGCGACCCGGCGCTCCAGGTCGCCGGGGTCGACGGACCAGACCTCTTGGTCGTACCGGCGCAGGATGCGGGTCCAGCCGCCGGGGCTGGCGCCCAGGTCGAGTGCCTTGCCGCCGTGGGGGAGTTGCAGGTCGAAGGTCTGGATCGCCTCTTCGAGCTTGAACTCCGAGCGCGACACCCGGTCGTCCGAGCGGGCCAGCCGCATCCGGCCGCCCGGCCAGTCGGAGAGGCTGTGCTCGAGGCGGTTGAGACCGATCAGCACCTGCTTCTTCGAGGCGAAGCAGGAGACGACGAGCTCCTGGCCGGCGCGGCTGACCTCGATCCCGCGCTCGGCCAGCGCAGGCTCGAGCAGGTGGTAGTACGAGCCGCCGCTGCTTGGTCCGTCCGTCCACGTCTGTACTGCGAGGGCCTGCGGATGGCGCGGCAGCTCGGCCAGGATCAGTTCCGCCAGTTCGTGTCCCGGCGGCACCTCGCTGACTCCGAAGCCGGCGATCTCGGAGGTCAGATGGCGGACGAAGACGATCCGCCCGTCGTTGCAGGCGGCGGCGAGCTCCTCGATCGAGGGGCCGTTCTCGGTGATCCGGCCGAGGTCGCCGCTGACCCGCTCGACCCTCACCCGGGGGCCGAACTCGTCCCGGATCTCGCGGACCGCCAGGTCATAGCTGTCGGTAGCCACCGAGAACAGGGTTGAGAGCACGCCACATGGTAGGACGTCCACCGCGTGGGGCCGGACCGGTTAGCCTTCCGGGCGTGGATGTGCGTGGAGAGGTGCTGACGACGGCGGTACTGCGAGCTTGGGCCCGTACCGCGCTGTCCGAGCTCGGGCGCGCCCGGGCCGAGATCGACGAACTCAACGTCTACCCGGTCCCCGACGGCGACACCGGCACCAACCTGTACCTCACCTGGGAAGCCGCCTGCGACGCCCTCCCGGCCGGCGACCTAACCTTCGCCGAAGCAGTCCAGGCCTTCGGCCGAGGCGCCCTCCTGGGCGCACGAGGCAACTCCGGCGTCATCACCTCCCAGCTGGTCCGGGCATGCGGACTCCGGTTGGCGGAAAACCTTCCGCCCGTGCCATCAGATCCGGCGGACTCCGCATTGGGGGAGGCGGCTCGCGCTGGCGAGACGCGAGCTGTGCTCGCGGATGCTCGGATGAGCGAGGCCGCTGCGTTTGCAGATGCCCTGGTGTTTGCGGCGGATGCGGCCTACAGCGCGGTGGCTCAGCCGGTCGAGGGGACGATGCTGACTGTCGCGCGCAAGGCCGCGGATGCGGCTCTGGAGGCGGCTAATGCGGGGAAGAGCGTCGCTGAGGTGTGTCTGGCGGCTGTGGCGGCGGCCCGCGTCGCGCTGACCAAGACGACTGAGCAGTTGGAGGTACTGCGCCGCGCAGGTGTGGTGGACGCGGGTGGGGCCGGGTTGGTGGTCATCCTCGGGGCCATGGAGTCGGTGCTGTCGGGGCGGGCTCCGGCGGCTACCAGCGGCGTACCGGCTCGGGTCGCGCCTCAGGAGTTGCCTGGGGCGGCTGGGACCGACCTGGACCCGGACGGACCGTCGTACGAGGTCATGTATCTGCTGGAGGCTGCCGACGAGCAGATCGGCGACTTCCGGAAGCAGTTGGCGGGGTTGGGGGACTCCGTGGTGGTGGTTGGTGGGGATGAGCTGTGGAACGTCCATGTGCACACGGATGACGTCGGGGCGACGATTGAGCTTGGGATCGGGATCGGGCGGCCGTACCGGATCAGGGTGACCCACTTCGCGGACATGGCTCACCGGGTGCCCGTTCCGAACAGGGCTGTGATCGCCGTCGCCGCAGGGGACGGGCTGGCGGAGTTGTTCGAAGGGTCGGGGGCAGTGGTCGTCCGGGGTGGTCCGGGGCGCAGGTGCTCGACTGGTGAGCTGCTGAAGGCTATTGAGCGGTCAGGCGCGCCGGAGATCGTCATACTGCCGAACGACAGCGACTCCATCGCAGTAGCCGAAGCAGCGGCGGCCGCAGCCCGGCAGGACGGCATCCGCGTAGCAGTGATCCCGACCAGAGCCCAGGTGCAAGGACTAGCGGCCATCGCGGTCCACGACCCCGAGCGGAGCTTCGACGACGCCGTGGTCCAGCTGTCAGCAGCCGCTGGTCAGACACGACACGGCGCGGTGACGATCGCCGTCAAGGACGCGTGGACAATGGCCGGCACCTGCAGGATCGGCGACGCGCTCGGCGTCGTGGACGGCGACTTCAGCCTCATCACCGACGATCTGGAGACCGCCGCGACCGGCGTCGTCGACCGGCTCCTGGGCGGTGGTGGCGAGCTGATGACGGTCGTCACCGGCAGCGAGGTGGAGGCCGGGCTGGTCGACGCGGTGGTGCGGCACGTGCGGCGGATTCGCCGGGATGTCGATGTCGTGGTGTACGACGGAGGACAGGAAAGGTACCCGTTGCTGATCGGGGTGGAATGAAGACCGACATCGACCGCAAGCTCCGCGACTTCGTCGGGGCGAAGACGGCCAAGAGTTTCTCCGAGGTGCTCGGCATCGAGACCGTCGGGGAGCTGCTGCGGCACTACCCGCGGCGGTACCTGAAGAAGGGCGAGCTGACCCCGTTCGACGAGCTGCAGGTCGGCGACCAGGCGACGGTCAGCGGGCGGGTCAAGAAGGTCACCGTCCGCTCGCTGGATTCCAAGCAGGAGATCCGCCCCGACGACGTGCAGAAGTTCCGCCGGCACAAGACGATCACCAAGGTGGTCGTCACCGACGGCCGCAACGACCTCGAGCTGGCCTTCTTCAACCAGCCCTGGCTGGCGAACAAACTGGTCGCGGGCACGGCCGCCCTGTTCTGGGGCGAGGTGACGATGTTCCGCGAGACCATGCAGCTCAAGGGCCCCGGCACCGAGATCCTCGACGAGGAGGACCTGACCGAGGAGGAGATCGAGCGCCGGGCCAAGCCGTTCCGGCCGCTCTACCCGGCCAGCGCGAAGCTGCCGACCGCGACGATCGAGCGCAGCATCAAGATCGTGCTGGACAACCTCGAGGAGGTCGACGACCCGATCCCCGAGCTGATCCTGCGCAAGGAGCGGCTGATCGGCCTGCGCGAGGCGCTGCAGAAGGTGCACCTGCCGGAGACCGAGAAGGACATCGAGGTCGCGCAGAAGCGGTTCCGGTTCGAGGAAGCGCTGGTGATGCAGACGATCCTCGCGCAGCGCCGGGCCGTCACGGACGCGCTGAAGGCCGTGCCACGAGAGCGCACCGAGGGCGGTCTGCTGGACGAGTTCGACAAGCGGCTGCCGTTCACGCTGACCGACGGGCAGACCGAGGTCTGCGACGAGATCTTCGCCGACATCGCCCGGCCGCATCCGATGCACCGGCTGCTGCAGGGTGAGGTCGGCTCCGGCAAGACGGTGGTGGCGCTCCGGGCGATGCTCTCGGTGGTCGACGCCGGCGGCCAGGCGGTACTGCTGGCCCCGACGGAGGTCCTCGCGACCCAGCACCACAAGACGCTGACCAAGATGCTCGGTGAGCTCGCCGAGCAGGGCATGCTCGGCGGGGCCGAGCAGGCGACCCGGGTGGGGCTCCTGACGGGGTCGTTGAACGCGGCAGCGCGGCGTACGGCGATGCTGGACGCGGCCAGTGGCGCCGCGGGGATCGTGGTCGGTACGCACGCGCTGCTCGAGGACAAGGTGCAGTTCGCCGATCTCGGGCTGGTCGTGGTCGACGAGCAGCACCGGTTCGGTGTCGAGCAGCGGGCAGCACTGAGCACGAAGTCGGGCGACGCGACCCCGCACACGCTGGTGATGACGGCGACCCCGATCCCGCGGACGGTCGCGATGACGGTCTTCGGCGATCTCTCGGTGTCGACGCTGACCGAGTTGCCGGCCGGCCGGTCGCCGATCGCGAGCAATGTGGTGCCGGCGCTGCAGAAGCCGGACTGGCTCGAGCGGGCCTGGCAGCGGGTCCGGGAGGAAGTCGGCAAGGGCCATCAGGCGTATGTCGTCTGCCCGCGGATCGGCGACGACGTGAAGAACGCCGCAGACGAGGAAGGCGACTTCGCCCAGGGAGAGCTCAACGACGGCGACGACGGGCGCAACGAGTCCAAGGCCAAGACCCGGCCGGCCATCTCGGTGCTCCAGGTGGCCGAGGTGCTCGAGACGGCGCTGGACGGGTTGCGGGTCGAGATCCTGCACGGGCGGCTGCCGGCCGACGAGAAGGACTCGGTGATGACCCGGTTCGCGGCCGGCGAGATCGACGTACTGATCGCGACCACCGTCATTGAGGTCGGCGTCGACGTGCCGAACGCGTCGACGATGGTGGTGATGGACGCGGACCGGTTCGGCATCTCGCAGCTGCATCAGCTCCGCGGGCGGGTCGGCCGGGGCAAGGTGCCGGGGCTCTGCCTGCTGGTCACTTACACCTGGCCGGGCTCGGCGTCCATGCAACGGCTGGAGGCGGTCGCGGCGACGACGGACGGGTTCGAGCTGTCCCGGATCGACCTGGAGACCAGGCGTGAGGGCGACGTGCTCGGGGTCGCTCAGTCGGGTCGCCGGAGCAGCCTCAAACTGCTCAGCGTGCTCCGCGACGAGGACATCATCCTGACCGCCCGGCACGTCGCGAACTCGCTGATCTCGGTCGACGCCGAGCTCGCGGAGTACCCCGTACTACGTTCCTTCGTGCGCAGCGCGCTGGAGTCCGAAGCCACCGACTACCTGGAGAAAACGTGACTCTGCTTTCGGCCTCGCCTCCGGCTCGGCGGGTCATGGGGCTGAACTCCCGTTCTTCCCTCGTCGCTTCCCTCGTCGCTTCGCTCCTCAGTCTAGAACGGGAGGCCCCATGACCAGGATCGTTGGGGGAGTAGCGGGCGGTCGTCGGATCGCCGTACCCCCTGGTGACGGCACCCGGCCGACCACGGATCGCACCAGGGAGGCGCTTTTCTCCTCGCTGGAAGCCGAATTCGGTGGCTTCGACGGCCTGCACGTCCTCGACCTGTACGCCGGATCGGGAGCAGTCGGCCTGGAGGCGCTGTCCCGTGGCGCCAAGCGGGTCGTCCTGGTCGAGGCCGATCGTCAGGCGGCCGAGGTGATCGCCGCGAACATCAAGGTGGTGTCGATGCCAGGTGCGACGCTGCTGACCAGGCCGGTCGAGAAGGTTGCCGCCAGCCCCAATTCGGGTGACCCGATCGACCTGGTCTTCGCCGACCCGCCGTACAAGCTGGACACCCTTGAATTGCAGGAGGTCCTGACCACACTGGCGGCGCGCGGGTGGCTGGCCGAGGACGCGGTGGTCGTGGTCGAGCGGGGCAAGCGTGAGCCATGGGAGTGGCCGGCGGGGTTCGCCGCGCTGCGGGATCGCAAGTACGGCGAGGCCAGGCTTTGGTACGGTCACCGCCATGAGTAGGGCTGTGTTCCCCGGTACCTTCGACCCGCCCACCAACGGCCACCTGGACGTGATCGCCCGGGCGTCGGCCGCCTTCGACGAGGTGATCGTCGCGACCGGCGTGAACCAGTCCAAGCAGCGGCTGTTCACGGTCGAGGACCGGGTGGCGATGCTGACCGAGATCGCCGCGCCGTTCGGCAACGTCCGGGTCGGCACCTTCGACGGGCTGGTGGTCGACTACTGCCGGGCCGAGAACGCCGGTGTGATCGTCAAGGGGCTGCGGACCGGGTCCGACTACGACTACGAGCTGCCGATGGCCCAGATGAACCGGCGGCTGTCCGGCGTGGACACCCTCTTCGTGCCGGCCGCGCCGGAGAACGCTTTCATCTCCTCCAGCCTGGTCAAGGAGATTGCGAAACTCGGCGGTCCGGTGGCCGACTTCGTGCCGCCCAGCGTTCACGCGAAGTTGCTCGCCACGCTCTAGCGAGCCCCGGATTGGGTCAGACGGACTGAAGTTGGTAATGTTGTCCACTGGTCTTGTTGAGACCGAGATTCTGCCTGCCTACGCCTGAAAGGGATGTCCTGAGCGCCTTGGACCCGCGGTCCCCACTCGTGATCGATACCCACGAGCTGTCACGCCGCGCCGGGTCCCAGCGCGAAGTCTCCTTCACGGCACCGGCACCGGCCGACCTCGGAATCGACGTGATCGGTGTTCCCGAAGGCGACCCGATCCAGTTCGATCTGCGACTGGAAGCGGTGGTCGAAGGGGTGCTCGTGTCCGGTTCGGCCAGTGGCCGGCTGGTCGGGGAGTGCGCGCGGTGCCTGGTCGATGTCGAGGACGAGTTCCTCGCCGACGTCCAGGAGCTGTACGTCTACCCGGAGAGCGACGCCGAGCCGGACGAGGCCAGCCGGATGGAGGGCGATCTGATCGACCTCGAGCCGGCGTTGAGGGACCAGGTGGTGCTCGCGCTGCCGTTCCAGCCCTTGTGTTCGGACGACTGCCTTGGTCTGTGCCCCGAGTGTGGGGTGCGACTGGAGGACGAGCCCGGCCACAAGCACGAGGACGGTGTCGATCCCCGCTGGACCGCTCTGCAGGGCCTGCTCGGGCAGGATGAGAAGAAGTAGTACCAGCAGTTCCTGAAAGCTTTTCCAAGTCACCAGCCAGCCGGCCGGGTCGCAAGCCCCCGGCCGAACCGAGGAGTCATAACCGTGGCCGTTCCGAAGCGGAAGATGTCGCGCAGCAACACCCGGAACCGCCGGGCCCAGTGGAAGGCCACCGCGCCTTCGCTGGTCACCTGCGTGAACCCCGCCTGCCGCGCGAAGCACCTGCAGCACACCGTGTGCCCCACCTGCGGCCAGTACGGCGCCAAGGGTGAGCGTCGCCAGGTCGTCGAGAGCTAAACGGCCACCTTCACAGTGAACTCTGCCAACGAATCGGGGCTCTACGCCGAGCTGAACCAGCGGCTCGGCGTATCGCTGGCTGACCCACTACTGGAGCACGCCTTCACCCACCGTTCGTTCGCGTACGAGAACGGTGGGTTGCCGACCAATGAGCGGCTGGAGTTCCTCGGGGACTCCGTGCTCGGCGTCATCGTCACGGAGTCGCTGTTCCGCAACCATCCGGACCTGTCCGAGGGCCGGCTCGCCAAGCTGCGCGCGGCGGTCGTCAACATGCGCGCGCTGGCGGGCGTCGCCCGTGAGCTGAAGCTGGGGAAGTACCTTCGGCTCGGCCGTGGCGAGGAAGCCACCGGTGGGCGGGACAAGTCGTCGATCCTGGCCGACTGCGTCGAGGCACTGATCGGGGCGGTCTACCTCGATCGTGGTTTCGAGGTGGCCGGCGGGGTCGTGCACACGTTGTTCGACGAGCTGATGGAGTCGTCGGCGCGGCTGGGCGCGGGCCTGGACTGGAAGACCAGCCTGCAAGAGTTGGTGGCCCAGCTGGGGGTCGGCGTACCGGAGTACGTGATCGCCGAGTCCGGTCCCGACCACGCCAAGACCTTCGAGGCGCGGGTGCGGATCGGGTCGGACACCTACGGGCACGGCATCGGCCGGAGCAAGAAGGAAGCCGAGCAGCAAGCTGCCGAGACCGCCTGGAAGGCGCTCAGAGCAGCCCACCCGGACAGCACAGACCCCTCCCAGCAACCCTAGTGTCCTGCCTTGGGGATTCGCACGCCGTCTCCGGCGCCCGGGCGGGCACCTCGCTGCGTTGTCGGAAGTCCACGATGAACACCGCATCGAGGACTTCCTCCGCCTTGCGATGCACCCACCCGGACACCGGAGCCATCGCACGACTCCCCAAGGCAGGACACCGGTGCCTGAGCTTCCAGAGGTAGAGGTCGTTCGCCGCGGACTCACGGATTTCACTGCCGGGCGAACGATCGACGCCGTCGAAGTACTGCATCCGAGGCCGGTACGGCGGCACCTCGCCGGGCCGGACGATTTCGCCGCCCTGCTCAAGGGGCAGACGTTCGCGACCCCGGCCAGGCGCGGGAAGTACCTGTGGCTCCCGCTGGAGTCCGGGGACGCCGTCCTGGCGCACCTGGGGATGAGCGGGCAGTTCCGGGTGCAGCCGGTCGGGGCGCCGGACGAGAAGCACCTGCGGATCCGTTTCCGGTTCGCCGACGACGGCGGAGAGGTCCGTTTTCTGGACCAGCGGATGTTCGGTGGTCTTTCCTACTCCGAGGGCGGCGCCGAACTGCCCGCGGAGATCGCGCACATCGCCCGGGACCCGTTCGATCCTTTGTTCGACGAAACCCTTTTCGTCAGCTCGCTGCGCCGGAAGAAGACCGGTTTGAAACGGGCGTTGCTCGACCAGACGCTGGTCAGCGGGATCGGGAATATCTATGCGGACGAGGCTTTGTGGCGCGCGAAGCTGCATTACGCCAAGGCGACCGAGACGATGAAACCCTTGCAGGCAAGGGAAATCCTCGGTCACGCCAAGGCGGTGATGGGGGAGGCGCTGGCCGTCGGCGGGACCAGCTTCGATGCCCTGTATGTCAACGTGAACGGGGAATCCGGCTATTTCGAGCGGGGTCTCGCGGTCTACGGCCAAGAGGATTCGCCGTGCCCCCGCGACGGCCGCCCGATCCGTCGCGAACCGTTCATGAACCGTTCCTCGTTCCGCTGCCCGAAGTGCCAGCCGGTACCGCGACACGCCCGGTGGTGAGCGGGAAATGGTTAATTCCAGTAGCCCAGGTTGACCCAACCCGATCCCGGTGTCACCCTGAAAGACGGCACACAATTCTGCGCTCCGCGGACCCCAGGGGCGCCCACTGCCAGAACCCTTCCGGAGGACAGCACAATGGCCAAGGCTCTTTTAGGGCACCTTGGAGGCACTGACCCGCGCATGCTCGAGCAGGTACGTCTGCTCAACCGGCGTGTCGCCGATCTGGAGGCGCACGTGATGCGCCTGCAGGCTGAGAACGACCACCTGGTCGCAGCCGTACACGACGGGCGTCTGCTCACGGTAGACGAGGCTCTGCGCGAGCCTGCTTCGGTCTGACCTACCGAAGCCGCACCACCCTTACCGACCGCACCACACACGGCGGCGGCCCCCGTCCGGGCCTCCGCCGGTTTCATGTGTCCTGTAGGTACAGTGATTACTGGAACTACTTCCCCCGGTAGCGGCAGCGTCACAGGGCGTCAAGTGGCGCGATTGCGGTTATGACGGTTCCTTTCGGTATCGTCTGTCCTTTCACGGGTTGGGAGCAATCGCTTTGTACCTCAAGAGCATGACGCTCCGAGGCTTCAAGTCGTTCGCGTCGGCCACGACGATGAACTTCGAACCGGGGATCACCTGCATCGTCGGGCCCAACGGTTCCGGCAAGTCCAACGTCGTCGACGGTCTCGCCTGGGTGATGGGTGAGCAGGGCGTCAAGTCGCTGCGTGGCGGCAAGATGGAGGACGTCATCTTCGCCGGCACCTCGGGCCGTGCCCCGCTGGGCCGCGCCGAGGTGGTGCTGACCATCGACAACACCGACGGCGCGCTGCCGATCGACTACACCGAGGTCACCATCTCGCGGACGATGTTCCGCAACGGCGGCTCGGACTACCAGATCAACGGCCAGAACTGCCGCCTGCTGGACGTCCAGGAACTGCTCAGCGACTCCGGTATCGGCCGCGAGATGCACGTCATCGTCGGCCAGGGACAGCTCGACTCGATCCTGCGTGCCACCCCTGAGGGCCGCCGCGGCTTCGTCGAGGAGGCCGCCGGCGTCCTGAAGCACCGCAAGCGCAAGGAGAAGGCGCTCCGCAAGCTGGAGTCGACCGAGGGCAACGTGCACCGCCTCGGCGACCTGATCGCCGAGATCCGTCGCCAGCTGAAGCCGCTCGGGCGCCAGGCGGAGGTGGCGCGGCGGGCGGTGACGATCCAGGCCGAGGTCCGTGACGGCCGCTCCCGGCTGCTCGCCGACGACATCGTGCAGGCCCAGTCCGCGCTCGAGGCGGAGCTGAAGGACGAGGCGGCACTGACCGAGAAGCGTTCCCAGATCGAGGCTGCCCTGCGCGAGGCGCGGGAGATGGAAGCCGAGCTGGAGGACGCGCTGCGTACCGACGCGCCGGCCCTGCAGGCCGCCCAGGACACCTGGTACTCGCTGTCCGGCTTCGGCGAGAAGATCAAGGGCACCGCCCGGATCGCCGCCGACCGGATCCGCTCGCTCAACGACGAGGCCGAGGAGTCCCGCAGCGGGCGCGACCCCGAAGAGCTCGAGCTGGAAGCGGCCCGGGTCCGCGAGACCGAGGCGCAGATCGAGGCCGAGGTCGAGGCGCATTCCGAGCTGTTGCAGCAGGCGATCGAGCACCGGCAGCAGTTGGAAGCACAGCACGCGGAGGAGGAGCGCCGGATCGCGGCGCTGATCCGGGCTGCCGCTGACCGCCGCGAGGGCCTGGCCCGGCTGACCGGCCAGGTGAACGCGCTGAAGAGCCGCGCGGCCGCAGCCGAGTCCGAGATCGGCCGGCTCGCCACCAACCAGCGCGAGGCCGAGGCGCGGGCTGCCAAGGCGCAGCACGACTTCACCGCCCTGGAGACCCAGGTCGCCGGTCTTGACGCCGGTGAGCGCGGTCTGGACGAGGAGTACGAGGCGGCCCAGAGCGTCCTGGACGAGCTGGACGAGCGCCTCACCAAGCTCCGCGCCGAGGAGCGCGACGCCGAGCGGGAGCGCGCCGGGCTGACCGCCCGCAAGGACGCCCTGGAGATGGGCCTCAACCGCAAGGACGGCGCCGGCGCTTTGCTGGCCGCCTCCGAGCAGATCACCGGCCTGATGGGCTCCGTGGCGGCCCTGCTGAGCGTCCGACCCGGCTACGAGACCGCTATCGCCGCAGCGCTGGGCGAGGCGGCCGACGCCGTCGCGGTGACCCACACGCAGGCCGCGCTGAACGCTGTCGGGCACCTCAAGGAGCACGACCTCGGCCGCGCCGGGCTGCTCCTCGGAGACGCCCCGGCTGACGACTACTCCAGCTGGCCCTCGCTGCCGTACGGCGCGACGTACGCAGTCGATGTGGTCGACTGCCCCGAGACATTGCGCCCGGCACTCCGCCGCCTGCTCCGCAAGGTGGCTGTCGTCGAGGATGTACCGGCTGCGCGCTCGCTGGTGCAGCATCTGCCCGACGTCACGACCGCCACCCGCGCGGGCGACGTACTGGGTGCGCACTTCGCGTACGGCGGGTCTGACGCGGCGCCGAGCCTGATCGAGGTGCAGTCGGCCGTCGACGAGGCGGCCGAGAAGCTGACCGAGGCGACTGCCCGGAGCGAGCGGCTGCGGTTCGAGCTGGCCGCGATGGAGCGCGAGCGGGGGAGCCAGAAGGAGTCCGTCGAGATCGCGCTGGCCCGGCTGCACGAGTCGGACGCGTCGATGGCCGCGGTGGCCGAGCAGCTGGCCCAGTTCGGGTCGCTGGCGAAGGCATCCCGCGGTGAGGCCCAGCGGATGGCTGAGGCGATCGCTGCGGCGGCGGAGGAGCGGGACAAGAACCTGTCCGGCCTCGCTGACCTGGAGAAGCGACTCAGCGACGTCGAGCAGTACGGCGACGAAGACGGCGACGAGCCCGACCCGACCGAGCGTGACCGGCTCGCCGAAGCGGCGAAGGCCGGCCGTGCGGCCGAGATGGAAGCACGGCTCGCACTGCGGACTACTGAGGAGCGTGCGCGGGCCCTGTCCGGCCGGGCCGACTCACTGGAGCGTGCGGCTCGCCAGGAGCGCGAGGCCCGGGCTCGGGCGATCGCCAGGGCGACCCGGCGGGCCCGGCAGTCCCAGGCCGCCCAGGCGGTCCACTTGGCCGCTGGTCACGTACTGGCCCGCCTGGAGAACTCACTGAAGCTTGCGGCGACCGAGCGGTCGGCCATCCAGGCTCAACGGGCCGAGCGGGAGACTGCGCTGGCCCAGGCCCGGTCCGCGACTCGCAACCTGAGCAGTGAGCTTGAGCAGCTCACCAACACCGTCCACCGCGACGCGCTGGCCCGGGCCGAGCAGAAGATGCGCTTGGAGGCCCTGTACGAGAAGGCGCTGAGCGAGCTGGGCACCGAGGTGGAGGCGCTGGTCGCGGAGTACGGGCCGGACCAGCTGGTACCGCCGCTGGTGAAGGACGGCGACGAGAACACCCTCGAGCTCGAGGGTGAGCCGTTCGACCGGGCCAAGGTGCAGAAGCGGCTCAAGACGGCGGAGCGCGCGCTCGGCCAGCTGGGGCGGATCAACCCGCTCGCGCTGGAGGAGTTCGACGCGATGGAGGAGCGGCACCGCTTCCTCGCCGAGCAGCTCGAGGACCTGAAGAAGTCCCGTCGCGACCTGATGGACATCGTCAAGGAGGTCGACGACCGGGTCGAGCAGGTCTTCACCGAGGCCTACCGCGACGTCGAGGTCGCCTTCGAACATGTCTTCAGCCGGCTGTTCCCCGGCGGTGAGGGCCGGCTCGTGCTGACCGACCCCGACGACATGCTCAACACCGGTATCGACGTCGAGGCCCGCCCACCCGGCAAGAAGGTCAAGCGCCTCTCGCTGCTGTCCGGTGGTGAGCGCTCCCTGGTCGCGGTCGCCTTCCTGGTCGCCCTCTTCAAGGCCCGCCCCTCGCCCTTCTACATCCTCGACGAGGTCGAAGCAGCCCTCGACGACACCAACCTCGGCCGCCTCCTGGAGATCTACGAAGAGCTCCGCGAGAACAGCCAGCTCCTGGTCATCACCCACCAGAAGCGCACCATGGAGGTAGCCGACGCCCTCTACGGCGTCACCATGCGAGGCGACGGCGTCTCCGCAGTGATCTCCCAGCGGATCCGGGAAGCCGAGCCCGCGTAGCGCCGCCTGTCTCGCGCGGCGACGGTTGACCGCCGAAGAGTTGGTCGCACGGCATCGGCGGTTGCCGCGGGTGGACTCCGGGCTGCTACGCCAGGAGGCCGACGAGTTCTTCGGCGGCGACGACCGGGTCGGCGACGATCCGGCAGGTGACCCTTGGATGCGCGACCGTCACTGATTCGCTGGACACAGGCGTGCTGGACACCTCGCATTTATCGATCTCGGCTTGTTGGACGCCAATCGTCTCCCGGAGTGCTGCCCGTTACGGCACGCTGGTTGCATTGGCGATCTCGGCCGGGCGAGACCCGCGGCCGCGGCGGATGGATCTGATGATCGGCGCCATCGCTTCGACCAGAGGGTTGCCGCTGTACATGCGCAACGCCAAGGGCTTCAAGGGTCTCGAGGACGTGTTGTCCGTCGTGGCGATCTGATCGCTGGGCTGCGTCAGCATCGTGGTGGTACCCGCTTGACATGATTAAGACGGGCGGTCATATTGGTGGCATGGCGCGGCGGAGTATGCGGGAAGAGATCGTCGAGGCGGCGCTGGCTCAGTTTCATGAGCGGGGGTTCAACGCGGCGGCGGTGAAGGACATCACGGATCGGGCCGGGGTTCCGAAGGGGTCGTTCTACAACCACTTCGAGAGCAAGGAAGCGCTGGCGATCGTGGCGCTGGAGCGGTACGGGAATGGGGGCCGGCTGACGGAGCTGGCCGACAGCTCGGTCGAGCCGGTGGCGCGGATTCGTGCGCATTTCGAGGGCATGCGGGATGACATGATCAGCTCCGGGATCACCCGTGGGTGCCTGCTGGGCAACTTCGGGGCCGAGATCGTCGACCACAGTGAGCCGATCCGGGCCGGCGTACGGGCCGGGTTGGAGCGCTGGAGTGGGCTGCTCGCAGGGGCGATCGCCGAGGGGCAGGAGGCCGGCGGCATTCCTCGGGAGCTCAATGCGGATCAAACGGCGCGCTACTTGCTGAGCGCCTGGGAGGGGACGCTGATCCAGGCGCGTGCTTTCAAGTCGGCAGAGCCTTTCGAGATCTTCTTCGGCATCACCTTCGGCAGCCTGTTCAAGGGCTGACGCCGAACCCCTCGACCGCCGAGGGGTTCTCTTTTGACCAGTCCAAGATGACCGACCGTCTTAGGAGCAAGGATCATGACCACCTACCGCGCTGTGCACGCCACCGAGGGCGTCTTCAGCCTGGTCGAGCGTGAGCTGACCGACCCGGGACCGGGCCAGGTCCGGATCGCCGTCGAGGCCTGCGGCATCTGCCACAGCGACGTCGTCGGGGTCGAGAACCTCTACCACCACCACGAGGCCGGTACGCCGATCATCCCCGGCCACGAGGTGGTCGGCCGGGTCGACGCCCTCGGCGCCGGCGTCACCAGCTGGACCGTCGGCCAGCGGGTCGGCGTCGGGTATTTCGGCGGCCACTGCGGCGTCTGCGAGTCCTGCCGGCGGGGTGAGTTCGTCTACTGCACCGACCAGGCGATCCTCGGCGACTCGATCGACGGCGGCTATGCGGAGTACGTGACGACTCGGGCGACCGGGCTGGTCGCAGTACCGGAGGAGTTCGACGCCGTGGAGGCCGCTCCGCTGCTGTGCGCCGGTATCACCGTCTACAACGCGCTGCGCAAGGCGAGCCTCTGGCCCGGCGATCTGGTCGCCGTCCAGGGCATCGGCGGACTCGGCCACCTGGCCATCCAGTACGCCGCCAAGCTCGGCCTCCGCGTCGTCGCCGTCGCGCGGGGCGGGGACAAGCGTGAATTGGCGCTGAAGCTCGGCGCGACCGAGTACATCGACAGCACCGCCGTCGACCAAGCCGCGGCCCTGCAAGCGCTCGGCGGCGCCAAGGTGATCATCCCGACCGCCTCCAGCGGCGCGTCGATGTCACCGCTGCTCGACGGACTCGCCCGGGGCGGCCGGTTGATCGTCGTCGGCGCCGCGCCGGACCCGATCGAGGTGCCCACCGTCCAACTGCTGTTCGGCAACAAGAGCATCGAGGGGTCGCTCACCGGCACCCCGCTCGAGAACGAGGAGAACCTCGCGTTCAGCCTCGCCCACGACGTCCGGCCGATGGTCGAGCCGGTCGGGATCGAGGACGCCGCGGAGGCGTACGCCCGGATGATGTCCGGCGCTGCCCGCTTCCGGATGGTCCTCGACCTCGAACGCTGACAAAAATCCAAGAGGGGAACAGCTATGAGCCAGTTGATTCTGAACGCGATCGGTGACATCGACAAGGACATCACGCTCGTCACCGATCCTGACCTGACCGTCGGCGCCGATCAGGTGCTGGTCGCGATCGAGGCCGCGGTGATCAACCCGGTCGACCTGATGATTGCCGCCGGCACCTATGGGTTCCAGGCCAAGCCGCCGTTCGCGCTCGGCACCGAGGGTGTCGGCCGGGTGACCGCGGCGGGAGCGTCGGTCGACCAGGCGCTGGTCGGCCGCCGGGTGGTCATCCTGCCGAACTACGAGCAGGGGACCTGGGCCGACCAAGTGGTGGTGGCCGCGCGGAACGTAGTACCGGTGACCGATGAGGGCGACCCGGAGCAACTCGCGATGGTCGCCATCAATCCGTTGACCGCGCATCTCATGCTCACCGAGTACGTCGACCTCCAGCCGGGCGACTGGATCGGGCAGAACCTGGGCAGCTCGGCCGTCGGCCAGTACGCGCTCGCCCTGGCCAAGCGGGCGGGCCTGAAGGTGCTCAGCGTGGTACGGAGCGAAGAGGCGGCCGATCGGCTCCGCCGCCAGGGCGCCGGCCTGGTAGTTGTCGATGGCAACGACCTGGCGGAGCGGATCAAGGCCGAGCTCGGTGGGCAGCAGCTCAAGCTGGTACTCGACGGGGCCGGCGACGCGACCGTCGGCGCGCTGGGATCGGCGCTGGAGTTCGAGGGCACCGTGGTCAGCTACTCGTCCGTCACCGGCCAGCCGGTACCGGTCGGGCGGCGAGACTCGCTCTACCGGCAACTGAAGTTGCGGGGGATCTGGATCGTCAACTGGCTGCAGAACTCCACGCCGGAACAGATCGCCTCGACGTACGGGGAGCTCGCCGAACTGGTTGCCCAGGGCGTGCTCCGCGCCGAGGTCGAGGCGAGCTACCCGGTGGCCGAGTACCGCAAGGCACTCGACCACCACCGGCGGGGCGGTCGTACCGGGAAGATCGTCTTCAAGCCGTGATCGTCATCGACGCGATCTGATCGTCTTGTACGTCGAACGTGAAGTGTGAGGGCCCGTTGAAGCCGTCGCCACCTAC
Organism: Kribbella ginsengisoli; assembly: GCF_039537185.1. Classification (NCBI taxonomy): domain Bacteria; kingdom Bacillati; phylum Actinomycetota; class Actinomycetes; order Propionibacteriales; family Kribbellaceae; genus Kribbella; species Kribbella ginsengisoli. The sequence goes on along the minus strand of NZ_BAABAA010000004.1, from coordinate 70,685 downwards.
TTGGGTGGCGACGGTGACCGGGTTTCCGGGCGTGGACACCTCCGTGCCGGTGAAGGTGACGAACTTGCCGATGAACTCGCCGTCGCTCCAGGACCGGATCCGCTCCGGGCCGCGGAACTGCCGGCCCCAGTCGTCGACGAATCCGTCCGGTGCGAAGGCCGCGACGAAGGCGTCCGCGTCGAGGGCGTCGACCGCGGCCAGTACGCGCCGGACAGCGGCCGGCAGGTTCTCCTGAGTGCTCATAACGTAAAGATAACCAGGCTTTCCGGCTGAACCGGTTGGCGCACCTGTCCGTGTGGATGGTGTCGAACAGACACACAATCCAAGGGAGCAGGATCATGAAGCGCTTTGCCATCGTCGTCGGAACGACGGTCCTCGGACTGTCCGCCCTCACCGCGTGCGGTGGCGGCTACGACAAGCCCGCGGCGGCTCCGAACAACGCGTCCAGTGCAGGCGCGGCGGCCAAGCTGGCCACCGCCGACGTCGGCGACTTCGGCAAGGTCGTCGTCGACGGCACCGGCCGGACGCTGTACGTGTTCGACAACGACACCGCCGACCCGTCGAAGTCGAACTGCGACGGCGGCTGCGCGGCGCTGTGGCCGCCGGTGCTGGCCGGGTCCGGTACTCCGCAGGTCGACGGCGTGGACGCCTCCCTGGTCGGGACCGTAGCGCGCAGCGATGGCAGCAAGCAGGTCACGCTGGCCGGGCACCCGGTGTACGAGTACGCCAAGGACTCCAAGGCCGGAGAGGCCAAGGGCCAGGCCTTCGGTGGTACCTGGTGGGTCGTCGGCGCGGACGGCAAGAAGATCACCACGCAGGCCTCGTCGGACTCCGGCGCGGGCTACGGCTACTGACCTCCACCACGATGGCCACCGCCGACTGCTGCGTACTGCAGGGCCCCGCATGGGGTCCTGCGGCGCGATCCCCTATCGTACGATCGACCAAGTCGATCGAGGCCGGGAGGACAGCGGTGGGCGACACGGACCGCCGTCCGGAGACGGCCGAGGCGCTGATCCGCACGCTGTACGCCGAACACGGCCGCAGCCTGCTGGCTTACGCGACCCGGCTGACCGGTGATCGGGCAGCCGCGGAGGACGTCGTACAGGAGACTCTGGTCCGGGCGTGGAAGCACGCTGACGACCTGCTGGACGGCAAGGGGTCGGTGCGGGGCTGGCTGCTGACAGTGGCGCGCAACCTGGTCACCGATCGGGCCAGGGCGCGGGCTGTCCGGCCCGCCGAGGTGGCCGAGGTCGAGGACCGGCCGCCGGTGGAGGGTGATCACTCCGAGTCGGTGGTGAACACCATGGTGGTGATGGACGCCCTCGACCAGGTGTCGCCGGAGCATCGCGAAGTACTGGTCCAGCTGTACTACCGCGGCCGGTCTGTGACGGAGGCCGCGAAGGAACTGGGCGTACCGCCGGGTACCGTGAAATCGAGATCGTATTACGCCCTCCGAGCACTGCGCGCGGTGATGGCAGGACCGGAAGCGGAGGTGGCCCGATGAGCGAGCACGATCACTCGCAGCTCGGCGCCTACGTGCTGGGCGGGCTGGAGCCGGACGAGATCCGCGAGGTCGACGAGCACCTGGCCGGCTGTGCCGAGGCGCGCGACGAGCTGGCCGGGTTCGAGGAGATGAAGGAGTTCCTCGGCGAGGTACCGCCTGAGGCTTTCCTGGACGGCCCGCCGGAGGACGGCGACCTGCTGCTGCAGCGCACGCTGCGCCAGGTGCGCGCCTCCGAGGCCTCTGAAGCTCCTGGGCATCACGTCGCTGAGCATGCTGCTGGCGGGTCACGCAAGCGGGGCCCGTGGCTACTGGTCGCTGCTGCGGTCGTAGTGGTGGCCGGAGCGCTGGGTGGCGGCGTACTGATCGGGCGCCAGACGGCAGACACCGACGATGTCGCCGGTACTACGCCTGCCGGCTCCAAGCAGGTCACTGTGACCGATGCGGCCACCAAGGTGAAGATGGCGACCACTGTCGAGCCGCGGGCCGGCTGGAGCTGGATCAACGTCAATCTCACGAACCTGAAGGCCGGTGACCAGTGCGAGATGCTCGTCACCGACAAGGCGGGCAAGACCTACGTGGCCGGCAGCTGGGTCATCTCGGAGAAGGCAGCCAAGGAAGGCAGCCGCTTCGGCGGTGGCGTGCTGGTGCCGATCGACCAGGTGAAGTCGGTGGAGATCAAGACCGTCCAGGGCGAGCACGTAGCCACCACACCGGTCTGAATTCGGTTGCCTCGTCCGGGAGGATGGATAGCGTGAACTACGCGACCACCGATGCATCCGAGGATCTCCAGGCGCGGCGCAAGGCAGCGGCCGCCGAGTGCACCCGTTGGCTGTCGGGCCGCCGGGTCCCGCCCGCCGACGCGCTGCGGGGGCTGGCGGACGTGGCGACCTCGGATGAGCGGGACGGGTACGGCACCGGCGGCGAGGTCGAGTTGCTCGAGCAGGAGGTTGCTGAGCTGCTCGGCAAGCCGGCTGCGGTCTTCCTGCCGAGTGGGATCCTCGCCCAGCAGAGCGTGCTCCGGGTGTTCGCGGATCGGGCGGGGACGCGGCGTATCGCAGTACATGGGTTGTCCCATCTGCTGCTGCATGAGTTGAACGCGCTGGAGGAGGTGCACCACCTCCGGATGGAGCGGATGACGTCGGAGCCGCGGCAGCCTCGGCCGGATGAGCTGGCCGCCATCCCGGGGAAGCTGGCTGCGGTGACGGTGGAGCTGCCGCTGCGCGACGGTGGGTTCGTACTGCCGACCTGGGACGAGCTGGTGGTGTTCGCTGCGGCTTGCTCGGAGCGTGGCGTGCCACTGCATTTGGATGGAGCTCGCCTCTGGGAGAGCACGCCGTACCTGGAGCACAGCCTGGCAGAGGTCGCTGCACTCGCCACTACCGTCTATGTCTCCTTCTACAAGGGACTGGGTGGCTTGAGCGGAGCAGCGCTCGCCGGGCCCGAAGACGTGATCGCAGAGGTACGCCGCTGGCAGCGCCGTCTCGGTGGGAATGTCTACACGCTCTTCCCGTACGCCGTGTCCGCGCGCGAGGGTTTGCGGACGGTGCTGCCGCAGATGGGTGACCTCCACCAGAGGGCTGTCGAGTTGGCGGAGGCCTTGCAGGGAACGGGATTCCGGGTGTTCCCGGAGCCGCCGCACACGAACTCGTTCCGGGTCTATGCGCCACGGCCGGCTGCGGAGATGGAGCTGGCGGCAGTGCTGCGGATGGAGGCGACTCGGGAGTCGTTGTCGTATACGTGGCGGGCGGCCGACGTACCGGGATGGTCTTGGGTCGAGCTCGTCGTGACGCCTGGAACTCTGCAGTGGCGAATTGATGAAGTCGGTAAGGGTTTCGGGGAACTTCTCGGCGGGTAGGGACGTCCACCTGGTGTGAGGGTTCGGGAATCGCAACACAACGGGGAGAAGTAGCTCAGTGCTGACGTTCGTTTTCACCATGGTCATCCTGCTGGTCCTGTCAGGACTCGTCCTGCTGGCGGTCGCCCGAGGTGAAGGTAAGAAGATCGGCCTCTAGATTGGCCTGATGAGACGTCTCATCTTTCAGGAATTCGTCACGCTCGACGGGTACGCCGCCGGGCCGGACGACTCGCTCGACTTCTTCTCCACCGTCACCGGCCAGACCGACGATGACAACCTGGCGCTGCTCGAGAGCGTCGACACCATGCTGCTCGGTGCGACCACCTACCGGATCTTCGTCGATTACTGGCCGACGGCAACAGATCGGCTCGCACCGCGGCTGAACGGGCTGCGCAAGGTGGTCGCTTCGTCGACCCTCTCGAGCGCCCCTTGGGGCGAGTGGGAGCCGGGTGAGGTCGTCGCCGATGCCGTGGCCGCCGTCACTGCGCTGAAGGCGGAGGAAGGGAAGGACATCGTGTTGTGGGGGAGCATCTCGCTCTTCCACAGCTTGCTGACGGCCGGACTCGTCGATGAGGTCCAGTTGCGGGTCTGCCCTGTGGTGCTCGGCGGCGGTAAGAGCGTGTTCCCCAGTGGGCAGTTCTCGCTGGAGCTGATCGAGGCTGTGCCGTGGGCGACCAACGGTGTCCTGCTTCGGTACGCAGCTAGCTGACTGCGTGGACGACGGCCTTCACGATCGGTGCTGCGACGGTGAAGGTGGGGACAACCAGTAGGAGTGCGGCCGTGGTGTAGGCGGCGACCGACAGCAGGGTCGCGTTCGGCGCTGGGTCGGCCAGTCGCTGCACCCTGAGCACGGTCGACGACTTGGCGGCGGCTAGGCCGGCCTCTGGTGCTGGGGAGCCCGCTAGAGCGACCAGTGCCCGGGCGAGCGGCAGGGGACCGTTGCGGCGGCGGGCGTCGTCGTCTGCGAGCAACTCGACCAGCGTGCGTGCCTGGTCCAGGGCTACGTCGCTCCGGACGAAGCGGGGGAACGCCATGTGGAGTGCGGTGAAGGCCTCGAGTACGAGGTCGTGTCGCGCCCGCAGGTGCGCTTGCTCGTGGGCCAGTACCGCCCGCAACTCACCGTCGTCGAGCCTGTCGAGCGCGCCGACCGATACGACGACCCGGGCGCCTCGTAGGGCCGGCAGGCAGTAGGCCAGCGGCGTCTCCTCGGCCAGGACCCGCAGGCCCGGGATGAGCCCGTCCGGTGTCGCCAGTACGTCGACCAGGTCGCGGTGACGCTTCCTGCGCGCTCTGGTGCCGACAGCGACGCGTCCGACCGCCCAGAGCAGCCGGATGCCGACCAGGGCCGTTAGAGCGAGTACCAGGGCCGCAGCGAGGTCTCGTGGGGACGACGGATCGAACCGCGGCTCACCAGGCTCGCCCGCCGTCGAGTACGACAGTGCGATCCCAGCCCCGAAGGCAGCCAGTACTGCGGCTAGCGCGATCGCCTGCCAGAGAACGACCGCAGCCCGGGGGATCCGGTATGGCCAACCGGCGCGCGCCATGAACGCCGGGACCGGCCCGGTCAGTACCAGGGCCAGCGCCGCAAGCACGAACGGGGCAGTCACCCCTCCCGCTCCTCCAGCCGGGCCAGCGCGTCCCGAAGCAGCGCTGCCTCCTCATCACTGACCTGTCCGACGAACCGGACCAGGGCCTCGCGCCGGTCACCCGCCCGGTCGAGTGCGTCTCGCATGAGGTCGGCGGCCAGTTCCTCCCGGGGTGCGGCCGCCTTGTAGCGCCAGGCCCTGCCGTCGCGCTCGCGCTCGGTCAGCCGCTTCTTCGCCAGCCGGTCCAGCACGGTCATCACGGTGGTGTAGGCGAGCTCACGGGTCCCTGACAGCCGTTCGTGCACCTCGCGCACGGTGAGCGCGCCGTCGGCGGCCCAGAGCTGCTCCATCACCAGCCGCTCGAGGTCTCCAAGGGGGCGGGGAGCCTTGTCGTCGGCGGACATGTGGCCAGTATAACTACGCGTTGTAGTAGATCTGCGCTAGCATCTACTACGTAACGTCGTAGATCGCCCGGGAGGGCTCCGATGGACACGCTCGACCTGGCTCGCTGGCAGTTCGCGATCACCACTGTCTACCACTTCTTCTTCGTCCCGGTGACGCTGTCCCTGGTCGCCGTCACGGCCGGCCTGCAGACCGCGTGGTACCGGACCGGCAAGGAGAAGTACCTGCGGCTGACCAAGTTCTACGGCAAGTTGTTCCTGATCAACATCGCGATGGGGGTCGTCACCGGGCTGGTCCAGGAGTTCCAGTTCGGGATGAACTGGAGCGACTACTCGCGGTTCGTCGGCGATGTCTTCGGGGCGCCGCTGGCGCTCGAGGGGCTGCTCGCGTTCTTCCTCGAGTCGACCTTCATCGGGTTGTGGATCTTCGGCTGGGACCGGCTGCCGAAGAAGGTACACCTGGCCTGCATCTGGATGGTGGTGCTCGGCACCCAGTTGTCGGCGTACTTCATCCTGGCCGCCAACTCGTGGATGCAGAACCCGGTCGGCTTCCGGTACAACGCCGAGCGCGGCCGCGCCGAGCTGACCGACATCGGGGCGGTGCTGACCAACAAGGTCGTGCTCGTCACCTACCCGCACACGATCTTCGCGGCCTTCATGGTCGGCGGCGCGTTCGTCGCGGCGGTGGCGCTGTGGCACCTGATCCGCCGGCCTGGCGTCGATACCGGTGCCTTCCGTACTGCGCTGCGGCTCGGTGCCGTGATGCTGATCGTGGCCGGCGCCGGGGTCGCTCTGAGTGGTGACCAGCAGGGCAAGGTGATGACCGAGGTGCAGCCGATGAAGATGGCCGCGGCCGAGGCGCTCTACGAGTCGGAGAAACCTGCCTCGTTCTCGATCTTTACCGTGGGAACTTTGGATGGCTCTCGCGAAATTTACTCGGTCAAGGTTCCGTATCTGCTCTCCTTCCTCGCCACCGGGCACTTCGACGGTGAGGTCAAGGGCATCAACAATCTGCAGGAGTCCTACGAGAAGCTGTACGGGCCGGGCTCGTACAAGCCGAACGTGCCGCTCACGTACTGGACCTTCCGGCTGATGATCGGGGTCGGGATGACCGCGGCCGGGCTGGCCGTCTTGTTGCTCTGGGCAACTCGGAAGGGCCGGGCGCCGCATCGGCTGCTGCTCTGGCTGGCGGTGCCGTTGCCACTGCTGCCGTTGCTGGCGAATGTCTTCGGGTGGGTGTTCACCGAGACGGGCCGGCAGCCATGGCTGGTGTTCGGGTTGCTGCCGACATCGGCCGGGGTGTCGCCGGGGACGACGATGTCGGAGGTGCTGATCTCGCTGATCGGGTTCACCGCGCTGTACGGCGTACTGGCTGTGGTCGAGGTGAAGCTGATGCTCAAGTCGATCCGGGCCGGGCTGGCCGGTGCGTCGCCGCTGCCGGGTGATCCACCCGATGATGCGCCGGACGATGCCGCCAAACCGCTCTCCTTCGCGTACTAGGGGTTGGTCTTCATGGAACTCACGACGCTCTGGTTCCTCGTCATCGCGGGTCTCTGGATCGGGTACTTCGTCCTCGAGGGCTTCGACTTCGGGGTGGGCATCCTGTTGCGGGTGCTCGGCCGCGACGAGCCGGAGCGGCGCGCGGTGATCACCACGATCGGGCCGGTCTGGGACGGCAACGAGGTCTGGCTGATCGTCGCCGGCGCGATGACGTTCGCGGCGTTCCCCGAGTGGTACGCGACCCTCTTCAGCGCCTTCTACCTACCGCTGTTCTTCATCCTGGTCGCTCTCATCCTGCGCGGGGTCGCGTTGGAGTACCGCGGCAAACGAGACGACTTGGTGTGGCGAAGCCGGATGGACACGATCATCGCGGTCAGCTCGTTGGTGCTGCCGCTGCTGTGGGGCATCGCGTTCGCGAACCTCGTCCGGGGCCTGCCCCTGGACGCCTCCCACGAGTTCGTCGGCAACCTGGGCACGCTCCTCAACCCCTTCGCCCTACTAGGCGGCGTGGCCTTCACCGCCCTCTTCGTAGCCCACGGCGCGATCTTCCTGTCCCTGAAAACCACCGGCGACCTACGAGAGCGCGCGAACCGGTTTGCGGCGGCGACGGGGCTGGCAGCGGCGGTGTTGGTGGTGGGCTTCCTGGCTTGGGCGCATTTGCAGTACGGCACCGGGGCGTCGGTGGTGGTCGCTGCGCTGGCAGCCGCCGCTCTGGTCGCCGGCTTGGTTGCCAACCGGCTCGCGCGGGAGGGATGGGCCTTCCTGGGGACAGCCGTCGCCGTGGCCTTGGGGGTTGTCTCACTCTTCGTGGCTTTGTTCCCGAACGTGATGCCCTCGACGCTTGATCCGGCGTGGAGTCTGACGGTGACGAATGCCAGTTCTACGCCGTACACGTTGAAGGTTTTGACGGTGATCGCGGCGATCTTCCTGCCGTTGGTGATGCTGTATCAGGGGTGGACCTACTGGGTGTTCAAGAAGCGGGTCACGGTCGAGCCGGTCGTGGTGTCGTGAAGCCGTTGGATCCGCGGTTGTTGCGGCGGGCCAAGGCTGCTCGGGTGTTCTTGGTCGGGTCGGTGGTAATCGGGGTGGCTACCGGCTTCTTCATCGTGGTGCAGGCGGTGTTGTTGGCTCATGCGATCGCGGGAGTGGTGCTGCGGGGCGACGGGGTCGGGCGGGTTGCGTGGTTGTTGGTGGGGGTGGTGGTCGCCCGGGCGGTGCTGGTGTGGGTGCAGGAGGTGGTGGCTCAGCGGGCGGCGGCTGCGGTGAAGTCGACGCTGCGGCGGCAGGTGCTGGAACACTCGCTGAAGCTGGGGCCGGCTTGGTTGAGCGGTGAGCGGAGCAGCGCGCTGACCACCTTGCTCACCAAGGGTCTGGACGATCTGGATCCGTACTTCGCGCGCTACCTCCCGCAGTTGGTGCTTGCCGCGACGGTGCCGGCCGGAGTGGTCGGGTGGATGGCTACTGGCGACCTGATCGCGGCCGGGACGGTGGTGGTGACGTTGCCGCTCATTCCGGTGTTCATGGCGTTGGTTGGGTGGGCTACGCAGGCGCATAGTCGTCGGCGGCAGCATGCGCTCGCCGTATTGGCTCATCACTTCTCTGACGTTGTTGCCGGGTTGCCGACGCTGAAGCTGTTCGGGCGGGCGAAGGGGCAGGTGCGGGCAGTCCGGGAGGTGACGGACCGGCATCGGGTGGCGTCGATGAAGAGTCTGCGGCTGGCGTTCCTGTCGTCGTTCGTACTGGAACTGCTCGCGAGCATCTCGGTGGCGCTCGTCGCGGTCGGTGTCGGGCTGCGGCTGATCGACGGGAAGCTCGGGCTGGAGACGGCGTTGCTGGTGCTGATCCTGGCGCCGGAGGCCTACCTGCCTTTGCGGCAGGTGGGTGCGCACTTCCATGCGAGCGCGGATGGGGTGGCGGCGAGCGAAGAGGTGTTCCGGGTGCTGGAGACGCCGCTGCCGGAGAGGGGCGAGCGTACCGACGTACCGGACTTGCGGGTGACTCCACTGCACCTGCACGACGTCACCGTGCGGTATCCGGGGCGAGACGAACCTGCTCTGGATGGCTTCGACCTGGACCTCTGGCCAGGCGAGGTGGTCGCTCTGGCCGGCCCAAGTGGCGCCGGCAAGTCGACTGTCCTTGCCGCGGTGCTTGGCTTCGTACTACCCGAGCGCGGGATGGTCATCGCGGGTGGTAGCGCCGCCGACGAGTTCACCCCCGAGCACTGGCGTCGCCAGTTCGCTTGGGTGCCGCAGCGACCTGGTCTCCGCACCGGCACCATCGCCGACAACATCCGCCTAGGCCGCCCCGACGCCACAGATGCTGACGTACTACGCGCACTAGCCGACGCAGGTGCCGCCGAACTGGCTCCAACCCAACAGGTAGGCGAATCCGGCCAACTACTCTCGGGCGGCCAGCGCCGCCGGGTAGCCCTCGCCAGAGCGCTCGTCACAGAAGCCCCAGTCCTGTTGCTGGATGAGCCCACCGCAGGGCTGGACGCCGAAGCTGAGGCGGAGGTAGTCAGCCATCTGCGCCGCTCAGGTCGCACAGTCCTACTGGTCGCTCACAGACCAGCCCTCCTCGCTGCCGCCGATCGGGTGGTCGAGGTAGGCCAGACCTCGCTCGGCCTTCGGCCGAGCCTCAGATCACGTGCGGGGGTGGCGGGATGAGCGGCCTGGCGGAGCGGATGTGGCGGGGTGGTGGGGGAGTGAGCTTGGTGGGGTTGGTGAAGCCCGAGCGGGGGGCTCGGTGGCGGCTTGGGTTGGCTGTGGGGGCTGGGGTGTTGGCTTCTGGGGCGGCTGTGGGGTTGTTGGCTACCTCTGCGTGGTTGATTACGGAGGCGGCGGCTCAGCCTCCGGTGCTGGTGTTGCTGGTGGCGATTGTGGCTGTGCGGGCGTTTGGGGTGGGGCGGGGTTTCTTTCGGTATGTGGAGCGGTTGGCGGCGCACGATGCGGCCTATCGGGTGTTGGGGGTTACCCGGGCTCGGATGACTGGGCGGTTGGAGGAGGTGGCGCCGGCTGGGCTTGGGGCTGTGCGTCGGGGGGACTTGCTGGCTCGGTTGGTGCTTGATGTGGATGCGGTGCTGGACCTGTGGTTGCGGGTGGTGTTGCCGGTGTTGGTGGCGGCGGTGACCGCTGCGGTGACGGTGGGGTTGTTGGTGGTGTTGCTGCCGGTGGCGGGGGCGGCGGTGGGTGTTGCTGTGGCGGTTGCATGCCTGGTGGTGCCTTGGGTGACGGCTCGTAGTGCTCGGCGGGCTGAGCAGGCGATCGCGGCGGACAGGGGAGAGGTTGCGGCTGGGGCGACTGAGACGTTGCTGACGGCTGCGGACGTGGTGGCTTTCAACGCGACTGAGGTAGTACTGGCCGAGTTCGAGGCGGCGGATGCGCGGCTTGCGGCGGCGGAGCGGCGGTCCGCTTGGAGTGCGGGGCTGGGGAATGCGTTGCTGGTGCTGTGTGTCGGCGGGGCGAGCATTGCGGGACTGGTACTGGGCAGCCGGGCCGACATCTCGGGGCCGGTGTTCGCGGTGCTTGTACTGACTCCACTGGCTCTTGCGGACGCGCTTGGCGGCATCCCGGCGACGGCCCAGATCGCTACTCGGGTCAAGGCCTCGCTGGTGAGAGTGCAGGACCTCCTCAACACCCCTACCCCGGTCACGGAGCCCAGCGCTCCGTCCGGGCTACCGGTGGGCCGCGACCTCGTCATCAGCCACCTGGACGCCGGATACGACGACCACCCCGTACTACGAGACGTCGCGCTAACCGTCGCCGCCGGGAGCCGAGTAGTGGTGACCGGCCCGAGTGGCTCCGGCAAGAGCACCCTGGCCTCCGTACTGCTCCGCTTCCTCGAGCCCACGAAAGGTGAGGTAGCACTGGGCGGCGTCAGCCTCACCGACCTCAGAGGCGACGACGTGCGGGAGACGATCGGCCTCCTGACCCAGGAGAGCCACGTGTTCGACACGAGCATCCGCGAGAACCTCCTGCTCGCCCAGCCCGGCGCCAGCGACCTCCGACTCTGGCGGGCCCTCTACCAGGCCCGCCTGGGCGAATTCGTCTCCAGCCTCCCCGACGGCCTCGACACCATGGTCGGAGAGCACGGGGCGAGACTGTCCGGCGGCGAGCGACAGCGACTCGCCTTCGCCCGGCTGATGCTCGCCAACCACGACGTACTGGTCCTGGACGAGCCCACCGAGCACCTGGACGAGGAGACGGCCCGCAGACTGCTCCACGACCTGTACGCCGCAGCAGGCCAACGGACCGTCATCTTGCTGACCCACCGTCCGGAACTGGCTCCTCACGCAACGCAACCTGTGCTGGCGCTCCCGTGATCGGTCCGTGCGTCTGCGAAGATGGGTGATCGTGTCGACCCCTCAGCTAGTCACCCTGCTCACCGACCAGGCCCTGATCGCGATCATCGCCGTGATCGCCGTCGTCCTGGTCGCCGGTACGGCCGGTCTGGTCGTCTCCAGGCGCCGCCAGGCGGAACTGCCCGCCGCACAGCCGGCCCCGGAGCTGACCGAGCCCAAGGTCGGTGACGACGCCGAGGAGCCACGGGACACGCCGACCCGCACGCTGGAAGACACCGAGCTGCCTGAGCCCACCACCGGGGCAGCGACCGGGACGCTGGAAAAGCCCGAGTCAGCGCAGGGCCGGCTCGTCCGGCTCCGTGCGCGGCTGGCCCGGTCCCAGGGCTCGCTGGGCAAGGGCCTGCTCGCGCTGCTGTCCCGCGACAAGCTGGACGACGAGGCGTGGGAGGACATCGAGACCACCCTGATCACCGCCGACGTCGGCGTCGCACCGACCCAGGAGCTGGTCGAGAAGCTTCGCACCCGCGTCCGCGTCGAGGGCGTCACCGCCGACCAGGCCCGAACCATCCTGCGCGAGGAGCTGATCGCGCTCGTCGACCCGACCCTCGACCGCTCGCTGAAGGTCGACCGCACGGACGACCAGCCTGCCGTCGTCCTGATGGTCGGCGTCAACGGCACCGGCAAGACCACCACGGTCGGCCGGCTCGCCCGGGTGCTGATCGCCGAGGACAAGCACGTCGTACTAGGCGCGGCTGACACGTTCCGCGCAGCGGCCGCCGACCAGCTGCAGACCTGGGGCGAGCGCGTAGGCGCCCGTACGGTCCGTGGACCCGAGGGCGGCGACCCGGCCAGCATCGCGTTCGACGCGGTCAAGCAAGGCATCGAGGAGCACGCCGACGTCGTCCTGATCGACACTGCCGGTCGCCTGCACACCAAGACCGGCCTGATGGACGAGCTGGGCAAGGTCAAGCGGGTGATCGAGAAGACCGCCGAGGTGGACGAGGTGCTGCTCGTCATCGACGCCACCACCGGGCAGAACGGGCTGACCCAGGCGCGGGTGTTCGCCGAGGTGATCAACGTGACTGGCCTGGTGCTGACCAAGCTGGACGGTACGGCGAAGGGCGGCATCGTGATCGCCGTCCAGCGTGAGCTCGGTGTCCCGGTCAAGCTGGTCGGCCTCGGCGAAGGTGCCGACGACCTGGCCCCCTTCGACGCCGAACAGTTCGTCGACGCCCTCCTCGACTAGACCCGCTTGGCGAGGTACAGGATGGTCGCCATCTCCAGGGTGACCGGCTCAGGCAGTACTGCGCGCAGGCGGTCGAGCAGTTCGTCGCGCTCCTCGTCCTCCAGCATCAGGTACGCCGACTGGGTGCCCAGGTGTGCCAGGTAGTCAGCCGTCGCCAGGGTGCGCTCCCACCGGTAGAGCTCCTGCCTGAGCTCGCTGAACTCGGATAGCTCCACCATCTCCGCGTGTGGCTCCGGCTGGTCCGACTCAGGCCACTCGCCGGGCGACTTCAACTCGTACTCGCTCAGGATCGTCTCGGTCTGCCGGCGTAACTCTGAGTCGACCAGCCTCTCGATGTTCCAGAAGAGCGCCAGTGAACCGCCGGGGCGCAGGGCCGCCGCGGTGCGGGTCCAACGGGTCTCCGGGTCCGTCCAATGGAACGCCTGCGCGCTGTAAACGAGATCGACCGGCTTCTCCGGCTCGTACGACTCCAGCGAACCCATGGCGATCGTCACCGGCAGCTCAGCCACGTGCTGCCGCAGCACGAGGGCCATGCCGGGGTCCGGTTCCAGGGCGATGACGTGCAGGCCGCGGGACGCGAACACGCGGGTCGCCTTGCCGGTGCCGGCCCCGATCTCCAGTGCCGTGGCCGGCGAGGAGTAACCGAGGACGTCCTCGAACAGCTCTGCTGGATAGCCTGGCCGCACTCGGTCGTACTCTTCAGCGACCTCGCCGAACGTCAATGCGCGTACCTTGTCCCCAGCCATGCCCGCGAGCATATCCGGAGAGAGATGACTGCCCAGGAGACCAGACTCGAGGACCTGTTGCGGGAGCTGACGCCGCAGGTGCTCGGCGCGGTGGTACGGCGTACCGGGGACTTCACCGCGGCTGAGGACGCCGTGCAGGAGGCGCTAATCGCAGCGGCCCGGACCTGGCCGCAGGACGGGGTACCGGACAATCCGCGCGGGTGGTTGATCCAGGCGGCGTCGCGGCGGTTCATCGACGAGATCCGGCAGGAGCAGGCGCGGCGCAAGCGCGAGGAGCTGGCGGCGCACCGGGAGGTGCCGGCCGAAGAGGTCGAGGAGCACGACGACACGCTGCGGTTGCTGTTCCTGTGCTGCCATCCGGCGCTCACCGCGGCCTCCGCGATCGCGCTGACGCTGCGCGCGGTCGGCGGCCTGACGACGGCGGAGATCGCGACCGCGTACTTGGTGCCTGAGGCAACGATGGCGCAGCGGATCAGCCGGGCGAAGCAGAAGCTCAAGGGGCTGCCGTTCGAGCTGTCGCAGGACGAGGAGCGTCTGGCGCAGGTGCTGCACGTGCTCTACCTGGTGTTCAACGAGGGCTACACCACGAGTAGCGGCGCTGACCTCCACCGCACTGACCTGTCCGGCGAGGCGATCCGGCTCACTCGGATGGTGCATCAGCTACTGCCCGACAGTGCCCAGGTCACCGCCCTGCTGGCGCTCATGCTGCTCAACGACGCCCGGCGGCTGGCCCGGACCGGCACGGCGGGCGAGCTGATCCCGTTGACCGAGCAGGACCGGACGTTGTGGAACAAGGAGTTCATCGACGAAGGGGTCACGCTGGCGGTGGAGGCGTTCAACCAGCCGCCACTGGGGGAGTACCAGCTGCAGGCTGCGATCGCTGCCCTGCATGACGAGGCGGCCCGGCCGGAGGACACAGACTGGCCGCAGATCCTCGGGCTCTACGGACTGCTCGAGGACCTGTCGGGCAACCCGATGGTCACGCTGAACCGTGCGGTCGCCCAGGCGATGGTGTCCGGCCCGGAGGCAGGGCTGGAGCTGCTGCGCCCGCTGGACGTCAAGCTGGACGGGCACTACCGGCTGGACGCAGTACGGGGGCACCTGTACGAGATGCTCGGGGAGTACGAGACCGCCGCGACCCACTTCACCGCGGCGGCCCGGCGGACCACCAGCACCCCGGAGCAGAACTACCTGACCACCAAGGCGGCGCAGGTCAGTGATGCTGCGCGAAAGCGCCGATGATCTCGTCCTGTCCCTCACCTGTTGCCAGCAGCAACCGCAGCAGCACCCGTGCCTTGTAGGGGTCGAGGAAACCGCCGTCGATGAGGCCGCGGGCCAACAGGTCCGACTCGGAGCCGGGTGAGCTGTAGGTGTTGCGCAGTACTGACCCACCGCCGGTGCGGGACGTCAGCACGACGGGGATGCGCTCCGCCAGCTCGCCGAGCACCGGCGCCAACGCAGCTGGGACATGACCAACGCCGTACGCCGCAACGACCAAGCCCTGGTGCGTATCGGCCAGCCCCTTGAGCAGTACGCCGTCATCGTCCAGCGTGACGGTGTAGAGCGCCACCTGCGCCGCATCGAGATCAGCAGGCTCAGCGCGACCTGGTACTCCGTCCTGTCGGCCAGGCCGCGTCAGGATGCGCACCTGCCCCTCGACGAGCTGGCCGATGGGTCCTGCGTTGGGGGACGCGAACGTCGCAGTACTGGTGCTGTGCGTCTTGCGTACCCACCGTGCTGCATGGATCTGATCGTTGAAGACGACCAGTGCTCCCAGGTCGCGCGCAGCGGGGGAGCAGGCGACCCGGGCAGCGGCCAGGAGGTTCGCCGGGCCGTCAGGGCCGGCAAGAGTCGGGTTGCGCATGGCACCGGTCAGCACGAACGGCTGCGAGTGCGGCCAGACCTGGTCGACCAGGAAGGCCGTCTCCTCCAAGGTGTCCGACCCCTGCGTCACGACGACGCCGGTGGCGCCGTTGCTGATCGCCTTCGAGGCCGCGTCGACGACGTCGAGCATCTTGGCGAGGGTGAGGTTGGCGCTCGGTACCGCCTCGATGTCCTGGATCTCCAAGGGCACCGGCAGCCCGGCCAGGCCGGGTACTGCCTCGGTCAGGTCGGCACCGGTCAATCGGGCCACGCCGTCGGGCGTCCGCCCGGCCATCGAGATGGTGCCGCCGAGGGTGAACAACGCAACGCTCACTGACGTGGGTCCTCTCATCGGAGTGACGACCGCGGAAGAGTACTACCTATTTGGAGCGGGCGCGGACGTGCATCCGCTCGCCTTGCGGGCCGTACAGGCAGAGCATCTCGGCAGGGCCTGGTCCGGGGTTGCCGAACCAGTGCGGGACGCGGGTGTCGAACTCGGCCACCTCGCCCTCTCGCAGGATGAAGTCGTTGTCGCCGAGCACCAACCGGATCTGGCCTGACAGCACGTAGAGCCAGTCGTAGCCCTCGTGCACCCGCTGCTCGACGTCGTTGCCGTTCCAGCCGGCCGGGACGATCTGTTTGAACGCCTGCAGGCCTCCCGGCCGACGCGACAGCGGGATCATCGTCGCGCCGTTGCGCTTGAAGGCCTTGGCGTGCACGCGCGGGTCGCCGGTCGGTGGGGCGTCGACCAGCTCGTCCAGCTGGACCTGGTGGGCGCGGGCGAGTGGCAGCAGCAGTTCGAGTGTCGGCTTGCGCTGGCCGGACTCCAGCCGGGACAGCGTGCTGACCGAGATGCCGGTCGTCTCGGACAGCTGGGTGAGCGTCGTGTCGCGCTCGAGCCGCAGAGCGCGCAGGCGGGGGCCGACCGCTTCGAGGACGTCGCCGAGATCAGGTTCCATCTTGCCATTCTGGCAAAGAAGTTTGTCATTCTCGACACTGCGGCGGAGGGTCGGAGCAGGAGATCGAAGACGAAGGAGTACATCGTGAAGCGGTACGACGTGGTGGTGATCGGCGGGGGAGCCGCTGGGCTGAGTGGCGCGCTGGCGCTGGTCCGGTCGCGCAGGTCGGTGCTGGTGGTCGACAACGGCACACCCCGCAATGCCCCGGCGGAGCACGTGCACAACTACCTGAGCCGGGATGGGGTGCCGCCTGCCGAGCTCTACTCGATCGGGCGCGCCGAGGTCGCCGGGTACGGCGGGGAGGTCGTGATCGACACGGTCACGGGCGTGCGGCGGGGCGGTTCGGAGTACGGGTTCGTAGTGGAGCTGGCTGGGCGGGAGGCGGTGGAGGCCCGGCGGTTGCTGGTCACTACCGGGGTGGCGGACGTACTGCCCGAGGTGGCCGGGCTGGCTGAGCGGTTCGGGCGGGACGTGTTGCACTGCCCGTACTGTCACGGGTGGGAGGTGCGCGACCAGGCGATCGGCGTACTGGCTACCAATCCGATGGCCGGGCATCAGACGCTGATGTTCCGGCAACTGAGTGATGACGTGACGCTGTTCCTCAATGACGTGCTGGAGCCCACGGAGGAGCAGTGGGAGGAGTTCGCTGCCCGCGGGATCTCCGTGGTGCAAGGGAAAGTCACCTCACTCGAGGTGACCGATGACAAGCTCACCGGGGTACGTCTGGAAGGCGGCCGAGTGATCCCACGCCAAGCGCTGGCCGTCCAGACCCGGCTGGAGGCGCGTGCCGACTTCCTGACCGGCCTGGGCCTCAAGACGTCTGCACGCGAGGGTCGGGGAGTAGTGGTCGGCACTGCTGTCGATGCAGACCCCACGGGCGCCACTGATGTCCCCGGCGTCTGGGTGGCCGGCAACGTGACTGACCCGATGGGTCAGGTCGTCACCTCGGCGGCCGCCGGCCTGATGGCGGGTGCTGCCATCAACGGTGACCTGATCGCGGAGGACACCCGCCAGGCAGTGGAGCTCTACCGCAACGCAGTCGCTACTTCTGTCTAGCCCGGTGCGCGGCTGCCTTCACCCGGCTCTGGCACTGGGGTGAGCAGAATCGCCGCGCGCTGTTGCGGGAGGCATCGACGAACACGCGATCGCAGGCCGGCGCGGAGCAGACTCCGAGCCGGCCGGCGAGGTCGCTGCCAAGAGCCATGGCCAGTCCGGCTGCGCAGCCAGCCGCCCAGCCGTTCGCCAGGGTGTCGTCGGCGCCGTGGAAGTGCAGGCTCCATCCGGGGGCGCCGGAGCGGTCCAGTTGGGGCCGGGCGTTCGTGTCGAGAAGCAGCGCGTTGACCTCCTGAGCGGCGCGATCGGTGTCGCCGCCATGTGAGGCCTCGAAGATCACCCGCATCCTGACGGCTACTGCCGTCAGCTGCTCGGCATCGGCGGCGGATACCGCCGGCCTGCGCCGGCCGTCGTCGCCGAGGGCATCTGCCGTTGCCCCGGCGAGATCTGCGGGGACTGCGAAGGGGGCACCCCCGGACTGGCCGGGTGTGAGTCGGTTGACCAGTGCCACGGCAGCGGTCAGCGTGTTGAGGATGTGACTATCGAAGTTCACTTGACCAGTCACTCCGAAGTTTCGTAGGGTCCGATGTCGTGACCAACCATACCGGCTTTGCTAGTCACCAGAGGTTGCCGACGGCTGTCTGGGTGCTGGTGATCGCCCGCGGAGTGAATCGGCTCGGGGCGTTCACGCTGCCGTTCCTGGCGGTGGTGCTGACAGTGGAGCTCGGGGCGAGTGTCGCCCAGGCCGGCCTGGTGCTCACGGTCTTCGGGTTGGCGACCTTGCCGTCCAGGGTGTTCGGCGGTCACCTAGCTGATCGGCTGGGGCGGCGGTGGACGATCGTCGCCGGGCTGGTCGGGTGCGCGGTGGGGCAGGTCTGGATCGCGGCGTCGGGGAGCTTGTGGTCCGCGGTGCCTGCGGTGGTGGTGTTGGGATTGGCCTTCGAGATCTACGAGCCGCCGAGCCAGGCGATCATCGCGGACGTGACGGAGCCGGTGGACCGGCCGGCGGCGTACGGGTTGCTGGGCGCGGTGATGGCCGTGGCGGCTGTGGTGGCCGGGCTGCTGGCCGCCTGGTTGGGGCAGTGGGACCTGCGGTGGCTGTTCGTCGCAGATGCGGCCAGCTGTCTGGCTTGTGCAGTGCTGGTGGCCGTGGCGCTGCCGGGCGGAGTGCAGGTGGCGCCGGCGGCTGCGGCGGTCTGGCGGGATCGGCGGCTGCTGTGGGTGATGGGGTCGGGCACTGTCTTCGCAGTACTCGCCATGGTGCTGGTGTTCGGGCTACCTCTCACCCTGCTCGACCGGGGCGTCTCGGCATCGGGCGTCGGGATCATCCTGGCGGTCTCGGCGATCGCGCAGGTCGCAGTACAGCCAGTACTCCGAGGCAGCCGACTGCAAGCGCTCGACAACTTCCAAGCGCTGACCCTCGGCTACGTCTTGCTAGGAGCCGGCCTCATCGCCAACGGCTTCTCGCACAGCCTCCCCGCGTTCGTAGCGGCTGCTGTCGTCTGGAGTCTGGGGGACCTGATACTGATCGGCCGGGCCCTCTCAGTAGTCGCCGAGCTGGCTCCGGAGCATGCCCGAGGCCGCTACCTGGCTACCTACGGCCTGAGCTGGGGAGTAGCCACCGCAGTAGCCCCACTGATCGGCACTCAACTCCTCTCAGTAGTGGGCCCGACCGGTTTATGGATCGGCTGCGGAGTCGCGGCCTGCATCCTCGCAACCCTCCAGCCAAAGCTCCGGCGGCTCGTGCGGTCACAACCCCCTCTTTTGGGTATTGAATGATCTAGGGAGGGTGGATGCGCGACACAGTCGACCCAGAGTTCGCCGCGTACGTCGATGCGCGGCAAGGTAGATGGCTCCGTGCTGCGTACCTGGTGTACGGCGAGCTCGAGCGGGCCGAGGAGCAGCTGCTGCATGCCTTCACCCGGCTGTCGTTGCGGTGGGGGAAGGTCGACGACCCGGATGCCTTCGTGCTCGGGTACCTGTACGACGCGGCCATGTCGCGGTTCTCCCGGAGCGTCAAGGCCTTCGAGGACGAAGAGGACCCGGTCAAGGTCGCATTGGGTGCTCTCACCCCGCAGCAGCGCGCAGTACTGGTGCTCCTGCACCTGGAGGAGCTCACCGAGTTCGAAGTGGCCGAAGCACTGAAGATGTCCAGCTCGGCCGTGCACGCGACGGGGATGACCGCTATCAGCCGCTTCCGGCTAGAGCTCGGTACGCCGGACTGGCGCGACGTCACCGGAAGGGAACCGCGGTGAAGCGCGAGGAGGTGCCCTTCATGCTGCGGCGGGCCTCCGACCGGCTCCCCGAACCTGAGCTGGCCGACGCGGCCTGGGCAGCAGGACTCGCCCACCGCCGTCGCCAGCGGCGCAGCATCATCGCCGGGCTGATCGCCTTGCTGTTGGTGGTTGTCGTCGGCGTGCTCGTGATGACGCTGGGTGGCGGCAAGAGCGCGTTCACGCCACCCGACACCACGCCGACCCCGCCCGGCTATGTGCCGCCGGCCGGCCAGATCTCGGGCATCACCTACTGGAACGCGCCGCCCGCCGGCAGCGAACGCTTCCTCGACCGGGTCACCACGCCGCTGGGCGAGCTGCTGCAGTTGCCGGACAACGCCGGAGACCTCAAGACCAACCCGATGGACCGGATCGCAGCGGTGACGCTCGCACGGCAAGGGGGCGGCTATGTGCCGCTTTTCCTCAGTGCTGAAGGCCATTGGGCCCGGGCCGCCCGGGAGTTGCGGCCGATCGTCACCGGGCAGCCGCTGAGCTCCGGCTCGATCGCACCGGACGGCAAGCTGGTCGCGTTCCCGCAACCCAGCGGGGTGTACGTGATCGACGCCAGTACCTCGGACGCACGGCTGATCGCGCTACCCGCGGAGGACGTCCGCAGTGTGTCCTGGCTGGCGAACAGCACGCGCCTGCTGGTCAGCGGACCCGGTACGGCGTACCAGCTGGATGTGGACCTGCAGACGACCAAGCAGCCGGCCGTCGGAGGCGTTGCCGTGAGCAACGACGCGGAGGACGCGACCGCGCCGTACCGGTTGGACGGGGCGGCTGGGCAGGTGGCGCTGCGCCAGTACGCGGGGAACAACGGCTGGGTCGAGGTCAGCAGCCCAGGGCTGCCGGTGGACCGGTGGGTCGGTCAAACGTTTGCTGGAGGCAACATGGTCGCGCGGATGTTCGTCGCGACCCAGCTGCCGCAGGTGCCGACGGTCGCATCCGCTGCCCAGGTGCTGGCGGCGATCTCGACACTGGAGCCGCGCGACGACCGGTTGCTCGTACTGGGCGAGACCCCGGCCGCGACACCGACCCCTGGCAGGACCAGCCCGGACCGGATCCGTGAGCCGGGCTGCTGCTTCCTGCTCGGCTGGTACGACAACAAGACGGCCTTGTTCCAGGTCACTGACTGGCTGCTGGCATGGAACCTGCAGACCGGCAAGGTCCGCCGGGTCACCGAACTCGACGTCGACGGTCTCGCCCTCGGACCAGGCATCCGAGGCTGACCTTCCCCGCTAGCCGTCCACGATCGACCTCATCGTCATCTCCACCAGGTGATCGGCGTCCTCGACGGCAGGCATCGGCTCGCCGGTCATCGCCCGCAGGATCAGGACGCCGGCCAGCCACTGCACCATCAGGACCGGGTCTGCACCGGCCCGGATCCGCTCACCGCGCTGCCGGGCCCGCTCCAGCGCCGCCGCCGTCAAGGCGATCCGGCGCTGCAGGAAGCCGCGGTAGAACGCGGTGAACTGCTCGTCGCGGTTCATCTCGGTGATGGCGAGCCTGATCAGCGCGACGCCTTCCTTGGTGTTCACGAACATCAGCGCGTCGCGGTAGACCTGGCGCAGGTCACCCGCGATCGACCCGGTGTCGGCATCCGGGATCTCGATGTCGAACAGCTGTGCCATCGCGTCGTTGGCGAGGAGCTCCTTGCTCGCCCACCGCCGGTAGATCGTTGCCTTGCCGACGCCGGCCGCCTCGGCCACGTCGTCGACGGTCATCCCGTCGAATCCACGCTCGAGCAGCAGCTGCACGGCGTACCGGCGGATCCTCGGTTCGGCGTCCGGGTCCCGCGGCCTGCCTCGACGTGGCCTCTCCCCGCTGTTGATCCCCATTTCGTACTTCCCCAGCTTCGGACGGTCGCAGTGGCGCGGCTGCGGGCCGTGTGGTCAGGCCAGAGTGCCACAACCGGGCCGATGTCATCTCGATGTCACTTAACGCACGCCTTTGTCACATCCCCGAAACATCAGGATCGATCGGCTGAAACGGCGCGCCGACACCGTTTGCGGTGTGGCCGTGCGCGGGCTTCCCGGCGTTGTGGAGCTCCCCGAATGAGGACGCGGGCCACCCCCAGATCGATGGAAGGGATGACGTTGATGGAGATCAACGCCGGCGATACCGCCTGGGTCTTGGTCAGTGCCGCCCTGGTGTTCTTGATGACACCGGGCCTGGCTTTCTTCTACGGCGGCATGGTGCGCGTCAAGAGCGTGCTGAACATGATGATGATGAGTGCCATCACCATCGCGGTCGTCACCATCTTGTGGGTGGTGGTCGGCTACTCGCTGACGTTCGCCGGTGACTCCGGGCATGTGATCGGTGACTTCTCGGCGGTGGGCCTGAAGGGCCTGCTCGCGCCGGACGCGGTCAGCGGCACGATTCCGACGCTCGCGTTCGTGGCCTTCCAGCTGATGTTCGCGATCATCACCCCGGCGCTGATCTCGGGCGCCATCGCGGACCGGGCCACCTTCCGTGGCTGGATCGTGTTCGTCGCGGGCTGGACCACCCTGGTGTACTTCCCGGTCGCGCACTCCGTCTGGTTCCTCGACGACGGGGCCGGCGGCTGGATCGGCGACAAGCTGAAGGCGATCGACTTCGCCGGTGGTACCGCGGTCCACGTGAACGCCGGTGCGGCAGCCCTGGCGCTGGCCATCGTGCTCGGGCGCCGGGTGGGGTGGCGCAAGGACCCGATGCGTCCGCACAGCCTCCCGCTGGTCATTCTCGGCGCCGGTCTGCTGTGGTTCGGCTGGTTCGGCTTCAACGCCGGCTCCGCCCTGAGCGCCGGCTCCACCGCGGCGATCACGTTCGTCAACACGCAGGTCGCCACGGCCGCCGCCGTGATCGGCTGGCTGATCGTTGAGCGGATCCGGCACGGCAAGGCGACCACTCTGGGGATGGCGTCCGGTGCTGTGGCTGGTCTGGTGGCGATCACCCCGTCCTGTGGTGCGGTCACCCCGGTCGGCGCGATCATCCTCGGTGTGCTCGCCGGCGCCATCTGCGCCTTCGCGGTCTCGCTCAAGTACAAGCTGGGCTTCGACGACTCGCTCGACGTGGTCGGCGTGCACCTGGTCGGCGGTCTGTTCGGCTCGCTGGCGATCGGCTTCCTGGGCAGCGCGGCCGCGCCGTCCGCGGTGAACGGCCTGTTCTACGGTGGTGGCGTGAGCCAGCTGGGCAAGCAGGCGCTGGCCAACGTGGTCGTGGGTGTCTACTCGTTCACGGTGGCGTTCATCCTCGGCAAGGTGATCGACAAGACGATCGGCTTCCGGCTCAGCGAGGACGACGAGGTCGCCGGTGTCGACCAGGCCGAGCACGCGGAGACGGCGTACGACTTCCTGGCCGCGGGTTCCGGGCTGCGGGGGCACAGCGCGATCGCCCGTCCGGCGGCCGCCGAGGTTGAGACCGACACCGCTGAGAAGGAAGGTGCGAAGGTATGAAGCTGATCACCGCGGTGGTCAAGCCGCACAAGCTGGAAGACGTCCGGGCCGCGCTGGAGACGTTCGGGGTGACCGGCATGACGGTCACCGAGGCGAGCGGCTACGGCCGGCAGAAGGGCCACACCGAGGTCTACCGCGGCGCGGAGTACGAGGTGGACCTGGTCCCGAAGGTCCGGCTCGAGGTGGTCGTCGAGGACGGTGACGGCGCCGACGTGGTGGACGTGATCGTGAAGGCCGCGCAGACCGGCAAGATCGGTGACGGCAAGGTCTGGGTGACCCCGGTCGAGACGATCGTCCGGGTCCGTACCGGTGAGCTGGACGGAGACGCCCTCTAGATGGTGGATCGAGCAGCACAGCGGCGCGCGCGTGCCGAAGAGGCCGACGCGCTGCTGTACCTGCTCCTCTCCAAGGCATGCGACGCCCTCGGCACTCCTGCCGAGGGCGTCGCCCTGGTCGCGGTCGGCGGCTACGGCCGGGAGGAGCTCTCCCCGTACAGCGATCTCGACGTGATGCTGCTGCACACCGAGGGATACCCGCGGATCGACGAACTGGCCGCCCAGATCTGGTACCCGCTGTGGGACTCGCGGACCAAGCTGGACCACAGCGTCCGGACTCTGGGGGAGGCGCAGGCGGCCGCGGCGGACGACGTACGTGTCGCGCTGGGGCTGCTGGACGCCAGGCATGTCGCGGGCGACTCACACCTCACACTGCAGCTCCGGTCGCTGTTGATGGCCGATTGGCGTCGTACGGCGAAGACGCGGCTGCCCGGGCTGGCGGAGGCGTGCCGGGACCGGGCCAACACGGTGGGGGAGCTCGCCCACCTCGCCGAGCCTGACTTGAAGGAAGCGTACGGCGGGCTGCGGGACGCGGTCGTGCTGCGCGCATTGGTTGCGTCGTGGCTTATCGACGTACCGCATCCGGTGGTCGAGCGGGCCCGGCTGGACCTGCTGAACATCCGGGACGAGCTGCATACCGTCGCCGGCCGGGCAACTGACCGGGTGGTCGCCGATGTGGCCGGTGAGGTCGCTGCCGGGCTTGGGCTGCCGGATCGCGACGCACTGCTGCGGCACATCTATTCGACCGGCAGGACGCTGGCGCACGTGTGTGACGTGTCGTGGCGGCGGATCGAGAGCCTGATGGCCCGTCCGCCTCGATCACGGCGCCGTGGCCGTAGTGGTGGACCGTTGCTGTTGGCACTGGACGAGGGAGTCGGCCAGCACGAGGGCGAGGTCGTCCTGATGCCGGATGCCCGTCCTGAACGGGATGCGGCGCTCGGACTGCGTGCTGCGGCTGTGGCTGCGGATAGAGACCTTGTACTGTCCCCGGCCGTCTGTGCTCGGCTGGCGAACACTGCTGCGCTGTTGCCGGAGCCCTGGCCTGCTGAGGCTCGGCGCCTGCTCTGTGCGCTGATCGGAGCCGGATCGGGTCTCCTGGAGGTCTGGGAGGCGCTGGACCAGGCTGGGTACATCACGCGGATCTTCCCCGAGTGGGACCTGGTTCGCTTCCGGCCGCCGCAGTCGGCAGTGCACCGCTACACGGTTGACCGGCACTTGCTGGAGACCTGTGTCGAGGCTTCGAAGATGGTCCGGGACGTACGGCGCCCTGACCTGTTGCTGATCGCCGCGTTGGTGCATGACCTCGGCAAAGCAGTTGAGGGCGACCACAGCGTCACCGGGGCCGTCATTGCCACTACTGTCGCTCGCCGATTGGGGTTTGCCGAGGCGGACGTCGACACGATCACACTGCTTGTCCGGCAGCACTTGGTGTTGGCGCAGGTGGCTACTCGACGCGATCTGGACGACCCGATGACTGTGGAGCTCGTCGCGGGCATCGTGGGCGACACCGAGACGCTGGACCTGCTGGAAGCTCTCACGTACGCCGATGCGCGCGCTGCCGGCCCGGCGGCCGCCTCGCCGTGGCGGATGCGGTTGGTGGGCGAGTTGGCCCGGCGCGTGCGTGGTGAGTTGTCCGGGGGAGGGGCCGGGTTGTGGACGGACGCTCCGCCGATCCCAGTGCCCGAGTTGCACCAGGTGGTCGGAGTGGGGCGGCTGGGTGTGACGGTGTCGGAGCATCGGGGCGATGTTCGCGTCAACGTGGCCGTACCCGACCAGGTGGGGACCTTGGCGACTGTGGCGGGGGTGCTTGCAGTGGAGCGTCTCGCAGTACGGTCTGCGGTGGTCACGTCGGTTGACGGGATGGGGATCTCACAGTGGTCGGTGGCTGGGGCGGCACCTGACCCAGTGCGGCTGCGCGACCGGCTTGCGGTGGCACTACGCGACGACAGCGATCTCGTACGCCGGTTGGCCGCGCGCGACGCATCGCGGGGCAAGAGTGCCGCGTCGCGAGTCGACTTGTTGCCAGAGGCATCGGAGACGGCGACTGTGCTGCAGGTGCGGGCGCATGACCGGCCGGGGCTGCTCTACGACGTCGCTGCGGCCATTGCCTCGACAGGGGCGGACGTGAGGTCGGCCCACGTGAGCACGCTCGGTGCGGAGTGTGTGGACGTGTTCTACCTGACCGACCGGGATGGCTCGCCACTGGAGGACGAGGACGCGCGTACGACCGCCAAGTCGGTGTTGGATCGCTTGAGCTTCTAGTCTCGTCCAGGTGGACCTCGTAGCGAACTTCCAGCGTCAGATCGAGCAGTTCGAAGAGCTCGGCTCGCCCATGTACGCCGATCTGCTCCGGCGGGTCGTGGACGACTATGAGCTCGGTGGTGTCTCCAGCCGGATCCTGGCCGGTTGCGAGGACCTGCCACAGGACTATGTGGTCGCGCTGCCTCTGCTGGGTGCGGTGCATCGCATGGTGCTGACAGGGGAGGCTCCCGAGCTTGCCGTGTTCTATCCGAGCGTCGGGGGCGAGTGGGACCCGGTGCTCGGCTGGGAGGCGTTCGAGCAGCTGCTGTCGGCGCGGGTGCCGGAGCTGCGCAGTCTGCTTTCACAGGTGCCGCAGACCAACGAGGTAGGCCGGTCTATCGCTCTCTACGGTGGGCTGCTCCGGCTGCTTGAGGACATGCCCTTGCCGGTGCGGTTGCTGGAGATCGGGTCCAGTGCGGGGCTCAACCTGCGGGCAGACCACTACCGCTACCTGGCGGACGGGGAGAGCTTCGGGCCGGCGGACAGCCCGGTGGTGTTCGAGGATGCGTGGTCGGGGCGGTCATTGGTGCCCGCGCCGGGTTTGCGGATCGCGGAGCGGGTCGGGAGCGACGTTGCGCCCGTGGATGCGTTGAGCTCGGGCGGTGCGCTCACGCTGACCTCCTATGTGTGGCCGGATCAGGCGGAGCGGTTGGAGCGGCTGCGGGGTGCGTTGGCGATCGCCCGGTCGGTGCCGGCCGACGTACGGCGGGAGGACGCGGTGTCGTTCCTGCGCAACGTAGAGCTGTCCGAGGGGCATGTCACGGTCATCTGGCACTCGGTCATGTGGTTCTACCTGAAGCCCGACGAGCAGGCGGAGGCGCTCGGCTTGATCGACGCGCTGGGGGAGCGGGCGACCTCGACGGCGCCGCTCGCGCATCTACGGCTCGAGCACGACCGGCGTACGCCTGACTCGGAGGTCGAGTTCCTGATTGTGCTCGAGACCTGGCCGGGCGGTTCGCGACAGGTCCTGGGCAGTTCGGGCGCCCACGGCCTGCCGGTCCAGTGGGAATGAGAGCCGTTCTCCTACGTCAGTACGACGACCAGGGTGTCGGTGAGCTCGGCGGCGTACCGGCCGTCGGGGTCGAGGTCCGGGTCGAAGATGCCGATGTCGAAGCCGACGCATTTGGGTGAGGCGAGGATCGGCCGGAGCAACTGCCTCAGGTGCTCGTGCTGTAGCCCGCCCGGGTCGGGCGAGTCGACCGCCGGCATCACCTCGGCATCGAGAATGTCGACGTCGAGATGCACCCAGAACCCGTCGAGATCGTCGCGCTCGAGATGTTCCAGTACGCCGGCCGCGGCGGCTGCCGGGTTGTCGATCACCGCGAGCGCGGACCAGTCGGGGATGCCGGCCGATTTGAGGCTGTCCAGGTACGACTCGTCCTCGCGGTAGCCGAGCATCACGGCGTCGGTGTCGCGGACGTACGGCTTCAGCCCTTCCAGGTCAGTGAGATCGTCCTGGCCGCGCCCTGTCACCAGGGCGAGTGCCTCGCCGCCGGCTGCCCCGACATACGCGTCGTTGTCGACGGTACGGAAGTCCGAATGCCCGTCGAGATAGACGACGCCGTACCGGCCGCGGCGTCTGAGCGCGAGGGCCGGCCCGAGCAGATTGCTGCACTCTCCACCGAGCAGCACGACGAACTTGTCGTCGTCCAGCAGCTTGCCGATTCGATCAGCCAACTGCACCGTGTACTTCGCCATCGCGGCCGCGTTGAAGACACCGTCGCCAGGCTTCCAGTCCCCTCGGTCGTACCGGGGCGGGGTCACGCAGCCCGCATCGCCGGCCCCGATCCGGCCGAGGAAACCCTGATCCCGCAGCGCTCCGGCCAGCTTGTAACACCCCGGCACCGTCCCAACTGCCGGTGGCCGCAACCCCAGGTTGGACGGCCCGTCCAATACGACCGCGTCAGGCAAAACTGCCCACCTCCTCGTCCGTGCGTGTCAGGCCACAAAAGTACGCCGGGCTCCGGTGCACCCGCGGCGTCGCCGGCGCTGATCCGGTGACGATTTAGATCAGGATCGAAGGGCCTTGGTGGGGTGGGCGATCTCCGTTTTGCTGTGGTGCCAAGCCGCCTCGCCCAGCTGAAAGGCCCGCCATGGTCGCAGGGAGAAGATCCACCGCACTGCTACTTGCTCTGTTGTTCGGCCTCGCCGCAATCCTCGTCCCGACCCCCGCCCAGGCCGCCGGATCCCGTCCGGACTTCCATGCACCGTGGAACTGCGGGGAATCCCGTTCCTACTCACATCACGCCGCCGAGGTGCCGAACGCCCTCGACTTCATCGGCGCGCCGGGCGGCGACCTGGGTTCGCCGGTACTCGCCTCCGCCGCCGGAACGGTCGTCTCGGCCGGCGTCAACGGCGGCTACGGCAACGAGGTCGTCCTGTCGCACGGGGGCGGCTGGTCCAGCCGCGTTGCCCACCTCAGCGCCATCCATGTCTCGGTCGGACAGCAGGTCGACGCCGGTCAAAGCCTCGGCCTGGTCGGTTCGACCGGCAACTCCACCGGTCCGCACCTGCACTACGAACAGCTGGCCGACGGCGTACAGGCGCCGATCGTGCTCGACGGTACGGCGCTGGAGTACCGGCCGACGCCCACCACCCACGTGGGCCGCAACTGTCCGGTGCAGCGGTTCGCGTTTGTGAACTCCGCGGGTCAGGTTTTCGCGAAGGACGGGTCGCATTCGCCGTGGCCCGGTGCGCTGAATGGCGGGGCTGCCTCGAAGGTCGTGCTGAGTGGGCAGTGGATCGGCATCATGACCGGCGACACCTTCTGGGCGAAGTCCGGGATCAACGGTGCTTGGAAGCTGATGGCTTCGGGTGCCGGGATGCGCGATATCGCCATTGACGGGGATCGGTTCGCTTTTGTGAATTCGGCCGGTCAGGTGCTGGTGAAGGATGGCGCGGATTCACCGTGGTCGGCGCCGATCAATGGCGGTGACGCCACCAAGGTGGTGCTGGACGACGGCTGGATCGGCCTGTTGCAGGGCGGTGGGTTCCTGGCGAAGTTCGGCATCTTCGGTGGCTGGAAGGTGATGGCCGGTGGTCCGGACGTCATCGACGTGGCGATCGACGGGAATCGGTTCGCTTTTGTGAACAGTGCCGGGTTCGCGTTTGCCAAGGACGGCGCCGATTCGCCGTGGCCGGGTGCGCTGAATGGTGGTGGCGCGACCCGGGTGGAGTTGGAGAGCGGCTGGATCGGCGTTCTGCAGGGCGGCAGTTTCCTGGCGAAGTTCGACATCTTCGGTTCCTGGAAGACGCTGGCCGGTGGTGGTGGCGTCACCGATATCGCTTTGGGCCGTGGCGACTGGTTCGGATTCATCGGCTCCGGCGACTTCTTCGCCAAGCAGGGTGCTGACGCGGGCTGGTTGTCGATGGCCGGTGGCGGCCAGGTCCGCGACATCACCATCGAAACGTGATTCTCATGAAGGAGTCCACGGTGTCCAAGTTCAGCTCACTGCGGCGCGGTCCGCGCCGCCTGCTCGCCCTGCTCCTGACGGCCGGCGCGCTGGTGCTCGTGCCCGCGATGCCTGCCCAGGCGGACTGCCCGAGCATTCCGCCCGACCGGGACCTGGCCGTCACGCAGATCGTCTACCAGGTCGGTTCCGAACTCGGTGTCTCCGACAAGGTCATGCTCGCCGGTTTCGAGACCGGCTGGGTCGAGTCCCGGATGAACAACCTCAACTGCGGCGACCAGGACTCGCTCGGCGTCTTCCAGCAGCGCCCGTCACAGGGCTGGGGTACACCGGCGCAGATCATGGACGTTCGCTTCGCATCGAACTCCTTCTTCACCCGCGCCAAGAACTCCGAGGCAGCCAACCCCGGTTTCACCGCCGGCCAGATCGCCCAGGACGTGCAGCGTTCGGCCCACCCCGACCGGTACGACGCGGCCGAAGGCAAAGCACGGTCGATGATGGCCGAGGTCGCGATCCAGCGGTTCGCGTTCGTGAACTCCGGGGCCGGGCAGGTGTTCGCGAAGGACGGCTCGCATTCGCCGTGGCCTGGTGCGCTGAACGGCGGAGGCGCGTCGAAGGTCGTGTTGAGCGGCCAGTGGATCGGCATCATGACCAGCGACACCTTCTGGGCAAAGTCCGGGATCAACGGTGCCTGGAAGCTGATGGCTTCGGGTGCTGGGATGCGGGATATCGCGATCGACGGGGATCGGTTCGCTTTTGCGAATTCGGCCGGCCAGGTGCTGGTGAAGGACGGCGCGGATTCACCGTGGTCGACGCCGATCAACGGCGGTGACGCCACCAAGGTGGTGCTGGACGACGGCTGGATCGGGGTCTTGCAGGGTGGTGGATTCCTGGCGAAGTTCGGCATCTTCGGCGGCTGGAAGGTGATGGCGGGTGGTCCGGACGTCGTCGACGTGGCGATCGACGGTAGCCGGTTCGCCTTTGTGAACAGCGCCGGCTTCGTCTTTGCCAAGGACGGTGCCGATTCGCCGTGGCCCGGTGCATTGAATGGTGGTGGCGCGACTCGGGTGGAGCTGGAGAGCGGCTGGATCGGTGTGATCCAGGGCGGCAGTTTCCTCGCGAAGTTCGACATCTTCGGTACCTGGAAGACGCTGGCCGATGGCGGCGGTGTCACCGATATCGCCTTGGGCCGTGGCGGCTGGTTCGGATTCATCGGCTCAGGCAGCTTCTTCGCCAAGCAAGGCGCGGACAACGGCTGGCTGACCATGGCCGGCGGCGGCCAGGTCCGCGACATCGCCATCGAAACCTGAGCTTTCACCGACAGTGAGGAGAACGACCATGACATCTACGGCCCACACTTCCAGCGGCGTCGCCCGGCGTACCGTGCTCGCCGCCATCCCCGCCATGACTGCGGCGCTGGCGATCACCACCGCCGGCTCGGCTGCTGCCACGCCCGCCGTACCTGCCAAGCGGCCCCAGTGTCTCGCCGACCTGGTCGCCGCACCCACCACCGGAGGGGACCGCTGATGGCCTCCATTCCCTGGCTCGCCGACGTCCTGCGCGAAGCCGGTGTCAGCGTGGTCGAAGAGGGTGACTGGCGCAACCGCGGTACCGGCGGCGCCTTCGACCCGATCGGCGTGCTCTGGCATCACACCGCCGGCAATCCCAGTCCCGGCAACCCGCATCCGTCGCTCGGGATCTGCATCAACGGCCGGTCCGA
Source organism: Kribbella ginsengisoli (assembly GCF_039537185.1). Taxonomy (NCBI): domain Bacteria; kingdom Bacillati; phylum Actinomycetota; class Actinomycetes; order Propionibacteriales; family Kribbellaceae; genus Kribbella; species Kribbella ginsengisoli. The sequence goes on along the minus strand of NZ_BAABAA010000004.1, from coordinate 40,199 downwards.
CCTGGCCGGGCCGCTGTGCCACGCCCTGGTGGACTACAACGGCGTCTTTCACATCATCTCGGCCAACAGCGCCAACCACGCCGGCCCGTCCGGCGGCAGTGGGCCAATCCCGGCCGGCAACGGCAACGCGATGCTGATCGGCTGGGAGATCGAGTACAACGGCGTCGACACGGCGATGACGCCGGCACAGTACGGCGCGTCCGTCACCGCCACGGCCGCCGTGTTGCGGCGGCTCGGCAAGGACGCCTCGTATGCCCGCGGCCACCGCGAGACCAGTACCGAGGGCAAGCCCGACCCGGCCTTCGTCGATCTCGACCAGATGCGTGCGGACGTGGCCGCCCGGATGATCTCCCGGTTCGCCTTCGTCAACAGCGCCGGTCAGGTGATCGTGAAGGACGGGTCGCACTCGCCCTGGGAGAACCCGATCAACGGCGGCGGCGCGAGCAAGGTCGTGCTGAGCGGCCAGTGGATCGGCATCATGACCGGCGACACCTTCTGGGCGAAGTCGGGCATCTTCGGCAACTGGGTGGGGATGGCCGCCGGCGCCGGGATGCGGGACATCGCGATCAGCGGTGACCGGTTCGCGTTCGTCAACGCCGCCGGCCAGGTCCTCGTCAAGGACGGGGTCAGCTCGCCGTGGCCGAGCCCGATCAACGGTGGTGGCGCGAGCAAGGTCGTCCTCAGCGGTGGCTGGATCGGTGTCCAGCAAGGCGACTCGTTCCTCGCCAAGTCGGGGATCCAGGGGTCCTGGCGGACGATGGCCGACGCGCCGGGGCTGAAGGACATCGCCATCGACAACAACCGGTTCGCCTTCGTCAACGGGGCCGGCCAGGCGATCGTCAAGGACGGCGTCGACTCGCCCTGGCCGACAGCGATCAACCCTGGTGGAGCCACCCGCGTCGTCCTCAAGGACGGCTGGATCGGGGTGCTCCAGGGCGGCGACTTCCTGGCCAAGTTCGACATCTTCGGCGGCTGGAAGACGATGGCGTCGGGCGGTCAGGTGTCCGACATCGCCCTGGGCGGCAACGGCTGGTTCGGCTTCGTCGGGTCCGGCAACTTCCTCGCCAAACAAGGCGCCGACAGCGGCTGGCTGCAGATGGCCCCGACCGGCAGCGTCCGCTCGATCGCACTGGAGACCTGATCCGCGGTCGTGGCAAGTCCGGTCCGCCCGGGCTTGCCACGACGACGGACCTCACCGCCCGGAGGGCCCATGCTCAGGATCCACTTCTCCGCCACCGACATCGCCCGACTCCAGATCCGCGACACCCCGCACCCACTCTGGGAGGCTCTGCTGAGCCTCCACGTCCTGCAGAGCACCGGCGGGCCCCACTTCACCGAGTGGCGCCGCGATGCCGCGCGCAGGATGTACGGCGCCGAGCCACTGGTCGAGCTCGCCTGGCCCTGGGGGTACTCGCCGGACTTCCTCACCCCCGACCTGCCAGGGGCGGGGATCGAAGAAGCCGTCGCCGTGCTCCTGCACACGCCGCGCGAGCGGATTGCCGCGGATGTGCGCGAGCTGGGCGCCATCCGCCGGCTCGGCGCGGCGAACCTGGCTGTCGCGGACGGCGATGAGCGGGCGCTTCGCTGGCTCGGGACGGCTGTCCGCGCGTACCACCACTCCGCCCTCGGGCCGGTGTGGCCGGCGGTGGTCCGGCTCGTCGCGGAGGACGCCGAAGCGCGCCGCCGGATCCTCGACCTGGACGGCGTCGACCGCCTGCTGGCCACGCTGCACCCGATGGCCGTCTGGCGTCGACCGGTCCTGGAGATCGACTACCCGGTCGACCAGGACCTGCGTCTGGGCGGGCGCGGACTGGAGCTGATCCCGTCGTACTTCTGTCAGAACGTACCGATCACCTTGAAGGACACCGGCCTGCCGCCCGTCCTGGTCTACCCGGCCAACCGACCCGCTCCCGTCGCCGACGCCTCCCTGGCCGCCCTGGTCGGCAACACCCGCGCCGCCGTCCTGGAGGCGGTAGCGGTCGGCCGCACCACGACCGAGCTGGCCCACGAACTGGGGGTCTCGGCCGCCAACATCAGCCACCACATCGGCGTACTACGAAAAGCCGGCATGCTGACCACCCAACGCCAGGGCGCCAACGGCTTCCACCGCCTAACCATCCTGGGCACAGCAGTCCTCGGCAGACGCCTGTAACCGAGTAGCCGCCCAGGGATGCTCGCCCGTCAACCGGGCTCGTCAACCCAGCGCGTCAACCCAGCCCGTCGACCCCGCCCGTCAACCCCGCCCGTTCCCAGGCCCGGCATCCCGCCCCGGCTCACGCCCGTGTCCCTCACGCGTTCCCCGCCCCCGAGCCCCATCCCCCAACACCGGCTGCCGCCGCACCGCCCCCGCTGCCGCAGCCTGCCCACTCAAAAACCGCATCTCCGGATGCCCACCCCCAGCCCCACCCTTCCCCGACTCCGCCACCCCGTCCGCCCGCCCAGCTCCCCGCTCCCGCCCCACCTCCGCATTAGGAGCCTCCACCGGAAACACCTCACCCCGCCCGGACCGGTAATGCCCCCGAATCTCATCAACCTTCGAATTCAGCTTCTGCCGAATCTCCTCGCCCACCTTCTCGCCGGTACGGCGAGAGCTGTCCTTCAGAACAGGCCACCCCGGATGCACCATCGTCGCGATCAACGCTGCTCGCACCGCCCGGCGGTGGTCCTCGTGGAACGGCACCACCTCGGCCAGCCGATTCCGGACCACCCCGTCCGCCAGTTGGTCGAAATGCATCACTGCCGGCCCATGGACACCTTCCTCGATGAACGAGTCCTGATCCTTCGCCAAGCCGGACGCCTGCTGGGCGAGGCTTTCCATCGCGGCGAAGGCGCCCGGATATTGCGGCTCGCCGAGAATCAGCTCCGGGTGGCCCGCGCTCGCGGTGAACGTCTCGAAGTCGTTAGCGGTCCGGAGTTCGGCGAAGCCTTCTGCGGCGCCCTGTGAATGCACGGTCCGGACGGCGTTCGGTTCGTTGGGTGCGTCGAGGTCCATCCCCGCGTGAGTCGCCTCGTGTAGGACGGTTGCGAATGCTTCGGCACGCTCCGCGGGTGTTGATGCCGGATCGACGAGGTGGCGGAGCACAACCGGACCGGATACGCGGATGTCGCCAGTGACAGGGCTGTAGCCGCCCCAGCTTCCGCCAGGCGTGGCATACAGGTCGCCGCTCCAGTGGTCGATCCCGGTCGGACGCAGGTTCTGCGCCAACCGGTAGAGCCGTGCGAACTCCTGATAGACGGCGGAGTCGCGCGGTACCAGCCGGCCACCGTCGTCCATCGACTAGTGATCCTGGTCGGGCGGGCCCTGCATTGGCCAGCTCGGCTCGCGCAGCTCGCGTTCGATGTGCTCCAGGGCTCTGGTCATCGCGCGGATGTGCGGTGCTTCTTCGGGCTCGGCCCGGTCGGCGATCTCCCAGATCCGGCGCCGCGCGTCTTCCAGGACCGCGATCTGTTGCTCTACGGTGCCGCCGTCGGGATAGGCGGAGGCGTGGATCTCGCCGGCCTGGTGGTAGAGATCGCTCCATTGCCGGGGCGGTGCGGGCGGCTCGGCCAGGCGGTCGATCAGGATCTTGGTCCATGACTGGTCGTGTTCGGAGGCGTCGGCGGGCACCAGTTGGCGAAGAGCTGCCTGTTCTGCGGCGATGTCCGTGGCGGGCTCGGTCTTGATCTTGTGGCGGGCGCGCGAGAACGCCGAGTTGAAGGCGGCGATGTCCAGGGGCATGGGGAAGACGATAGCTAGTGGGGTGGGGGTGTGGTGGGAGTTATCCACAGGGTTGGGGGGCCGGTAGACTCGGGGAGTTGCCTGGGGGTACTGGTGACGTTCTGCTCCACCGGAAGAAACGGACTGTGTTCTCGTGTTCGACACGCTTTCTGATCGCCTGTCCGCCGCCTTCAAGAATCTGCGCGGCAAGGGCAAGCTGACCGACGCCGACATCGACGCGACCGCCCGGGAGATCCGGATCGCGTTGCTGGAGGCCGATGTCGCGCTGCCGGTGGTGAAGGACTTCATCGCGGCGGTCAAGGAGCGGGCCAGCGGTGCCGACGTGCGCGGCGGGCTGAACCCGGCGCAGCAGGTGATCAAGATCGTGAACGAGGAGCTCGTCACGATCCTCGGTGGTGAGACGCGTGAGCTGCGGATGGCCAAGCGGCCGCCGACGGTGATCATGCTCGCGGGTCTGCAGGGTGCCGGTAAGACGACCCTGGCCGGCAAGCTCGCGAAGTGGCTGAAGGAGACCAAGCACCAGACGCCGATGCTGGTCGCGGCCGACCTCCAGCGCCCGAACGCGGTGACCCAGCTCCAGGTGGTCGGCGAGCGCGCCGGCGTACCGGTGTTCGCGCCCGAGCCCGGCAACGGTGTCGGTGACCCGGTCGACGTCGCCCGGCAGGCGATGGCGGAGGCGAAGACCAAGCAGTACAGCGTCGTCATCGTCGACACGGCCGGCCGGCTGGGTGTCGACGAGGAGCTGATGAAGCAGGCCGCGGACATCCGCGACGCGGTCACGCCGGACGAGATCCTGTTCGTCGTCGACGCGATGATCGGCCAGGACGCGGTCACCACCGCGCAGGCCTTCCTGGACGGCGTCGGCTTCGACGGCGTGGTGCTGTCCAAGCTCGACGGCGACGCCCGCGGTGGTGCCGCGCTGTCGATCGCGCAGGTCACCGGCCGCCAGGTGATGTTCGCCAGCAACGGCGAGAAGCTCGAGGACTTCGACGTCTTCCACCCCGACCGGATGGCGTCGCGCATCCTCGGCATGGGCGACGTGATGAGCCTGATCGAGCAGGCGGAGAAGTCGTTCGACGCGGAGGAGGCGGCCAAGACCGCCGCCAAGCTGCAGAAGAAGGGTGGCAAGGAGTTCACCCTGGACGACTTCCTCGCCCAGATGCAGTCGGTCCGCAAGATGGGCCCGCTGACCAAGATCTTCGGCATGCTGCCCGGCGCGGCCCAGTTCAAGGACCAGCTGGAGAACTTCGACGAGCGCGAGATCGACCGGATCGAGGCGGTCATCCACTCGATGACACCGGCCGAGCGCAATGACCCGAACATCATCAACGGCTCCCGCCGGCTCCGGATCGCGAACGGTTCCGGTACCGAGGTGGCCACTGTCAGCGGCCTGGTCGAGCGGTTCTTCGAGGCCCGCAAGATGATGTCCGCGATGGCGTCCGGCAAGGGAATGCCGGGCATGCCTGGCATGCCGGGAGCCGGTGCGGGCGGCCGCAAGGCCAAGCAGCAGGCCAAGAAGAGCAAGCCCAAGCGCGGTTCGGGCAACCCGGCCAAGCGCGCCAACCAGGGCTCCAGCGAGCCGGCCGCCCCCGCGGCGGGCCAGCTCCCGCCGGCCTTCGGCGGCGGTGGTACGGGCGGGGACTTCGAGCTGCCGGACGACCTCAAGAAGATGCTCGGCGGGAACTGACCGGGGCTACCCCAGGTAGTCGCCCGATCCCACTACACGGATCGGGCGGCGAGCGCAAGTCTCCCATCGGGCAGCAACACGGGCCCCTTCGTCCGCGGTTGCCCAACCCCCACCGACCGCTAAGATCGTCACTACGCCCGAAGCACTCAGGTACTGCGGACTACGTCGTGAGGGACGGTTCGGATGAGGCAGCAGTTCAAGAACCTGGACACGTGGCGGGGCAAGCTGACCGCTGTCTGGGTCTGTATTGCGCCGCCGACGGCCATGGTCGTCGTGTTCGTGGCCGGTGGGGTCACGTCGAACACGTTCATCGTCGACGCCCAGGCGCTGAGTCAGCCGCGCCAGGACCAGGTCTTCGACGAGCTCGCCGGTGACCTCCCGTCCGGCCCCGGTGTCGACGGCAGCATCCCGACCGAGCAGAAGTCCCAGATCGAGGTACCGGTCACCGGAGCCGTCGACAGTCCCCAGCAGCCGACTCCCGGCGTGACGGGTGACGTGTCCGGCATCCCGGGCACCGTGCTGGCGGCGTACCAGAAGGCTGCGAACGACCTGGCCGTGGCGCAGCCGAACTGTGGGATCACCTGGCCGCTGCTGGCCGGTATCGGCAAGGTCGAGTCCGCCCACGCGAGCGGCGGCCGGGTCGACGCCAACGGCGTCACTCGCGGCAAGATCCTCGGCCCGGTGCTCGACGGCGGCCCGGGGATGGCGGCGATCGCCGACACCGACCAGGGCGTGTACGACGGCGACGCCAAGTGGGACCGCGCGGTCGGCCCGATGCAGTTCATCCCGGGCACCTGGAAGTCCTTCGGCGCCGACGGCAACGGCGACGGCGTGAAGGACCCGCACAACATCTTCGACGCGGCCCGCGCGGCCGGTGACTACCTCTGCGCCGGCGGCGCGAACCTGAAGGACCCGGCCGGCCTGGTCCAGGCGGTACTGCGCTACAACCACTCGATGGACTACGTGTCCACCGTGCTGCGCTGGATGCAGACCTACAGCAACACCACCGTGACCATTCCGGACAGCACCGACCCGATCAGCCCGCCGGACGACAACGGCAACGTGCAGAACGACCCGACGCCGCCGCCGAACACGCCGGTGACGACGCCGCCGACCACCCCGGCCACCACGCCGAGCAAGACCCCGACGCTGACGCCGAAGCCGACGCCGAGCAAGACCACGCAGCCGACCAAGGGCCCGAACGGCGGTACGCCGGGAAGGCCGACGACCGTGCCGACCAGGCCAGGGACGCCGACCTCCCCGACGACACCGACCTCGCCGCCCACCAAGCCGACGACACCGGTACCGCCGACGGACACCCCGACGCCGACACCCACGCCGACCCCGACACCGACTCCCACGCCGACGCCGACGCCGACCCCGTGCAAGCCGGACGAGCCGACGCCGCCGCCGACCGAGCCGAACCCGACCTGCACGCCCACGCCGGCCCCCCAGGCGACGGACACCCCGACCCCTGCCCCGCAGGAGACGGACACGCCGACCCCGGCTGCCTCACTGAGCTCCACTCCGGCCTGAAACAGCTCTCTGACCGGCCTGTGAGATCCGAAATCGGGTCGTGAACGTTAAGATTTCCCATCGCCCGGGCTGATCCGAGGCATCTGACCGGGCCCTGCTGAGCGTGGCGCCCGGCCGTTCGGCGCAAATCTCGGACCGCTGGGCTATCGGCTCAGGTAACTTTCCGTCGTTCCTCGGTAACTTTCTGGCGCGTGGGTCGTTGGGGGAACTATGCGCCTAACCCGTAGTGGAAACCGTCGGGTCAAAATAATCATCGCTTCACTGTGCACGGCCCCCCTGCTGGTAGGGGCGATCGTCACAGTCGCTTCGGGCGGAGCCGGTGCCTCCGGCCAGCTCGCGGCGGACAGTCCGGTCGCTCCTTCGCCCGGAGCCGGACTGAACAGCGGTGAATTCGACGAACTGACCATGATCGTCCCGCAGCGTCCAGGAGTGGACGGCCGGATCGGATCTGACAAACCTGCCCGGGCCGACGTGCCCGTCCAGGGAGCCACCGACGGCCGGTCCGTGGTCCGGCCGGGACGTCCCGGTGCCGTCAACGGCATCCCCCGCGGGGTCTTCCCCGCCTACCGCCGCGCCACCGCGAATCTCGCCGTGGTCCGGCCGAACTGTGGGCTCACCTGGCCGTTGCTGGCCGGGATCGGCAAGGTCGAGTCCGACCACGCCTCCGGTGGCAAGGTCGACGTGGCCGGCACCACCCGTGGCAAGCTGCTCGGCCCGGTGCTGAACGGCAAGCGCGGGACCGGCCGGGTCAAGGACACCGACAAGGGCCGGTACGACGCCGACCTGGTCTGGGACCGCGCCGTCGGCCCGATGCAGATCATCCCGGGCGTCTGGAACGAGTTCGGCGCCGACGGCAACGGCGACGGCTTCCGTAACCCGAACAACGTGTACGACGCCGTCACCACCGTCGCGGTCTACCTGTGCTCCGAGGGCGACGACCTGAAGCGCCCGCGCGATCTGGTCGCCTCGCTGCTGCGTTACCAGCACTCCAAGGACTTCGTCGCGACCGTCCTGCGCTGGATGCGCGTCTACAGCAAGAGCGCGGTCCTGGTGCCGAACCTCACCGGCAAACTGGCCACGCCCAAGACGACCGGCAACGTGGAGACCAACGTGGACCCGCGCGAGGTGCCGGAGGTGCCGGACGACCCGAGCACCACCGTGCCGCCGACCGCCAAGCCGAGTGTGCCGGTGTCGACGAACCGGCCGCCGACGATCCCGGACCCGATCGGCACGCCGACCGGTCGCCCGACCCGTCCGACGCACACTCCCACCGGCAAGCCGACGCCGCCGCCGACCTCGGACACCCCGACGCCGACTCCGACGCCCACCCCCACGCCGACCCCCACACCCACCCCGACGGACACCCCGACGCCGACACCCACGCCGTCCGGCTCGCCTTGTGCGGCCGAGACGAACCCCACGCCTTGTACCCAGGGCAGCGGCTCACACGGCTAGCGGCACTGGGCACGGCACCGCTAGCTGGCGCGGAGTTGCTCGCCAGGGGGCCGTTCCGGTTACGGTCGCCGTATGACGACGGAGACCGGTGTACTACGGCTCGCCGGCACGGTTCTGCCGGCCGGTGAGCAGCAGGAGCTTCACCTCAGTGGCGGGCTGGTCGTCGACCGGCCCGCCACTGCGGACGTCACCACCATCCACACCGGCGGCTGGATCGTGCCCGGCCTGGTGGACGCGCACTGCCACATCGGGCTGGACACGCACGGCCCGGTCGACAAGGACGTACAGGAGCGGCAGGCGGTCGTCGACCGCGACGCAGGCGCCCTGCTGGTCCGGGACGCCGGCTCGGCCTCCGACACCCGCTGGATCGACGAGCGGGAGGACCTGCCCAAGATCATCCGGGCCGGCCGGCACATCGCCCGCTCCAAGCGCTACATCCGCAACTACGGCTGGGAGATCGAGCCGGAGGAGCTGGTCGCGTACGTCGAGCAGGAGGCCCGCCGTGGCGACGGCTGGGTCAAGCTGGTGGGGGACTGGATCGACCGCGACGCAGGCGATCTGACCGCCTGCTGGCCGCTGGAGGCGCTCACTGCCGCCATCACCCGGGCCCACGAGCTAAACGCCCGGGTGACCGCCCACGTGTTCGGCGAGCATGCTCTGCCCGACCTCCTGGCCGCAGGCATCGACTGCATCGAGCATGGCACCGGCCTACTGCCCGACATGCTCGACGACATGGCCGCCCGCGGCGTCGCCGTCGTCCCCACCCTCATCCAGCTCGAGAACTTCCCCCAGTACGCCGACCAGGCTGCCAGCAAGTTCCCCGTGTACTCCGACCACATGCGCGACCTCTACGCCCGCCGCCAAGACACCCTGCGCTCCGCCGTAGAGGCAGGCGTCCCCGTCTACGCAGGGACCGACGCAGGCGGCGTACTGGGCCATGGCCTGATCGCCCAGGAAATCCAGGCACTCACCACCATCGGTCTCTCAGGCGAGCAGGCCCTGGCCGCCGGCTCCTGGTCGGCCCGCACCTGGCTAGGCGCCCCCGCCGACCTCAGCCCGGGCAATCCGGCCGACCTGGTCGTGTATGCCGAGGACCCACGGGTCAACCCGGCCATCCTCAGTCACCCCGAGTGCATCGTGCTGCGCGGCCGCGTCTACCGCCCCTGACCCTTAAAAGTGGCAGGATCACGGCGAAACAGCTGAGTGATCGAATAATTTCATGCTGTGACGGGAAAAATTCACGTAACTACTGGCATTTGCGGAAGTTTTTGCCCTACCGTGAGTCGCACCCGCCGACGCCCCTCGGTGGGACGCCCGTCGCGGGAGGCGCGACGGACGTCGCAAGGGAAGGAACGAACCCCGATGGGTAAGACCGCCCGAGTGCCCAGACTGACCGCGCTGCTCGCCGCAGCTGCCGCCGGAGCCATCGCCCTCAGTGGCGCGCTCCCCAGCAGTGCGGCCACCGCGCCCGAACCAGCCAGCCCCCAAACCGGCTCGGCCATCCCAGGTGACCTGGCGAAGGCCTTCGATGCAGCCGCTACCAAGTACGACGTACCGCGCGAGGTACTGGTCAGCATCGGTTACGCCGAGTCTCACCTGGACGGCCACAATGGCCTGCCCAGCCAGGACAACGGCTATGGCCTGATGCACCTTGCCAGCAACCCGCAGAACCGGACCCTGTCCGAGGCTGCCAAGCTGACCGGCCTGCCGGTCGAGCAGCTGTCCAAGGACTCGGCCGCCAACATCACCGGCGCCGCCGCCGTCCTCGACTCGTACGCCGACCAGACCGGACTGAGCGGGGATGCCCGCACCAACCTGGCCAAGTGGTACCCGGTCATCGCGAAGTACTCGCACTCCGCGGATGCCCCGACCGGCCGCCTCTACACCGACGAGGTCTACCGGATCATCGGTGAGGGCGTCGGCGCAGTCGGCACGCAGCCCAAGAAGGTCACCCCGGACCGCGGCGCCTACGCCAAGGTGGCTCCGCTCGGCGCCAAGAGCGCGTCGTCGATCCAGGCGGTCGACTACCCGGGCGCAATCTGGAACGCGGCCTGCACCTGCAACTACCGGGTCGGCCGGACCAAGGCGATCACGACCATCGTCATCCATGTCACCCAGGGCTCGTACGCCGGCACGATCAGCTGGTTCAAGAACTCCGCGGCCCAGGTGAGCGCGCACTACGTGATCCGGTCCAGCGACGGGCAGGTCACTCAGATGGTGGCCGAGAAGGACACCGCCTGGCACGTCGGCACCGAGAACCCGTACACGATCGGCATCGAGCACGAGGGCTTCGTCGACCAGCCGTCCTGGTTCACCGACGCCATGTACCGCTCGTCGGCCGCAGTGACCCGGAACATCGCCGAGCGCCGGGGCATCCCGAAGGACCGGGCCCACATCAAGGGTCACTCCGAGCTGCCCAACCAGACCCACACGGACCCCGGTCCGAACTGGAACTGGGACTACTACATGCAGCTGGTGAACGGCGGCGACCCGAACCCGCCGACGTACAACTTCACCACCTACGGCAGCGGCGTCCGGGTCCGTACGGAGCCGAAGCTGACCGCCTCGATCATCACCGAGCTGCCCGGCCCGACCCAGGTGTTCGTCACCTGCCAGAAGCAGGGCGACACGGTCAACGCGGAGGGCACCACCAACAACTGGTGGGCCAAGCTGCGCGACCAGGGCGGCTACATGTCCAACATCTACATCCAGGACCCGAACCCGAAGCTCCCCGGCGTTCCGGTCTGTCCGTAGCACCGATCCGGCCCCGGGGTCCACACTGAGTGGGCCCCGGGCACCCGGGTGAAGAGTAGAGCCTGCTGTACCGACGTGAGCCGCCCTGTTGCGTCAGGATCGATACTGACGACGACGGAAAGGCTCCTGTGATGATCTCGAAGATCCTGGCCCGCGGTGGCCCGGCCAGTGGGTACCTGTTCATCCGGTACCTCAAGGGCATCACGCTGCTGGTCGCACTCCCGATCAGCCTGCTGCTGGGGTGGTTCATCCCTGACGCCACCGCCGGGCTGGTCAAGCTGGCCAACAGCGAGCGGTACCGTGCGTCACGCTACCTCAAGCTGCCGGACGCCGTTCCCTTGCCGGACGCACTGCCGCGGCAGGCCGGCGACGTGGTGACCCTGTTCAAGGACAGGTCGTTCGTCCGCAGCCTGCGGCTGCTGCTGATGCCGCCGGTGGTGATCGTCGAGTTCTTCGTGGCGATCTTCGCGATCTTCTCGGTGCCGTCGGCGATCATCAGTATGGTGATCTGGCCGTTCGCCGACGGCGACTCCAGCATTCTGGGTGTCCCGATCGACTCCTGGTGGAAGGCGCTGGTCTTCGGGCCGCTGCAGATCCTGATCGGGATCGGCTTCCTCGGCTGGGTCGCCCCGGCGACCGCCCGCGGCCACGCCAAGGCCGTACTCGGCCTGCTGGCCCCCAGTGCCCAAGAACTCGAGACCGCGAGGCTCAACCAGCGGGTGGAGGAGCTGACCCGGACCAGAGCGGGTGCGGTCGACTCGCACGGGGCTGAGCTGCGCCGGATCGAGCGGGACCTTCACGACGGTACGCAGGCGCAGTTGGTCTCACTGGCCATGCGGATCGGCATTGCCAAGCAGACGATGGCGGATGACCCGGAGAAGGCCGCCAAGATCCTCGACGACGCCAGGGATGGAGCAGAGCAGGCAATGACCGAGCTGCGCGGCGTACTGCGAACCATGTACCCGCCGATCCTGGCTGACCGCGGCCTGGCCGGTGCTGTCTCGGCCCTCTCCGCCCGCAGCCCGATCCCGGTCGAGCTGCGCGTAGGCGAGCTGGGGACGGTACCGGCGCCAGTAGAGGCCGCTGCGTACTTCGTGGTCGCCGAATCCCTCACCAACATCACCAAGCACTCCGCTGCCGGCCATGTCGACGTACTACTCGAGCGGCGCGGGCCTGAGCTCTACCTGGCCGTCACGGATGATGGCATCGGTGGTGCCCGGATCAACGAGGCGAGCGACCTGCTGGGCCGGGGGAGTGGGCTCCGTGGGATGGTGCATCGCGTGGAAGCCATTGACGGTCAGATCGAACTGCAGAGTCCCATCGGCGGGCCGACGACGGTCGAGGTGATCCTGCCGTGCGAGTAGTGATCCTCGAGGACAACCCGATCCTCGCCGAGGGGCTCGGCCTGCTGCTGGGCAACTCCGGGTTCGAGGTGGCCGCTGTCGCCGGTGACGCGGACGAGTTCGCCAAGGCCGTCGCCGAGCACGTACCGGACATCGCGGTGGTCGACGTCCGGCTGCCACCGACCTTCACTGACGAGGGCTTGCGGGCAGCGATCGAGGCCCGCCGGCTGCGACCGGGCTTCCCGGTGCTCGTCTTCTCGCAGTACGTCGAGGAGGTGTACGCCGCCGAGCTGCTGGCCGCCGGGAGCGAGGGGGTCGGCTACCTGCTCAAGGACCGGGTCTCCCGGGTGGACGAGTTCATGGAGGCCGTACGCCGGGTCGCTGCCAGCGGTACCGTCCTCGACCCCGAGGTCGTCAGCCAGCTGATGGTGAAGCGCAGCGACCCGCTGGAGCGCCTGACGCCGCGCGAACGCGAGGTGCTCGCCCTAATGGCGGAGGGGCTCGGAAACACCGCGATCGGGCAGAAGCTGGTGATCAGCGAAGGCGCCGTCCACAAGCACGTCGGCAACGTCTTCCTCAAGCTCGACCTGCCCCCGACCGACTCCGGCCACCGCCGCGTCCTCGCCGTTCTCGCCCACCTGGGACTCTGACCGCTTTCGGCCAACGTCTTGACGAGTGGTAGTCACTAGGACACTCTCGGTTCCGAGAGCGCTCTCACCGCACCGAACCGCCCCTAGGTGAGGAGAGTCCGATGAAGGTTCTAGCCGTCGCCGTGCTTGTCGCAAGCTCGGTGGCTGTCCCGTCCCAAGCGCTGGCTACGCCCGACAAGCCACTCGCAGTACCTCAGCAGCAGGCTGCCATGCAGGCCGACCTCGGCCTGACCGCGCAGCAGGCCAATGACCGGCTCAAGGCCGAGTCAGCAGCCACCAAGCTCGTTCCGATCGCCCAGCGCGCTGCCGGAGCCGCCTTCGGTGGTACCTGGTACGACGCCGCCCGGCAGCGCCTGGTCGTCGGAGTGACCAGCGCGGCGGTAGCAGACGCAGTACGGGCTACTGGCGCTGACGTGGCCGTAGTACCGGCTACTGCGAAGCAACTCGACCAGCGCAAGGCTGCCGTCGACAAGCTGGCCGGGAAGGCAGTCCCGGCCGCAGTGAGTGGTTGGGCCGCCGACCCTCGTACCGGCAGCGTGGTCGTGAATGTCCAAGCAGGTAAGCGTTCCCAGGCCGTTAACGCCTTCGTGGCCAAGCTGGCCAAGGCCGGAGCGGTCACGGTCAAGGAGGTCGCGGCTCAGGCGCCGCGGACCTTCGCCGCCGGCACAGTCGGGGGAGACCCGTACTACACCGGCAACGTCCGCTGCTCGATCGGCTTCTCCGTGTACGGCGGATTCGTCTCGGCCGGCCACTGCTCGCCTGGTGTAGGGGCCAGGACGTGGGGCTGGGACGGGTCGAACCAGGGCTTCTTCCGGGGCGCGTCGTTCCCCGGCAACGACTACTCCTGGGTCCAGATCGACAGTGGCTGGTGGACAGTACCGGTAGTGCTCGGCTGGGGACAGGTCAGCGATGCCCTGGTCCGCGGCTCCTGGGAAGCCCCGATCGGTACGTCGGTCTGCCGCAGCGGGTCGACCACCCACTGGCACTGCGGCACGGTCACCGGCAAGAACGAGACCGTCAACTACGGCAACGGCCAGCTCTTCTACGGCGCCACCAAGACCAACGTGTGCGCCGAGGGCGGCGACTCGGGTGGCTCGTTCATCACTGGTGACCAGGCCCAGGGCGTGACCTCTGGCGGCTGGGGCAACTGCAGCAGTGGTGGTGAGACCTGGTTCCAGCCGGTCAACGAGATCCTGAGCACGTACGGGCTCACACTGCACACCGCATAAGAGAAAGGCCGGGCCCACCCCCAGGGTGTGGGCCCGGTCTCGCTTCAACTCAACAGACCGGAACGCCTGGCAGCACTGCGTTCGGATCGTCGATGTAGATGTTGCTGACGAAGCCGGCCGGGCTGGCGAGCTTGGCCCACCAGTTGTTGGTGTAGCCCTCCGCGTTGACCGTGTCTCCTTGCTTCTGGCAAAGGACCCGGACCGCGGTGGGGCCGCCCAGCGTGGCGACCACCGGGGAGCTCAAGTACGCGTCGGAGCGGACCCGGACGCCGGAACCCCAGGTGTTGAAGGGCTTCCCGGGCTGGCTGCCGCAGCCGTTGTCGCTGGTCAGGAAGTACTGGTTGTACGAGCCCGGGTAGGCGAGGCCGGAGCCGTTGATGACGATGTCCTGGCCGACGCCGTTGTAGAGCTGCTCGTAGTGGATGTGCGGGCCGGTCGTGTTGCCGGTGGCACCGGTCACGCCGATCTGCTGGCCCTGCGAAACCTGGGCGCCGTCGGCGACGGAGTACGCGGAGAGGTGGAAGTAGTACGTCTTCCAGCCGCCGCCGTGCTCGATGGCGATGTAGTTGCCTGCTCCACTCGGCTGTGAGTACCGGTGGGCGGTGCCGCCCGCGGAGGCCAGCACGGGGGTTCCGTTCGTGACGCCACCGTCGGCACGGACGAAGTCGAGCGCCCGGCGGACCTCGGCCGAGTGGTGGCTGTAGGTCCAGCGCTGACCACAGGGGAACGGGGCTTTGAAGTTGGGGGCGGCCATCGCCTCGGTCGGTACCGCCACCAAGGTGGCGGCACCGACCAGGAGCGAGGCCAGAACGGCGATTACTCGTCTGATGGGCACGGTGATCAGTCCTTCGGGGCGACCGGTCACGGATGGTGAGACCCGTGACGCTTGGAGTGATGTGCTCACAAGCTAGCGCAGGTTTCGTGACTTAGGAACTGATCATCCGGGTGAATAGTTAGTGATTAACCTGTGGTGGAAAGGCTTCCCATCCGGGTCAGGCCGGGGTGTCGTCCGGCACTGCTTCCAGGGTCGGCGTCTTGCCGTTGCTGGACAGCGATTCGATCAGCTGCTTGGCCAGCGCGAAGCCCGAGCCGCCCATGGTGATCGTCTTGACCAAGGTGTCCTCGATGCCCTGGGCACCGTTCAGCACCACCATGTTGCCGACCTTCTCGAAGGACGACGCGGCCGCGCGGACGATCTCCGGGTACGCCTCGGCGAGTTGCTGGGCGACGACGGCATCGGTGTTCGTGGCAAGGGCTTCCGCCCGCGCCTTGATACCGGCTGCCTCGGCCATCGCCTTGGCCTGGACGGCGAGCGCCTCGGCCTTACCGTTCAGCTCGGTCGCCTTCGCCTGCGCCTCACCGCGCAGGGTGACCTCGCGGGCCTGCGCCTCGGCGCCGGCGATCTGGGCGTCGCGGGCGGCCGCGGCCAGCGCACGCTGCCGGTACGCCTCGGCGTCGGCCGGCTTCAGCACCGACGACTCCAGCTGCTTCTCGGCCAGCGACGCGTTCAGCTTCGCGGTCTCCGTCTCGGCGACCACGACCTCCTGGCGGGCCAGCGCCTCGGCCAGCGGGCCGGACTGCGACGCCTTGGAGTTCGCCTGGTCGACCTCGGCCTGGTACCCGGCGCGAGCGATCGAGCTCTGCCGTACTGCGGCGGCCTTGGCCGCCTCGGCGACCTGCTCGCGCTCGGTGGCTTCGCGGTCCCGCTCGGCCCAGGCGATCCGGGCCGCTGCCTCGACGGCGGCGGCCTGCGGACGGCCGAGGTTCTTGATGTAGCCGGACTCGTCGTCGATCTCCTGGATCTGCAGCGAGTCGACCACC
This sequence comes from Kribbella ginsengisoli, assembly GCF_039537185.1. Classification (NCBI taxonomy): domain Bacteria; kingdom Bacillati; phylum Actinomycetota; class Actinomycetes; order Propionibacteriales; family Kribbellaceae; genus Kribbella; species Kribbella ginsengisoli. The sequence continues at coordinate 24,006 of NZ_BAABAA010000004.1, read as the reverse complement.
AGGCCGAGCTTCTCCATGTCGCCGGCCAGCGAGCCGCGGATGTTCGTGGTCAGCGTCTCCCGGTCGTGCAGCATCTCCTCGACCGTGGTCGAACCGACGATCGCCCGCAGGTGACCGGCGAACAGCTCGTGGATCGTGCTCATCACCTGCTCGTCGCTCTGCTCCAGGAACCGCCGGGCCGCGTTCGCGATCGAGCCGTAGTCGTCACCGACCTTGTACGCCGTGACGCCCTTGATGTGCAGCGGAATGCCCTGACTCGAGACGCAGGTGACCGTCAGCGGCGTGGCCCGGATGTCGAGCGGCAACCGGCGGACGGTCTGGAAACCCGGTAGCACGGCGGTACCGCGGCCGACGACGATCTTGAAGCCGAGCGTCTCGTTGATCTGCTCCTGGCTCGAGTGCGCGCCGAGGCCGGAGATGATGAGGGCCTCGTTCGGCTCGGCCACCCGCCAGACCATCCGGAACAGGATCAGGAGGACCACCAGCGCGACGGCGCCGGTGATCAGGTACGTCCAGAGCATTTCCCCTCCAGGGAACAAGATGATTCAGATGGCGCGGGCGACGTACACCGTGCGGGGTGGGTCGTACTCGACCACCACGATCGGGGTGCCGACCTCGATCACTTCGTCGGCCGCCGGGTAAGCGTAGAAGGCCTCGGTGGCACCGCGGACCGGCAGCATCACCTCGCCGACGATTCCCGGTGCGATCCGGCCGATCACGCGTCCTCGCTTGCCAACCATGACGCCCCTCCGACGTTTCCCCTGCACCAAACGGTTCCCGCAGCTTAGTTCTCGCCGGGCCCTGCTTCGTCGTCGCCGGTCCGCCGGTCGCGTCGTGGGCGTGCCGGGGCGTCACGCCTTGTGGTCGGGGGTAGCGCCGGCGCATTGTTGGAGTGTCGACCTGGGGGTGGGGGAGGTTCGATGGCGGCTGAGGTACGGGTTGGGGTTCTCGAGGACGGGGCGGACGCGGCTCGGCTGGAGGAGCTGGCGCTCCTGCTGCGTCAGGAGTTGCTGACGCTCGACGTCCGATCGGTCGAGCAGGTACGGGAGGGCGACGCGCCGGCCGGTACGCGCGGTGGGCTGGCTGCGGTCGCGGGGTTGCTCAGCGTTTCGGTTGTGCCGGGGTTGCAGGCGGTGGGCGCGGTGGTGGCCGTCGTACGGGACTGGCTGCGTCGATCCGGTGGCGGGCACACGATCAAGCTGTCGATGGACGGCGACACGATCGAGCTGACCGGCGCGACCGATGAGGTGCAGCAACGGCTGGTGGACGCGTGGGTACGCAAGCATTCGGGGACGGACGCGTGAGATGGCTGGGTCTCGGGAGGCTCTTGTCATAGCCAACGCGGACTACGCCAACCCGGGGTTGAGCCGGTTGATGGCGCCGGCCCGCGATGCGGCGGCACTGGCCGGCGTACTGGGTGATCCGGAGGTCGGCGGGTTCGACGTCACGGTGCTGGAGAACGAGTCGGCGCAGACGATCCGGTTCGCCGTCGAGGACTTCTTCTCGGATCGGTCGCCGGAGGATCTGCTGTTGCTGCACTTCTCCTGCCATGGTTTGAAGAACGCGGCCGGAGAACTGTTCCTGGCGGTCGCCGACACCCAGCCGACGCGGCTGGCGTCGACGGCGGTGCCCGCGGACTTCGTGAACCGGCAGATGGCGGACAGCCGGGCGCAGCGGATCGCGTTGTTCCTCGACTGTTGCTATGGCGGTGCTTTCCCGCGTGGGCTGGTCGTGCGCGCGGCGGGCGAGGCGCAGGTGCGCGACGCCTTCGCCGGACAGGACGGGGTCGGTGGTGGACGCGGGCGGGTCGTCGTCACCGCTTCGAGCGCGATGGAGTACGCCTTCGAGGACGGCCGATTGGCCTCCGGTACGCCGAAGCCGTCCGTCTTCACCAGCGCCGTGGTGGACGGTCTGAAATCCGGCGACGCCGACAAGGACGGCGACGGCTGGGTAGGCCTCACCGAATTGGTCGGCTACGTCACCGACCAGGTCCATCGCAAAACCCCCAACCAGAACCCCCAGATGTGGACCTTCGGCTCCCAAGGCGAACTCCTGATCGCCCGCTCCCACCGCCTGACCCCCACCACCCTGGCCCCCGAACTACTGGAAGCGATGACAAGCCCGTTGTCAGCCGCCCGCTTCGGAGTAGTCGACTACCTCCGCGACTGCCTCACAGGCCACGACCAACGCATCGCCCTAGCCGCCCACGCTGCCCTCACCCAGATGACCACCGACGACAGCCGCAAAGTCTCCGAAGCAGCCCAACAAGCCCTCACCGAAACCCCACCCACCCTCCTACCCCTCATCCAACGCCCACCCGCAACTACCTCGGCCCCGCCCGAGCCGAAGGAGCATTCACCTGAGCCCGCCAGCGGCCAGGTCGCACCTCCACCCACAACCCCGGCAGTTCAGGCACCCACGGCAGCGCCTACCTCAACTTCTGTTCCTTGGTGGGTGGTTGGGGTGTTGGTGGTGGGGGGTTTGTTGTTGGTGGTGGTGAACTGGCCGGGGGTGGCTGAGTCTCGGCGGGTTTGGTCGGATGATTCGAATACGGGGTGGAGGACGTTCCGGAGCTGGTCTGATCCGGAAATGGTGGCGTCGGTGGTGGTGCTCGGGGTGGGGCTCTTCGTGCGGTGGGCAGGGCGGTGGAGCCTTGTTCTGCTGGGGATTGCGTTGGGGTGTACCGGGTCGATCGGTGAGGACGGGGTGCTGATTCTTGCCGGTGGGCTGGCCGACGAAGAGACGGCGGAGTGGTTGGTCGCCGGGTTGATCGTCTTCGTGATGACCGTTGTGTTGCTGGTGGTGCTCAAGCCCCCTCGGCCGGTGCTACGTCCGGTTCATCTTCAGTCGATGGCGATGATCGTTGCCGGGGGCATCGTTCTGGTGATCAGCGCGACGATCAAGCACAGCGACGGGATCAACTTCGTCACCGTCACCAAGCTGGCGCTGCTGGAACCTGTTGTCACCGTCGCGCTCGGATGGCTCGCCATCGCGGCGACGAATCTTCGGACCAGGGTCTGGCTGACGGCGACCACCATCACCTACGCGGTCATCAGCATGGTCGCCGTCGTCCCGGCCCTGACGGAGGGCGACTCGGTCTCCGTCCTGCTCACCGGCCTGCTCGGCAACCTGCTCGTCATCGCCGGTGTCGCAAACCGCCGGCCAGACTCTCTACCGACGTAGAGCCACGGCTGGCACACTCGATCCATGACCGACCTGCCCCAACTGATCAGGACCGAACGCCTGGCGCTGATCGAGTTCCTCGACACACTCGGCCCGGCCGAGTGGGCGACGCCGTCGTTGTGTGGTGAGTGGACCGTGCAGGAGGTCGCCGCGCACATCGCCTGGGCGCCGGTGATGGGTCCGCTCGCGCTGATCGGCCCGTTGGCCAAGGCGGGCTTCCGGATCAACAAGGCCAGCGCCGAGCTCTCCAAGCAGTACGCCCGGCGCGGCCCCCCGGAGATCCTCGCCCAACTCCGCGCCAACGCCGAGTCCGGCGCCAAGCCGACCGGCGTACCGCTCATCGCCGGCCTGGTCGACGCGGTGATCCACGCGATCGACATGAGGCGTCCGCTGAACAGTCCCCGAGAGGTACCGGCCGAGGCCTTCGACGCGGTGGCCGACTTCTCGGTCGGCGCCAGATGGCCGACCACCATCTCGGTCGGCGGCAGCGCGCGCAAGCGGCTCACCGGCGTACGGCTGATTGCCGACGGCTACGACTGGTCGTACGGGCAAGGTCCTGAAGTCCATGCCCAAGGCGAAGCCGTGCTGCGGATCCTCAACGGCCGCCCAGCGTCCCGCGACGAGCTGACCGGCGAAGGCGCCGACCAGCTCGCCGCAAGACTCAGCAGCTAGACCTCAACCGCGGATTGCGCCTTCGGTCGCGCCCTTGATGAACTGCCGGGCGAAGATGACGAAGACGATGATCAGCGGCACCATCGCCATCAGCGCGCCCGTCATCACCATGCTGAAGTCGACGCCGTGGCTGCGGTTCAGCGACGACAACGCGACCTGCAGCGTCAGATGATCGGGATTCGTCAGCACGATCAACGGCCAGAAGTAGTCGTTCCAGGAAGCCACGAACGTGAAGATCCCCAGGAACGCCAACGCCGGCCGGGCCGACGGCAGCGCCACGTTCCGGTAGATCCCGAAGAAGCTGCACCCGTCGAGCGTCGCCGCCTCGACCAGCTCGTCGTGGATCGAGTTCTGGAAGTACTGCCGCAACCAGAAGATCCCGAACGCGTTCGCCGACGCCGGAATGATCAGCGCCTTCAGCGACCCGACCCACCCGAACGCCGCCATCGTCTGGAACTGCGGCACCGCGCCCAGCTGGGCCGGCAGCAGCATCGTCGCCAGCAGGATCACGAACAACGCGTTCCGCCCCGGGAACCGGAACTTCGCGAAGGTGAACGCCGCCAGCGAGTCGAAGAACAGCACCAGCAGCGTCGTCGACACCGCGACCACCAGCGTGTTCGCCATCGACGAGAAGAAGGCCACGTTCTGCAGTACTTGATGGATGTTGTCGTCGAGCTGCGACCCGAAGGTGAACTTCGGCGGGTACCGGTAGATGTCCGACGTGGTGTTCGTCGCCATCACCAGCGTCCAGTAGAACGGGAACAGGCACAGCAGCCCGGCGATCGCCAGCACCACATGCATGATCAGCCCGGGCCAACGAATGCGTGACTTCACTGGCGTCCCCTTCCGCCCAGCAACTTCCAGTTGATCGCGGTGAAGAGCAGCACCAGCATGAAGATGCTCAGCGCGATCGCCCCGGCGTACCCGTAGTCGTTGTTGAAGAAGGCCTGTTGGTAGAAGTACATGACCACCGTCATGCCGCTCTGCCCGGTACCACCGGTGTTGCCGACCATCACTTGTGGCTCTGTGAAGGTCTGCAAACCGCCGATCGTCGACATGATCACGGTGAACAGCACAACCGGCCGCAGCTGCGGCAGCGTGATCGAGAAGAACGTCCGGAACGGCCCGGCGCCGTCCACCTTCGCCGCCTCGTACTGCTCGGTCGGGATCGCCTGCAGCCCGGCCAGGTAGATGATCGTGTTGTACCCGGCCCACTGCCACACGATCATCGTGGAGATCGCGATCTTGATCCCCCACGGTTGCCGCAGCCAGTCCTCGGTGGGCAGCCCGAGTGAGCGCAGGACCGAGTTGATCAGCCCGAAGTTGGTGCTGAAGACGGCGCCGAAGAAGATCGCCGCCGCCACCAGCGAGGTGATGTTCGGGATGAAGTACGCGATCCGGTAGACGCCCTTGAACCGGACCGCCGAGTGCAGCATCACCGCGAGCGCCATCGCGATCACCAGCGTGGGCACGGTCGACATCACGAACAGCACGACCGTGTTCCACAGCGACAGCCAGAACGTGCTGTCCTCGGCGAGGAACCGGAAGTTCTGGAAGCCGACCATCGTGCGCGGCCCGAGCCCGTCCCACTTCTGGAACGCGAGCAGGATCGTCGACGCCACCGGATACAGCCCGAAGACCAGGAAGATCACGTAGAACGGCGACAGCGCGAGATAGAACCGCCAGTACGACCGGACGCTGCGCCGGCCTCGCGGCTTCGTCGTACCGGCGGGTCTGCTGGGTGCTGTCGCGGTCAGTGTCACTGCACGCCCTGACGCTTGCCGATCTGCTTCGCCTTCGCGACGGCCTCCGTCCACGCCTGGTCCGACGTCTTCTTGCCGGCCTGGACGAGCTTGAGCCCGTCGGTGAACGGGGTGGCGACCGCGCTGTCGAGGGGCGCCTCGTAGGCGATCGGGATCGCCTTCGCGGCCGGCCCGAAGACCTCGATCGGCACCTGGCCGCCGAAGAACGGGTCCGCCGCCTTGAGCTGCGGCTTGTCGTAGGCGGCCGGCGCGGACGGGAAGATCTGCGCGTCGGCGAACGCCTTGGCCTCGTTGTCGGGGCTGAGCATGTACTTGATCACCTCGAGCGCGGCGGCCGGATCCGCCGCGCTCTTGGTGATCGTGAGGAACGACCCGCCGAAGTTCGCCGGGCCGCTCGGCGTCGGCGCGACCCGCCACTTGCCGACGCTCGTCTTGCAGGCGGCCTTGATGTCCAGCGCGACCCAGGCCGCACCCGTCACGGTCGGCACCGTGCCCTGGTCCAGACCCGCGTTCCAGTCCGGCGAACCGCCGAGCGTCCGGCCGTCGACCTTCTGCGTGATCGCCTTGACCGCGGTGTCCCAGGCCTTGCGGATGTGGTCCTGGTCGCCGATGAACTTGTTGTCCTTGTCGATGTAGCGCGCGGTGCCCTGGTTGACGATCGTGCCGTACATGTCGGTCGCGTCGGCGACGATGAACGCCTTCGGGTTCGACTTCTTCAGCTCGACCCCGGCGGCGATGAAGTCGTCCCAGGTCTTCAGCTGCTCGGCAACCTTGGCCGGGTCGCCGGGCAGTCCGCCGGCGGTGAAGATGTCCTCGCGGTAGAACAGCGCGGTCGGGCCGATGTCGATCGGGATGCCGATCACCTTGCCGTCCAGCGTGGTGGCCTGCTTGACCTTCCACTCCAGGTAGTCGCCCAGGAACGAGTCCGCGCCGATCGTCTTGAGGTCGACGAACCGGTTGGCCTGCGGCAGCAGCGAGGCGATGTCCTCACCCTTGACACCGGTGATGTCGGGGATCGACGTACCGCCGTTGAAGGTGGTGAGCAGCTTCTGCTTGAAGTCGCCGCCGACCTCGGAGTACTTGATGTGCTGGTCCGGGAAGTGCGCGATCGTGTCGTCCAGCACCGACTTGCCCAGGCCGCCCGGCCAGCACCACAAGGCGATGTTCCCGGTCGCGTTCTTCTTCGTCGATCCCGTGTCCATGCTGGACGAACAGCCGACGACTGTTCCGCCGAGCAGGGCGGCGAAGCCTCCGGCGAGCACCGTCCGACGTGACAGGTCCATGGTTCTACCTTCCTGACTGGTCGCGCAGGGGAGCGCTTCCGGAGTGCGCGCTGATCAGCGCTGCAAGGGATTGGTCTTCTGGGTGCTGTTGGTGCCAGCCGGCCAGGTCGGTCCAGGTCGGTGCCGCGTCGGCACCACCCAGCCGGGTCACCGAGATGGCTGCCGTGAGGGCCGCGAACCGTACCCGGTCGGCGAGTGGGAGCTCCCACAGCGTTGCTGCGATGAACCCGGCGGCGAACACATCACCCGCCCCGGTGGTGTCCGCCGCCGAGACCTGTACGGCCGGTACTGCGACCCGCTCGCCGGAGCCCGCGTCGAGCGCGAGTGCTCCGTTGGCGCCGTCGGAGACGACCACGAGGGGTACTTTCTCGGCCAGCCGCTCGAGCGCCTCGTCCGGCGTACTCGTGCGGGTGTAGCTCATCGCCTCGCCGGCGTTCGGCAGGAACACGTCGCAGTGCTCCAGCTGGTCGAGTACGGCGGGATCCCACTGCTCGGTGGGGTCCCAGCCGACGTCGGCGAAGACCACGCTGCCGGCCGCCCGGGCCTTGGCGAGCCACTCGTTCGGCCAGGGACCGATGTGAGCGGCGACGGCCCTGGCGGCCGGCGGCGTGGTGAGCAGCTCGTCGGCCGACAGTGGGGGAGGGGTACCCCTGGTGACCAGTGCCCGGTCGTTGTCGTAGGCAAGGGCCACCGTGAGGGGGGTCTGCCAGCCGTCGAGCTTGCGGGAGAGAGTCAGATCGATGCCTTCGCCCTGCGTCAGCCGGTCCCAGAGCCGGTCGCCGAGATCGTCGGCGCCGAAGGTCGCGGCCAGTCCGGTGCGCAGCCCGAGCCGGGCCAGCGCGACCGCGAAGTTGGCGATCCCGCCCGGGCTCTCGGCGGAGTCGTCCGCCCAGACCTCGGTGCCGGGGCGCGGCGCAGAGGGCAGGCCGAGCACCAGGTCGTGGAAGACCAGGCCGGACACAACCACGTCCAGCTCACTCATTGGCAGCACACTCCTGCAGGGTCGCTCAAATTCGTGCAGCCAGTGTGGATCTTCTGAGCAAACTACGCAATACCCCTGCAAATTGATGCGCGACTATGACGAAGTTTGCGTGATACCGTCTCCGTGTGTTGCCACAGCAGCGGCAGGATCAGATCGTTCGCGCGCTTCGGGCCGACGGGGCCGGGGGCGTGAAAGTGCTGGCTGCCCAGCTCGGGGTCAGTGAGGCGACGATCCGGCGGGATCTCGAGCAGTTGCACGAGCAGGGCCGGCTGACCCGCGTGTACGGCGGTGCGCTCGCCGTCGACGGCGGTGACGAGCCGTTCGCCGAGGTCAGCGCCGTGCACGCCACCGAGAAGGACCGGATTGCCCGCCGCGCCGCCGCCCTGGTGACCGACGGGCAATCACTGCTGCTCGACATCGGTACGACGGCCCTGCGCGTCGCCCAGCAGTTGCACGGGCGCTCGCTGACCGTGGTGACCAGCAACCTCGCGGTCCTGGAGGAGCTGCAGAACGACGAGCAGATCGAGCTGATCATCCTGGGCGGCTTCGTCCGGCGCAGCTACCGGTCACTCGTCGGGTACCTGACCGAGGAGTCGCTGCGGCAGATCCATGTCGACTGGCTGTTTCTGGGCACGAGCGGGGTGCGGCCGGACGGGCGCGTGATGGACAGCACGATGATCGAAGTACCGGTGAAGCGGGCGATGATCAAGGCCGCCGACAAGGTGGTGCTGCTGGCCGACGCGACCAAGTTCCCCGGCCACGGCGTCGCCAAGGTGTGCGAGCCGACCGAACTTTCCATGGTGGTGACCGAGCCCGCCGCCGACCAGGCGACCCGGACTCAACTGACCGAGGCGGGGGTAGAGGTGGTACTGGCGTGAGACTGACCATTCTCGGGGGCGGCGGGTTCCGGGTTCCGCTCGTTTATCAGGCGTTGCTGGGGGATCGGGGCGACGGACGGATCACCTCGGTCGTGCTCTACGACACCGATCGGTCGCGGTTGGCGTCGATCGGGTCGGTACTACGGCAGCAGGCGTTGCCGTACGCCGATGCGCCGGCGGTGACCGAGACGACCGATCTCGACGAGGCGCTGCGCGGCGCCGACTTCATCTTCTCGGCGATCCGGGTCGGCGGGCTCGAGGGCCGCACGATCGACGAGCGGGTCGCGCTCGATCTCGGCGTACTGGGGCAGGAGACCGTCGGCGCCGGCGGGATCGCTTATGCGTTGCGGACGCTGCCGGTGGCGACGGCCATCGCGCAGCGGATCGCCGCGCTGGCGCCGGAGGCGTGGGTCATCAACTTCACCAACCCGGCCGGGATGGTGACCGAGGCGATGATCCCGTACCTGGGTGATCGCGTGATCGGGATCTGCGACTCGCCGTCCGGGCTCGGGCGACGGGCGGCGCTGTCCTTGGGGCTCGATCCTTCGGCGGTCTTCTACGACTACGCGGGCCTGAACCATCTCGGGTGGTTGCGTGGGCTGGAGTCGGGCGGGGTCGATCACCTGCCGGCGCTGCTGGCTGACCCGGCCGCGCTCGGGGACTTCGAGGAGGGGCGGCTCTTCGGGGTCGAGTGGTTGCGGTCGCTGGGATCGATCCCCAACGAGTACCTGCACTACTACTACTTCGCTCGCGAGACGCTGGCCGCGGTACAGGCGGTCGAGCAGACGCGAGGGACGTTCTTGCTGGAGCAGCAGTCACGGTTCTATGCGGAGACGGCCGAGCAGCCGGCCAACGCCCTTGAGTTGTGGCAGAAGACGCGGGCCGAGCGCGAATCGACGTACATGGTGGAGAGCCGGGAGATCGCCGACGCGGGGGAGCGCGACGAGCGGGACATGTCGGCGGGCGGGTACGAGCAGGTCGCGCTGTCGCTGATGCGGGCGATCGCGCACAACGAGCGGGCGTCGCTGATCCTGAACGTGCGCAACCGGGGCACGCTGCATCATCTCGACGCGGATGCAGTGGTGGAGATCCCGTGCACGGTCGACGCCAACGGCGCCCGGCCGGTGACGGTCTCGCAGTTCACCGACCATCAGGCCGGGCTGGTCTGCGCGGTGAAGGCGGTCGAGCGGTCGACGATCGAGGCCGCGACGTCGGGTTCCCGGGCGGCGGCGATCCGGGCGCTGGCCTGGCACCCGCTGATCGACTCCGTCACGGCCGCCCACCAGCTCCTCGACGGGTATGTCGACCAGCTCCCGGCGCTGGCCGCTTTCCGCGCCTGAGGGCCCGTCGTACCCTCGATCCGGGCCGCTTGATCGCCCGTACCCCGCGCCCGGGCGTTTCGCGTCCGGGGCGGATTGGTGGCGGGGCGGTTGATCTGGCAGAATGATGGGCTGAGTCCGTCCGGATCACGTGCAGCCCTCTAACTCCACGTCCCGGTTCGGCCCATCCGAGTGGTCACCCGTTGTCCCCACGACGCCGGTGTGCCGCTCAACCAAGACATGAATCCCGAGGGAGACACCACAAACGTGGCAGTCAAGATCCGTTTGAAGCGCATCGGCAAGAAGCGTGCGCCGCACTACCGCATCGTCGTGATGGACGCCCGCGCCAAGCGTGACGGCCGCGCCATCGAGGAGATCGGCAAGTACAACCCGAAGGCCGAGCCGTCGTTCATCCACGTCGAGTCGGACCGGGCGCAGTACTGGCTGGGCGTCGGCGCGCAGCCGACCGAGGCCGTCGCGGCCATCTTCAAGGCCAGCGGTGACTGGCAGAAGTTCAAGGGCCTCGACGCCCCGCCGCCGCTGCGGGTCAAGGAGCCGAAGCGCGACAAGCAGGAGATCTTCAACGAGGCCCTCGCCGAGGCGCACGGCACGCTGAAGACCGAGGCCGTCACGACCAAGAAGGCCGCCGCCAAGAAGGCGGAGCCGAAGGCTGACAAGGCCGAGAAGAAGGACGACGCCGTCGAGGCCAAGGTCGAGGACGCCGCTCCGGCTGCCGACGCCGCTGCCGCCGACGCGCCGGCCGACGACGCCAAGGCCTGACGATGATGGAGACCGAGGCGCTCGAGCACCTGGTCCGAGGCATCGTGGACAACCCTGACGAGGTCAGCGTCCGGTCGCGCAACCTGCGGCGTGGACGCACTCTCGAGGTGCACGTGCACCCCGACGACATCGGCAAGGTGATCGGCCGCAACGGCCGGACGGCGACCGCGATCCGTACCGTGGTCGGGGCGCTCAGCTCCGAGCAGTCGGTCCGGATCGACTTCGTCGACGAGTTCAACCGGCGCCCGCGCCGCTGATCTCAGGTCCACCGGAAAGGCCGCACCCCCTCGGGGGCGCGGCCTTTCCGTCGTTTCAGGACGCTTCAGGACCAGGCGCTCATCACGTGCTTGAGGCGGGTGTAGTCCTCCAGGCCGAAGACCGAGAGGTCCTTGCCGGTGCCGGACTGCTTGAAGCCGCCGTGGGGTAGTTCGGCGGGCAGCAGCTGGTGGCAGTTGATCCAGACCGTGCCGAAGTCCAGTTCGGCCGCCAGCCGGGTCGCGCGCCCGTGGTCGGTGGTCCAGACGCTCGAGGCCAGCGCCAGGTCGACGCCGTTGGCCAGCTCGATCGCCTCGGCCTCGTCGGCGAAGGGCTGCACGGTCAGTACCGGCCCGAAGATCTCGCGTTGCACCACGTCGTCGTCCTGCCTCGCGCCTGCGATCACGGTCGCGTCGAGGAAGTAGCCCGGCCCGTGCCCGGTGCCGCCGGCAACGATCTCGGTATGGTCCGGCAGCCCGGTCAGGAACTCCTCGACCCGGTCCTTCTGGTCCGCGCTGTTGAGCGGGCCGAAGGTGATGTCGGGGTCGTCAGGGGCACCGGCCCGGCTGGCGTGGGCGGCGGCCGCCAGCTCGGTCAGGAACTCGTCGTACGCCGACTGCTCGACCAGGACCCGGGTCGCGGCGGTGCAGTCCTGGCCGGCGTTGAAGAAGCCGGTGAACGCGATCTCCTCCGCCGTTCTGCGCAGATCGGTGTCGGCGAAGACGAGCGCGGGTGCCTTGCCGCCCAGCTCCAGGTGGACGTTCTTCAGCGTCGGCGCGGCCGCGGCCATCACCTCGGCGCCTGCGCGGGTGCTCCCGGTGATGGCGACCATGTCCGGCCGCTTGTGCGTCACCAGCAGGCGGCCGGTGTCGCGGTCGCCGCAGACGACGTTGAGCACTCCCGGCGGCAGCACCTCCTGCGCCAGCTCGGCCAGCCGGACTGTGCTCCACGGAGTGGTGTCGGCCGGCTTCAGGACGACGGTGTTGCCGGCTGCGAGGGCGGGGGCGATCTTCCAGATGGCCATCATCAGGGGGTAGTTCCAGGGGGTGATCTGCGCGATCACGCCGACCGGCTCACGGCGTACGGACGAGGTGAAACCGGCTTCGTACTCCGCCTGCGCGATCCCGGTGAGCACCCTCGCGGCCCCGGCGAAGAACCGGAGCTGGTCGACACACGGGATCAACTCGAGCTCCCTCGTGGCCGCCCGGGGTTTGCCGGTGTTGCGCACCTCGCACTCGATCAGCTCTTCCGCGTTGTCCTCAACCAACTCAGCCAACCCCAGAATCGCCTGCTGCCGCTGCGCCGGCGTTGTCCGCCGCCAACTCCTGAACGCCTCAGCAGCAGCTCCAACAGCCGCATCCACCTCCGCTGCTCGCGACCTCGGCGCCTCACCTATTGGCTGGGCCGTGGCCGGATCCTTGAACTCCATCACTTCACCGGAGCTTGTGGGCTTGCCTCCGATGACATTGGTCAGTGTGGTCACGCGTGGCTCCGCTCGATGGCGAGGTGGATCAGAGTCGGACGGCCGGCGGTCAGTGCCTCGGCGGTGAGGGCGCCGAGGGTGTCGATGGTGGCTTCGACGCCGTACGCACCGATGGCGCGGGCGAGGGCGGGCAGATCCGGTTGGTAGAGATCAACCGCTTGCGGTGCGATCCCGCGATCCACCATCTGCTCGCGGATCTCCGCGTACCCACCGTTGTCCGCGACGACGATCGGCAACGCAAGCTTGAGCTCGGTCGCCGTCACCAACTCCTGGATGGTGAACATCGCCGCCCCATCCCCGAACAACCCGACCACCGCCCGCTCCGGCGCCGCGATCTTCGCCCCGATAGCCGCCGGCAACCCATACCCGAGCGTCGCGTACCCCGTCGGATACAACAGCCGATTCCCCGGCGTGAACGGCCAGTAATGCACGGTCCCGTAGTAGGTGACCTGCGAGCTGTCCCCAGCAACCACCGCGTCCGCAGGCAAGGCCTCCGCCAGCACTCGCTGAATCTCCGCCCAGGGCCCAGCATCCTTGGCGGCTTCAGCCAAGATCGCCTTCCGCCAGCCGGCAATGTGCCCAACCTCCCAACGGCCCGCGCCCGTGCCGGCTTCTGCCCGTCCTGCGAAGGTCTCGGCCTTCGGCCGGGCAGCCGCCTGCGCCGGCGCTATGCCTTGCTCGGCCTCCGGCCGACTCGCGATTGTTGTCGGATCCGGTCGCTCCGCGACCCGGGCTTTGGTGAACAGGCTGTCGGTGACGATGGCCTGCAGCACTCGTCCGGCATCGCCGGTGACGGTGAGGTCGGCGGAAAGGTTCTTCTGTAGTTGGGCGGGGTCGACGTCTATCCGGATCACCTTGGCGGCTTGGAGTACTCCGCCCCAGAGGTCCGAATCACCCAGCTCGGTGCCGATGGCTATCACGAGGTCTGCTTCCGAGACTGCTTGGTGGGCCGCGGCCAACCGGATCGATGCGCCTAGTGACAGCGGGTCGGTTTCGTCGAGGATGCCCTTGCCGTTGACGGTGGTCAGGACCGGTACGCCGGCGGCCGCCAGTGTGCGGATCTGCTCGCCGGCACCTCGGGCGCCGCCGCCGACGATCAGCAGCGGCTTCACCGACTGGGTGAGGGCGATGATGATGTTGCCTAGGGCAACTGAGTCGAGGGCGGCCGGTGCGGGGCTGGACGGCGCGGTGGCGGTACGGCGTACCCACTCGCCTTCCAGGACGTCGACTGGGATCTCGAGGTGGACCGGGCGGGGGCGGCGGGTGTGGAAGCCGGTGAAGATGTCGGCGATCGTCTCGGGGAGTTCGTCGGCGTTCTCGACCCGGATGCTGCGGTCGCAGACGGCGTCGAGCGCGCCCTGCTGGTTCTTCAGTTCGTGGAGCCAACCGATGTCCTTGCCGACCGTGCCACGCGGCGGGCCGGGGGAGATCGCGAGCGTCGGCACCGAATCGGCGTACGACGTCGCCAGGGCGGTGGTCGCGTTGGTGATCCCCGGTCCGGACGTCGTGATCAGCACGCCCGGTCCACCGGTCACCCGGGCATACCCGTCGGCCGCATACCCCGCGCCCTGCTCATGACGCGTGACGATGTGCTTGATCCCGGACGCCGGGAGATAGCGATAGAGCTCGAGATTGTGCGTCCCCGGAATCCCGAAGACATGCCGCACCCCGTTGGCAACCAGCCCGTCGATGACGGCCGCCCCGCCCGTGACCACCTCAGCCATCGGCCCGGACCCCGTCGGTCGACGAGCCGTCGGTTCTGGGCGCCATCGCGCTGACCAGTTCGTACGCCGCGTGGGCGGCTGCGATGCCAGTGACCTCCGCGTGGTCGTACGCCGGAGCCACCTCCACGATGTCCGCGCCCACCAGGTTCAACTCCGCGAACGCCCGCAGCATCTGCAGCAACTCCCGACTCGTCAGCCCGCCGGCTTCCGGCGTACCGGTGCCCGGCGCGAAAGCGGGATCGAGTACGTCGATGTCCAGCGACACGTACGTCGGCCGATCGCCGACCCGTGCCTTGATCCGCTCAACAGCACCCCGCCACCCGTGGTCGTCGAACTGATGCGCGCCGATCACCTGGAAGCCGAGCACCTGGTCGTCGGTCAGATCCTCACGCGAGTACAACGACCCGCGGATCCCCACGTGCAGCGACCCGGTCTGATCGATCAGCCCCTCCTCGGACGCCCGGCGGAACGGCGTACCGTGCGTGATCGGCGCACCGAAGTACGTGTCCCAGGTATCCAGATGAGCATCGAAGTGCACCACCGCGATCGGCCCATGCGCCTCGTGCATCACCCGCAGCAAAGGCAGCGCGATCGTGTGGTCGCCGCCGATCGTCAGCGGCTTGGCGCCCGCACTCAACACCTCGCGCACGCCGAGATCGATCTGCTGCACCGCCTCGAGAATGTCGAACGGATTGCACGCGATATCACCCGCGTCGGCGACCTGCTGCAGCGCGAACGGCTCGATGTCCTGCACCGGGTTGTAAGGCCGCAGCAGCTTGGACGAGGCGCGGATGTGCCCGGGCCCGAAGCGCGCACCTGGCCGGTAGCTGACGCCGGAGTCGAACGGCACCCCGATCACCGCGACATCGGCACGAGCGACCTCGTCGATCCGCGGCAACCGCGCGAACGTCGCGGGACCGCCGTACCGGGGGACCTTGGTCGCATCGACCGGGCCTTGGAAGTTGGTCATCACAACACCTTTGAGAGGAAGGACTGGGTCCGGGCATGACGGGGGTTGGTGAGCACCTCGGCGGGCGGACCGGCCTCGACGACGACGCCGCCGTCCATGAAGACCACCCGGTGGCAGACCTCCCGGGCGAAGCCGATCTCGTGGGTGACCACGATCATCGTCATCCCTTCGGTCGCCAGGCCTTTCATCACCTCGAGCACCTCGCCGACCAGCTCGGGGTCGAGGGCAGAGGTCGGCTCGTCGAACAGCATCAGCGTCGGCCGCATCGCCAGCGCGCGAGCAATCGCGACCCGCTGTTGCTGACCGCCGGACAACTGAGCCGGGTACGCCGCCGCCTTGTCAGCCAGGCCGACCCGATCAAGCAGGTTGAGAGCCTGAGCCCGCGCGGACGCCTTGGTCTCGCGCTTGACGAAGACCGGCGCCTCCATCACGTTCTCCACCGCGGTCCGGTGCGGGAACAGGTTGAAGCGCTGGAACACCATCCCGACGTGGCGCCTCGCCGCAGCGGTCTCACGCGGTCGCAGTTCGTACTTGCGTCCGCCATGCCGCCGGTACCCGACGAGCTCACCGTTCACGCTGATCTCGCCGCCGTCGAGCCGCTCCAGATGGTTGATGCAGCGCAGGAAGGTGCTCTTGCCCGAGCCGGACGGCCCGAGCAGCGAGATCACCTCGCCGGCGTCGACGGTGAGGTCGATGCCCTTCAGTACCTCTGTGTTGCCGAACGACTTGCGGACGTTGACTGCTTGCACCATCGCGGTCATCAGCGGACTCCTGCCTTCTGACGTCTGGTGTTGGCCCTGGTGTTGGCCAGGACGCCGCGGCTCATCCGCCGCTCGAGCCGGTTCTGCGCGATGGTCAGGATCGTGGTGAGGACGAGGTACCAGATGCTCGCGACGATCAGCAGCGGGATCTGCTGGAAGTTGCGGCCGTAGATCAGCTGGGCGGTCGTGGTGAGCTCGGGCAATCCGATCACCAGTACCAGCGAGGTGAGCTTGAGCATGGAGATCGTCTGGTTCGCCGTCGGCGGCACGATCAGCCGGGCCGCCTGCGGCAGGATCACGCGGCGATAGGTGATCCACGGACTCATGCTGAGCGCCTCGGCCGCTTCGCGTTGGCCCTGGTCGACCGAGCCGATTCCGGCGCGGACGATCTCGGCCATGTACGCGGCTTCGTTCAGCCCGAGTCCGAGGATGGCGGCGGTGAACTGGGTGATCACCGTGTTGGTCGGCCAGCTGACGAGATCGGGTCCGCCGAACGGGAGTCCGATGCTGATCTGGGGGAGGACGGTGCCGAGGAAGAACCAGAACAGCAGCTGGACGAGGATCGGCGTACCGCGGAAGAGCCAGACGTAGCCGCCGGCGACGGCGCGGAGTACCGGGTTCTCCGACAGGCGCATCACGGCCAGCAGGGTGCCGAGGACGACGCCGACCAGCATCGCGATGATGGTCAGCTGCAGCGTCTTGAGCAGGCCGAGCATGATCGACTTCTCGAACAGGTAGCCGCCGACCAGGTCGAGTCGCAGCTTCGGCGCGGTGGCGACGAAGTGCACGAACACGGCCAGCAGGAACACGATCACCGCGGCGGCCACCCAGCGGCCGGGATGCCGCAGCCGGACGATCGGCTCGTCGGCGGTGCTCATCTCACTTGCCCTGATTGATCGGAGCATCTTTCAGCGCCTGATCCGTGAGGTTCCACTTGGCCAGCAGAGCGTCGTACGTGCCACTCTCGATGACCTTCTTCAATGCAGCCTGTACTGCGTCACGCAGCTTCGCATTGCTCTTGGGCACCGGGATCCCAACAGGCAACGTGCCGAACGGCTTGCTCCCGATCTCGAACGCATCCGGCGCCTGCTTGACGTTGTAAGCCAGCGTGAGGTCCAGCGCGAGGACCGCATCCGCGCGACCGGACTGCAACGCCTGTACTGCGCTCGCCTGGTCCGGGAACGGCAGCTTCTTGACGGCAGGCTTGCCGGCCGTCGCGCACTCCTTGGTGATGTCGTCCGCGGTCAGGTCACCGGTCGCGCTCTTCTCCACGGCGGCGGTACGGCCGCAGAGATCGAGCTTCTCCTTCAGGTTGTTCTTGTTGCCCTTGGCAACCATGAACGTGACGCCGGAGTTGAGGTAGTCGACGAAATCGGCCGTACCCTGGCGCGCCTTCTTGTCGATCATGCTGGTCAGCGCCAGGTCGTACCGGCCGGCGTTGAGGCCGCCGATGATCCCGTCGAAGTTGGTGTTCTGGAACTCGAACGTCACCCCGAGCACCTGCCCGAGCGCCGCGCCGAGATCCGCGTCGAAGCCGAGCACGGTCTTGTTGTCGGTGTCGAAGAACTCCATCGGCGGGAAGCTCACGCCGGAGGCGACCCGCACCTTGCCGGCCGTCCGGATCTCCTCGGGCAGCAGCGCGGCGGCGGCGTCGTCCTTGGTCAGCGTGGGCGCCGTACTGGTCGAACCGTTGCCGCCCGCGGGGCTCTCGGCCGCGTCGGGCGCCGCGCAGGAGGCGGTGACGAGCGTCGCCGACAGGGCGGCGGCGACGGCGAGGTGTGGAATCCGCATGGTGGGTATCTCCCGGACCTTTGATGGCGGTCTTGTTGCCTCGTGTTGCGAGAATGTTTCATGAGAGGCAACAAAGGTTGTCGTACGAGCATCGGGGGCGGCATGATGGGTGTCAAGCGGTCAGTCCGCTGTTTTCTTTGGTTCCGCCTAGTGGAAGGCCCCTGATGCGTCCGTTGCCGGTGTCGCCGTCGAATAACGAGATCCGGATCGGCTCGAGGCTCCGGGCCGCCCGCCAGGCGCACGGCTACACGCTCGACCAGCTCGCCTCCGCCGCCGGACTGACCAAGGGATTCCTCAGCCGGGTGGAGCGGGACGAGACCTCGTTGAGCGTCGCCTCGCTGATCACCCTGTGCGAGGTGATGAGCCTGGACGTCGGCTCCCTGTTCACGGTGCCGGACGTCGCGCTGGTCCGGCTCGACAGCGCGCCGGCGATCAACCTGGGCGGCGCGGGGGTGGATGAGCGGCTGATGACGCCGCGCGGGCAGTCCCGGGTACAGGTGGTGCACACCGACGCCGAGCCCGGCGGTACGGGCGGTAAGGACTTCTACACGATCAACTGCGAGTACGAGGTCGTGTATGTGCTGGCCGGCTCGATCGAGATGCTGTTCACCGATCGCCGGGTGGCGCTGTCGGCGGGGGATGCCCTGACCTTCCCCGGTGGTGAGCCGCATACCTGGCTCAATGCCAGCGAGACGGAACGGGCCGAGCTGGTCTGGGTGCTCACCCCTGCGCCGTGGAGCGGTAGCGCCTGAGACACTGTGGCGTTACGTCGGAGGTCAGCGAGAGGAACTGCGGTGCTGGTGATTGTCGGCCGGATCGGCCGGGCGCATGGGATCAAGGGCGAGGTCGGCATGATCGTCCGGACGGACGACCCCGATCTGCGGTTCGCTGACGGCGCTCAGCTCGTCACGGTGTCGACTCCACCCCGGACCCTGACGGTGGAGTCCAGCCGCTGGCACAGTGGGCGGCTGCTGGTGAAGTTCACCGACTCACCGGACCGTACGGCCGCCGAGAACCTGCGCAACCTGGAGGTCCAGGCCGAGATCGCCGAGGACGAGCGGCCGGAGGACCCCGACGAGTACTACGACCGTGAGCTGATCGGCCTCAAGGTGCGGACCACTGACGGGGTGGAGGCCGGTGAGGTCATCGACGTGATCCACCTGCCGTCGCAGGACCTGCTGGAGATCCGTCGGCCGGCCGGGAACGCAGTACTGGTGCCGCTGGTCGAGGAGCTGGTCCCGTCCATCGACCTGGACTCGGGCTACGTAGAGGTGGCCGACCGGCCCGGGCTGCTGGACCCCGAGGGCGCAGAGGTGGTCCCGTCGGAGCCTGGAGACTCGGGTCGATGAGGCTGGACGTCTTCTCGATCTTCCCGGAGTACCTGGCGGCGCTGGACGTCTCGCTGGTGGGCAAGGCGGCCAAGAGTGGTCTGCTGGACGTCCGGGTGCACGACCTGCGCGACTGGACCCATGACCGGCACCGCACTGTCGACGACACTCCCTATGGCGGGGGTGCCGGCATGGTGATGAAGCCGGAGCCGTGGGGAGAGGCATTCGACAGCGTCATGCCGGGCGATGGTCCCTCGCAGCCCCGGTTGATCGTGCCGACGCCTGCTGGTCGCCCTTTCAGCCAGGACCTGGCTTACGAGCTCGCGGCCGAGCCGTGGCTGGCCTTCGCCTGCGGACGGTACGAGGGGATCGACGGGCGGGTCGCTGCGCACGCGGCCGAGCGGATGCAGGTCACCGAGGTCTCCATTGGCGACTACGTGCTGAACGGCGGGGAGGTCGCAGTACTGGTCATGGTGGAGGCGATTGCCCGCCTACTGCCCGGTGTGATCGGCAACCCGGAGTCACTGGCCGAGGAGTCGCACTCGGGGCATGGACTGCTCGAGTACCCGGTCTACACGAAGCCACCGGCTTGGCGCGGGCACGAAGTACCGGAAGTACTCCTGTCCGGCAACCACAAGCTCATCGCCGAGTGGCGCCACGAGGAGTCCGTTCGCCGTACTGCCGAGCGCAGGCCCGACCTGCTGGCCGCCTGGGGCAGCTCCCTGGCGGCAGAGGACGATGCTGCGTCGCAGGTGCCGGTCCTGCCGGCGACCGAGGCCGATGCGGGGGAGTTGCTCACGCTGCAGCGGGCCACCTTCCTCACCGAAGGGCAGGCGTACGACGACCTCGGCATTCCGCCGCTGACCGAGTCACTGGCGGAGTGCGTCGCCCGGCTCGGCCAAGGGACCGTCTGGAAGGCCGTGGTCGGCGCCCGCATCGTGGGGTCGGTCCAGCTGACGGTCATCGGCGACGTCGGCTACATCGCCCGCCTGATGGTGGCTCCCGACTGGCAGGGCCAAGGCATCGCCACCAAGCTCCTCCGGGTGGCCGAGAGGGCCGCGCCTGCGGACGTCACGTCGTACGAGCTGAACACCGGCGCCGCCAGCGAGCGCAATCTCCAGCTCTACCGCAACGCCGGCTACCGCGAGACCAGGCGGGAACGGCAGACCGACAAGGTCGAACTCGTCCACCTCGCCAAACGGCGCAAACGTCGCTGACTCCGGGGCTCTGCCGAGGGTGCCGGGAGCAGGCGATTTCGTGGCGGCTCACGCTGTGTGGCAAACTTGGTCGCTGTTGCCGTTCGGTGCTCCTGCCACAGGGGGTGACCACCGCATGACAGCATCTTCGACTCTCACATACGAGCCATTCGTGGGTGACCTGTGGCACGCGCGAGGAAGAGACACCTGATGAGCAACATCCTGAACGAGCTCGACAACGCGAGCAAGCGTGACGACATCCCCGCCTTCCGCGCCGGCGACACGGTCAACGTGCACGTCAAGGTCGTCGAAGGCAACCGCTCCCGCGTACAGGTGTTCAAGGGCGTCGTGATCCGTCGCCACGGTGGTGGCCTGCAGGAGACCTTCACGGTCCGCAAGGTCAGCTTCGGCGTCGGCGTCGAGCGCACCTTCCCGATGCACACCCCGATCGTCGACAAGGTCGAGGTCGTCACCCGCGGCGACGTCCGCCGCGCGAAGCTGTACTACCTGCGCGAGCTGCGCGGCAAGGCAGCCAAGATCAAGGAGAAGCGGGACAACATCCCGGCCTCCTGATCGTCTACTGACGACGGTCAGGAATGGCGCCGAGCACCGCGACGCGCGCTCGCCCGCCAGCCAGGAGGGCTCGTCGCAGTAAAGGACGACACCGCAGGCTCAAACAGCGCAACCCGCTGATGAGCCTGCTGCTGGAGATGACCACCGTGACGGTGCTCGCGCTGGTCATCACCGTCGTGCTGCGACTCTTCGTCGCCGAGGCCTTCTACGTGCCCTCGGAGTCGATGTACGACACCCTCACCACCAACGACCGGATCCTGGCCGAGAAGGTCAGCTATCTGCATCGCGACGTGGACCGGGGCGACATCATCGTCTTCAAGGACCCCGGCCACTGGCTGAACGAGGAGCAGAAGGAGCCCGGCACGCTGCGGCGGGTCGGCGAGTTCGTCGGCATCCTGCCGCGCAGCGGTGAGGGTCACCTGGTCAAGCGGGTGATCGGCGTGGCCGGCGACAAGGTGGTCTGCTGCGACAAGGCGGGCCGGATCACGGTCAACGGGATCCCGCTCGACGAGCGCGAGTACCTGCTCAAGGACGCCAAACCGTCCACCACGACGTTCAGCGTCGTTGTGCCGCCTGGTTCACTGTGGGTCATGGGTGACAACCGGGCCGAATCCGCGGACTCCCGTGCCCATATGGGCGGGCCCGGCGGCGGCTTCGTCCCGGTCGACAACGTGGTTGGCCGTGCCTGTTGCGTAATCTGGCCGTCTGACCGGATGACGATGCTGCGTCCTCCGGAAACCTTCAAGAAGCCGGGGCTGAAGAAGTGACTGAGACACCGACCGCGACGAAAGAGAAACCCGCCCACCGCTCCGGACTCGCGGCAGCTGCCCGCGAGTTCGTGCTGATCGTGGTCGGTGCTCTGATCGTCTCGTCGATCCTGCGGGCCTTCGTCGGCCAGATGTTCATCATCCCGAGCGAGTCGATGCAGAACACGCTGCTCGTCGGCGACCGGGTCGTGGTCGAGAAGCTGACCGACGTCAAGCGGGGCGACGTCGTCGTCTTCGAGGATCCGGGCGGCTGGCTGGGCGACGAGGAGAGCGGCCAGAAGCGGGGCTCGATCGGCCGGTTCTTCGAGGTCGTCGGTCTGCTGCCGGACTCCAGCCACGGTCACCTGATCAAGCGCCTGATCGGAATGCCGGGGGACAAGGTCGCCTGCTGCGACTCCAGGGGCCGGCTGATGGTGAACGGTCAGCCGCTCGAAGAGGGCACCTACCTGTATCCGGGCGACGCGCCGTCGGCGATGGAGTTCCAGGTCACCGTGCCGGCCGGGCGGGTCTTCGTGATGGGCGACCACCGGTCCGAGTCGGGTGACTCCCGGGTGCACCTGAGTGACACGGGTCCCGACGGAGGCAATCCGGGTGATGCGGCGTTCGTGCCGATGGACAAGATCACCGGGCGGGCGATCCTGGTGGTGTGGCCGGCGAACCGGTTCGACAAACTCGAAGTACCGGATACCTTCAAGTCGATACCGGCCGCGGGGCCGGCTCCCGACAAACCCTCGATCTCCCTCACACCACCTCCCAAGTGAGCTATCCGCCTCGCCGGTGAGCCTCTCGCCGGCGACCGCCTCCCGAGTGAGTTGATGGATGAGCGCTCTTCCGCGCGGCAGCACGATCCGGCGTGACGCCGGGCTCTACGGGTACGAACGCGCCCTGCGCCGGGTCGGCCTCGACCCGATCGCGGGCGTCGACGAGGCCGGCCGCGGACCGTGCGCCGGCCCGCTGGTCGCGGCCGCGGTGATCCTGCCGGACGGCAAACGCGGCCAGATCCCCGAACTGGCCGACTCCAAGTTGTTGACGGCGAAGGCACGTGACCGGTGCTACGACCAGATCCGATCTCGTGCCCTTGCGTGGTCGGTGGTCTCGATCGAGGCGGCCGAGTGCGACCGGTTGGGCATGCACGTCGCCAACGTGGAGGCGCTCCGCCGGGCGATCTTCCTGCTCGACCTGCGCCCGCAGTACGTGCTGACGGACGGTTTCGGGGTGGACGGGCTCGGCGTACCGGGCCTCGCGGTGTGGAAGGGTGACCGGGTGGCAGCCTGCATCGCGGCGGCCTCGGTGATCGCCAAGGTGACCCGGGACCGGATCATGCAGCACTGGCACGAGGAGTACCCGCAGTACGATTTCGCGGTTCACAAGGGATATTGCACCCCTGAACACCAGGCGGCACTGGACGAATACGGCCCGTGTCCACAACATCGACGGCGGTTCGAGAATGTCCGCCGCAGTATGCGGCCCGATATGGGACAGAATGTGTCCAGTCCCACCGGAGCGGAGAGCCGATGAGCGCAGACGACCTTGAGAAGTACGAAACCGATATGGAGCTACAGCTCTATCGGGAGTACAAGGACGTCGTCGGGATCTTCAAGTACGTCGTGGAGACCGAACGGCGCTTCTACCTGTGCAACGCGGTAGACCTCAAAGTCCGCACCGAAGGCGGCGACGTCTACTTCGAAGTCACCATGGCCGACGCCTGGGTCTGGGACGTCTACCGCTCAGCCCGCTTCGTCAAGAACGCCAAGGTAGTCACCTTCCGCGACGTCAACATCGAAGAACTGGCCAAATCAGACCTAGAAGTCCCGAAGGACAGCGACTTCGGCCGCTAACCCCCACCACCCGTCCGACCGACGCCCCCTGGCGTCGCGCTCCCGGGACCTTGAACACCTTCCGGCGACCTTGAACATGAAATAACTTGTCCAAGGCCACCGAAAGGTGTTCAAGGTCGCTGCTCCTCCCCGCCCGCCGCACCCGGCCGCGCCCGGCCGCTGGTCAGGACGACCAACCGCCGGTACCGCCGCCCGGCGCCTGCCGCCCATCACCTAGCAGCTGATACCTGCCGCCCGGCGCCTACGGCCCGCCAGCCAGTAGCCGGTACCAGCGCCTGCTACCTGCCGCTCTTGGCGCTACCGCCCGCTGCCCGCATCCGCCCACCCGGCACCTGCCTCCCACCGCCCAGCCGCCGGTACCGCCGCCCGGTACCTGCGTCCCACCGCCCAGCCGCCGGTACCGCCGCCCGGTACCTGCGTCCCACCGCCCAGCCGCCGGTACCGCCGCCCGGTACCTGCC